>JAZNIO010000046.1:0-50320 GCA_045577535.1 Candidatus Onthomorpha sp. | reverse complement strand
GTTCAAAGTTGCTGTCGCATTGGTGATTTCGGTTGCCGCAAGGGTAACTACTGTTGGCGGTGTTACAACTATTGGTGCCGCAGTTGTGGTAAAGGTCATTGTTTCGCCTTCTACTGTTCCTGTGGCTGTAGTTGCAAATGCTTTGAATGTGTATTCTGTTTCAGCAGTCAAAGCTGTAAGTGTTGCAGTGATTGTTGTTCCTGTTGCGTTAACAGTTGTCCAATCTGCTGCCGCAGTTGCTTTGTACATGAATCCTTGTGCTGTGATTTCTTCACTGCCTGCTGTGATTGTACCATTCAATACTGCACTTTCGTGTGTGATTTCTGTTGCCGCAAGGGTAGCTACTGTTGGCGGTGTTACAACTATTGGTGCTGCAGTAGTAGTGAATGTCATTGCTTCACCTTCAACAGTACCTGTGGCTGTAGTTGCGAATGCTTTGAATGTGTATTCTGTTTCAGCAGTCAAAGCTGTAAGTGTTGCAGTGATTGTTGTACCTGTTGCGTTAACGGTTGTCCAATCTGCTGCTGTGCTTGCTTTGTACATGAATCCTTGTGCTGTGATTTCTTCACTGCCTGCTGTGATTGTACCATTCAATATTGCACTTTCGTGTGTGATTTCCGTTGCTGCAAGAGTAGCTACTGTTGGCGGTGTTACAACTATTGGTGCTGCAGTTGTTGTAAAGGTCATTGTTTCGCCTTCAACAGTACCTGTGGCTGTAGTTGCAAATGCTTTGAATGTGTATTCTGTTTCAGCAGTCAAAGCAGTAAGAGTTGCCGTCATTGTTTCACCTGTTGCGTTAACAGTTGTCCAATCAGCTGCCGTGCTTGCTTTGTACATGAATCCTTGAGCTGTGATTGTCTCACTGCCTGCTGTGATTGTACCATTCAATGTTGCACTTTCGTGTGTGATTTCCGTTGCCGCCAATGTTGTAACAACAGGAGCGACGATCTCTATCGTTGCATTAGGATCATAAACGAACAGATTGTCTATCGCAATTCCATATCCATAGTGAGAAATTGCCAAAATGGAAATTTGATAAGTTGCAGATGGGTTAGGCAATGCCAAAGAGTCATTTGTCCATGCACTAACGGATGTGGTATGATGAACCAAATCTGTCCATTCTGCCGTTTCACTTGTTCTGTATTGAACTTTGAATTCATCAAGATCCCCACTCCATGATTTCATAAAGTAATCATATTTCAGATAAGGGGTAGTTAATGTTGTCAAATCAAATACAGGAGAAATCAATCTTGCAGAAGGTCCATCTGTTCCTACTTTGTATTGAATGAATTGTTCACCTTCGGCAGGAAGAGCAAAGTCTCCTCCTACATATTGATCTTCCATTACCCAATTTGCAGTTCCGGATATTATCTCTGTGCTCCAACACAAAGCGATGCTGTTTTCAAATCCTTCGTGATAAGGGAAAGCAGATACCGGATTGCATTCTGTTAAGAATGTTATGGTATCGCTTGCTATTGATTCTTCTTCACCACAATCTGTTGTAACATATACGTAGTATGTAGTTGCATCATCGAGTTCTGTAAGTTCGATTGAAGCAGATGTTGCTATAACAGATGTGTATGCACTCTCAGTTTCTTTTTTGTAGTATACGTTCCAAGATGTATGCGTCTCATCTGTATCAATCCAAGACACTGTTGCAGAACTTGATGTTATTGATGATACGGCTACGGAATTCGCTTGAATAGGAACGCATGAAGCAACAGATAAATTGATATTATCAATTGCAGCCGGCACACTCAACTCATCGTTTGTTCTATAGCCGATTGCCGTAAATACCAAGCGTTTGTTTCCTGTAACATTGCCAAGATAGATTCTTGCATTTTGCCAATCATCAGAGCCGGACAACTGTGCAATCGGATTTGTCAAAACATTGTCTACAGGCAATGTTGTTGCATCAACAAGGTGTACGGAAATACCCCCGTCGAATGCTGATGAAGAAGTATTGCCACGTACTTTCCAGTCGAAAGTAAGCTCAAAATTTTCTGCGGTTTCTCCAAACGAGAACTCTTTCCAAATATGAGCTACAGTGGAAATATAACTTGATGAAGCAGCATAGCTTGTGCCATTATTGGAAATATAAGCAGAAGTTTCATCTTCTTCCGCCGCTGTTTCAGTACCAATAACCCAAGTGTTGCTTGTGTTAGATGTGCTTATCCATCCCAATGCATCATTTTCATCTTCGAAAGATGTCTGATAAGGAACGGCAACAGCTGAAGGCAGTGTTGTGAATGTTGTTGTTATCCAGTTAGATGTTACATCTGTTCCACAAACACTTCTTACTGCAAGTGTGTAAAGAGTTAATGAACTCAAATCTGAAATTTCTATATTTTGAGTTGTAAAGATTGCAACAGGCGTTCCCGTTTCCGGATCAGCATTTTCTCCTTCCAAAATCACATATTCCCAATTTTCTGCCTGCATTGAAGCAAATGAGAACGTTGCAGAAGAAGATGTTATGCTTGAATTATTCACTTCCAAGTTGTATGGAGTAGGGCAAACGCTCCATTGGTCGACAACAATATTGTCAATCCACAAATCATTATCTGCATTTTCAATAGTGCTTTCTACATAGAACGCAAATCTTACATTGCCTGAAAGTGGGTTGTTTTCGCTATCGACAAGTTTGAACGAATAACGTTGGAATGTATTTGAGAATGATGAGAAGTTATGTTCTGTATCTTCATCTCCATCTGCAAAAACAAGGGCATTTTCAAGATCCCAAGTAGCCCCTCCGTCAGTAGAAGCAAATACTATCAACTTATCATCAGGAGATGGTTGTTCCGGTGGATTTGTGTTGTTGTAATCTGTCAATGCAATATCGAAAGAAATCTGATAGATGTTGGCATCGTTCATGTCAACTATAGGAGTAATAAGCCAATGTTGTACGTTTGCACCCCATACATTTGCTTTGGCAGCTTGAACGACTTCACCATTAAAGGTTCTTGTTCCTCTACCCCAAATATAAGCCTCATTCAAATCTTCATAATCAACAAGACCATTTGCAGGAAGAAGCAAGCTTTTTTGTTCCCAACAAGCGGTTATAAGCGGATCTTCGGTAAAATCCTCCGACCAAGGAAGAATTTCTCTTCCACAAGGTGTAGTATAGTTGTGTGTTTCAGCCGGCATGTTCTCTCCTCCGCATATAACAACGACTTGAATATTGTAGGTAGTGTTGAAAGTAATATTGTCATCTATTTCGTAAGGGAAATCGGCAGCAGTAAGATCCGGTATTTCGTTATATTCTGATGCAGATTGATTCTTGTATCTTATTGTGTAGGTTGGAGAATCATTAACATTATCTTCTATATCCACAACAAGTAAATTACCGTCGGCACCCTCTTCAAATGAAAATTCTGTTCCTATTCCACCGGTACAAGCTCTCGATTCAACCTTTACATTATCTACAATAGCACCTGGGGCAACTCCAGCGCCATAATCATTAATCCAAAGGAAAATCAAGTTGAAGTTTCCTCTTAAAGCAGATTTCGTAATTGTGTCTGCTCTCCATTGATTAGAAGTGCTACGCAATTTATCGCTTAAAAGATATTCATCGGAAAGTTCTTCTCCGAAAGGAACTAAATATACATTCAAGTAGTCATAAGGTCCGGATTCACCACCGACTTTGTAATCAAACGAGATGTCGAATTCGGCTCCTTCTTCGAAATACAAGGCTATTGATGCTGTAGCTTCTGTCACTACATTATTGGTGTATCCTGCTGTAGTTCCGTTGTTGTTACTTACATACAAAGCTCCTCCGTTTTCAACACCCGTTGTGTTGTTTTCAGCCGTACCTATGAACCAATTGTTTGTTGTATTGTCTGATTCGATAATTACAACAGGGGTGCTTTCTTCATTATCGAATGTTGCAGAGAAAGGAACCGGGTAAACTATAGGAGTTGTTATTGTTATGGTTTCGCTCCATGCTCCGTCACATGCTTGTTGTACTGCAAAGTTGTAAGTGATTCCAGTTTCCAAACCATCAACTACAAATGGCAACTCTGCGTCTGCGGGTATTGTTATCGTTGTTGCAGCAGTCGGATCGAAAGCAACGCCTTCTTCAGCTTCTGAATACGCAACAATAACTCCTTCTTCCGTAATATTGTTTGTTGAATACGAAATATTCACTGCGTCAACATCTGCAAGTGAAGCAGAGAATCCATAAATATCAGGGCAGCTTGGAATTTCTGAAATCGAAATATCTGCTATATGGAACGATTGAGAACATTCTCTGATCGCGAAAGCAAGACGATAAGTGCCGCTAAGCTCTGCCAAAGATACTTCCGCAATACTTGGTTCTGTTGTAAGGTCCGGATTATATATCGTATTTACGAGTACAAAACGAGAAGTGTCTGAAGGATAAACAAAATCCGATTCTTCTATATTACATGCAAAAATATCGATATGAGGCTTTGGAACCCCAGGATAATAAGAGTCATTTAGAAAATAATTAAATGTTATACGCTCTCCTGCCGTAAATTCGAAAGCAGGAAGAATCATCCAGTCACTGAATTGAGTCGTACTTGTGCCATAAGCACCGTAATACTTCAAAATAGTATTTGATTGTGTGTTATTTGTGAAATAAAAACCTGCTCCACCACCATTTAGATTAAACCAGCATACGGGAGCATTTCTAAAAGTATTTGAGGAACCCTCTGCAGGAGCAATCCAGTCAGAAAGGTCTGCAGTCCAAGGGAATTCGGAAATCACACCACAAGGAGTGAAAGTAACAAACTCATCAGAAGGTATTGCAGGTTCATTTCCGAAACACATAGCGGTAACTCTGTAAGTCAGTTTTGTGTTGTATGGCAAGTCTTCAATGGATATAGGAGATGCTTCTTGGATAGAGTTCCATTCTGTTTCATTACCTAATTTGTATTCAAACAAGTACTCAGCGTTGTCATTCAATATGTCATTCACTGTTATGTACATTGTGATTGAATTTCCTTCATCAGTAAAGTTTGTGCTTATATCAGATGCGGTTGCACAACTTGTTGAAGTGATGTTCACATTATCTATTGCTGCAGGAAGTTCTCCTGTTCCATAAGAGCCCTTATACCAAGAGAAAACCAATTTGTATGCACCCGGTGTTATATCTTGTGGAAATACAACGGAAACATTACGCCAATCATTTCCGGAATATTTAACTGTATCGATTTTATACTCATTATTCGGCAATGCATTGGTGAAATCATAATTCAAAGGCACCAAAGATATTTGTGTATAGGTACTGCTTACGTTTAATCTATGGTCGAAAGACATTGAATAATAATTTCCTTCCTCTATGTTTATCAATGTGTAAACGTGAGTTGTGAAAGCGGAAGTGATACCACTCCAAGCGTTTGTTTCTCCGTTATCATTGCTGATGTATAGGGCACCGCCTTCTTCTGTAATCACATCGTTCTCGTCTCTTGTGTTGTTTATAGCGTTTCCGATGCACCATTTCGATGCGGCTCCTGCGTCTTCAACAATCCAAGTGGAGATTGATTCAATATCATCAAAGGTTTCAACAGATGGGACACCGATGAAATTGTCCGCGGTAGGAAGAGTAACGAATGTAAAGGTTTTTTCGATGCTGTTGTCTTCAGGACAGATGCTCCAAACTTTGAATTGGTATTCTGTATAAGAATCCAAGTTGGTCAGAGTCAAATATGTATCAATAGTGTTCTCAGTTGCAATAGTCCAATCTGTTTCTGAAGTTTTTTTATAGGCAACTCCGAAGTTTGTAGATGATTCATGACCTGTCCAACTTATGATGGCACTATTTGCGGTTATGTTTGAAGCGGTAAGTTCTGTAGGAGGGTAACAATAGCCCTCAGGAATGGTATATTCGAATTTTGTTACAGGTCTGGCTGTCTGTGATGGCCATCCGGGAGGATTTGAAATACTATACGGGTCATCATCATTGCAAGCATACAATGAAACCCCGCTTGTGGAAATAAAGTTGTGATTGTTTTGGTAACTTGTTCCCTCGCGAATGAATATGATTGCGAGATTTCCGGAGCCTGAGTAAACAAAAGGTTGCGATAAATTCAACATCACGCATCCTTGTGTCAATGGCATTACACCGGAATAGACAAGAACGAAGCCTTCTGTAGGCAAGAATGAAGTGGTTTCCGATTCTGTTACCTCTTTTGCGTAGATTTTAACAGTACCGTTTTGATAATTCACACCATCATGATAATACCCTATTGCAGAGATTTCGCCAGCGAAGCCCAGCTCTGAGGCGGTATAGATGGTTTGTGAATAAGAGTGGGTGTAGTAGAATTCTGCCGGAGAGTGCTTCTGCATTTCTGTAGAAGTACTATCCCCGATCACAACTGTCATCTGAGCTGACAATTGCAAAGTGAGGGCTAATGCCATCACCAAAGAAATTAATCTTTTCATACTCTTTTGTTTGTTAATTAATTATTTGTTTGAACCTGCAAAGGTACGTTAATTTATTGTATTGGCAAAAAGTATCAAGTACAATATTTATTTTAATAAATAAGATATTATATGTAAATGCATTAGAAATAACGAAAAATCAAATAAGGAAACAAATTGATGAAACGAAGATTCGGGCGTGTCAAATAAATAATCATGAACTCTTTTTCAGATTTGCAGAACACTGAAAAGCAGACATTGTGTCATAGACTCAGATAAACAAATAAATTGGCATGAGACTATAAAATACAATCTGTGATGCTGATTTATCGATTGAATTTTGCGTATATCTGTTCCATGTTAAAAGAGTTTCCGATGGAGGCTTTGCCTATGGATTCGAGCAGTACAAAGTTGTATTTGTCGTTGGTGTTTTTCTTATCGGCATTCATGTAATTCAAAAGTTGGGGCAGTTTTTCAGAGATTTCTTCGATCGGATAGTTTTCTTTGATATATTTTTGTATTCTTTCTCTGTCGTATTTGCAAAGAGTGTCGGAAAGATTCAAGGTATGATACATTCCGTTTGCAACGGCTTCTCCGTGATATAAATCTCGATTTTCTTCCATTGCAAGGCTTTCCAAAGCATGTCCGATTGTGTGTCCGAAATTCAGAATCTGTCTTTCACCGCGGTCGAACTTATCTTTGCGAACCACAGCCTGCTTAAGACGAATGCAACGTTTGATCAAATCTTTACGAATTCCTATTTCAGCAGGAGAAAGTTTCAAAAGTTCTTCAGCCAAAACTCTATCGGCAACGAGCGATGTTTTGAGCATTTCTGCCGCTCCTGCTTTTATATGCCTTTCATCAAGGGTTTCGAGGAACGAAGTGTCAATGCAGATCATCTCGGCTTGATGAAAGGTTCCTATTTGGTTCTTTACGTTTCCTATGTCAAGTCCGCATTTCCCTCCTATGGCGGCATCGACCATTGCAAGGGTGGTTGTGGGTATCAGAATGGTGCTTACACCTCTTTTGAAGGTGCTTCCGACGAAGTTTGCGAGATCGCATACCACTCCTCCGCCGAGAGCGATTATCATTGTGGCTTTGTCTGCTCCTTGTTCGAGTAATGCTTCAACTACAGAGGCGTATGTTTCAAGGTTCTTCGAACTTTCACCGGCTTCAATTTCTATTATTTGTGCTTCAGACAATGCTTCCACATTGTATATTAAGTGAGCAAGGCAACAATCCGTGGTGTTGCTGTCTGTGATTATGACTTTGTGTCGTTGCGGTGCTTGGGACAGAGTCTTGTCTAAAAGTCCGAGTGTTGCGATTCTTTCCACCTTATTGTCCGTACTTGGTTAGGAATTGTATTCTCATCAATCTGACTTCTTCTCTTGTGTATTCATCTTCACCGAGTTCTTCAAGAATCTCGTCAATATCGCCGGTCTCCATTTCCATCAGCACTTCGTTTATTTCTTCTTGGTGTTCCGGATCGATGGTTTCCTCAATGTAATAACTTAAATCAAGTTTCGTGCCGGAGGATACAATGCTCTCTATCTCGGTAAGAAGTTCGTCGACGTCCATGTTTTTGGATTCGGCTATGTTTTCAAGAGGTAGTTTCTTGTCTATGCTTTTTATGATGAAGACTTTTATTCCTGATTTGTTGACTACTGATTTTATGACAAGATCTTGAGGACGTGTTATGTTGTTTGTTTCAACGTAATTTTTAATTGTTTCAATGAACGGCTTGCCATACTTTTGTGCTTTATGGACTCCGACACCTATGATATTTTTTAGTTCTTCCTCTGTGATGGGGTATTGAACGCACATATCGATAAGCGAACGGTCCTCAAAGATTACGTAAGGTGGTAATCCTCCTTCTTTGTCTGCAGTTTGTCGACGTATGTCTCGCAATATGTTATACAAGACCGGGTCAGATGAAGCGTTGGCTCCACTTGGCGTTGCCATTTCTTCTTGTTCTTCTTCCTCAAAATCACGATCTACAGGCACTTTCAATGGGAATGGTCGTTTGAGATAGTCTGCTCCTTCTTGAGTCAGTTTCAATTGACCATACTTTTCTATGTCTTTTCTCAAAAGATTTTTGATTATACATAGTCTTGCAACGGCTTTCCAAAAGGTTTCGGGATATTCTTTTCCCATTCCGAAGAAATCTGCTTTGTGATGACCGTTTGTTTTTACCTCTGCGGTAATCTCTCCCAATAATATCTTTATTATATATGCAGTTTTGTATTGTTCTTTTGTTTCTATAACGGTCTCAATAAAATCTTTGACGGATTGGGTCGCCTCAATAAGTGGTTTAGGGTGCACACAATTGTCGCAGTTACCGCAATTTTCTTGTTCATAATCCTCTCCGAAATATTTCAATAAGGTTTTGCGTCTGCATTGTGAACTTTCGGCATAAGAAATTGTCTCATCGATGAGTTGTTGTGTGACTTCCCTTTCAGCGACAGGCTTATCGGTTAGAAATTTTTCAAGTTTTTCCATGTCTTTTTCGGCGTAAAAAGCAAGGCAGATTCCCTCTCCGTCGTCTCGTCCTGCTCGTCCGGTTTCCTGATAGTAGCCTTCAAGGCTTTTAGGCATGTCATAGTGGATCACATAACGCACATCCGGTTTATCTATTCCCATTCCGAAAGCTATGGTTGCAACAATTACGTCGATTTCTTCCCGAATAAACATATCTTGATTATTGGCTCGTGAGGCTGCATCCAAACCTGCGTGATATGGCATGGCTTTTATTCCGTTTACAACCAAAGTTTCGGTCAATTCTTCTACCTTTTTGCGGCTGAGACAATAAATGATACCGCTTTGTTGTTTGTGTTGGTTGATGAATTGTATGATTTCCTTGTTCAGAGACATTTCATCTTTTGGCTTAGGGCGTATTTCGTAGTATAAGTTTGCACGATTGAAAGAACTGATATAAACTTTGGCTTCCTGCATTTCAAGATTCTTCAAAATATCTTGCTGAACTTTTGGAGTGGCTGTTGCTGTCAGTGCGATGATTGGGATATTTCCGGAAATTGTTTGAATAAGTGGGTGTATGCGTCTGTATTCCGGACGGAAATCATGGCCCCACTCGGAAATACAATGAGCTTCATCTATGGCGTAAAAGCTTATCTTTATGCTCTGAAAAAGTTCTATATTCTCCGGTTTTGTAAGTGATTCGGGGGCTACATATAATAACTTTGTTTTTTGAGACAACAAATCTTCTCTTACTTGAGCTATTTCATGCCTGTTAAGAGTAGAATTCAAAAAATGTGCAATTGAAGGGTCTGTACTTACGCTTCTGACAAAGTCAACCTGATTTTTCATCAGCGATATCAGCGGGGATATGACTATTGCCGTACCCTCAGAAATCAAAGCCGGTAGTTGATAACATAGACTTTTACCTCCACCTGTAGGCATGATGACAAAAACATTTTCTCCTTGCAACAAAGAGTTTATGATCTTCTCTTGATTTCCTTTGAATTTGTCAAAACCAAACAATTTCTTCAATGCAGAATTTATGTCCACCATAATATATCAATGTTTTAACAGCTCAACAACATGTAGCTTTATTTAGATATAATTCGTAACTTTGCCACCCAAACCAATCAAAAAAAACGTGGTTTGGAGTATGTAAAGGTACAACTTTTTTTGCAGTGAACAAATTTTTTGATAAAAAACATTGAAAGTGAAAAGCGATTTTGATATTTTAGAAACAGCAAAACAGACAATTAGGACTGAATTAAGATGTATAGAAAATCTACTGAATTATGTGGATGATGAATTTCTAAAAGTAATCAGACTACTGTTTTCGTGTAAAGGAAGGGTGGTTGTGAGTGGAATAGGAAAGAGTGCGTTGATAGGAAGTAAGATCGTTGCGACGCTTAATTCTACCGGTACCCCTTCAATATTTATGCATGCCGCAGAGGCGATTCACGGAGATTTAGGTATGATTCAACCCGATGATGTCGTGATTTGTATTTCAAAAAGCGGCAATACGCCTGAAATTAAAGTGCTCGTGCCTTTATTGAAAGCAAGAGGAAATAAATTGATTGCAATGGTTGGGAATTCGGATTCTTATTTGGCTAAAAGTGCAGACTTAAAGGTGAACTGCTTTGTGGAGAAAGAAGCCTGTCCAAACAATTTGGCTCCTACTTCAAGCACGACTGCTCAACTTGTAATGGGAGATGCATTGGCTGTTTGTTTATTGTATTGTAGGAATTTCACAGCAAATGATTTTGCAAAGTATCATCCGGGAGGCAGTCTCGGAAAAAGGCTTTATCTTCGTGTGAGTGATCTTTATCCGAAAAATGAAAAACCGACCATAAGCAAAGACACGTCTGTCTCCGATAGCATAATAGAAATATCAAGCAAGCGTTTGGGGTGTGCAGTCGTAACAGACAACGATCGGGTTTTGGGAATAATAACCGATGGCGACTTAAGAAGAATGCTGAACAATAAAGACGTCATAGATACCCGTACACAGAAAGCCGAGAACATAATGACAAGAACACCGAAGTGCATAAACGCCGACGCTTATGCAGTAGAAGCGTTCAATATCATGCAACAATATCACATAACTCAATTGGTGGTTGTCGATGATAAAGAAAGATATTTGGGAATCGTTCATATACATGATTTGATAAGCGAAGGCATAATTTAATATATTATTCGATGGAACATAAAGCAGGTTTTGTAAATATAATAGGAAATCCGAATGTGGGCAAATCAACATTGATGAATGCTCTTGTCGGAGAAAAATTAAGTATAATCACACGCAAATGTCAGACGACGAGACATAGAATTTTGGGGGTTGTGAATGGAGAGGATTTTCAAATAGTTTTTTCAGATACTCCGGGCATACTGAATCCGCATTACAAACTTCAGCAATGTATGTTGCAACAAGTCGAAGGTGCTTTGTCGGATGCAGATGTTTTTTTGGTGGTTACCGATATGGGGGAGGAGATTAAAAACAAGGAAATCTACGAAAATATTAAAAAAAGCAACATCCCGGTTGTCGTTGTGATAAATAAAATAGACCTTGCCTCACAAGAAAAAGTTGCATCGGTGATCGAACATTGGAAAAGTGAGATTCCTCGTGCCGAAATTGTTCCTTGCAGTGCTTTACATTCGATGGGAATAGAAAGAGTGATGGAATTGGTAAAATCATACTTGCCTTCATCACCGGCATACTATGATAAAGACATGCTGACCGATAAAAGCATGCGTTTTTTAGTCAGTGAAATTATCAGAGAAAAGATTTTGCTTACCTATGATAAAGAGATACCATATTCAACAGAAGTTGCAGTAGAAGAATTCAAGGAAAGCGAACAGATGAACAGAATTCGTGCAGTCATTTTCACTGAAAGAGAAAGTCAGAAAAAGATAATAATAGGCAGGAATGGCAGTATGATAAAACGAGTTGGGATAGAAGCGAGAAAAGATATTGAAGAATTTACCGAAAAGAAGTGTTTCTTGGAACTGATGGTTAAAGTTAAAAAGGACTGGCGAAATAGTGAAAGAGACTTACGAAATTTCGGATATGAGTCAAAAAGATAGGAAGAATTTTTTCGATGTAATAATCGTCGGAGGTGGTGCTTCGGGATTGATGTCAGCAGCTTTGCTGGCAGGATGCAATAAATCTGTCCTCGTATTGGAGAAAATGAAGCAAGTGGGTTTGAAGTTGAGAATCACAGGCAAAGGCAGATGTAACCTTACCAATACTTTCGAAAAAGAAGACTTCCTTTCACACTGTACCAATGGAAAGACGCATCTCAGAACTGCTTTTTCGTTTTTTTCAAATATGGATACAGTCAAAACTTTTGAGAAATGGGGATTGCCTCTTATTGCAGAGAGAGGACGAAGAGTGTTTCCCAAAAGCGGCAAAAGCATAGATGTTTTCTTTACTCTTTTATCAAGAATCGAAAAATCAAGTAACGTAAGATTGTTTTGCAACAAGGCTGTCGAGCAATTATTGATTGAGAACAATCGAATCAAAGGAGTAAAATGCCAAGACAAAGAAACATTTTACGCAAATCAAGTTTTGATTTGCTGTGGTGGCGAATCCTATCCTGCAACAGGTTCCAACGGCGACGGAATCCGCTTGGCAAAGCTCTCGAATCACAAAATCACACCCACGATGCCTGCTTTGGTCGGACTGAGAACAAAACGAGCACACCCAGAAAGACTGCAAAATTACATGGTTCGCAATGTGGAAGTTAAAATACTTGACAAAAACAATAATGTATTAGAGAAAGACTTCGGTGATATTTACTTGGACGAATATGGATTGGCAGGTCCTGTTATTCTTCGTTTGAATCGAAAGATCGCAACAAGAATTTACAAGGGAGAAAAGCTGTTTGTGTCTGTTGATATGAAACCAAAATTAAGTCAAGAGCAAGTTCATAAGGAAATAATCAAAGTTTTGCAAGAGCGGATAGGGCAAAGTGTTGAAAGTGTTTTGAGAGCGTGGTTGCCGAAAGAGCTTGTGGAAGATTATAAGCATTGGCTGAAAAGACGCAAAGAAGAATACAAGCTACTCAATCAAAGAGTTGGTAATGCAGAATTTATTTTAGAATACTTGAAATCAAACAAAGACGAAATAATAGGTGATATGGGGTGGCACGAAGCCATAGTTACCAAAGGCGGAGTTGATTTGACGCAAATAGACTGCAGTACCATGCAATCCAAAAAGGTGAAAGGATTATATTTTGCAGGCGAAGTGTTGGATTTTGATGGAGATACGGGAGGCTTTAATTTGCAAATAGCATTTTCGACAGCTGCTTTGGCTGTTAAAAACATGTATTGATTTATGAGAAAAAAGATATCGAGTTTTTTATTTGCAGTTTCGCTTTGTTGCACAATCTTTTCACAAGTATCTTATGAGCCTATATCACAAAGAGATTTGGAAAGAATGGGCAGATTGCTTGTTCAAGATAGAATGGCAGGACTTTTGACAAATAATTATGTAAGTTTGGGACCGTTGGACCTTGGGCCGTTGGAACATTTTTTGAGTTACAATCCTTTGGAAGGAGTTCGACTCCGACTTAGTGGCAGAACGAATACCGGATTTAGTAAAAGAATGGCATTTGATTGGCTTGTCGCATACGGAACCAATGATAAAAAATTGAAATATGCAGCATCTGCGTCCTTTAATTTCAAAAGAAAACCGAAATCCGTTTATTCTTTTCCCGCAAACACTATTACAGTGTATTATTCTGACAACAGCTACATGCCTAATCTTGGTAATTACGATGCCTTGTACTATTTTTTGGACAAGAATACAAGTTATTATCTCGCTTATAAAAGAGAGGCAGGAATCAAATACTTATACGAGTTTCCCGTTGGCGTGGGTATTTCTCCGTTTGCGGAATTCAATGATTTATATTCACAGAAGTATTATTCTTTTGGCGAAATAGTTGAGCATCTTTCCAAACCATACAGATATGTAAGTCTTGGAACAGAAGCTTATTTCAAACCTCAGAGAAAGAAATCGGGCAATTCGTCTCTTAATTCACGTTTACAGACACTTGCAACCGAAGTGTCGGTGAATTTTTCGCATAACATATTGATCGATAACTCAAACTCGTATAGCAAAGTAGGATTTGTCGCAGCAGAAAGATTGTTCCTGGGTAAGCGAATGGCGATTGATGCACGAGTGTCAGGCGGAAAGATTTTTGGAACCACGTCTCACTATTTTTATTTCACACCATCACATACCTATGGTTTGTTTTCCTCCCGCTATGGTATGAATCTGTTGAATGGGAGCAATTATTTCTATCGAAAAGAGTACATTCAGCTGTTTGCACAACTTAATTTCGGAGGATTGTTTTGCGATGTGATTCCCATTTTCAAAAAATGGAGAATGAATGAATTTATTTACGGAAAAGCTTTATACGGAGAATGCTCCCCTTACTATGAAGTGGGCTTTGGAATCGACAATATATTTTCCAATTTCGGTTTTGAACTTATCCGCTCATTTGGTTTGGATGGCGATATGTCAAAGGGTATGTGGGGAATCAGAATAAGAGTGAAATAAATCCTTAAACCATTTTATTGATTCTTTGATTTACTTTGTCGAATCTTTGATTCGATTCTGTTTTTTCTTTGATTCAGATATTTTTTTCGTACCTTTGCAAAATATGGATAGTAATAGATTACAGAAAGTTGCCAGATTGATACAGAAGGATATGGGATTGATTTTCCAATCTGAGGCAAAAAATTTGTTTAATGGGGCAATGATTACTCCGACAAGGGTAAGAGTATCGGCGGATTTGTCGATTGCCAAAGTGTATGTAAGTATTTTCGCTCTCGGAGGCACGAAGACCGAAGATATTTTTGAATTGATAGATAAGAACAAAACATTCTTGAGAATGAAATTGGCAGCTCTGGAAAGACATCAGTTGAGAATCATTCCGGCTTTAAGTTTCTTTATAGACGATAGCTTGGATTATAGCGACAATATAGAGAGACTGCTTAAAGAATAGGCGTATGAATTTCCCCGAATTTGTTGCACTGCGATACTTCTTTCAAAGGAAAAATTGGAATGTGGTTCATATCATTTCGATTATATCGCTTGTCGGCATAGGGGTTGCTTCCATGGCATTGATCATAGTTCTCAGTGTATTCAATGGCTTTACCGACGTAGCAGAGAGAATGTTGGCTTTTTCAAACCCTGACATAATAATCGAGAGTCAGAAAGGTAAGAGCTTTTCATTGAACGATGTAAATACAGAAAAGATAACAGGTGTTGTCGGAGTTGAGAATTGTGTACATGTTGTCAGCGAAACAGTTCTGATGAGTTTTGCAGACAAACAGACGATTGTAAAAATGATTGGGACAACGGACGATTACGTTAAATTAAATTCCATAGATTCGACAATGAGAATAGGAACATTTTCGCTCGGAACTTCAGTTGAACCCAAGACAGTTTTAGGTTTGTCTCTTACGATCGATTTCGGAATAGGAAAAAATGCGGAAAAAATGAATCTGATGTTGCATTTTTACAGTCCGAAAAACAACTCATCACTTTCTTTTGTTCCTGAAGAGAATCTTAATCAGAATAAGGCGTTATATTCCGGCAGTTTCATGACCGCAGGCGACATGGACGCAGACGTGGCTTTTGTTCCATTGCGGTTTGCACAAGAATTATTGGATTATGAAGAAGATAGAATAAGCAGTATTCATGTTTCGGTCGAAGATGATGAAGATGTAGATGAGGTCAAAGAACGAATAATTGAGATATTGCCAAAGGACATGATCGCAAAAAACCGTTTTGAACAAGATCCTATTTATTTCAAAATAGTGAAAGCAGAAAAACTTGCGGTGTATCTTATTTTGAGTTTCATAATTTTCATAGCAAGTTTTAACGTTATGGGAGCAGTGTCTCTGTTTGCAATGGTTAAAAAGAATGATATAAAGATCTTATCTTCCATGGGGGCGACTAACGGAAACATAAGAAAGATTTTTTTCATGGTAGGCTTAATCATGAGCGGCATAGGTTGCATTTCAGGTTTGCTTTTGGGAAGTCTGTTCTGTCTTGTGCAACAAAAATTCGGTTTAATCAAAATAGGTTCGAGCGGATTTGTGATAGATAGTTTTCCTGTCAATCTTTGTATAACAGATATCATAAACGTTGTAATTCTTGTCATGATTATAGCGAGTCTTTGCATAGGATTGATGGTTAGAAAGATAAAAATAGAGAATAAATAAAAGATATAGATTATGATAGACAATAAAGAGAAACTTACGGTTTATAATACATTGTCCAGAAAGAAAGAAGAGTTTCAACCGCTTAATGCTCCGTTTGTCGGAATGTATGTTTGCGGACCAACCGTTTATGGAGAGGCTCACTTAGGTCATGCAAGGTCTGCTTTGACTTTTGATACCATTTACCGCTTTCTTCAATTCTTGGGATACAAAGTAAGATATGTCAGAAACATTACCGATGTCGGACACTTGGAAAACGATAGCGATAATGGTGAAGACAAGATTGAGAAAAAAGCAAGATTGGAACAATTGGAGCCTATGGAGATTGCTCAATTTTATACAAAGAAATATCTTGACGCAATGGATTCCATGAATGTCCTTCGTCCGAATATACAACCGCATGCCACAGGACACATTATCGAACAGATAGAGATAGTGCAAACATTGCTTGATAAAGGTTATGCTTACGAAAGCAATGGCAG
Organism: Candidatus Onthomorpha sp.; assembly: GCA_045577535.1. Classification (GTDB taxonomy): domain Bacteria; phylum Bacteroidota; class Bacteroidia; order Bacteroidales; family P3; genus Onthomorpha. The sequence continues at coordinate 33,752 of JAZNIO010000046.1, read as the reverse complement.
TGTTTATTTTGATGTGATAAAATACAATAATGACACACATAAATATGGCATACTTTCCAATCGTGTTATTGATGAAATGATTGCCAATACAAGAGAATTGGACGGACAGAGTGAAAAACGCAATCCTGCCGATTTTGCATTATGGAAGAAGGCATCGCCGGAACATATAATGCGATGGCCATCTCCATGGAGTGATGGCTTTCCCGGATGGCATTTGGAGTGTACTGCGATGAGCCGAAAATACTTGGGAAAACAATTTGACATACATGGAGGAGGATTGGATTTGCTTTTCCCTCACCATGAAAGTGAGATAGCTCAATCAGTCTGTGCTTTCGATTGCGAACCTGCCAAATATTGGTTGCATAACAATATGATAACAATCGGAGGTCAAAAGATGGGTAAGAGCCTTGGCAATTTCATAACTCTAAGTGAGTTTTTCTCCGGCAATCATCAGAAATTGGATAAAGCATACAGCCCGATGACGATACGTTTCTTCGTTTTGCAAGCACATTATCGCTCAACATTGGATTTCTCTAATGAAGCCTTAGCGGCAGCCGAAAAGGGAATGAAGAAAATGTTTGAAGCACAAAAGAAGATTGACGTTTTGCCTGTTGCAGACAAGACAAGCGTAGATTTTGATGGAGTCTTCAAAAAGTGTGTTGAAGCAATGTGCGATGATTTCAATACTCCGGTTGCGATAGCCAATATGTTTGAGATTTGTCGTTTGATAAACCTTGTTGCAGATAAGAAAGAAACAATATCGCAAGCAGACAAAGACGCTTTGAAAGAGAATTTCGCAATCGTATTCAATGACATATTGGGAATGAAAGGCGAACAAACCGACAACTCTCTCAATATCATAGAATCGTTGATGAATGTAATCTTATCTCTTCGTTCTGAAGCAAGAGCAAACAAAGATTGGGCAAAAAGCGACCTTATCAGAGATGAATTGTCTAAGGCAGGCATAACAATCAAAGACGGTAAGGACGGAGCAAGTTGGACAATGGATTAAACAAACCTTTAACATCTGTTACCGAGATATGAAAAGACAAAATTGTTTTCGAATATTATTGCCCTTGGTTTTGGTTTGCGTTGTTTGTTTCTGCTCATGCAAAAAGCAAAGCATATCTGTGGCGGATTCTATCGACTACAACAAGATAGAGATTCCCGTCTTCAATGCCGACAGTGCTTATTGCTATGTGAAGAACCAATGTGATTTCGGACCGAGAACGCCAAACAGCAAAGCCGCTCAAGAATGCGGAGATTACATAATAGATTTCATGATGCAATATGCCGATACGGTTTACGTGCAACCATTTTCCACAACTTTATGGGACGGAACGCAGGTAAGCGGACGAAACATTATAGCATCGTTTAATCAAGATGCGACAAGCAGAGTTCTTTTGGGAGCACATTGGGACAGTCGCCTTTGGGCGGATCAAGATCCCGATGTGGCAAATCACAAGAAACCGATTATCGGAGCAAACGATGGTGCGAGTGGAGTAGGCGTTTTGATGGAGATTGCCCGTATCTTCAAAACCAAAGCGAACTCTCAAGGATTGGATATAGTGCTTTTCGATTTGGAAGACCAAGGAACGCCTGATTGGGCAGAAGAGGTGGTGGAAGATCAAAGCGATTGGTGTTTAGGCTCTCAACATTGGTCAAAAAATACTCACATTCCGTTCTATCATGCCGACTATGGAATTTTATTAGATATGGTTGGGTACGAATCACCCCGCTTTACCAAAGAAGCTCAGTCGATGAGCTATGCTTCGGGAATAATGAATAAGGTCTGGGAAATAGCTTCTCAAAAAGGTTTTTCCGATGTTTTTGTAAGCGAAAAGACCTATCCGATAATGGATGATCATGTTTGGGTGAATGTTTACGCCAAGATACCGATGATAGACATTGTTCAAAATGATTTGATGGGCGGATTCTTCCCTTATTGGCACACTATGGAAGATGATATGAGGCACATAGACAAACGAACTCTCAAAATGGTGGGCGATGTCTGCCTTACAACAATATACAGTGTGGAATAACGTTTGTCTTTTGATGAGAAAGATATTTGTTTTCTTGATTGGCGTATGCATATTCTTGCTTTCATCTTGCGAAGATGACTATCCGGATTATGCATACGTCAATTTCTATATCGACCCTGAAAGTTCTGAGTATTTCAATCTCAATTACGGAAATCGCGGATGGGAATATTTCGAAGGCGGAGCAAGAGGCGTTGTCGTTTTTCGTAAGAATTGGGACGAGTTTATCGCATTTGAGCGTACTTGTGTGGCGAAAGATTGTCATGGACAGTTGGAAGTGGACGAGACAAACGACGTTTTGTTGTGCTGTCCCAAGTGTGGGTCGCAATATATCTGCTTTGACGGCTCCCCACTCGAAGGAAGCAAAGCCCGACGACTGCTTTACACTTATTGTACCTTCTTCGACGGACTATATCTCTGGGTAAACAATTGCAATTGATAAGCTTGCCATGTACGGATTGATAACATATATTCGCAATGTCTTGTTTGATAAAGGTATATTGAAGACCCAACGCCACAATATCCCCATTCTGAGTGTCGGTAACTTGAAAGCAGGCGGTACGGGTAAGACTCCTTTTGTCGAATACTTATTGAGAACATTTTCATCTTCGTTTAACATCGCTGTTGTCTCGAGAGGCTACGGCAGAAAGACGAAAGGTTTTTTTGTTGTCAATCCCGAGGGTAGTGCAGAGACGTTTGGAGATGAGCCTTTGCAAATGGCAAGAAAATTTCCCGAAGTGATGTTTGTCGTGTGCGAAGACCGCAATTACGCAATCAAAGAAATAGAAAAACAAAATCAAGAATCAATCGAACGAAATCAAGAATCAGCGGAACGAAACAAAGAAATAAATCTCATATTGCTCGATGACGCTTTCCAACACCGCTATACGGCAAGAGACATCGATATTCTGCTGACCGAATACAATCGTCCGTTCTTTTCAGACAAAGTCATACCGTTCGGATTGCTCAGAGAATACCGTCGAGGCTTTAAGCGAGCAGATTACATCGTCGTTACCAAATGTCCGCCCTTGAATTTTGAAGACAAGAAACGCTTTGTCGAAAAACTCAAACCCCGTGTCGGGCAACGGATATTCTTTTCCAACATAGTCTATAAAGCACCTTACCGAATCGGAAACAAGAGCGAAACAATCGAACTCGAAAACCGCAGCGTCGTACTCTTTACCGGAATATCCAATAACGCACACATAAGAAAATATATCGAAGAACGCAGCACGCTGATTCAAACCCTGACATTTGACGATCATCATTCTTTCAACTCCAAAGACCGTGAGCGAATACTCGAACGTTACAACAAAGTACGCAAACCCGATTCCATACTTTTGACAACCGAAAAGGACGCAAGCAAACTTGATGACTTTCACCCCGACCTTTATGTCCTGCCGATAGAAATAGAGGTCAGCCTTTTTTCTCAAAGCAATGAAACAATCAAAACCAAAATACAAGAAGACCTATGTACGATAAAATCAACCAAACAGCCGAATACATAAAGCAACATACCGCAATCAGACCCACAACCGCCGTTATATTGGGCAGCGGCTTGGGAAACTTTGCCGATAACATCGAGATAGAAACCCGAATCGCCTACAAAGACATACCGAACTTTCCTCTCTCGACCGTCAAAGGGCATAAGGGAGAACTATTGTTTGGGAAAATAGGCGACAAACAACTTGTCTGTATGCAGGGACGCTTTCATTACTACGAAGGATACAGCATGCAACAAGTTACATTCCCGATCAGAGTGTTCAAAGCCTTGGGAGTGGAGTTGTTAATCGTTACCAACGCATCGGGAGCCGTCAATCCGGCGTATCAAGTCGGCGACATAATGCTTATAAACGACCATATCAATTTAATGCCCAACCCTTTAATCGGACCGAATGACGAAAGACTCGGCACAAGATTTCCTTCCATGAGCACGATATACGACAAAAAACTCCTGCAACAAGCTCACGAGATAGCGAAAGCAAGAAACATCAAATTGCAAGAAGGAGTCTATGTCGGCACAAGCGGTCCGAGCTTCGAGACACCTGCCGAATACAAATTCTTTCGAACGATCGGAGCCGACACAGTAGGGATGAGCACCGTTCCCGAGGTGATTGTCGCATCGCATTCGCAGATGAGAGTGTTCGGAATGAGCGTTATAAGCAACGTATTCAAAGAAACAGACATAGCAGACTGCACCCACGAAGAAGTATTGCAAGGCGTGGCAAAAGCAGGCAACCTTATGAGCGAATTGGTCAAAGACCTGATAGCGTAAACACTCTCCGCGTATCTCGCAGGTTTCTCCACGAATCTCGCGAATCTGCATGTATTTTTCTCTCGCAAAGACGCAAAGGTCGCAAACCTTGTTTGCAATGAGCTATGAGCAGAGAGCAATGAGCCGAAAGTTGCTTAAAAATCCTCAAAGCCCACAACTCAAGGCTCAAAGCTCGTTGCTCAAAGCCCAAAGCCGAAATGAAAAGATTCGTGTAAATTCGCGTGATACGTGGAAACTCTTTGCGATTTTGCGAACTTTGCGAGAGGAAAGCCAAACGCCGATTCCCAACAGCCAAAGTAAGGCAAAAAATACCTAAACGCAGTATCAAAAAAATTCAGCTTATTGGTACTGTCCGTACCGGTAAGCGGTACTACCAGTACCAGTTAGCGATACTACCAGTACCAGTAAGCGGTACTACCAGTACCAGTTAGTGATACTACCAGTATCAGTAAGTGGTACTACCAGTACCGATAAGTGGTAAAAATTTGAGAGTAAGATTCAGGAGTCTCTCGCAAAGACGCAAAGTCCGCAAACCTTGTTTGCAATGAGCTATGAGCAGTGAGAAGCGAGCCGAAAGTTGCTTGAAAATTCCTCAAAGCTCACAAAAAAGATTCGTGCAAATTCGCGTGATTCGTGGAACTTCCTTTGCGTCCTTCGCGAACTTTGCGAGAAAAAATTTTGTCGTGTAAGAAAGTTTTTATATCTTTGTCGCCGAATTTAGAAACGAACTTAAAAAAGGAGGAAACGGCAAACAGAAGATTTATTATAACGACTTAGTATTTTAATACGACATATTAAAGCGTTTTTGCTTATACTTGATTATATGAAATCTGGACAATTTCATTAAAACACATCTTAGTAAAGCAGTAAACGCTCACGAGTAATATCGTGGGCTTTACTTGTTAGATGTGTTAGGTAGTCCAGAACCTCATATAATCAATAAGAAAAAAGTTCCACGACTTTTTTATGCCTTTAAGTCAGGGTTCCTATTCCCTTAAATCAAATCTCAAAAAATTGTATCGCCTTTGGAACTTGGGCAAAGTAATTAAAAAAATCGGTAAACAAATTAAATAAGTAGATTTATGAAAAGACTATTTATTTTAATTGCTGTGGCATTATTGCCAATCGGTAATTTATCATTGAAAGCTCAGGCTTATAAGGGTTTGAATATTGCAGGAGCGGAGTATAATACTCGTTCATCATCTCGGGGAATAAATGTGGATTTAATACAACCACAAAGTGATGGCTCTTATCTGGTAAAATTAAACAATACAAATAACAATGATCCTTACGATGGAGTGAGTTACATAACTTCTTATTCGTTTGAATGGTATCTTTCCTATTCTGGTAAAAGAGTAAGTGATTATTATAATAGTACGATAAGATGCAAAAAAAACGAAACAAAGTATGTGTATGCATGGCCAGGTAAAGTGCCAAAGGGAAATGAAAAGTATGTAACCGTTCAATTTGGAAGGGAATCCGGTGAAATTAAGAAAGACAGACGAGACGATAATTGATATTTAACTTAAAGGTTGCGCACGACACGGATAAAAGTGTATTAAATCATGAAAAAAGCATTTGTTATTTTTTTTATTGCAATGATAAGCAGTATTGTCAGTTTCGGACAACTGCAAGAAGTAAAAGGTGTTGAGACAAAACTAACTACTTACTACAACGGTAGCAAAGAACGGTTTGGTTATTCTTTTTATAATATGAACAGTATTCCTGTTTCTGTAGAAGCAGAATTGCATAAAGTATCTGAGAAAAATGGTGATGAAGTTATAGACGTCAAAACATTCAATTTGCAGCCTAAGGAAGAATATATATGGAAACAAGAGGCTCGTTCTAATGACTTTGAAGTAGTAGTATATAGTTATGGTAGTAGTCCTTATAGAAGAAGCAGTCCAAGCGGGAGCGGAAAGTATTACGTAAAATACAAAGCGTATAAGGTTTTGTAAAAGCCAACTTAATCCGAAGATAGAGCATAAATACACTATGATATAACCGATTTGACGAGCGTTCGACTTGCTTTTGCATTTGCGAACGCTCGTTTTCGTTTTTGCGAAAAGACGACAGACGAGAGTCTGAAGACAACGAGACAACAAGACTGCAAGTCCGCAAGTATGCAAATCTTGTTGTCTTGTTGTCTCGTTGACTTGTCGTCCTTTTACCTAAGCCTTTGCGGCTTTGCGTCTTTGCGAGAGAAAAGCCCAAAGCTCATTGCCCACCGCTCAAAGCTCATTTCTCACCGCTCAAAGCAAGACAACCGCCAACTATTCTTCCAATGATTTGATTGCAAGGAAAGCTGAGAGTCCCATACCGACTTCAAGACATCGTTCATCGACGTCGAAGTTTGCCGTATGCAGGTTTGTGATCGGTTTTCCTTCGATTCGCGTTCCCAAACGGAAATAGCATGCGGGTACTCTTTGGGCAAAATAAGAGAAGTCTTCGGCTGTCATTCTCATGTCGATGTTTGCGACCTTTTCTTTTCCCAAATATTCTTCTGCCAATGCCCTGCTCGTTCTCGTCAAGTCAGGATCGTTGTACACGAAAGGGTATCCGTGATCGATGAAAACGTCTGCCGTCGCTCCGAAAGCCTGTGCTGTGTTTTCGACTATGCGATGTATGTTTTTGTGGGCTTGTTTTCGCCATTGTTCGTCGAAGGTGCGGATTATGCATTCAAGATCTACCTTTGACGGAATGATGTTTGTGCGTCCTTCGGCGATGAATCGTCCTACCGAAAAGGTGGTCGGCATTGTCGGATTGGCGTTTCGGCTGACTAAGGTTTGGAGTGCGATGACTATGTGTGAGGCCGCGACTATCGGATCGACGTTCAGTTCGGGTGTAGCACCGTGTCCGCCTTTTCCTCTGACTTCTATGTAAATCTCATCGGTGGATGCCATGTATTTTCCTTCTTTCATGCCTATTGTTCCGGTGTTCATTTCGGGCGTTGTGTGAAGTGCGAAGATTTTAGACGGCTTTATGTCTTTGAAAATTCCTGCATTTAGCATCGTGATCGCTCCTCCGGGATAATGCTCTTCGGAGGGTTGGAAGATAAACATCACCTTTCCGTAAAATTCTTCCCTGAGTTCGGAGAGTATTTTGAGCGTTCCAAGAAGCACAGACATATGTACGTCGTGTCCGCAAGCATGCATAACACCTTCGTTCTTCGACTTGAACGGCAGATTCGTCTTTTCGCATATCGGAAGTGCGTCCATATCGGCTCTCAATGCAACACATCGGTCTCCCGGTCTGCCGTTTACAAATCCGCAGATGCCGTTGCCGGCTATGTCTCTTTGGTATTCGATTCCCGGAAGTTTGTCCAATTGTTCGCAAATGAAGTCGGCGGTTTTTTTCTCTTGTTTTGATAATTCGGGATATTGGTGCAGATGTCTGCGAATAGCAATAACATCATCGAAATGATGTTTTGCAAGTTCATGTATCGTATTTTGGATTTTCATAGAGCCACATTGCGGACTCGAACCGCAGACCTACGCATTACGAATGCGGCGCTCTACCAACTGAGCTAAAGTGGCATGCTCAGCTAATCTGAGATTATTTTCGTGTAGTGTCCTCGCAGGGACTCGAACCCTGGACCCATTGATTAAGAGTCAATTGCTCTACCAGCTGAGCTACGAAGACGTTTCGCAAAACCAAGCTTTGACTTGTCGTTTGCGGTTGCAAAGGTAATAATTCCTTGGAATTTGACAACCGTTTTTTGAAAAAAGTTTAGCAACTCCTATATAAATATTTGGTTTTCAAAGTTTTGTTTTTTGTAGTTATTTTTTTTGCGTTGTGTTTGCCGAATTATCCGAAAAAAAGCAATACCTTTGGACGCTTGTTTGAAGGTTTGACGAGCAGAAAATTAAGTACAATTAAACATAAATAAACTTTAGTTATGACATTTCTATCAGTATTGTTGGAAGTAAGCAATTTGGCTCCGTTCGGATACGGTTTGGCCGGAATTGGTGCAGGACTTGCTGCAATTGGTGCAGGTCTTGGTATTGGAAACATTGGTAAAAGTGGTATGGAAGCTATTGCAAGACAACCGGAAGCAACAGGCGATATTCGTTCTAACATGATTATTGCTGCCGCTTTGGTAGAGGCTGTTGCGTTGTTTGCCAATGTTGTTTGTTTGTTGGTCATCTTGATGAAGTAAACAAATTTTGAAAGATTGCATGGCGACTTGACGATTGGTTTTGTTGCCATGCTTTAATTGAAATTAAATAGCTGAAAATATGGGATTGTTAACGCCGGGATTAGGCTTGTTGTTTTGGATGTTTTTCGCCTTTTTGGTACTTTTCCTCATTCTTTGGAAGTTCGGTTGGCCTGTTGTGATAAGAATGATGAAAGAAAGAGAGGAAAACATCAAACAATCATTGGAGGCTGCCGATAAGGCAAAAGCAGAAATGCAACAATTGCAATGCAATAATGAGTTGTTGCTTAAACAGGCTCAAGAGGAAAGAGATGAAATGTTGAAAGAAACAAAACTCTTGAGGGAAAAGATGTTGGAAGAAGCTAAGTCAGACGCTCAAAAAGAAGCTCAAAGAATAGTGGCAGATGCAAGAGAAACGATAAACTATGAAAAGTTGCATGCGATGACCGAATTGAAAAATCAGATTGCAAATCTTTCCATAGAAATTGCTGAGGACTTGTTGAAACATGAACTTTCAGACAAGCAAAAGAGCAATGAAATTATAGAGAATAGGATTTCGGAGATTAAATTGTAGGATTTATGAACAGCTATAAGCTTCAGACACGCTACGCTCAGTCATTGTTCGATCTTGCTCATGAAGGTGGCATATCCGAATCGGTTTATGAAGATATGCTTTTGGTGATGCAGGTTTGCAAAGATAGTCATGAACTTCGTACAATATTGAAAAATCCGGTCATTAAGCCGGCAAGTAAAAAGGCAATAGTTGGTGAGTTGTTCCAAGGTAAGGTTCAGAGTCTGACTGTTGCGTTTTTCGAACTGCTTATCACAAAGAGAAGAGATATTCTTTTGTATGAGATAGCTGAAAGGTACACAGAGATTTATAAGGAATTCAATAACATAAAGACGGTCTTGTTTTCGACGGCGGTGGAATTGGATTCTGATGAATTGGAACTTGTGAAGAAAAAAATAGAAGCCGAATTGAATGCAACCGTTGACCTTCACGCAAAAGTCGAACCGGAATTGATAGGAGGTTTTTGTTTGTCTGTCGATGGTATGCAGTATGATGCGAGTTTCATGAAGCAATTCTCGAAATTAAAGAAAGAATTTGCGAAAAATATCTACGAAAAGACTTTTTAGAAACTTAGTTTTGTTGTTGTAAAAAAATAAATGATATAAATAATAGGTAATATGGCAGAAATTAAACCATCAGAGGTAACAGCAATATTACGAAAGCAATTGTCAAATGCAAATCTTGAAATAGGTTTGGAAGAAGTCGGTACCGTTCTAACGGCGGGAGACGGAATTGCAAGAGTATATGGGTTGAACAATGTTCAAGCAGGAGAGTTGGTAGAGTTTGAAAACGGAGTTCAAGCTATTGTACAAAACCTCGAGGAAGATAATGTCGGAGTCGTGGTGTTGGGAAATGCAGAGTCGATCAGTGAAGGTGATGTGGTGAAAAGAACAAATCGTATTGCATCTATAAAGGTCGGCGAAGGGTTGCTTGGAAGAGTTATCAATACAATAGGAGAACCAATAGACGGAAAGGGTAAAATAGAAGGTGAGTTATACGAGATGCCTCTCGAAAGAAAGGCTCCGGGAGTTATCTTCCGTCAACCTGTTGAAGAGCCTTTGCAGACAGGATTGAAAGCTGTCGATTCGATGATTCCTATCGGTAGAGGTCAAAGAGAGTTGATTATCGGGGACAGACAAACAGGTAAAACAGCCATCGCAATAGATACGATATTGAATCAAAAAGAGTTCTATGACAATGGAAACCCTGTTTATTGTATTTATGTGGCTTGCGGACAGAAAGGTTCTACGGTTGCCAATATCGTAAGGACGCTTGAAGAAAAAGGAGCTATGGCTTATACGGTTGTTTTGGCTGCAACGGCGTCTGATTCAGCGGCAATGCAGTTTTATGCACCATTTGCGGGAGCTGCAATCGGGGAATTCTTCAGAGATACGGGACGTTCGGCATTGGTTGTTTATGATGATTTGAGTAAACAAGCCGTTGCTTACAGAGAAGTGTCTTTGTTGTTGCGTAGACCACCGGGACGTGAAGCTTATCCTGGCGATGTCTTTTATCTTCACTCAAGATTGTTGGAAAGAGCCGGTAAGATAATTGGAGAGGATAGCGTAGCCAAAAATATGAATGACTTACCGGAGTGTTTGAAACCAATAGTTAAGGGAGGTGGATCTTTGACAGCTTTACCTATTATCGAGACTCAAGCAGGCGACGTTTCGGCTTACATTCCTACAAACGTGATTTCCATCACTGACGGGCAGATTTTCTTGGAGACAAATTTGTTCAATGCAGGTATAAGACCGGCTATCAATGTCGGAATTTCAGTTTCTCGAGTTGGAGGAAAGGCTCAGATTAAGTCAATGAAGAAAGTTTCCGGAACATTGAAATTAGACCAAGCTCAATATAGAGAGTTGGAAGCATTCTCCAAGTTCGGTTCGGATTTGGATGCGGCAACCAAGTTTGTATTGGAAAAGGGTAAAAGAAACGTTGAGATTTTGAAACAACCGCAGTATTCTCCAATGAAAGTAGAACATCAGGTTGCGATAATAGCATGCGGAACCAAAGGTTGGTTGCAAGATATTCCGGTAAACAAAGTCAGAAGTTTTGAAGAAGCGTACATATTCCATTTAGAGAATAACGAGAGAGTTTTGTTGGATGAAATCAAGGCAGGAAAGATAGATGATGAGGTGCTGTCTAAATTGGAGAATGTCGCAAAAGATATAAGCAGAAAATATAAAGAATAGGCTTATGGCAAATTTGAAAGAGATAAGGACGAGAATAGCATCTGTCAGTTCTACACAACAGATAACGAGTGCCATGAAAATGGTGTCTGCTTCAAAGTTGCGTAAATCACAAAATGCGATATTGAAGTTACGTCCTTACTCATCAAAAATGACAGACATAATAAACAATCTTTGTAGTAGCGAAGTGGAGGATATGCCTCTTGCAAGACAAGGACAGGTTGATAATGTATTGCTGATTGTTTTGACATCAAACAAAGGACTTTGCTCAAGTTTCAACTCGAACATAATAAAAGCTGCCATGCAAAGGGTTTCGTATTGGCAGAAACAAGACAAGTTTATTAAAATAGACTTGATGAGTTTTGGAAAGCGGGGTTCGGACTTCTTCAAGAAGCAAACAAATTTCGATTATATAGGAGACAACGATGAAATCTGGGATAATCTGACTTTTGATAAAGTTGCAGAAGTTGCAGACTTTCTTACACAATCGTTTATTGATAGAAAATACGACAAGGTCGAGATAATATATAATCAATTCAAAAATGCAGGGACGCAGATCTTGCAATGCGAAGAATATCTTCCGATAAGAATTAACTCTTTTGAGCAATCGGAAGATACAAAAAAGAATGATTATATCTATGAACCAAATAAGGAAGAGATAATATCAAGTGTCATCCCACAGTCTCTTAAGATGCAATTGTTCAAATGTTTCTTGGACTCATTTGCTTCTGAACATGGAGCAAGAATGACTTCAATGCACAAGGCGACAGACAATGCCAATAATTTGTTGAAGGAATTGAAACTTACTTACAACAAGGCTCGTCAGACTGCAATTACGAATGAAATCATAGAAATATGTAGTGGTGCAGAGGCATTAAACGGATAATAGATGCGTTACAGGGTAGATTTCTTGGTAATAGGCTCCGGCATTGCCGGATTGAGTTATGCGTTGAAAGTTGCTTCATACGGAAAGGTTTGCATTTTGACAAAAGCAGATGCTTCCGAAAGTTCAACCAAATACGCACAAGGAGGAATCGCGGCAGTTATGTATGACCCCGATTCTTACGACAAACACATAAAAGATACTTTGATAGCAGGAGCCGGCTTGTGCGATGAACAAAGCGTAAGGCTTACAATAACCGAATCCACGGCAAGAGTCAGAGAATTGATAGAGTGGGGCACGAATTTCGATAAAAAACAGACCGGAGTATATGACTTAGCCAAAGAAGGAGGACACTCAGAGTATAGGATATTGCATCACAGGGATAATACGGGTTTTGAAATCGAACGAGCTTTGCTTGAAAAGGCCCGCCAACATCCTAATATCGTATTGAAAGAAAACCAATATACGATAGATCTTATTACACAGCATCATTTGGGAGAGGAAGTCAATCGAAGACGTCAAGACATCAAGTGTTTCGGAGCCTATGTCTTAAATACCGAAACAAATACCATAGATACATATCTTGCTAAAATAACCATGATTTGCACAGGTGGAAATGGTAATGTCTATTCCACCACAACGAGTCCTATAATTGCAACAGGAGATGGACAGGCTATGGTGCACCGTGCAAAAGGTCGTTTGAAGCACATGGAGTTTGTGCAATTCCACCCAACATCCCTTTTCAATCCTCGGGAAAAGCCTTCATTCCTTATAACAGAAGCGATGAGAGGTGCAGGAGGTATTCTAAAGACTCTTGAAGGGGAGTCGTTCATGGAAAAATATGATGCTCGTGGTTCGCTTGCTCCGCGTGATATTGTGGCAAGAGCGGTCAACAACGAGATGACTAAACGAGGTGATGAGCACGAATATTTGGATTGCAGAGGAATCAGCAAAGAAGAAATCATGAGACACTTCCCGAATATCTACGCTAAATGTCTCGAAATAGGAATCAACATAACCAAAGAAATGATTCCAATCGTTCCTGCTGCACATTATGGTTGTGGAGGTATAGAAGTGGACAGTTTTGCAAGGACAAGCATTGATAATCTTTACGCTTCGGGAGAGTGTTCTTGCACAGGACTTCATGGAGCAAACAGATTGGCTTCCAATTCTTTGTTAGAAAGTCTTGTATATTCGCATCGTGCATTCTTAGATTCGAAAGATAAAATATCAAGCATTGATTTCTGTGAAGAAATCCCTGATTGGAATGCAGAAGGCATGGTGTTAAACGAAGAAATCAGCCTTATAACCCAATCGGTTAAAGAGGTACAGCAAATAATGACAAACTATGTCGGAATAGTACGAAGTGATTTAAGACTGCAAAGAGCATTCACCCGAATGGGATTAATATATAAGGAAACAGAAGAACTATATAATCGAAGCGTACTTACACCAAAACTTTGCGAACTTAGAAACCTGATAGCCAACAGTTATCTGATAATAAAGATGGCTCAAGACCGAAAAGAGAGTATAGGTTTGCACTATAATATAGACTATCCTGCAAATACGAATCAATAAATCAAACTTGTTGAGAACAGAAAAATCAAAATAGAACGAAGCAATTTCGTTGTCGAAATCAAGTTTTAGAAAAATAAAACGAAGAATCGCGACAACGAAATTGCTTTTTAATTTTCCAAAACCAAGAAAGAATAAAATAATAACAATAAAAAATAAGTAGAAAATGAAGAAAACAATGATGACACTTTGCGCCTTAGGACTTATGTTCGCAGGTTGCAGTAAGCAAAGCGGCTCAGACAATCCGTTATTGCAAGAATGGGATACACCATTTCAAACAGCACCATTTGAAAAAATAAAAGTAGAACACTATCTTCCTGCTTTTGAAGCAGCAATGGAAGAACACAACAAAGAAATCCAAGCAATAATCGACAATGCCGAAGCACCAACATTCGACAATACCATTGCAGCATTGGATTACAGCGGACAAACATTGTCAAAAGTAGCAGGAGTATTCTACAATATGATGGCAGCAAACACATCTGAAGAATTGCAAAAGGTAAATGAACAAGTAGGACCATTGATGGCAACTCACTCAGACAATGTCTCAATGAACGCAAAGTTGTTTGAGAAAATAAAAGCAGTATATGACGCAAAAGACTCTCAAAACTACACAGGCGAGCAATTAGCTTTGTTAGAAAAAACCTACAACAAATTCGTACGTTCAGGAGCCTTGCTTGACGCAGCAAAACAAGAAGAACTAAGAAAAGTAAATGCAGAACTTACAAAAGTAGAAGCAAAATTCGATGCAAACCTACTTAAAGAAACCAAAGCGTATCAACTTGTAGTTGAAAAAGAAGAAGACCTAAAAGGTTTGCCACAAGGTGAAAAAGAAAAAGCAGCCGCATTGGCAAAATCAGAAGGAAAAGACGGAAAATGGATATTCACTTTGGACAACCCATCTTTTATTCCTTTCGTAACCTATGCCGATAACAGAGAATTGAGAAAAGAAATATTCAATGCAAGAGTTAATCGTTGCAACAACGGAGGTGAAACAGACAACAACGCATTAGTAGCTCAAATGGCAGAATTGAGAGCTCAAAAAGCACAAATCTTGGGATACGAAACATTCGCACACTATCAATTAGAAGAAAGAATGGCAAAAGAACCAAAAGCAGTATTCAGCCTTTTGGAAAATCTATTGTCGTATTCAGTGAAGGTTGCAAAAGAAGAAGCAAAAGAATTCCAAACATTACTATCTAAAGACGTACCGGGAGCAACATTGGAAGCATGGGATATGTACTACTATGCAGAAAAAGTACGCCAACAAAAATATAACTTCGACGCAGAATTGACTCGTCCATACTTTGAAATCAACAACGTAAGACAAGGATGTTTTGATGTTTTGACCAAACTATACGGCATTAGTTTCACAGAAAGAAAAGACGTTTCAGTTTATGCAGAAGACGTTTTGGTATTTGAAGCAAAGAATGAGAAAGGCGAACACGTTGGAATTTTGTATTGGGACCCATACACAAGAGCAAGCAAAGGCGGTGGAGCATGGTGTAACGAATACAGAGGACAATCACGCAAAGACGGAAAGAACATAACTCCGGTTATTACAGTTTGCTTTAACTACGCAAAATCACCAAACGGAGCAACAACACTTACAGCAGATGAAGCTTTGACAGTATTCCACGAAATGGGACACGCAATCCATCAATTGCTTTCTAACTGTACTTATCCATCAGTTTCTGGTACAAATGTGGCAAGAGACTTCGTAGAATTGCCATCACAAATCTTAGAACACTGGTGCTTACAACCTGAAGTATTGAAGATGTACGCTAAAAACGAAAAAGGTGAAGTGATACCACAAGAAATGGTTGAGAAGATGGAAGCATCAGGCAACTTCTTCCAAGGATTTATGTTCAGTGAATTGTTGGCAGCTTCATACTTAGATATGTGTTTCCACTCAATAAAAGCAGGAGAAAAAGTAAACACACAAGAAATGGAAGCAAACGCAATGGCAAAAATAGGAATGCTAAGCCAAATCCCACCAAGATACCGTTCAACTTACTTCTCACACTGCTTTGGTGACGGAGGATACAGCGCAGGATATTACTCATACACTTGGAGCGAAACTTTGGACGCAGATGCCTTCGAAGCATTCAAAGAAACAGGCAATATCTTTGACCCGGCAACAGCAGCAAAATTCAAAGTCTTACTAAGCAGCGGTAGCACAAAAGATGCAATGCAACTATACAAAGACTTCCGCGGAGCAGAACCAGACTTAAACGCACTACTTCGCAACAGAGGTTTAATAAAATAAGACTTTAAGCGAATAAAAGCAAAGAAAATAAGACGTGGCTAAAGCGTAATAAATGAGAAAAAATCTCATTTATTACGCTTTTTTGTTGAAAAATTGTTATTTTTGCAAAAAAATGAGAAATGTTAGTTAATTTTACTGTAAAAAACTTTCGTTCCTTCAAGGAAGAACGTACGTTTAGTATGGAGGCAGCTTCAATAAAAGAGTTTAAAGAATCTGTAATTAATAGAAATAAGTACAAATTGTTGCCTGTAGCTGTCTTTTATGGAGCAAATTCAAGTGGAAAAAGCAATATTCTAATCTCTATGCTTAGAATGAAAAGTATAGTTATTTCGGATAGCGAACGTAAGCCTGGACAAAGTTTACAGTATGATCCATTTGCTCTTGATGAAACATCAAAAACTCAACCAACATTTTTTGAAATACAATTTATATACAAGGAAACACTTTACAGATACGGATTTGAATATAATAAAGTGGAAATTGTTTCGGAATGGTTGTATGAGAAGAAGTTTGGAGAAAAAGAATATGAATTATTTATTAGGTCAGGTGAAGAAATAGAGGTTAATGAAAAGAGATTTTTAGAAGGTAAACTTATAAAAGAAAAGAAAGTAACTTCCGAAAATCGTTTGTTCCTTTCGGTAGTAGCACAATTAAATGGTGAAAAATCTAAATTGATTTTAGAATGGTTCCTATATTTTAATGGATTATCAGGTCTTGATGATAAAAAATATGGTAATTTTACTTCTAAAGTCTTTCATAATGAAAAATACTCCGATATTGCAAATAAAGCTCAAGGTTTTTTTAATGATTTACAATTAGGTTTTTCTGAATTTTCAGTTGTAGAAAAAAACATACCTCAGGATTTAATTGAAATTATGCCAAAAGAATTAAAGGAGTTAATAAAAGATAATGAGGATAAAGCAGTTATGTTAGATGAATTAACAACTCATAATATTTACAATCAGGAAAGTGAAAAAATAGGAACTGCAAAATTCTCTAAAGATAAAATGGAATCAGAAGGAACTAAAAAGGTAATATCTTTATCTGCTCCTATTTTTGATACCTTGAAAAGAGGAGGAATATTAATTGTAGATGAATTAGATGCAAAGTTACACCCATTATTAACTCGAAATATAGTGTTGCTTTTTATGGATCCTGAAAAAAATACGAATGGAGCACAGCTTATTTTTGCTACACATGATACTAATTTATTGGATTTAGCTATTATAAGACGAGATCAAATTTGGTTTGCAGAAAAGGATAATGTTGAATCAACAGATATTTATTCTCTTGTAGAGTTTAAAGACGAAGAAGGGAAGAAAGTTCGCAATGATTGTGATATTAAATGTAATTATATAAAAGGTCGTTACGGAGCTATACCATTTATTAAATAGAAATTAACTATGAGTATAAAAGACGTAAGAGGGAAAAGGAAAAAACCTTCTGCTCAATCTGGTCGTAAAAATAATAATAAATCTAATTTTTATCGTTTTTTTATTGCTTGTGAAGGAGAAAAGACAGAAGTAAACTACTTTAAATCACTTATAAATACTATGTCTCATGTCATAGAATTGGACAAAGGTTATATTCAAGGTTTTGGAATGAGCGAAAAAGCATTGTTAGACAAAGCAGATAAAATAAAAAAAGAATTAGAAAGGAATAATAATTTTGAATTTGATAGTGCGTGGATAGTTTTTGATAAGGATAATTTTAAATCGGATTTATTTAATGCAGCTATAAATGAATCTAAAAACAAAGACTTTAAGAGTGCATGGACTAATGAAGCCTTTGAATTGTGGTATTTGTTGCATTTTAATTATGTAAATACAGCTATGTCCCGTGATCAATATGGCGAAAAACTTACTGAAATTATTAAAGGGAGAGGAGAAAAAGGATTTAAGTATGAGAAAAATGATGAACATACCTATGGATTATTACAAAAATATGGTAATGAAAAACAAGCTATAAAATATGCTAAAAGATTGAGAGAATTTTTTGATAATCAAAAATATGCTGAACACAATCCTTGTACGTGGGTTGATGAATTAGTAAAAGAAATAAAAGGTGTTAATAATATTGACTTTAAAATAAAAGCACCAAAAGACTTCTTTTCTGAAATGCAAAAAACTAAAAAATGTTATTAGAAGCAATTAAGAAAGTCTATTCTGCATAACTACATGAATAATTTCAAGAAGAATTTAATAAAATAAGCCTTTAAGCGAATAAAAGCAAAGAGATAAAAAAACAAACGAGTGTTCGTAAGTGTAAAAACTTGTTCGAACACTCGTTTTTCTTTTCCTTATATATATAATGTATAAGGATTCGGATTTGAAACTACTCCTTAATCACTTTTCTCATCGTTTGCTTATCATTATAATACAATCTCAAATAATAAGCACCAGCAGGCAAAGACTCAATGTTTATTTCTCTTGCATTAGAGAAAGTAAGTATTGTTTTTCCTGTTAAGTCTATTACTTCTATTCTTTCCATTGTTGAAGAGAAAGTAACTTTATCTTTTGTCGGATTAGGATAAAGAGAGATTTCAGTTTCTTCTACATCAAGTAAAGAAGATTCTCCTATTTCTGCAAAGATAGCAGTAAAAGTTGTATCGCTTGAAATGGTGGCTATTCTTGGGTTTTCAGTATTTCCGTCACTCCAAATTGCAAATTCATATCCCTCATTTGCAGTTGCATTAAGATTATAAGAATTACAACTTATTTCTGATATTATCACACTACCGTAAGTTCCGTTATTAGCAGACGCAGTCACATAAAAACCATCTTCAACGATGTTTCCATTAAAAGCATTTCCCCAATCACTAAAACCATAATTATGTAACTTACCACAAGGAACCAACAAAGTTCTATAAAAAGGAGTAGTAATAGGGAGAGAATTGCCAAAAGCGTTATCTCCTAAGATAGGTGGATTGTTTGACAAGCATCTAACAGAAATTAAATTACTACAATCAAAGAACGCTTCATATCTAATATATGTAACACTACTTGGAATAGTCACAGAAATCAAACTACTACAACCCCAGAACGCTTGAAATCCAATTTCAGTAACATTATATGTTGTGTCATTATATGTTATCATTTCTGGAATTTCTAATTCAGTAGGTAAATAATAATCGTATCCTGTTACACGTACTTCGTTATATATTGGATTTCCGTCTATTGTATATCTTTGTATAGTATATTGAATTCCATTAACAAAGAAATCGTCTTGTGCACAAAGGACGTTTGCACATAATAAAGTGCAAATTAAAATTAAAATCTTTTTCATTTCTTTTTGTTTTTTTTTATCTTTTTAATTCATTTATACCTTTTCAAAAAAGCAATAAAAAAGTCGTGAACTTCTCCTATTGATTCTTGAGGTTCTCGACTACCTTATCAGTTGAATAAGAAAAGCCCACGATATACTCGCAGGCGTTTTCCACTTATTTATCAACTGACTTATTTGAAATTGTCGAGATTTCAAGAAATCAATAATAAGCAAAAACGCTTTTTTATAATCGCTAAAATTCTGACTGCAAAGGTATAAAAACTTTCTGATACCGACAAATGATTTTCTTGCAAAGGTTGATTTCTCTCTCGCAAAGTTCGCAAAGTCGCAAAGTAAGTTTTGCAAAATGTTTCCCTTATTGATACCGGCAGTATCGCTAACTGATACCGGTAGTATCACTAACTGGTACTGGTAGTATCGCTAACTGATACTGGTAGTATCGCTAACTGGTACTGGTAGTATCGCTAACCGGTACTGGTAGTATCGCTAACTGATACCGGCAGTATCAATAAGCGGAAAAAAATTGATACTTCTTTTGAACTTTTCAAGGCTTTGATTAGTTATCTTTTCAAAACGTTAAAATCACTGAAAAACAAAGCCTGACGATATGAAGACTACGTATTTTAATTTTGAAAACAGACCTTTGGGTTATTTGAACTGCTTAAGTGATGATTGTCCGCTTGCTGAAAAATGTCTGCGTCGCATTTCGGCAGAGTACAGCAAAGAGAACGACGAGTTTTTCAGGGTTGTGAATCATCGATTGCTTGACAAAACGAATTGCAAACACTATGTTGAGGACAAAAAAGTCGATATGGCGTATGGTATGACCAAGTCTTTTGAAAATGTGAAGGCGAAAGACATCGCTCAAATCAGGAAAAGGCTGCAAAATTACTTCGGGTATGCAGAATATTTCCGCAGAAGAAATGCTTCAAAGCCGATTACGCCGACAGAACAAGTGTTTATCAGGAAAGTTTTTGCAAAGTTCGGCTACGAAATCGCCTTTGATGAAATCAGAGAAGAAACTTTGTGGAAGTAAAACCCAAAGAAAGAGAAAAGAAAAACGCTCGTTTTGTCGGATTAACTCCACGACTTACGAGCGTTTTTCTTTGATTTTTATTTTTTCAAAGGGTGTTTTCCTCCGCATCGGAAGCGTTCTGCCCAATATTTTTCTTCGAATCGGCTGATTGTAACCCCTTTTGAAGTCGATGCGTGAACGAATGTGTCTTTGTTTAAGAAGATTCCGACGTGATTTGTCGAGCCTCCTGCCTTGTTATTAAAGAATACAAGATCTCCTTCTTTTAGTTCATTAAGGTCTTTCGTTTTTTTGCATGCTTGTTCCATATCTTGCGAACGTCGAGGTAACTTTATTCCATATACATCTTTATATACGTTTAACACAAAGCCCGAACAATCGACACCTTGCTTTGTTTCTCCGCCACCGCGGTAAGGTGTGCCGAGCCAACCCTCGCAATAGTCCATCAGTTTTCCTTGTTGAGGTTTCTTGTGTGGCTTTTGCGGTTTTGGTATCTCTGCTTTTGGCGGTCTTGCTTCTCGCTGTCTGTGTTTTCTTTCCAATTTATCGGCAAGGCTTTCACGTTTTCCGTTGCGTGATACGCTACATGAGCATACGCAAGTCATAATTAAGATTGCCGAAATGACTTTTACTATCTTCGTTTTCTTCATAACTCTATAATCTTTTCAAACATTCGTTAAGCGATTCTTCCCAATGTGGTATCTCTATTCCGAGGAATTGCTTTATATCTGCTTTATCCAACACGCTGTAAGCAGGTCTTGTGGCAGGAGTTGGGTAGTCTGCCGTTCTGATTGGGCGTACATGACAGTCTTTTTTGCCGAGTTGCATTATCTTTAAGGCGAAATCATACCACGAACACACGCCTTCGTTGCTGAAATGTAGGATTTGTCCTTCAAAGTCTTTGTCTAAGCACAACAAAACGACCTTTGCCAAATCTCTTGCGTAGCATGGCGTGCCTGTTTGGTCGAATACAACTCCGAGTTCTTTGCGTTCGCTTCCCAAACGGAGCATTGTCTTTACAAAATTGTTGCCATATTCGGAGTAAAGCCAAGAGGTACGAATCACAAGGCAGTGTTTGCAGTTTTGCAAAGCCATTTGCTCGCCTTCGTATTTGGTTTTGCCATATACGGATAGGGGATTTGGTTTGTCAGACGGAAGATATGGAGTCGTTTTGCTTCCATCGAAAACGAAATCCGTTGAAATCACCAATAGTTTTGTTGAATATGTTTCACAAAGTCTTGCTATTGTGGCAGTGGCATCGGTGTTTATCGTCTTGCAAAGGTCTTTTTCGCTTTCGGCTTTATCAACTGCTGTGTAGGCTGCAAGATGCAAAACGGCGTAAAGAGAGTTGGTCTCAAATAATCGGCTTATTGCTGTGTTGTCTGTAAGATCTGCATCTTCTTTATCGACAAAAATAAAATTGTAGTCGCTATTCTTTTCGGTCAGAGTTTTTAGGCTTTGCCCTAATTGTCCGTTTGCTCCTGTTACAAGTATATTCCTTAGCATTGAATTCAAAAATTATCCGACAAAGATACAGAAATATATGGAGATATTCTTACCTTTGCCCCCAAATTTGAAATAAAAGATGGTTAAAAAGCAAAAAACAATTTCCAAAGCGGCTGTTGCATTTGTTTGTTGCCTGCTTTCGATACAGTTATTTCCGCCTTTGTTGGTTTTGGATAGTTCTTCGTTGCGTCATTTTTTGATAGCACTTTTCGATATTTCGGCATTGGGTTTTGTTTTGCATTATACAATAAAATATAAAGCGAATATATTAAGCCGTTCCGTATTCTCGAACTCGTTGATGATTGTTTGGGGAGTGTTGCTTGCTTTTATGGGGGTGAGTATGCTTTGGACAATGAATCCGGTTGAAGGTTTGGCGGTTTGGAACAGGTGGATTGTTGTCTTGCTCGCATCGGTTCTCTGCTCTGCATTTTTGCTTTACGAGAATAAAACGCTCAAGGCATTGATTGTAACAACGATCGTCATTGCCATAATAAACGTTCTTTCGTGTATAATCTTCTACTATGTTTTCGATGTACACATTTCGCAAAGGAATAATTTGAAGTTGAACGGCTTTTATGGGAATAAGAATATCTTTGCCGTAGCTTTTTTGTTTAAGTTGCCGTTTTTGTACTATGCTTTCATGAGATATAAAGGTTTTATCAAGTGGATAAGTCTGGTTCTTGTGTTTTTGATTTCTTTTTGTCTTGTAATATTGAGTACGCGTTCTTGTTTCATCGGATTGATATTGCAGGCTGTTGTATTGATTGTTTACGGAACGTATTCGATTCTTAAAATCAATAAAAGCAAAAAAAATATACTCGGATTTTTGCTGCCTTTGATTGCAATCGGTTGCGGATTCTTTTCGGGGAATCGCTTTATTGAATATAACTATGAGCATTTTGCGGCAAAGAATGTAAAGAACAATTATTCGGTTGATGAACGTTTCAAATCGATTGCCGATGGTAATAGCAAGGGACGTTTGTTGATTTGGAAGAATACGGTAGAGATAATAAAGGAAAAGCCATTGAGTGGTTATGGCGTGGGTAATCATAAGTTGGCAATAATGAAAGTGGAGTGTGCAAAGAAACATGATTATATTGTTTCCGATCATGCTCACAATGATTTCTTGGAGATGTTTTCCGAATTGGGAATATTTGGTTGTTTGATTTATGTTTTGACCTATGTTTTTGCTGCAATATATGCTTTGAAACAGATGTTTGCCAAAGGAGTCAATGAATTGTTTCGCCTAAGAGCAATGGTAGGAGGTACAATCATACTTACATATATGAATGATGCTATGTTTAACTTCCCATTGGAGCGTGCAGATTGTCAAATTTACCTTGCGATAGGCTTAGCCTTATTGATAAGCAATCATATTAAAATAAAGAAAAATCAAAAAGAAGGATTGCCAAAACCTTGTTTGGTAACGTTGTTGATTCTTGTTGTTCCGGTGTTTATCTTGGAGACAACGCATTGTTATAGCTCGATTATGCAGAAACATAGAATCAAACAACATAACGGAAATAAGTCAATCACTCTTACGGCTGAGCAATGGGATAGACGAACACCGAAATTCCCGAATATAGATGAGAGTACGCATCCTCGTGCGGTTAATATTGCAGAAAGGTATGCAAATGAGAAAAAATACAGACAGGCAATAGATATTTTGCTTGCAGATGATTCAAATCCGTATTATTCACTTAGGGAATATAGATTGGCAAATTATTATAATAAGATTCAGATGTCGGATAGTGCTGCTTATTGGGCAAACAAGTGTATTGCGATGAAACCGCTTTGTTATTCACCTGTGAGAATCCTTGTCTCGATTGCGGGTAAGGAAGGAAAACGTGATAAACAGCTTTGTTTGATTGACGAATATTTGAAAAGATATGACAAAGATGCTCTTGCATGGGAGGATAAGATAAGCGTGTTACAACGTGAAAATCGCCTGCAGGAAGCCCTTGAAACGGCGGATAAAGCATTGGAAATTTTGAAAAATAATAAGAAAATTCAGTCGCTAAAAACTGAAATAATTGAAGAAATCGGGAAATTATGATAATATTTGGTTGATTTTTTTATCCTGATAATCAAAATGTTGAGTTGTTTCATGGAAAGTTTTTAACAAATAATTTAACCATTAAATGATTTTGTCGTAAATTTGCACCGTTAAAACAAAAGAATTATCAATAATCATTAAAACACTTACTGAAATGAAAAAAGTATTGTTTGTATTGGCAGTAGCTGGTTTCTTCGCAGCATGTGGCGGAGCAGCTGAAACTAAAACTGAAACAGCAACTGAAACTCCAGTTGTAGAAACTCCAGCTGTAGAAACTCCAACTGAAACTCCAGCTGAAACTCCAGCTGAATAATTCAGTCAGGCATTTGCCAAATCAAAAAGAGATTAGCAGTCCCAAGAAAGAGACTGCTTTTTTTATGTCCTGAAGTATGCTTATCACGAAAGGATTTATCGAAATTTGAATCCGTTTGATTGTAATCAAGATTGATGGAATCCTTATCAAAAATAATAAAATCATAATTAAGCAAGCATGAATTTTCGTACAGAAATTATACCGCCAGAATCAGAAAACAAGATAAATCATAAGGATAAGGTTTTATTTATTGGCTCATGCTTTACCGAGAATGTAGGAAACAGATTTGTAAAATCAGGTTTTGATACAAATATAAACCCATTTGGGATAATCTATAATCCGCTTTCGATTTGTGAGTGTTTGAATAGGGTGGCAGAAAATAAACATTTCACAGAAGATGAGCTTATAAAAGTTGGTGAATTTTGGAAATCGTATTCTCATCATGGAGGTTTCCGCTCGGTAAATAAAGAAGAGTGTCTGCAAATGATTAATTCCTCAATCGATAATTCGTATTCGTTTCTCACAGATGCTCGTTTTGTTATCCTGACTCTCGGAACGGCTTGGACGTATTGGCTGAAAGAGGAAAGCAGATTGTTGGCTAATTGCCATAAATTGCCTTCTAATCTGATTGAACGTCGATTGTGTGATTGTGAAACAATAGTCGAAGCACTTGTGTCTTCATTCGAATTGTGTAGAAGAAAGAATCCGCAATTGACATTCGTTCTTACGATAAGTCCGATCAGACATTGGAAAGAAGGATATAGGGATAATATGCTCAGCAAATCGGTTTTGCATCTTGCCGTTGAGCAGTTCTGCAAAAGGACCTCAAGCCTTTATTTTCCATCTTATGAAATCATGATGGACGATTTGAGAGATTATCGTTTTTATGACAAAGATATGTTGCATCCCAATGAGGTTGCGGTAGAATACATCTGGGAAAAATTCCGCCAAACTTACTTTTCTCAAGAAACGATACGATTAAGTGATGATTTCAATCGCTTGAATGCGATGTTGAATCACCGACCGTTCAATCCCGAAAGCAAGGAATATGAAAAGCATTTTCAAAAAGCCGAACAATTAAAGAAAGAGTTATATGAAAGAATCAACAAATTATAAGTACATAATAGAAACTTGTATAGATACGGTCTATTCTTGTCATCAGGCAATAAAGGGTAGTGCAAACAGAATTGAACTTTGCTCTGCTCTTGGCTTAGGTGGATTGACTCCATCTGCGTCTATGATTGCTTATGCTCAAGAAAAACTTGAGGCTTCGATAGCTGTGATGATTCGTCCAAGGAGTGGCGATTTCCTTTACGACGATGAAGAGTTTGAATTGATGAAACGAGATATTGAATATTGCAAACAGATAGGAGTGGATTCGGTTGTGTTGGGATTGCTTACTGCTTCAGGTGAGGTTGATGTCGAAAGAACGAAGCGACTTGTTGAGGCGGCAGGTCAGATGAACGTTTGTTTCCACAGAGCTTTGGATATGACACCCGATATCATGAAGGCGATGCAGACGGTTATCGATTGCGGTTGTCGAAGGGTGCTTACATCGGGAGGTTGTGCAACTGCGGTAGAGGGGATTGAGAATATAAAACGTATGCAATCAGAATTCGGAAACAGAATCGATATAATGGTGGGTGGCGGAATAAGTGCTGCTAATGCGAATCTTTTTAAGCCTTTGGGGATTCTTAATTTCCATTTGTCCGGCAAGGCAGATATGGAAAGCAAGATGTTGTTTCGCAAAGATGGAATCTCGATGGGGGCGACAAGTCCGGAGAAAGAATATCTCATAACACAGACAGATTATCGTAAGATTGCGGAAATGAGAGCGGCTTTGGAAAGCAAATAAAATAGTGTTTAGTTTCGTTTTTCTGAATCTTTGTTTTAATTTTCTGAATTCAAGAATTAGAATTTTCTTTCTTGAATTCAGAAAATTCTTTCTTTATTTGGTTCGAAGTTCCCCTTAGAGGCGAAAAATGATTTAGTAATTCAGTAAAATATTTTAATTAAATTGAAAAATATTTTGGTGATAATCAGTTGTTTAATAAAAAGATGAAAAAATAAATTCAAAAAAGCTTTGCAGGTATCCTTTTTTGAACTATCTTTGCACTCGCTTTCATAAGGAAATATTTGATTTGCCTCCTTAGCTCAGTTGGTTAGAGCACATGACTGTTAATCATGGGGTCTTAGGTTCAAGTCCTAAAGGGGGCGCTTCTTTTTAAGGGGTAAAAACTTGGAGTGAGATTGTCGCAAGATAATCTCACTCTCTTTTTTATCAAAATACTGATGCTTGGATTTATCGAATCTGCTTATGCAAAAAATATTTGGCAAAACCAATGTACAATAACAATGTGATGATGTTTATTGTTGCAAGAGTGCTTGCTATTCCCGCAGCTCCGTATGCCTGACCTGCGTATTTATACATAAAACTGCACATAAGGGCTGTAAATACGGATATGGTCATTGATATATATGTTTTCTTGAAATAAGTGAAGAAATTGAAATAAAACAATATCATTGCAGCAAGAATCTGAGAGATGAGAAGCATTGGCAGATAAGATAGGATCTCTTTATAATTTGCCGGAAAGATATTTACTTGTATGATAATCCAAGTCCCAATCCATACTATCAAAGAGATTAACAATAAAAGTAAAACTATGATTTTGGCATTTCTGTCTGTTTTTCGTTTCAATGTATTCAAGTCTCTTTCGCCTAAAAAGTCGGGAAGCCAGATGAAATTAAAAGATTGAAAAACTATAAGCGGAATTGTCGCCAGCAAAGTAGCCAAATTGTAAGCACCCATTGCCTCTTTACCGCAATAGAGCATTATAAACTGTTTGTCTCCGAAGTTTACAAAAGAATTTAATAAAGCAACAAAACAAATAGGCAACCCTATTTTCAGTGCGGTTCTAATAAACGTCTTGTTGTATTTGAAAATGAATTCTTTGATTATTTGTCTTGAGAATATGCAACATATAAGCAATTCTATAATATAAGTGACACTTAATCTGAGTAGGGCAGTGTCGTTGTCTTTGCTTAAATACAAAACCAGAATGGCAAGTCCGTTGCAGGCGAAAAGACGAATCAGGTTGAACGTTTGAATATTTCGTATTTTTTTTGCCGAGATAAAGAAATAGGTTAAAAAATTAGAAAAAATCATTGAAGCCAAGGCGATAAACAAATAAGGTCTGTAGCTCTTGTAGTCAAATGATGAATGTTCGCCTTGATTGACCATGTCGAAGAAAGCTGCATCCAAGTCCGTAAGGTAAAAAATCAAGAATGCCGATGCAACAAAGCCGAAAAGGGTTGTGCTTAATGTGAACAGCATGCTTGAATTGTCGGATTTGTTATCTTTTGTTTCCGAATACAATTTAGGCAATGCTCCATGATATCCGAGATTCATTATAAGGGAGCAGGTGATTGCAAAATTATAAAGGTAACCATAAACGCCGAATTCTTCCTTTGGCATAAGGTGAAGAAAGACAGGGATAAGCAAAAAGTTGGCTCCCCTAACCAAAACATCGGTTGATAACAGCGAAACAAACTTTTGTATTGTCGGATTTTGAATCAGTGCCTTTAATTTCGACATCGGTTGTTTTATTTTATCGTTATGGATTTGAGAGTTGGTTTTCCGAATTTGTCATTCAGCCGTTTTTTCAAATCGTTCCTAATCATCATCAACTCTTGCTTCAAAGCAGGTGAACTAACTTCGACAAACAAAACCTTGTCGTTGACATAAATCTTTCGAGTCAGTTTTTTGATTAATTCTCCTGTCAATTCCTCCCAAACAAGTATAATATCTCTTTCGTTGAAATCTGCAGCTATCTCATGATTGTCAAACCATGATTGCAGGACTATTCGCAACGGAAGTTCCTTTGCTTCACTCGGACCTCGTTTTTCTTTTGTTCGCTCGAAGTATTTATTGTTATCGTAGTTCACAACTTGAATATTTTGGTTTTTGTTCTTAGATCGGCATCAATCAGACTTTCAATTCGATCGAGATGTGTGTCTGTTATGAAAATCTGACCAAAATTCTCTTGAGCAACCAAAGCAATCAGAGTATTGACTCTGCCAAAATCCAATTTGTCAAAAATATCGTCTATCATCAACAAAGGTTTCGTTCCTGTCTTTCTGCAAAGGTAGTCGAATTGTGCAAGTTTCAGTGCAAGCAAATAAGTCTTCTGTTGTCCTTGTGAGCCGAATGTTTTTATGGGGTTGCCATTAAGCGAGAACAAAAGGTCATCTCTGTGTATACCATTTGAAGTGTGTCCTATGATAAGGTCTTTCTCGCGATTGCTTCCAAGTAAGTCAAGAAGCCTTCCTGTGTATGTTTTGTATTCTATTGAAACCTTTTCATCGGAATTGCCGATCATTTTGTAGTATCTTGAAAAGGGTTCTGCGAAATCAAGAAAAAAATCACTCCTTTTTTGTTTTATTATTTCGGAATAAGAATCCATTTGTTCCTCTGTTATTTGCAACATCACCAAATCAAGACCGTTTCCGAGTTTGCCTGCTTTCAGGATTCTGTTTCTTTGAACGACGGCTTTATTATAGTTGATTAAGGTTTTCAAATAAGGTTTGTCTTGTTGCGAAATGGCTATGTCGATGAATTTTCTTCTTGTTTCGCTTGTTCCATCTATCAAACAATGGTCATTAGGTGTGATTATAACAGCAGGAAGCTTGCCAATGTGTTCCGAATGTTTGGAATAACTTTTCCCGGAATGTTTGAATGTTTTCTTTCCTTTTGATTGCAAACTGCAACTATATGATTCGAAAAAATCCTCCGACTGACAATCTCCGTTCAATGCAAAGAAATCTTCTCCTTGTTTAATTGAATCGAAATCACTATGCCCGAAATAGCTCTTGCAAAAGGCGAGATAGTGAATCGCATCAAGAATGTTTGTCTTGCCAACTCCGTTGTTGCCGACGAAACAATTGATTTGAGAGAATTCTACATCAAAAGAAGAAATGTTCTTAAAATTTGTGATTTTCAAATGCTTCAAGTACATAATCCCTTATTTCTTCCATTAACCACATTGGCGTAGATGTCGCTCCGCTTATGCCGATCGTTTCGAACGCTTTCAGATCTTCCAAGCATATGTCTTCTTTACAACTTATGAAAAAAGTATTTTGTTTGTGCTCTTTGCAAAGTTGATAAAGGTATATGCCGTTTGAAGAATGTTTTCCGCTGACAAACAACACCACATCCACGGTATCGGCAAATTCCAACAAAGTTTTGCTTCTCGAATCCACCCTTTTGCAGATGCTGTTTGTTACAAACACTTCATCTTCTTTACCAAATGATTTTTTCCTTGCCTTGATTTCATCGACTATTGCAAGGAATTCTTCCCTGCTCTTAGTGGTTTGAGAAAATATGTGCAAAGGTCTTGAAAAGTCTATTTTATCGAGATCCTCTCTTTTGCTGACAACGATGGCTGAGTTATTGGTCTGCCCTTCCAAACCAACGACTTCGGCATGCCCTTTTTTGCCGAATATGACTATCTGCCCATTGCATAGATTCATTTCTTCATATCCTTTTTTTACATCTTTTTGAAGTTTCAGCACTATGGGACAAGTGGCATCTACAATATTGATATTGTTTTTCTTTGCTGTGATGTAGGTTGCCGGAGGCTCACCATGGGCTCTTATCATCACCTTACAGTCGTGCATTTTCTTCAAATCATCGACCTCGATTATTCTAAGA
This sequence comes from Candidatus Onthomorpha sp., assembly GCA_045577535.1. GTDB lineage: Bacteria > Bacteroidota > Bacteroidia > Bacteroidales > P3 > Onthomorpha. The sequence continues at coordinate 3,886 of JAZNIO010000046.1, read as the reverse complement.
CCTGCTTTCTTCAACCTTTCAACTTCTTCACTATTGTGAACGATGTCTCCTATGCAGTAAAGCACATTCTCTTTTTTGAGTTCCTTCTCGCATGTATCTATTGCAGAAACCACACCAAAGCAAAAGCCTGCTTGTTCCTCTATAATGATTTTCATTCTCGTCGGTTTATTTTATTCTATAGGGATATGAACAATCTTTGTTTTGCAAAGGTAATTATTTTTGTAAATTTGCAGATATTTTTTTGAAGTATGATTGAGTTTAATCCCGTAAAACCGAACAATAGAGCTTTGTTTGAAAGATTTTATTCTTGCAAAGAAATTCGAAATGCGGAGTCTTCATTTGTCAATCTTTGTGCCTACTCATTTCTTTATCACGGAGAATATGCCATAATAAAGGATTGTCTTGTTACAAGGATACATTTTGAATATGGAAAGAAGATAAGCTATCATTATCCCATAGGTCTAAACAAACAAGATGGGGTTTTGGAATTGCTGATTGAAGATGCGAAGCAAAATAACTATGAAATGAGTGTGTTATGTGAACCTTCCGATATTCCGGAACGCCTGTATCCGCAATTTACATTTGAACCCCAACGAGATTTCTTTGATTATCTCTACCTGCGTTCTGATTTGCAAACACTGCAAGGCAAAAAGTATCAACCAAAACGCAATCACATCAATCGTTTCAAGGCTTTGTATGATTGGGAGTTCAAACAATTGGGTAGGCAAGACAAATCTGAATGCATGAAATTGGAAAGAGAATGGGTGGAAAACAATGTTTTGAAAAATCCTGATTTTGCTCAAGATTACAGAAACGAAGAAAGAATAGTCGAATATCTTTTTGACAATTTCGATGAGTTGGCACTTTTCGGAGGGGCAATAAAGGTTGACGGAAATATTGTGGCGTTCAGTCTCGGCAGCAGTATAAATCACGACACCTTTGACACACATATAGAAAAAGCAAACCGTGATTTTGATGGTTCTTTTGCAATGATAAATCAACAAATGGCAGAACATCTTCCGGAAAACTATGTTTACATCAATCGGGAGGAAGATTTGGGGATTGAAGGTTTGAGAAAAGCCAAGTTGAGTTACAAACCGATGCAATTGATAGAAAAATACATGGCTGTATTATGCAGGAAGGAATAAGGCAACAAGCCAAAGAATTATGGCAAACAGAGTTTGGGGACGACGAAAACTTCATAAAGCGATTGTTTGATTTGTATTACGATGAGGAACACTTCTTTTCAATTTCTCATAACGGGTATCTGAAAGTCATGCTCTTTATATTGGACTACAAACTCTTGATAAGAGGAAAAGAATATAAAGGAGCATATTTGTATGGTTTTTGTTCAAAGCCCGAATATAGGAAACAAGGTCTGGGCAAACGGCTTTTGAGTCAGACGGAACAAAGATTGAGAAAATCGGATTTTGATTTCATTTTTCTGATTGCTGCAAACAATCGACTCATTGATTATTATAAAGATTTGTCTTTCGTTCCCTGCAATTCTCATCAATGGAAAGAATGGCATGAAATCAGACAAGAACAGATTCCTGTCTCAAATTATAGGTTTGAAATCTCCAAACAGATACCGGAAAAGTCATATCACGCTTTGTCATCGAAGAAACAAGACAGAGTATTGCACACTGCGAGAGATTTGTCTTTGTATGAAAACACGGATTACGATATATTTTGTATGTACATTGGGAAAGAAATTTGTGCATTGGCTGTTGTGAAATCATCAGATGAAGAAAGAATTGTTTTGGATGTTGTTTCGGAATCTTCCGAAAGCGAAATAATTTTGTTGAATCATCTTTTCACGCTTAGCACTCAAAGATTGTTGGTGCCTTGTATGCAAATTGCAGATGCGGATGCTGAATCTGCAAGTCCGTATATGATAAAGTCGTTGTCTGATAAAGAAAATATCGTTCCACAACACTTGTTCTTCAATCTTCTGCTTGACAAATAAAAGAGAAAACGAAGTTTGAATTATGTTTTTCAAGCTTATTGTTTTGGGGGTTTTGCTAAAATCATTATCTTTGCAAGCATTAAAAGAACAGATTTTATGATTACGTTTACGATTTGTTTATTGACATTGATAATAGGTTATTTTGTTTACGGGCGTTTTGTCGAGAGAGTATTCGGAGCAGATGACAGATTGACGCCTGCAGTAACCAAAGCCGACGGTGTGGATTATATTCCGATGCCTACTTGGAAACTTTTCATGATTCAGTTTTTGAACATAGCGGGTCTCGGACCTATCTTTGGTGCAATAATGGGAGCGAAGTTTGGAACTGCATCTTATTTGTGGATTGTTTTGGGAAGTATTCTTGCAGGGGCGACTCACGATTATCTTGCAGGAATGTTGTCTGTCAGAAACGGAGGGGAGAATCTTCCTGACATAATCGGTCGTTATCTTGGCGAGAAAGCAAAGTTGATAATGCGGATATTCACAATTGTTCTCATGGTTTTGGTGGGAGCAGTCTTTGTTGCAGGACCGGCAGGTTTGATTGCGAACCTCACACCTGCGTCATTGGATACAACCTTTTGGATAATCGTAATATTCTTATATTATTTGTTGGCAACCTTGCTCCCGATCGACAAAATAATAGGCAAAATCTATCCGCTGTTTGCAATAGCTCTTTTGTTCATGGCAGTAGGTGTGTTGATAATGCTTTATGTCAATCATCCGAATTTGCCGGAGATATGGGACGGAATTGCAAATACGCATCCGAATGCAGAATCTCTTCCTATACTTCCTATAATGTTTGTCAGCATAGCTTGTGGGGCAATATCCGGATTTCATGCCACGCAAAGCCCTCTTATGGCGAGATGCATTAAAAAAGAAAAGTATGGACGCCCAGTGTTTTACGGAGCAATGATTTCAGAAGGAATCGTAGCGTTGATTTGGGCTGCTGCAGCAACTTGGTTTTTCCATGAAAACGGTATGCAAGAGACAAATGCTGCTGTAATAGTTAATAAAATAACAAATGATTGGCTTGGAGTAATCGGAGGAATGCTTGCGATTTTAGGCGTGATTGCCGCTCCGATAACAAGTGGTGACACAGCACTTCGTTCAGCCCGACTCATAATTGCAGACTTTTTCAACATGGAACAAAAAAGCATAAAAAAGAGACTGTTGATTTGTGTGCCGCTTTTCGCATGTACACTTCTTATTTTGCTTTATAGTTTGAAAGATGCAGCAGGCTTTGATTTGATATGGCGTTATTTTTCATGGGCAAACCAAACCCTTTCGGTTTTTACCCTTTGGGCTCTAACGGTTTTCTTGGTTAGAGAGCGAAAAGGATATTTCTACATAATGACTCTCATACCTGCCTTGTTCATGACAGCAATCTGTGTATCCTATATATGTGTTGCTCCCGAAGGATTAGGCATTGCTTCGACTTTTTCAACCTTGATTTTCTCAATAACCGTTATTGTTTCAGTAGTTCTTTTCTCGATATGGCTCAAGACAAAGCGTAATCCATTGCAATAAGATGGAATAAATCTCAAAACAGTTGTAACGACATTATAACTTTGTTTCGATTTTCTGAAACCAAGGAAAAGTTTGCTCAAATGAAAATTCTGAGAAAAAAAACAAAGAGTCAAAAACCAAAATCGATAAAAAACGTTATTAATAATAAATATCGGAAGACATAATCACCGAAAGGATTTCAGGGAATTTTAATCGGGAATAATGATTTTTTATAGAAGAAACATTGTCAGTTAGATAATTATGTATATCTTTGCGACCGAAATTTGCTTTGTGCGAAACAGAGAGATTTCATTTGACATAATGATGGTTGAAAAGCAAAGAGAAAACGAGTTTTAGGCATTCGATTGATTTTTGTGAGAAACCTCGGCGTTATTGCGGTACTTGGAAGAG
>JAZNIO010000045.1:0-32208 GCA_045577535.1 Candidatus Onthomorpha sp. | reverse complement strand
CGCGAATTTACACGAATCTTTTCTTTCCTCGCTCGGGCAATCCGTTGTCTGTTGTCCGTTGTCCGTAGTCAAATTTCAAAAATCCGTGTCGATACGTGAGATTCGTGGAGCCTCTTTTGCGTGCTTTGCGTCTTTGCGAGAGCCCCCTGAATCTTACTCTCGGAATTTTTCCGCTAACTGATACCGGTAGTACCGCTAACTGGTACTGGTAGTATCACTAACTGGTACTGGTAGTACCGCTTACTGGTACTGGTAGTATCGCTAACTGGTACTGGTAGTACCGCTTACTGGTACGGGCAGTACCAATAAGTGGAAATTTTTTGATACTGCGTTTGAGGATTTTTTGCTTTACTCTCGGCTCTCGGGAAAAGCAGGCATAACACTCCGCAACAAGGAGTTAAGAATCCAAAGCAAGGATTCGGCAAAAGGAAATCAAGATTGCTAATCTTTTTTCTTGAATACGAATATCTTATTCAGCAGAAACGATAGGATAGCATTTGGCAACAGGGTTATGGCTTGCCCTATTACGTCCCCGATCTTTTCTTTGTTCAACGGCAAATCGTCCAAAAATTTCATAAAGTCCCAATCTAAGATTGTTTCATAAAGATTCGAAGCGTCCAAAAGGTACAATTCGCCAAGGTTAAACAAGTAAACGATTCCGTAAACAAGGAAGAAATGCAGCAAAAGGCGGTTACTGCGCGTTTCGAAAACGATATAACCCGTTGTTTTGTAGTTGAACAATATTCCAAGAAAGTTTGCACAAAACAATGCTATGGAATAGTGCATTCCAAACCAGATAAACAAAACGAACAAGCCGTATCCGAACATCGTATTCAGCACTCCGACAAACAGAAACCTTATGAACTTGTTCTCTATTCTTTGCAGCAGTTTTACAGGTCTTTTTACCAATTGTTTAAGCATTCGTTTCAGCGTTTTGGACTGCAAATGTACAAAAAAAACTCCCGATTGCCGTTTTTTCGTTACCTTTGCCGTGATTATTATACTTTGACAAGATATGTGCGAAATAAAGAAACCTTTGATTTTCATTACCAATGATGACGGTTATCATTCGAAAGGAATGAGTGTTTTGGTGAGATTGATGAAGCAATTGGGGGATGTGGTCGTTGTTGCACCCTCTACAGAAATGTCGAGCAAGTCTCATTCTATTACGGTCAATGCTCCTTTGAGGCTGAAAACGATTGAGGAGAGTGATTCTTTCAAAGGATATACCTTAGACGGCACTCCGGTTGATTGCGTCAAGATGGCGTTCAATCGTATCTTGAAAGGGAAAGAATGCAACTTAGTCGTGTCGGGCATAAACCACGGAGGCAATGCTTCAATCAATACCATATATTCCGGAACCATGGCTGCGGCATTCGAAGGCTGTGCGGAAGGAATCCCAAGCATAGGTTTCTCGATCGACGATAGCGATAAGGATGCAGACTTTTCTTACTGTGAGGAATTTGTAACAAGGATTTGCAAAAACGTATTGGCGAAAGGATTGGATAATGGTGTGTGTCTGAATGTCAATTTCCCTATTGGAGAAATCAAAGGTTTGAAGGTGTGTCACCAAGCTAAGGCTTATTGGAATGAAGAATTGGTTGAATATAAAGATCCTTCGGGCAAGCCTTATTATTGGTTGAGCGGTGTTTTCAATTGTTTGGACGATTCTCCGCAAGCGGACTATCGTGTGTTGGAAAAGTCGTATGCGAGTCTTGTTCCCATGCAGGTGGATTTCACGGCTTACTCTTGTTTGAATAATATTAAAGAAAGATTTGAAGATGTTGAAGAAAGATAGTGTGATTTTTGGAGTTGTTGTCTCTATTGCAAGCATTGTTCTTACGGCTGCTTTGTTGGCAGGAGTGCTGTTTGCTTTCGATTTACCTTTTAATAACAATGCGAAGTTGTTTCTTTTTTCATTTGTGCCTGCAATCCTGCTTCTGCGTTGGTATAGCAAGTTGCAGTTTTCTAAAACGGTAAAAGGCTTGCTCACTGTTTTGTTTTTCGGATTTTGTATAATGCTTTACTCGCTTTATGCAATGGGATACTTTTCGCAAGGTTGGATTAGAAAATAGAAAACTAAGATGAAATATTACATAATTGCAGGAGAAATGTCGGGAGACTTGCATGCGTCTTTTCTAATGAAAGAGTTAAAAATCAAAGACAAAGATGCAGAGTTCCGATTTTGGGGTGGAGACAAAATGATCGAGCAAGCAAACAATCAAAAGCCTGTAAAGCATATAAAGGAACTTGCTTTCATGGGTTTTGTTGAAGTTGTTGCCAATTTGAGAACGGTTTTAAGAAATCTGTCTCTTTGTAAGAAAGATATTGTTTCTTGGAATCCTGATGCTGTTATTTTAGTCGATTATCCCGGATTCAACTTACGGATTGCAAAATTCGTGCATAAACTCGGCATAAAGGTGTATTATTATATCTCTCCGCAAGTTTGGGCTTGGAAGAAAGGGCGAATAAAAACCATGAAAAAGGTTTTGGACAAACTATTCGTTATTCTGCCGTTCGAAAAGCCTTTTTACGAAAAACATTCCATGGATGTGGAATATCCGGGCAATCCTTTGCTCGATGAGATTTCGCATTACAGTGCAACGCAAAACAAAGAGAAATTTCTTAAAGAACATAATCTCGGAGCCAAACCAATAATCGCTTTACTGCCAGGAAGCAGGACGCAAGAAATTAAAAAGATGCTGTCAGTGCAATTAACCTTGGTTGACAAGTTTCCTGAATTCGATTTCGTCATTGCAGGAGTCAGCACTCATTCTCCAGAGTTTTACAAAAAATACATTGAAAACAGAAATGTGAAACTTATCTACAACGAAACATACTCAATACTGAACTCCGCACATGCAGCAGTCGTTACATCGGGAACAGCGACTTTGGAAACAGCTCTTTTCAATGTTCCTGAAGTTGTTTGTTACAAAGCCAATGCTCTTTCTTTCATAATAGGGAAATATCTTGCCAAAGTCAAATATATTTCATTGGTCAATCTGATTTCTGATTCTCCTGTTGTAGTTGAGCTATTGCAAGACCGCTGGAATGAAGACGATTTGGAGAAAGAGTTTAGAAAAATCTGCTTTGACGAAAACAATCGAGAGCAAATGCGTTATATGTTCGGAAAGTTAAGAACCATCTTGGGTAATGCAGGAGCCTCGGCAAACATCGCAAAATACATAACAGAAGATCTTGAAAAATGACAAAAAAACTATTATTCTTATTATTTGCAACTTTATTCTGTTCAACAATCTTTGCACAACCTTTAAGGGTAAGAGTGTTCTCTCAACAGAAAATCTCACAAGCAGTTTTCATACCTTCGTTCGGTCGCTATTCGATTGAAGTTGACGGAAAACAGTGTAAGCTTTCAAGAACATCAAAGGTGGAATTGAACGCTTCAGGAACTCAAGTTGAAGTAAAAATAGGCGATTCTACTTTCGCCAAAGGTAAGAAAGCAATCTTCAAATCAGAAGGCCTTAAATGTTTCTTTCGTTTACAGCCGACAAACACTCAGGAGAGAAGATATGATGACGGATTGGAAGTTTCTGTAAATGCAAATGGTAAATTGTTGTTTATAAACATCGTTGAGCAAGAAAATTACATCGCAGGAGTTGTTCAATCTGAAACATGGGGTGCAACAAAGAATGTCGATTTTTTCAAGATTCAGGCAATCTGTTGCAGAAACTATTTATTCAAAAACAAGAATAAACATTCGAAAGACGGCTATAACCTTTGCGACGATGTGCATTGCCAAGCTTACAAAACAAGAGCCAATCAACCGGAAGTAACCGAAGGAGCTTACAAAAGCAGGGGAGAAATCATAGTTGACGAATCAGGAGAACTGATTGAAACTCTTTTTCATTCCAATTCCGGAGGTCAGACGGCAAACGCTTCAGACGTTTGGGGCAAAGAAATATCCTATCTCACATCTGTTGAAGATACTTTTTCAGTCGGAGGGAAAAATCACACGTGGGAAAAATACATAAAACAGAGAGAGTGGTTTAATTATTTCAAAAGCAAAGGTATAAACACCAAAGATGAATCCGTCAAACACGAATTGCTGAATTTTTCCCAAAAAGAAGGACGTAAGAAAGATATTTTGGGGATTCCTCTCACAACCATTAGAAAAGATTTCAAGCTAAAGTCAACTTATTTCGATATTCAAGAGTGGGGAGGAGAAGTAAAGTTGAACGGGAAAGGCTATGGTCATGGAGTAGGAATGAGTCAAGAAGGAGCAATCAAGATGTGTGAAGACGGATATGAATACTGGCAGGTCATAGAGCACTACTTCAAAGGTGCAAAAGTCGTAAAACAAGAAAGTGAACCATAATACCGATTTTTTAATAATCGAAAACAAAAAAAAGTTTAACTTTGCGAATCAAAAACAAGCGGATATATGAAGACAAGACATTTATTACTTTTCCTATCATTTTTGTTCTTCTGTAGCGGCATATCGGCTCAAGAAGAAATCAAATGGCTTACGATAGAGCAAGCAGAACAACAAGCAAGAGAAGACAGTCTCAAGGCAAAATTGTATTTTGTTGATTGTTACACGGATTGGTGTGGCTGGTGCAAACGCATGGATAGAGATACCTTTTCCGACACTCTTATTTCCAAAATAATAAATCACTACTTCTATCCGGTCAAATTCAATGCAGAATCCTCCGACAGCGTAATCTTTAACGGCAAAACATACAAAAACACGAACAAACGGGGAGGTAGAGGAAGTGCTCACCAATTAGCATATTTTTTATTAAACAACAGATTATCATATCCTTCATTCTCTGTTTTGGATAGCAGTGGCAAACTTCTGACTATTTGTCCCGGTTATCACAAAGCCCAAGAATTTGAAATATTTCTGATATTTATGGGAGAGGGATTCTACAAAGAAACAAATTTTGAGGCGTTCTCAAAAGATTACACAAAGAAATACCGACAAGAAATCCTTTCAAAAATATATTCCGAATAAGAATAGAAACTTTATGAACAGACAAGAAGAAATACGAAACCTAATGCAAGCCAACATTGTTCTTGCCGTAGGTTGTACGGAGCCTGTTGCAGTTGCGTTAGCCGTTGCAAAGGCTAAAGAAATTTTGAATTCCAAAGTCGAAAGAGTGGAAATGTTTCTTTCGAAAAACATAATAAAAAACGCAATGGGAGTTGGAATACCCGGAACCGGCATGATAGGTCTGCCGATAGCCATATCATTGGGCGTCGTTTGCGGAGAAAGTCGTAAAGAGTTGCAAGTATTGGAAAATGCCAAAGAAAACCTTTCTGAAGCAAAACAATGGATGGACTCTCACAAAATAACAATCTCCGAAAAAGACACAAGCGAAAAATTGTACATTGAATGTTGTTGTTATGGTCCCGATTCATGTTCCAGAGTTGTAATTGCAAAAAATCACCTCAATTTCACACTAATTCAGAAGGACGAAGAAATATTATTCAAGCAGGAAACCGAAGAAAAAAACGCCACCTCGCAGGATTCATCTGTTAATGACACTGCATCTTCTCTGACATTGAAAGAAGTGTATGAATATGCCGACAATACGGATATTGATTTTTTGGAATGGATATACGAGATGGCAGTGGTAAACACAAATATATCTCAAGAAGGACAAAGAGGCAATTACGGTTTGCGAATAGGCAAATGTTTGCTTCATGATACTGACAACAATGTTCGAAAGAAGATAATTGCAGCTGCTTGTTCGGCTTCTGATGCAAGAATGGATGGTGCAACTCTTCCTGTGTACAGCAACTCCGGAAGTGGAAATCAAGGAATCACTTGCAGCGTTCCTGTTGTCGAATACGCAAAAACGCTTAACAAAACAAAAGAAGAAACGATACGTGCCTTGACATTGTCCAATCTCGTTTCGATATACATAAAAAACAAAATAGGACGTCTTTCTGCATTATGCGGAATAGTCAACGCTTCCATCGGAGTCGGGGCAGCCATAGTTTACTTACAAGGAGGTGAATTGCAACAAATCTCTCATGTCATTCGCAATATGATAAACACAATAACGGGTATGGTTTGCGATGGTGCGAAACCGAGTTGCTCACTCAAAATCTCAGCAGGACTTAATTCAGCTTTTGATTCGGCACTGCTTGCAATGAACAACATAGTCGTGAATCAGACCGACGGCATTGCAGAACAAGACATCGACCGTTCAATAGAGAACCTCGGCAAGATAGGACGTTTCGGAATGAATCAAATGGATGATCTTGTACTTGAAATAATGCTTGACAAAGGTTGCAATTAGCAATCATCAAAACTTAAAAAAGGAAAGGTCGAAACAGCCTTTCCTTTTTTTATATCTTGAAATCATTTTCTTATTTCTTGATTTCCAATTATCGGATTCAAAAATCAAATCAACTCCAATCGAGATGCGTCTTGTCGGATAAAAATAAACAACAACAGGGTAAAAGCCCAAAGCGACGAACCTCCGTAACTTAGAAACGGAAGCGGTATTCCTATGACGGGCAACAAACCTATGGTCATTCCGATATTGACAAAGAAATGAAAGAATATGATACTTGCCACACTGTATCCATATATCCTTGCGAATTTACTTCGTTGCCGTTCTGCCATTTTTACAAGTCTTATACATAATGTAAGATATAAAAAAACGGTAAAAGCACTCCCGAGAAAGCCCCACTCTTCCCCTATCGTACAAAAAATAAAGTCTGTATCTTGTTCAGGAACGAAGTTGTATTTTGTTTGAGTTCCGTTAAGGAATCCTTTTCCGAGAAATCCGCCACTTCCAATTGCAATCTTACTTTGATTAACGTTATACCCGACTCCTTTCAAATCCTCTTTCTTTCCAAGCAACACTTCAATTCTATCTTTTTGGTGTTGCTCCAAAACTTTATCGAAAACGACATCCACTGCAAGCACAAAAAGCGAACTTACAACGAAACAGCCCAAAAAAAGCCAAATTTTTGTCTTATGAGATTTTCGTTTGATGACATACCATAAAATCATGCACACAGCAAACAATGACCCTATAAGAATGTACTTGTCTATCAGCAAAGCCAAAACGAACAACAATATACACAATGCTCCGAAAATCAACACATAGCTCGATAATCCTTCTCTGAAAAGCACAAAAACGAAACTCATGAACACAAGAGCCGAACCCGTATCATTTTGCAACAAAACCAACATCATCGGAATTGCAATTATGGCTAAAGCCCATACTTTCGTCTTTAATTGTTTGAAATCCGCATCTATAGAAGATAATAACTTGGATAAAGCCAAAGCGGTTGCAGCTTTGGCAAATTCCGAAGGCTGAATCCCGAAATCACCTACCCCAAACCACGACTTGGCTCCTTTTGTCTCCGAACCGATTGCAAGAACCGCGACGAGCATTGCAATAAAAACGGCATAAATCACATAAGACGTCTGAGTGAAAAACTTAGGGTCGAGAATGATTAGAAACAAGGCTATCAGCAATGCAGCACCTATCCAAATGATTTGCTTTCCGTATCTGCAGCTGAAGTCAAATATACTGCTATGTTCCCCATCGTAAACTGCAGCATAAATATTCAGCCAACCGAAAAATACCAACACAAGATAGATGGCTATAACCACCCAATCAAGATTTTGTATCAGATTTTTGTTTCTTCTATCCATAACCACAGCTCTTTAATCCAAACTTCCGAAACTTAGTTCTTTTTCTTTTTTACTTTGCGAACCAACGGCAAAGGCTGACAAGGATTTGTTTCCATGTACATTTGTTCCATTTCTTTACGCTCTACTTCGCCTCGAATGTACTTTTCGATTACCAGACTTGCGATCGGAGCCGCCCAAGTACCACCTCCGCCTTTTGCATTCTCGATATAAACCGCCACAGCAATCTTTGGATTGGTTTTAGGTGCGAAACTGATAAACACAGAGTGGTCTTCGCCAATATTTTCCGCCGTTCCCGTTTTTCCACACACCGCAATATCATCAATTTTTGCACGTCTTGCCGTACCGCCAGCCTCATGCACAACGCCCCACATTCCTTCCACAGCCAAATCCCAATAAGACGACGGAATGAAACTATAATTCTTCTTGCTATACTTTACGAATTTCTCTTTCTGTTTTTCATCGCCATAACTGCGAACAAGATGCGGAGTGATATACCAGCCTCTGTTTGCCACCAAAGCAGCAAAGTTTGCCATCTGCAAAGGATTCACGCCAACCTCTCCTTGACCTATGGAATTGGAATAAATAGTGTGGAAATTCCAACCAGAAGGATACCATTTATTGTAAAAAGTCGTATCGGGGATATAGCCTTTCCTAACATTCGGAAGGTCGATATCCAAACGCGTACCAAAACCCATACGTTTTGCAGCGGCATTCCAAAGCATCAAACCATACTTGCTGTCAATCTTTCCCGTATTCGGATTTGTTTGTTGCACCACTCGCTGAAACACTCTGTAGAAATAAGGATTGCAAGACATCTTTATCGCATCGCGAACGTTTGTTGCAGAAGGATGACCGTGGCATCCGACAAGGCTTTTATCGCAAATAAATCCGCTGTTAGGCTGTATCACACCCATATCCAAAGCAATCAAAGCCTGAGCTATTTTGAAAATACTTCCCGGAGGATATTCCGCCATCAGCACTCTGTTGAACAAAGGTTTGGAAATATCTTCTGCCAAAGCCTTGTAGTTTTTCCCTCTCACCCTTCCAACCAACAGATTCGGGTCATAGTAAGGTGCTGAAACGAAACAAAGGACTTCACCCGTCGAAGGCTCGATTGCAACAATGCAACCCCTTTTATTTTTCATCAAAGCTTCGGCATATTTTTGCAACTCAATGTCTATAGTGCTGTAAAGGTTCTTTCCCGAAATTGCAGCGGTATCGTAAATTCCGTCTTTGAACGATCCTTTTTCTCTGTTATGCACATCGACCATTGTGATTTTGCTTCCTTTTTTCCCTCTCAAGATTTCTTCATACGACTTCTCCAATCCGCTCATTCCGATGTAGTCTCCCTTTTTGTAATACGGATTTTTGGCAATCATATCTTCGTTTACCTCACCTATGTAACCGAGAACGTGGCACGCAACAGACTCCGGATAATATCTTAAGGTACGCGACTGAGCGTAAAAGCCCTCATATTGATATATCTTCTCTTGAATCGGTGCGAAATCTTCCTTGCTGATTTGCTTTTCGAAGATTGAAGGAGTATAAGTCGAGTATGCCCTCGCCTTTTCCATCTTTTTAATGAATTCTTCCTTTGTTATCTTCAACAGATTGCAAAACTCCAAAGTATCTATGTTTTTTACCTGACGCGGTATAACCATAAGATCGTAAACCGCTTCGTTGTAAACGAGAAGTTTTCCGTTTCTATCGTAAATCAACCCCCGGGACGGATATTGCGTAACATAACGCAAAGCATTTCTGTTGGCGAGTTCCGCATACGTATCGTCGAATATCTGCAAGTAAGCGAGTCTGCAAAGATACACAAGCCCGACTACAACAAATATTCCTATGACAACATAACGTCTCGACGACAAAGGATTCCTCATTTTTTAACTCTGCAAAGATGAATATTTCGAATTATTTTCATACGTTTGCAAAATTACAACAAATATACTAAGAATGACACCTCTGAAAGAAAGAATATTTAAGCTTGAATCAAAAGAAGATTTCGAAGAATGCTGTTTGCAGATTTTCAAATGGCAGTATGAACGCAATGCTGTTTACAAACAATGGTGCGAACTGCTGAATCGGAAACCCGAAAACACGACACAAAGCAATCAAATCCCCTTTTTGCCGATTTCTTTCTTCAGAACGCACAAGGTAGTCTCCTTTTCCGAAGAGCCGAAAGGCTTTTTCAAAAGTTCGGGAACGACTTCAAACCTGCAAAGCAAACATTGGATACGCGATTACGACATCTACGAACGCTCATTCACCAAAGCATTCGAACGATTCTTCGGAAAAGCAGACGATTATTGCTTTTTGGCAATGTTACCCAATTATCAGGAGCAATCGAACTCTTCTTTGATTTATATGATAGACCGTTTGATCAAATCGAGCCGAGCGAAAGGCTCCGGTTTTTACCCTTATGAACTCGACAAAGTGGCACAACTGCTTATCGAAAACGAGGAAAAGAAAATCAAAACCATACTTTTCGGAGTGTCATACGCACTTTTGGACTTGGCAGAAAAGCATACGTTCAACCTAAAGCACACAACGGTGTTCGAAACCGGCGGAATGAAAGGCAGACGCAAAGAAATTTCGAAACGAGAGTTGCATTCCATACTTTGCAACGCCTTTGGCACCGATTCAATCGCCTCCGAATACGGAATGTGCGAGCTTTTCTCTCAAGCGTATGCCGTTTCGGACGGTTCGTTTCGATGTCCGCCTTGGCTGAAAGTAAGCATAAAAGAAACCAACGACCCTTTCAGCGAATGCAAACAAGGGAAAAGCGGCATTATAAACATCATCGACCTTGCAAATATAGACTCTTGCAGTTTCATAGCAACGGAAGACTTGGGCAGAATCAACACCGACGGCAGTTTTGAGGTGCTTGGACGTGCAGACAACAGCGTTGTGAAAGGCTGTAACCTTATGTACGAAGAATAAATTTTTACTTTGGCTTTTGGCTATCAGCCTTTGGCATTCGGCTGACGCAGTTTTAATAGTGCCAAACGCCGACTGCCGACTGCCAAAGTAAGGAAAACAATCTCCGAACTTATTATCAAAAATTTTTCGCTTACTGATACTATGTGTTTCATAAGGAGAAACAGTTTGTTTCACGAAGAGAAACACTCTGTTTCAGTAAAGGAAACACATTGTTTCACAAAGGGAAACACATTGCATAACTTACTTTGCGACTTTGCGAACTTTGCGAGAGATTTTTTTGTCGGTTTATGAAAGTTTTATATCTTTGTGTGCAATTTATTAACCTTTAAAAAGGATGTTGAAAATGAATAAAATAAAGATTTTTAGTTTGATTGCAGTATTTACTGCTTTGTTCGCAAGTTGCGAAGAACCACAAGAAGGAACAGATACTCCAACCGGAGGTGGTAATAGTGGAACAGAAATTGATTACACAAAGTTTAAATGCCTTCAAACCTTGGAGGGACATTCAGATAATGTCTATTCCGTAGCATATAGTCCAGATGGCACAAAAATTATCAGCGGTTCAGGGGATGAAACCGTTAAGATATGGAATGCAAATACAGGACAATGCCTTCAAACCTTGAAGGGACATTCAGATTGGGTCGTTTCCGTAGCATATAGTCCCGATCGCACAAAAATTATCAGCGGTTCAGATGATAGAACCATTAAGATATGGGATGCAATCACAGGCTCTTGCCTTCAAACCTTGGAGGGACATTCAAGTAATGTCATTTCTGTAGCATATAGTCCCGATGGCACAAAAATTGTCAGCGGTTCGTATGATAAAACCATTAAGATATGGGACGCAAACACAGGACAATGCCTTAAAACATTGGAGGGACATTCAGATTGGGTCAGATCCGTAGCATATAGTCCCGATGGCACAAAAATTATCAGCGGTTCGTATGATAAAACCGTTAAGATATGGGATGCAAAATCAGGAGAATGCCTTAAAACCTTGGAGGGACATTCGGATCCTGTTACTTCCGTATCATATAGTCCCTATGGCTCAAAAATAATCAGCGGTTCATTGGATAAAACCATTAAGATATGGGACGCAAACACAGGAGGATGCCATCAAACCTTGGAGGGAGATTCAAATTATACCTTTTCCGTAGCATATAGTCCCGATGGCACAAAAATAATCAGCGGTTCATCGGATTATACCGTTAAGATATGGGATGCAAACACAGGAGAATGCCTTAAAACCTTGGAGGGACATTCATGGGAGGTCCGTTCCGTAGCATTTAGTCCCGATGGCAAAAAAATTATCAGCGGTTCAGATGATAAAACCATTAAGATTTGGGGAGAGGAATAAGCTCTCTATATATATAAGGTAAAGGAAAACGAGCGTTCGACCTGCTTTTGCATTTGCGAACGCTCGTTTTGTGTTTGTGAATCTTTGTTCGGGAAAATCGAATCTTGATTCTACGGAATTATTTCTTGAAAAGAATTTTCCGAAACAAAGTTTGAGATTCTTAAATTGCGATTTGGTCAGATAATTTTCAAGGGTTTATCACGTTATTTGGTTGATTGGATTTATTTTTGCGAACCGATGCGACGGTTTTGTTGCGATATAAAAAACAGAATTATGAGTATGCGTAAGTTATTTCTTGCTTTGGCGGTTGTGCCGTTTTTGTTTGCGTTTGCGGAAGGGGATTTGGATAAACCTAAGGCTATGTGTAAGCAATGCGAACAGAAGATTAAGGCGGCAAAGAATAAGGCTGAGTTGAAAAAGGCGGAAGATGAGTGTGCCAAACCTTTGTTGGAGTGGGCTAAAAAGAATCCCGATGTGGTGAAAGCAAAGAAAAAGGAGCTTAAAACCATGATTGGCAAGCTCGCTCAGGTGTATAAGGATAAGAAAAAGCAGTTAAAGAAGTAGTGTTCTTTGGTTTTAGTATTCCATCAGGAAGGCTTTGATGAATGCGTCCAAGTCTCCGTCCAACACTGCGGCGGTATCGGTTGTTTCGACGTTGGTTCGCACGTCTTTTACTAACTTATACGGATGTAAAACGTAGTTTCGGATTTGGCTTCCCCACTCTATTTTCTTTTTGTTGCCTTCTATTTCGGCTATCTTTTCTTTTTTCTTGCGTAGTTCTTTTTCGTAGAGTTGCGATTTGAGCATCTGCATTGCTTTCTCGCGGTTTTGGAGTTGCGAACGGGTTTGTTGGCACTCTATGACTATGTTGTCGGGTTTGTAATGCAGTCTTACGGCGGTTTCTACTTTGTTTACGTTTTGTCCTCCCGGACCTGAGGAACGGAATGTGTCCCATTCGATGTCGGCAGGGTTGATATTGATTTCTATATTCTCATCTACAACGGGATAGACATAGACTGAGGCAAAGGAGGTTTGGCGTTTTCCGGCTGCGTTGAATGGTGATATTCTTACCAAACGGTGTACGCCGCTTTCGCTTTTAAGGTAGCCGTAGGCGTTTGTTCCATCGATTTGAAAGCTTACGCTTTTCACTCCGGCAACATCTCCTTCTTGGTAGTCGATTTCTGTTAGCTTGTATTTGTTTCTTTCAGCCCAACGGACGTACATTCGCATCAGCATACTCGCCCAATCACAGCTTTCGGTGCCTCCTGCTCCTGCATTGATGGTTACAATAGCCGACAGTGCGTCTTCTTCTTCGGATAGCATGCTTTTAAGTTCCAAGTCTTCTATTTCTTTATTGAGTTTATCGATGTTTTCTTCTGCTTCTGCTTCATCAACATCGCCTGCTTCGAAAAACTCTTTGATGACTTGAAAATCTTCAAAAGCGGAGTTCACTTTCTCGAAATCCGCCAATTTATTTTTCTTTGTGCTTAATTGTTTTAGGAATTTTTCGGCATTCTTCGGGTCATTCCAGAAATTATCTGCCTGTGATTGTTGTTCTTCTCCTGTAATCTGCGTTTTCAAATTATCGATGTCAAAGACACCTCCTTAGGGTTGCCACCCTCTTTGCAAATTCTTTGTTTGCTTCTTCTATTGTCATTGTGATTGTTTATTTTCCTGTGTGTCCGAATCCTCCTTCTCCTCTCTCGGTGCAGTCTAACTCATCAACCTTTTCCCATTCTACTTGAGTGTATTGTGCTATCACCATTTGTGCAATGCGTTCAGAGTCTTTTATTTCAAAGGGAAGTTCCGAGTGATTTATGAGAATGACTTTTATTTCGCCTCTGTAATCGGCGTCTATCGTGCCCGGTGAGTTCAAAACCGTGATTCCGTGTTTTGCTGCCAAGCCGGAACGTGGTCTTATTTGAGCTTCATAACCTTGAGGCAAAGAAATGAACAAGCCTGTGGGAATTAATGCTCGTTCATGTGGGTTTAAGATAATTGATTGTTCCAAATCCGCCCTTAAATCCATACCTGCCGACAATGGAGTCTCGTAGGCAGGTAGCGGATGTTTGGACTTGTTTATTATTTTTACTTTCATCATTTTTAGCTTAGTCAACTTGTGCGTCCAATGCAGAATTGCTTGTAATGTCTATTGCTCCCATGGCATTGACCGCAAAACTCGCTTGTTGCTTTGGTGCAGAGAAACGTTGTGAAATTTCATAATTGTTTTCTGCATCAGGATGTGAATTTATTATCTGCTCCAATCCTTCGGTTGTATTCATTAATTCTTTTATCTTTTTAATAGATTCCATTCGTTGAGCGAAGTCTCTATTTGCGGTGTTTCTGGAAGTATATATGTCGCTTGGGCGAATATCCGAATCATATGTTTGTTTGTGTTTTGTTACTTCCACAGGATCTTGTCTGAACACCGGTTCGGTCTCTGCAATCGTAGTTTTGACAATCGTAGTTGCCACCTGCTCGGAAGTATTCACTGTGCCATCTATCGGATTCATATTCTCATCAACACGAATCACGTTTGTGTTTTGTGTTTGTGTTTGATTCGTATCAGTTGATACTTGTTTTTTTGTTATATCAGTTAGATTGGAATTTCCGGAAGGAGTATCGACACCGGATGAATTAGGAGTATTGTTTGTGTGATTTGTAGTCGTTATGTTATTCGCATCTCTTATAACGGGGGTTGCAATTTCTTTCGGCTCGAATCCTGTAGCGATTAACGTTATACTTAGTTTCTCTTCCAATGTATCATTGTAACTGATTCCCCAAATAACGTTTATTTCAGTATTTGTTTGCTCTGCAATATAGTCAGTTATGGTTTCGATTTCATCCATCGTGATTTCAGCATCATGACTGCAAGTAAAGGTTAACAGAACGTTCTTTGTCTGTGAGATGTCATTGTCATTCAACAATTCGGATGTTGTAGCGGCTTTGATTGCTTCCAAAGCTCTGTTTTCTCCCTCAGCAATTCCCATTCCCATCAAAGCAACTCCGGAATTTTTCATGACGGATTGAACGTCTCTAAAGTCAACTTGTACCAATCCGACATTGGTTATGATCTCTGATATGCCTTTTACTGCAGTTAATAAGACATCATCAGCCATCGCAAAGGCAGCTGAAAGCGTCAATCCTTTACGTCCTCTCAACTTATCTGTGTTTACTATGATTATACAGTCGACGAACTCTCTTAGTTTTTTGATACCATCTTCGGCATATTGTTTTCTTTTTCTTCCTTCAAAGCTCAACGGCAACGTAACAACACCTACAACAAGTATCTTCTCATTATTGTCCGGCAAAACCACGCTTTTTGCAATCTCTGCAACAACAGGAGATGCTCCCGTACCGGTTCCGCCACCCATACCTGCGGTTATGAAAAGCATTCTGGTGTTATCGTCAAATACATTTTTGATTTGCTCTTTGTTTTCTTCGGCCGCTATTCGTCCGACTTCCGGATCATTGCCTGCTCCAAGTTTTCCTATGCTTATCTTATTTTTTACAGGACTTGCGTGTAAACTTGTAGCATCTGTATTGCATACATACAGATCTACTCCATTGATGCCTTTTTTAAACATATTGTTTACCGCATTGGTACCGGCTCCTCCGACACCTAATACTTTGATGTAAGAGCTTGTCTTGACATTCTCTTCATCGTTTACAAAACTAATATCACTTATCACGCTGTTTAACTGTAATTGTTCGTCCATAACGCTTATTTATTTTTAATCCGAAAGTCACTATATCAATTTGTAAAATTACTACTTTTCAACAGAATAGAATCGGCAAAAGTATTGGAGTTCTCAACAGACTATTGTTAAAAACAATTTAATCGTTTTTTTCGCTGATTATTGACCTGAAGAAGCCAACCAATATATCTGATATCGAGCGTCTGTTTTTCTCCGTATTTTCATCTTGTTCCATTTCCTCGGTTTCTTGTTCCGGAGTTTCCTCTTCAAGAATCGGTTCAGCTGTTTCACAAACTTTTCCTCTCAACATATTTTCTTCGTCGATGTTTTGAAATCCTTTCAGAACCAATCCAATACCTGTTGCATGCATAGGGTGTTTCATTTCATCGGTGATAGTGCCGCTGAGATGTTCGTTGGGAATTCCGATTCTTGCATCCAAACCTGTGATAAATTCAGTCAGTTGAACAATATCTTTAATCTTTGCTCCACCGCCCGTAAGTACGATTCCGGCTATCAATCTCTTGTCATAATCCGTACTATGTATTTCATACTGAACTTGATCCAAAATCATCTTGACTCTGGCTTTGATTATGCTTGCCAGGGTTTGAACAGATATTTCTCTCGATTCTCTTCCCCTGAAACCAGGTATGGAAATTATTTCATTCTGTGAGTTATCCGATTCAAGACATCTTCCAAAGTTGATTTTAAGAGCTTCTGCCTGAGTTTTGATTATTGAACATCCTTCTTTAATATCATCAGTTATAACATTTCCTGCCAAAGGGACAACTGCGGTATGCCTCAATATTCCATCCTTAAATATTGCTATATCTGTTGTTCCTCCACCTATATCCACCAAACAAATTCCTGCATCTTTTTCCGTTGCATCTATGACAGCCTCCGCTGATGCTATCGGTTCCAAAACAAGTTCTTTTACTTCATATCCGGCCAATCGTACACTGTGATAAATGTTTTGGATATTTGTAACGTTACCTGTGATCAGGTTAAAGTCGCCTTCCAAACATTTTCCTATCCTTCCGACAGGATCTGTCGTACTTGTATCCCCGTCAACGCTGTAACTCTGAGCAACAACATGAATAATCTGTTCACCGGGTGCAAGCATCAGATTATTTTGTTCGCGTTTCAGCCTATCGACATCTTGCATTGTGATTATGTGATTGTCCTCACAAATCATTATGTTACCACGATGACGCAAGCTTTTAATATGATGTCCGGCTATACCTACATATACTTCTTTTACTTGATAGTTTGCCATCGTTTCTGCTTGCTCTACCGCAGCCTTAATTGCAGTTGAGGTCTGTTGAATGTTTTTAACGACTCCTCTTTCCACACCATCGGACTCCGTTTTTCCCATTCCGATTATGGAAATTTTACCTTCCGAGTCTCTTTGTCCGATAAAAACAGCGATTTTCGTTGTTCCGACATCTATACCAACAACAATATTTTCTTTATTTTCCATATCTATAATTTTTTATCATTTTCGCGTACAAACTACTTGGTTTTCAAAGGTCAGATCTACGAAGCTGTAATTATCCCAGCCGTGTTTGACAAAACCTTCCTTGTAAAGATGATGCAGTTTCTTTAACTTATCCTCCAAGAATTCGATACTACCAAGTAAAATCACATAATCCCCAACTTTGGGCAACAATTGAAATTTATCCTTCGCAGAATAATATATTTGATCTATTTGATTTCGCAATACCTCATCTTGATCTATCAACCAGACTATCTCATATATTTGATTGTAAACAGGATATGACACCGAATCTATTGAATCTCCCTGTTTAGGTTGGTCTTTCAATTCTCCGCTTGCAACAATGACATTTGCCGCACGTCCGTTCTTTAATTTACATACCTGTTTGTTTGAATCTATATAAAATTGATAACCATTTGATGTGCATACTCTCACCATGGGACTGCGTTGCACTATCTCTAATTTCAATTCTCCTCCAAGCGTAAGATAAACATTGGCATTAGACACAAGATTGCGTTGCTCCAGATATTCTTCTATCTCTTCACTTTTTATTTCTTTGCGTTTCTTTTCAAGAATATTGCCAAATTTACTTTGCAACATCTTTACAATATCAGTCTTATCGATCAATACATCTTTATCTCCATACTCAATTTCAATGTTTATGGCAGACACTTTAAGATTTCGCATTGTTATATTTGACAAAACGACAATTGCAACAACAGCAACCAAGATTGCAATGAAGTACAGAAGTTTCTTATTCATTATCTGTAAAGATATTTGTTATAGGTTCTACCAGCTTATCAATATCCCCTGCTCCCAAAGTAACCAACAATTCCGGTTGTAAAGCTTCCAATAATGGCAAAAGCTGTTCTTTATCAACACAATATTTATCCATCTTATTTATTTTGTGAAGCAACATTTTGGAACTCACCCCGGCTATAGGTTCTTCTCTTGCCGGATAGATAGGCAGAAGAATCACATCATCCAACATTTCCAACGACCGAGCAAACCAATCTGCGAAATCTTTGGTTCTTGAATACAAATGAGGCTGAAACACACCGCATATACGCTTATTAGGATACAGACTCTTCAATGATGAGATCGTTGCTTCTATTTCTTGAGGATGGTGTGCGTAATCATCGTAATAAATTGTCGTTTTCGTCTTCAAACGGAGATCAAACCTGCGTTTCATTCCAGCAAAGTCAGACAAAGCATCTCGCAACTCATACTCGTTTACTCCAAGACTGAAAGCAACCGCCAATGCCACTACAGCATTTTCAACATTATGTAGTCCGGGATACGACATCTTCATATCATAAATCACTTTGTTCGGTGTATGAAAATCGAAGTAGTAGTTACCTTTTGAGATTCTTATGTTATCAGCATAGAAATCCGAATCCGATGAGAAAGAATAAGTATTTGTTTTTTTGTCTGTGCTCACCTGATCTTCTATTTCTTTGTTTAAGAAAATCAAACCTTGATTCTGTGTTTTCGAAACGAAGTCTGAGAATGCTTGTTTCAAGTTTTGCAGACTTCCATATATGTCAAGATGATCCTCTGCAATGGAAGTAACAACACTGATGTAAGGTTCAAGCTGCAGAAAGGAACGATCGTATTCATCAGCCTCAACAACAACATAATCCGATTTTGCATCGACAAGATGATTCGTGGCATAATTATTTGCAATTCCTCCCAAAAATGCACTGCATCCGATATGACTCTTCTTAAGTAAATGAGCTATCAATCCGCTTGTGGTTGTTTTGCCATGAGTTCCTGCGACAGCTATCGTTTTTTTTGATTTTGTTATCAGACCGAGCATTTCGGAGCGTTTCTTCAAAGGCAGATTGTTTTCCTTTACATATTTCAATATTTTGTTATCCTGTCCTATCGCAGGTGTGTAAACAATCATATCGGCATTTGCAGACAAAAGATGATTAACATCATCTTCGTATATGACATTCATTCCTTCTGCTTCTAACTCTCGAGTAAGTTGTGTGGCAGTTCTATCATATCCGTAAACAGAATGCCCCGTCAACTTGAAATATCTTGCGACGGCACTCATGCCTATGCCTCCTATACCTATGAAATAATATGTCTTTGCTTCCATTGTTGCTAATTTCTCACTATTTTTGCGATTTCCTCGACTATTCTCTTGTCTGCAGATCTTATTCCCATGTCTTTGATGTTATCGGATAAGGCTTTTTGCAAAGCGGAATCATGTATTATTTCGTCGAGTGCAGATATCAGTTTCTCTCTTGCTTCAATATCTTTTACCATTACAGCAGCCTGTTTTGCAACTAAAGCATTTGCGTTTTTTGTTTGATGATCTTCCGATACATTTGGAGAAGGCACCAAAATACAAGGCTTTCCAACAATACATAATTCTGAAATCGCAATTGCTCCTGCTCGAGAAATTATGACGTCTGCCAAAGAATAAGCCAATTCCATTTCATAAATAAAATCGAACACTTTGATATTGGTCGCTTGGATTTGCTCTACTTTTGCTTTTGCTTTGTCGTAGAACCATTTTCCTGTCTGCCAGATAAGCTGAACATCGTTTTTCTCGAAATAATCCAAGTTGGAATATATACTTTCGTTGATTGTCAACGCACCAAGGCTACCTCCGACAACCAAAACAACTTTTTTGTCTTTTGACAATTCGAATGTCGAGTATGCTTTTTCTTTTTTGTCTTCTATATTTTCGTTGAGTCCGGCTATGACTTGTCTTATAGGATTTCCTGTAAAGACAATCTTATTCGGATCAAACCATCTGTCCATTTTATCGTAAGCAACACAAATCAGATTCACCTTATCGGCAAGCATTTTGTTTGTTACTCCGGGATAGGAGTTCTGTTCCTGAATGAGAGTTGGCACTCCCTTGGCAACTGCTGCCGCTAACGTTGGTCCGGAAGCATATCCTCCTACACCAATGACAATATCCGGAGCATAGGATTTAATGATCCGTCTGGCCTTTATTGTAGAGTAAAGAACCTTAAAAGGGAGCATGAAATTCTTCCATAACTTCTTTCGTTGGAATCCGGCAATCGGCAAACCTATAATTTGATAACCTGCCTGTGGAACCTTCTGCATTTCCATCTTTCCTTTTGCCCCTATGAATAATATCTCACTATCCGGATATTGTTCCTTCAAAGCATTTGCTATTGCTATTGCAGGAAAAATGTGTCCACCTGTTCCTCCTCCGCTGATTATTGCTCTCATAATATATTCATTTATATACAATCACTCATTTAAGATTCCGCTGACTCCGATTCAAGTTCTGGCGTTTCAGATTCAAGTTTCGTTTCATCGAAACTTTGTTCTGTTTCTTGACTATTTGCACTTATGTTCTGCAATATGCCGAACGCAACGCTTGTTATCCAAAAAGAAGTGCCTCCATAGCTTATAAACGGAAGCGTTTGTCCCGTTACGGGCAAGAGACCTGTTGCAACCATCATATTGACTACGGCTTGCAGGAAAATCATACTTCCAATCCCGATAGCAGTATAGCGACCAAATAAGCCTTTCGCTTTTTTTGATATTATGACCGCCCTATGAAATAGAATTGCATAAAGTCCCAATATAATTATACAGGCAAAGATACCTGCTTCTTCCAATATTATGGCAAAGATAAAGTCGTTATGAGATTCGCTTAAAAACCTTCCTTGAGTTGTATTCCCAATTCCTTTTCCCAATAAGCCACCTGTTGCAATCGCCATCTTTGCAATATTCGGTTGATTTACCTCATCCTTATCCGAACTCACATAAATCTCAATACGGTTATTCCATGTATTCGAACGATCTAAAAATTCTGGTTCAATCCATATTACGGCAGTAAGCACAATCAGCAAGGCAACAACAGGTAACAACAAATCCTTTATTTTAGCCCCTGCCACAAAAATCATTATGTAGCATCCGATGAAAATCAACAAAGCCGTGGAGAAATTATCAAAAAATATAAGTCCACAAATAATGATTATCTCTAACAATAATCTGAAAAAGTTTTTTCGTTCCCTTATACCCGCTTCCTTCATTATTGCCAATTCATTCGCAACAAATAAAATGAGAACATACTTCGCAATCTCAGATGGCTGAAACTGAACTGTCGACACTTCTATCCACCGAGACGCAGCCTTACCATCTGATAAACCGAAAGCCAATACAAGAAACAATATAACTAATGAACAGAAATAGGCTATTCTTGTAAGGGCTGAATAATTTTTATACTTGATAAGATGAACTATATACGTTAATAGCAGACCTGAAGTCAATATTCTGAGATGTTTCATGAACATTCCGACAAAATCTCCGCCATCTTTCTCGTACACCATCTTACCCATACTGCTATAAACCTCCAAAAGAGATATCAGAATAAAAACAATGTATACGATCCATAAGATCCTATCACCTCTCACCTTTAATTTGTCAGTCGATAACTTCATCACACAGAAACCAAGAAATAATCTATAAATCGTTTACGAAGTCTAAGAATCTTCTTCCGTTGTTTTCTACATTTTCTTCATTACCTGAAGCAGGTGAATATATAACAACATCCGGTTCGTTCGCAAAAAAGTATGCCGTTTTTACTGCTTCCTCCAAATTATTTGCCTGAATCAGATTTGTCAAACCTGTAAACGTCTTTTTAATTTCTTCAATACAATCTCCCACAACTATCAAAGTGTGTACTTTATGCTTTACTTCATTAATCAAAGAAGCCAAATTACAGATATTTCTATCAGCTTCCAATATCCAAATAATTGGATTGTTTGTCTGTTCAAAAGTAAACCAAGTAGAATTCGGCTTTATACTCTTCGCATCATCAATATAGCTGACACCTTTTATGTTTGCGACAATCTGGTTTCTATGATTCATCGATTTGCTATCTGAAAACATATTTTTCAAAGTTTCATTACGATAACGAAGAACCTCGGAATATTTTCTTTCTGCCAAATTTCCGTAAACAGATCTCCTGCCTTGAACTGCCAAGTCTTCTATATTCATTTTATTATCTTAATTTTAATGTTACAATTGTTGTTACTGCCAAAATGATTGATACTATCATGAATCTCTGAACAATTTTAGGTTCGGCATATCCTTTTTTCTGATAATGATGATGCAAAGGCGACATTAAGAATATGCGTCTGCCTTCCCCGTATTTTCTCTTTGTAAACTTGAAATAAGATACTTGCATAACCACTGAAAGATTTTCGACTATGAAAACGCCACATAAAATAGGGATTAACAGTTCCTTTCTAATGAGAATTGCAAATACGGCTATGATTCCTCCGATTGCCAGCGAGCCTGTGTCTCCCATGAAAATCTGTGCCGGATATGTATTATACCATAAAAAACCTATGGTCGCTCCAACAAAGGCTGCGATATATATTGTAAGTTCTCCGACATTTGGAATATACATTATGTTCAGGTAATCGGCGAATATTATGTTTCCGGACACCCATGCCAAAACAGCAAGACAAGCACCGATTATCGCAGACGTACCTGTGGCCAAACCATCTATGCCATCAGTCAAATTGGCTCCGTTTGAAATGGCAGTGATTAAGAATATGACTATCGGGATGAAAACAATCCAAGCATAATCTTTGTAATCATCTCCAACCCACTTGATAAGCCAACTATAATCGAACTCATTATTTTTCACAAATGGTATTGTGGTCTTGGTGGAACGAGAAGATTCTTCCATGAACTCAGCTTTTGCTTGTTCGTAATCAGAATCCTTTTGCAGGTTATGAGATTCCGCATATTTTTCTATCTCTTGTTTTTCCTTTATTGTTATGTCCGGGTGAAAATAAATCAAGCATCCGACAACTATTCCCAAAACCACTTGTCCGATTATTTTCAATTTACCACTTAAACCTGCTTTATTCTTCTTGAATACTTTTATATAATCGTCCAAAAAACCTAATGCTCCCAACCAAACCGTGGTTATCAACATTATTATCACATATATGTTATCCAATTTTGCGAATAACAGAGTCGGTATCAAGATTGCCGCCAATATTATCAAACCTCCCATTGTCGGAGTCCCTTCTTTGGCTTTCTGTCCTTCCAATCCCAAATCTCTCACAGTCTCTCCGACTTGTTTTTTTCGAAGCAACTCTATCAGTTTTTTACCGAACACTATTGTTATCAACAAAGACGTTATGATTGCTCCGGCTGCACGAAACGAGATGTACTGAAAAACTCCCGCTCCGGGGATATTCAGGCTATCATGCAACCAATCAAACAAATAATACAACATATCCTTTTTTTTATCTTGTTATTTAATATTTGGAAACTTCTTCCTTGTCATCAAAATGATGTTTCACTCCATTGATTTCTTGATACGTCTCATGTCCTTTCCCGGCTATGAGGATTATATCTTCTTTTCCTTTGGTCAATTGTGTAGCCAACTTTATTGCTTCTCTTCTATCAGTTATTGTAAACACTTTTTCGAGATTGTTTATTCCCGATTTCATGTCATCCAATATCCTTTCAGGTTCTTCTGTTCTCGGATTATCCGAAGTAAGTATCAAAATATCGCTGCTTTTTTCTGCTATGGCAGCCATTTCCGGACGTTTGGTTTTGTCTCTGTCGCCTCCGCAACCCACCACCGTTATCAGGGTACCGCCGGTTCTGATGGAATTTATCGTGGACAAAACATTATCCAATGCATCTGGAGTATGAGCATAATCAATTATTGCCGTGGCTCCGTTTTTCAAATAATGAGGCTCAAATCTTCCTGCAGCAGCTCTCAATTTGCTCAATCCGACCAACGTTTCTTGTTCATCAAGTCCGCAAAGACGGGCAATGGCATAAATGGCAGTAAGATTGTAAGCATTGAATCGACCGACCAGCAGGGTATTTACTTCTTTGCCGTTAATGTTCAGCAATAAGCCTTCAAAACAATTTTCAACTATTTTTGTCTTAAAGTCAGCCAATCGATTCAAACTATAAGCGTATTTTCTGGCTTTTGTTCCCTCCAACATCTTTTCGCCATTCCTGTCGTCTATATTGGTAAGAGCAAATGCATTTTTAGGCAGTGAATCAAAGAATCCTTTTTTCGCATTTATATAATTGGTAAAGGTCTTATGATAATCCAAATGGTCATGAGTGATATTGCTGAAAACACCCCCGAAAAAACATAAGCCGGCAATTCTATTTTGCACCACGGCATGAGAACTTACTTCCATGAAAACATATTCGCATTTCGCTTCAACCATTTCAAGAAGCAATTTATTCAAACTTAAAACGTCGGGAGTGGTTCTTTCAGTGGCGAGACTCTTGCTTCCTATTTTATTTACAATTGTCGATATTAATCCGCAACAATAGCCCAAGGAAGAAAACAAATCGTATGATAAGGTGGCAGTTGTTGTTTTTCCGTTTGTGCCTGTTATTCCCACGAGTTTCAACTTTGAAGACGGGTCTTCGAAATAGTTCTTCGCTAAAATTCCAAGAGCGTATGATGAATTCTCTACCTTTATATAAACAATCTCATCATTTATATCTTGCGGTAATTCCTCTACCACAACAGCAACAGCCCCATTTGCGATTGCAGAATCCAAATAGTCATGACCATCACTCACGACTCCTTTCTGTGCAACAAAAAGAGTCCCTTCGCAAACCTTTCTAGAATCAAACTCTATTTGATTTATCCGAACATCATTCTCATTAACTCTTTGCAGAATGTTCAATCCGTTTAATAAAACCGATAACAATTTCATGACATTATTGATTTTCTCTGTCTGCACTTCGTAATTCAAGTACAATCACTCTATTCCTTTTATCTAATTTTGTTCCCGGTGCGATGCTTTGACTGATAACTTTGCCCTTTCCTGAGAATTTCACTCTCATCCCCATATTCTCCAACATATATATTGCATCTCTTATAGTCAAACCAATGACATTCGGAACTCTTTCTTTATTCAATCTTTGTTCAGTCAAGACACAATCACCTTTTTTTTCTATTCCCTTTACCCACAATGCCGTCGGAACAGACGTTTTTAAACCTAAACTTTTGCAGAATGCATTGTAATTGACATTGTTTCCGTATTTAAGGATCGGATATTTGAAATGAATTGAATCTTTCTTGATTTCATCGAAACCAATCCTTGTTCCGACAACTCTGTCTGAAAGATTCCTAAACACAGGTGCAGCCAAGTCGCCTCCGTGTGTGTGATGCTTTTTAGGCTCAGCAATAATCACTATACAAGAATACTTAGGGGCATCTGCAGGAAAGTAACCTACAAAGGACGCTCTGTTATATCGTACAGATTCTTTTTGGTTTGCATAATTTATTTCTGCAGTTCCGGTCTTTCCGGCTATACCGTAAGAAGCGCTTCTCAATCTTCGACCGGTTCCATTTTGAACAACGCCTTTCAATATATTATGCAACTTATCTATTGTCTCTTTTTTGCAAATACTTTCTGAAATGACAACAGGTTCAAACGTTTCTTTCACAACTCCGTCTCTCATCAACGACTGAACGAACATTGGTTTCATCATTTTGCCTCCATTAGCTATTGCATTGTAAAAAGTAAGCATCTGCAACGGAGTCATGCTTGAACCATATCCATAACTTACTCTCGAAAGTGAAGTTGGGTCGTTGGTCTTTTGAATCGTTGGTTTAGGCTCATGAAGCATTATATCCATATCGAGACGTTCAAATCTGAAATACTCTTTCAAATCTTCACCGAATTTAGATAGATTTTTACCATAATTTTTGAAGACAGCATCACATATTCCTACGTTAGAAGAAATTTCCAACGCACGAGCAAATGACACCTCTCCATTCGGAGTTTTACCATCCCTGACTTCAACTTTCTTAGCAAATATTTTCGAGCCTTTACTAACCACATCTGAAGTGTCAACCAAACCTTTATCCAACAGCATCATTGCGGTAACTATCTTAAATGTGGAACCGGGTTCGTAAATATCCGAGACAGCAATATTGTTGCTCTCAAAATATTCCCCATTCTCGTTAATGGTCAAATTAGATATTGCTTTGATATGTCCAGTCGCAACTTCCATTAACACAACACAACCACTCTTGGCATCATTGCTGTCAAGACAAGTTCTGAGTGAGTTTTCTGCCAACTCCTGCAAGCTTACGTCTATGGTTGTTACCACATCAAAGCCATCAACCGTCTTTATGTTTTCATTTATATTGATAGGCACCCATTCTCCCGGGTTTATCTTTCTTTCATCTCTGAATCCACTTTCACCAGACAAATATTTAGAAAATGCTCCGTCTATTCCGTTGAAGCAGGTATCGCAACCATTTTCAGTAACATTTACTCCGATTGTTCTTCTTGCCAAAGGATAGTACGGATAGGTTCTTTTGTATCCTTCCTCTACGTGAATCGCTCCGACGAATCTATAAATCCCTGTCGGCTTTTTTTGTCTGTTAAGCTTTTGATAAGCGATTACCGGGAATCGTTTCATTCTTTCAAGTTCACCTTTCGTAACCTTCTTTGCCACGGCTACATATCTCTGATTTTTCTTTCGCTTATCATTGAAATACTTTTTGTATTCTGCCGATGTTTTTGCGTTTTTCTTATCTTTGAGTAAAGAAGCCAGACTATCACATAGAGCATTTATACCCGCATTGTAAGATTTCTCGGAAATGACATACTTGTTTATTACTTTCCCTTTTTCTTTCTGCTTGGTTTTTCCAAGATCCACATAAACATCATAAAGAGGTTCGTTAGTTGCCAGCAAAAGGAATTCTCCGTTATCAGGATCTATCGCATAGATATTGCCTCTTTTTGCTTTGTATTCCCTTTTCTTGAAGATTCTTTTCTTCTCCAATTCAACCCATTCATCTCTTTCGACAACTTTCAAATAGATTGTAGCCACAAGAATCGACAGAAGGGCAATCCAAAACAAAGTAAAGACCACCAAAAGTCTGGAATCAAACAACTTATCTTTATCTCCAATCTTCTTACTCATAGTATTACTTCGAAATAAATATAACCTCTTTAATCGGTTCTTTGGAAATATCAACTCCGGTAGGTTCCAATTTTTCTGCAATCACATGCATCATTGCGGAATTTTGATACCTTGTCTTCATCTTAATATGTTCCAAGTTCAAAGCTTTGATTTCCTTCGAACAACTCTCTATATTTTTAACTGTTTTTTCAATTCCATATCTGTTTGTTATATACAACAACAACAATACCACGATTAACATATACAGAATGACATTTGAAACAAGCCATTTCCCCAATAATAATTTACCTTGTATTATTTCACCGAAATTCATTCCCTATTTCATTTTTGCGATTCTTAGTTTTGCACTTCTGGAACGAGGATTCATTTCCATCTCTTCTTCTGTCGCTGTCATCGGTTTGCGTGTCAATACCTCGAACGGACTTATCACATTACCGAAAAAGTCTTTGCTCATCACCCCTGCACAATTTCCGGACTTCATATAGTTCTTTACCAATCTGTCTTCCAAGGAATGATAGCTCATAACGACTAATCTTGCTCCCTGAATCATTACTTTGTCGCACTGGTCCAACATTTTTTCCAAACAGGACAGCTCTTGATTAACCTCTATCCTTAAAGCCTGAAAAACCTTTGCAAAGAATTTATTCTCTTTCCCCTTTGGAACGCATCTCGAATTTGACAATACTTCCATCAATTCATTGGTCGAGAAAATTCCTTCTTCCTGTTTGTTCACTATTGCTTTGGCAATATTGTATGCATTCGGCAATTCGCCATAATCATTCAATATTCTGCAAAGTTCCTGCACCGAATAAGAATTGACAACATCAGAAGCCGTCAATCCCTTTTGGTAATTCATTCTCAGATCTAAGGCACCGTCGAATCTCGTACTGAAGCCTCGCTCCGGACAATCAATCTGATGAGAAGATATTCCCAAGTCTGCCAAAATTCCATCAACTTTATTGGCTCTGTAAAGCTTCAAACACTCCTCTAATTTGTCGAAATTCTCTTCTATCAAACAAAATCTATCGTCATCGATTGCATTATTCACTGCATCCGGGTCTTGATCGAATGCAAACAAACGACCATTCTCCGAAAGCTTCTCGAGAATCGCTCTCGAATGTCCGCCTCCGCCGAATGTAACATCGACATACGTGCCATCGGGCTTTATATCCAAAGCCTCAATGCACTCTTTTAACATGACAGGTACGTGATAAATTTCTTCCGACATATATTACAAATCCTCAATGCCTTTTACAACTCCGCTCAACAACTGTTCTGCTGAAGCGACATAGTCAAAGTCATCATTGTCTATTTCGTTGTAAGTTTTGGCATCCCAGATCTCCATATATTTTCCTGAGGCCACGACAACTATATCTTTGTCTATGCTCGCCGTAGTGCGTTGTTCGACAGGAATAAGTACGCGATCATTGCCGTCAAGCTCGATTATGTTTGCCTGAGTCAAACGTCTGAACAATCGCTTGGCACTCGGATTGTACGGATTCAAGTTTTCTTGTAGTCGTTCCACCTCTTTCTGGAAGTCGGAATAGGTAAAAAGTTCTAAGTATCGGCCATATATACTTTTCCTGATAACAAAGCGTACGTCATCACTCGCAATGATTTGCTTCTTCAAAGCAACAGGCAATTTGAACCTGCCGTTTGAATCCACCTTGCAAAATTCCACTCCTACGATTGACGACATAAATAACTACTTTTTTTCAGTTTGTAAAATTACTACTTTTATTCCAAAAAAAGCCATTTGTTGAAAACTTTTTACCATAAAGTCCCAAAAAATCCCATTCAAATTTCCGTTATATACGTCTTCGAAAGCAAAATGTTACATTCAAGAAAGAAAAAATTAAAACTGAGAATCAATAAATTAGAACAAAGATTCATTTTTTCGGATTCAAGATTTCGTAGCAAATGTTACCTTTGCAATTCGATCAAAGTAAATTCTATATTATGAAAAAGAGACTTGAAAAAATCCTTCTGTCAACAATCGCAACTCTTATTTTGGTTTCGTGCAGCGGAAACAGGGAAGAAAAAATGCGTAAGTTCACATTGGACGGCAGAACTCAAGGAACATATTATCACATAGTCTATTACAACTACGCAGACGAAGTGGCGAAAAAGAAGAACCTGCCTTCGGAAAACGACATCAAAGCCGGCATCGACAGCATCTTCAAAGCAATCGACGCAAGCCTCTCTCTCTGGAATCCGAAGTCCGTTCTGAGCAAAGTAAACCGCAATGAAGCAACCGCACTCGACAAGATATTCATCGAAAACTTCGAAGCGGCACGTCATTACTCCGAATTGACAGACGGATACTTCGACATAACCGTCGGACCCTTGGTTCAGGCATACGGATTCGGCAACGAAAAAATCAACAAGCCCGACACACGACAACGAGACTCCATCATGCAATACGTAGGCTTTGAGAAAGTGCGTTTGAACGGCGATCGAATCGACAAAGACTTTGCCGAGACACGTCTGGACTTCAACGCAATAGCACAAGGCTACACCGCAGATGCCGTAAGCGACTATTTGAAACGCCATAACATAGTTTCACACATCGTGGACGTAGGAGGGGAGGTCTGTGCCGCCGACAAAAAGCCCGACGGTCAGCAATGGAGAGTCGCAATCGAAGAACCCTCCGACAGTCTCGACGCACCGCGGGAATACAACAGCTTCATAAAACTCGAAAACCAAGCCGTAGTAACCAGCGGCAACTATCGCAAATACATAATCGAAGACGGAGTGAAATATTCCCACAGCATAGACCCCAAAACCGGCGAACCGGCAAAACACAACCTGCTTAGCGTATCGGTAGTTGCCAAATCCGCAACCGCAGCTGACGCAATCGCAACCGCTTTGATGGTGATGGGAATCGACAAAGCAAAGGAATTTCTCGGCAAACACCCGGAATACGGAGCTATATTCATCTTTTGCGACAGCGACGGCAAGACAAAAACATTCGTAAGCAACAATCTGAAACCGTCAATCGAGACACTGAAATAACGAAATGTTTTTTCGACAACTTCAACAAGCCTTTCAACACGACTTCACCGAAGATCAACAAACTTTGGTCGAAGCCTTGTCGGATTTTCTCTTCCACATGCCCGACGCAAAAGCCTTTATAATAGACGGATACGCAGGCACAGGAAAGACAGGGCTCATGTCCGCACTCGTAAAGGTGCTTCCCTTTTACGGCATCAAAACCATACTGCTCGCACCCACCGGACGGGCAGCCAAAGTCCTTGCACGCAACTCAGGAAAAGCCGCTTCGACAATCCACAAACACATCTACTACTCCTCTATCGACGCCGACGGAAACATAAGTCTCAAACTGAAAACCAACAAACACACTTCCACACTTTACATCGTCGATGAAGCCTCCATGATCGGCGGCAGAGAACACACATTCGAAGCCCGCAACCTTTTGGACGACCTTTTGACGCACTGCCTCGGCGGATACGGAAACAAGATCGTCTTCATGGGAGACACAGCCCAACTTCCACCGATCGGGAGCACCGCATCACCCGCACTCGACAAAGACTACATGCAATCACACTTCGACATGCAAACCCTGTACAGCCGTCTGACACAAGTAGTCCGCCAGGCACTGCAATCAGGCATACTCCGCAATGCGTCAAACCTCCGTTGGGCACTGGCAAATGGCAGAATCAGACTCCCGATCTTCAAGACAAAAGACCTGAACGACGTACAAATAGTCGAAGCCTGCGACTTGGAAGATACACTCCGCAACGAATATCGCACAAAAGGCGTCAACGAAGTGCTGATCGTTACCCGGACAAACAAACTCGCCAATCGGATAAACCAATACGTCAGAACCGCAATCTTGGAAAAAGAAAACCAAATCGACATAGGCGAAACGATAATGTCAGTCAAAAACAACTACTTTTGGAGCGAGAAAGCCGCACTCTCGGACTTCATTGCCAACGGCGACATGCTCGAAATCACACGCATATTCGGCTACGAAGAAGCTTTCGGACTTCGATTTGCAGACCTTGCGGTGAAGTTTGCAGACGGCAGGGAGGAAACTGAAATCGAGCTGACGGTGATTCTCGATACCCTTTTCGACGACAGAGCATCATTGGACGAAGACCGACAACGCCGACTCTACGATTCACTCGTCGAACACCACTCCCGCAATCTCTCAAACAAAGCCGTGATAAAACAAGCCGTCAAACAAGACAAACACTATAACGCCTTGCAAATCAAATTCGCCAACGCCCTGACCTGCCACAAGGCTCAAGGAGGCGATTGGCAGACCGTATTCATTCAGCAAGGCTTTTTCAGCGACGAAATGCTCGATTCGGATTACTTCCGCTGGCTCTACACAGCCGTAACCCGTGCAAAAGAAAAACTATACCTTGTAAACTTCTCTCCCGACTTCTTCGCAGATTGAGAAAACGAGCTTTGAGCTTTTCTCTCGCAAAGACGCGAAGAACGCGAAGGCTGAGGTAAAAGGACTACAAGTCAACGAGACAACGAGACAACAAGATTTGCATACTTGCGGACTTGTAGTCTCGTGGTCTTGTTGTCTTTATATTGTCGTCTGTTGTCTTTTGAAAAAAACAAAACGAGCGTTCGCAAATGCAAAAGCAGGTCGAACGCTCGTTTTTCTTTACCTTATTATATTATAAAGCTGTTTTGAGTTTTTTTCTAATCAAGCTTCAAATGGTATTAGAACTTTTTTGCATTAAAATAAAAATGTCGAGTATCATCACGCCTAATAACATATTCGTATCCTCTCTTATCAGATTCTTCTACTCGGAAATACCAGCCTCCGAGAAACCAAGCCTCATAGTATCCATTTCTATTGTAATAGATTGTTAAACGCTCTTCACCAGTCCATTCCTCTCTTTCAGGATTCCATTTATCCGCTGTAACCCTTTCTACTTCCTCTCTGACAGGAGTTACTTTTTCGATTGAAACTTCTATTTCGTTATTTTCATTATTGGCAACTTTGTTTGAATTATCGTCATTGCCTGCAAAACTTGCTGTTGTCGAGAATAAAAATACCGACAAAGCCATTAAGAAAATTTTTTTCATCTCTTTAATAATTTTAATTTAACTTTAATAATCTGTTTAATTTACTTTGCCCAAG
>JAZNIO010000044.1:0-105021 GCA_045577535.1 Candidatus Onthomorpha sp. | reverse complement strand
AATTTACACGAATCTTTTCATTTCGGCTTTGGGCTTTGAGCAACGAGCTTTGAGCCTTGAGTTGTGGGCTTTGAGGATTTTTTAAGCAACTTTCGGCTCATTGCTCTCTGCTCATAGCTCATTGCAAACAAGGTTTGCGACTTTTGCGTCTTTGCGAGAGAAAAATACGTGCTGATACGCGAGATTCGTGGAGCCTCTTTTGCGAGCTTTGCGACTTTATGCTTATCTTTGCAGTGTTTAATTTGAAGATTTATGAAAAGGTTATTATGTTTTTGTGCGGCGTTTTGCGTTTTCTTTTGTTCGTGTTCGAAATCTACATCTTTCGTTTTGGAGATTCCGGAGCTGACAAAGGGAACGCTGACGGTTGTTTCTGCCGATCCGGAACAAATCGAGGCGGGACGACAAGATACTTTGGTGTTTGCGGAATTTGACAACGGCAGGTTTGAAACGGTGTTCGATTCTTTGCAATTCAAAGGCAGGTATGCGGATTGTTCGCTTCTGATTCGCACGACTGAGGGTAAGTTTGTCGGAAACATGGTTCTGCCTCTCGAAAAGGGGAAAGAGACTTGTGTGAGTGTGAAAGATGTGAGCCGGGCTTTGAATGGTGAGGGTATTGCCACGGTTCGTTATTCGGGAAACGGCTATGCGGAGGATTTCTCAGACTTTCTGTCCAAGCTGACGGGCTTTGAGGAGATGGCTTTGGGAAAAAGCAATGAGAAAGAGAAGAATGAGATAAGGGCAAAGCAGGTTTCGTTGTACAAGGATTTGTTTGCGAAATATCCGGAGTCGGGTTCGGCGTACGTGCTTCTCATCGGACAGGTTTTGCAAGGCGATGTGCGGGATTCCGATGCGATTACGGAATATTGCGACGGGCTTTGCCTGAATGTGGATTATGAAAACAAATGGGCGAACTTCCTTTGCAATGTGGTGAAAGAAAGGAAGAAAAAAGCGTTAAGCTCATCGGTGCTTTCGTTTTCGGCTTTGGATGTGAATGAAAAGGTGTTTACCGAACGCGACATAAAGCCTCATGAATATGTATTGGTGTGTTTCTGGGCTTCGTGGTGCGTTCCGTGTCGTGAAGAGCTGCCTCTGTTGAAGCAACTCTACTCCGAATACAATGCAAAGGGCTTGGAGATTGTCAGCATCTCGATCGATACGAATCCTGCCATGTGGTTGGAGTTTGTAAAGGAGAATCCGTTGCCGTGGCTCTCGCTCATAGGGGACGGAATGGAGTTTACAAGTCGCTATGACTTCGAATACATTCCTATGAACCTTATTGCGGATAAGGACGGCAAGGTGATAAAACGCGGAATGTTCGGAGCGGACATTCGAAAAGCGGTTGAAGAATTGTTCGATTAGCTTCGGATGCGTTTTACTTTTGTTTTCAGGACTTACAGGTTGGTTTTGGCATTTTGCGGCGGCGTTGTGCTTTGTGTGGCTGTGCTTTTGTTTGTAGTGAAAGACGATTTGGTTTTCGTGGATGCAAACAAGGGTAAAGCGGAATCAGGTTTCAGAAATTCGAAACAAAGATCGGACAACCGCCGAGCGAAGAAAGAAAATCGCCGTTATGCCTTCCGTCCGTTCGATCCGAACCTTGTGTCTTACGAAGAGTTGTTGTCGTTCGGTCTGAGTAAGGCTCAGGCTTCCAACATAGTGAATTATCGCGATAAATCGGGAGGTTTCAGGGATAAGGCTCACTTTCGGAGGTTGTATTGTATGACTGACGAGTTGTTTGCTTTGATTTCGCCTTATCTTGTTTTCGAATCAAAGGCAGAAAACAGGATTGAAAGCATTGCAATCGAAGAGGCGAAGACGGAAAAAAGCGAATTGAAAGCACAAAACAAAGTCAGAGAGGTTTTGGTCTTGGACTTGAACGCCTGTGACAGCTTGGACTTGCAACAAATCAAAGGAATAGGAAAGGTAAGGGCTGTAAGAATTTACAAATACGGCAAACGGCTTGGCGGATACGTGAATGTGGAGCAACTGAAAGAGGTTTACGGAATAGACAACGAGCTTTTCGAACAAATCAAAGGGCATTTCACGGTCGGGAAAACCGATATAAGAAAGATAAACATCAATTCGGACGAGATAAAACAGCTGACCGCTCACCCTTATATCGACTTTCAGCTTGCCAAGGCTTTGATTCGTTTTCGCAAAGACTACGGAAAGGATTTTCAATCGGCGGAAGAGATTCGTTATATTCACTTTTTGAGCGAACAAGAGGCTGAACGATTGATTCCATACCTGAAAACATGCGACTGATTCGTCGTTTGAGTGTTTTATATTGAAATAAAACGCTTTCTGTTTCGTTAGTTTGTTGTATTTTTGCATTGTTTCATAAAATTGATATACCGATATGGAAGAATTAAAGAACGAATCGAATGAAATGATTCCCGAAAAGAAAAAAGGGAACTCCAATGTGGCGTTGTGGATTGGCTGTTGTCTGTCGCTAATCTGCTCTTTGGTTTTGATGTGTGTTGTTTTCTGCGACGGAAACGGGGAAAAAGAAGATGTGAAAGCTGTTGCCAAGAGTTCGAAACAAAACAAGAGCCTGACAAACGGAGGTTTGAGAGTTGCATATATCGACACTGACAGCGTCTTGGCTAAGTATGAGATGGCTAAGGATATGGAAGAGAGTCTCAAAGCTTACCAAAAACAAGTCGAAAATGAGTTTGCATCCAAGCAAAAGAAGTTTGAGAATGATTATGCGGACTATATGAAAAACGGTGCAAGCCTTACGCTTACTCAACAAAAGGATAGGGAAAAGGAATTGCAGAGAAGAGGTAACGAATTGCAACAATTGCAACCTCAATTGATGGCTCAGTTGCAGGAAAGGCAGGCTAATGACAACAAAAAGTTGTTAGATGCGGTTTATGCTTTCATTAAGGATTATAATCTTAAGCATGACAAGTTCGATATCATCTTTGCAAAGTCTTACATCAGCTCTCCGGTTCTTTACATCGATGAAACGATGGACATAACTGAAGAGATAATCAAAGGACTCAACGAAGAGTATAAAGAATACAAGAAAGAGGATTAGTCAAACAAACTTTGATAAAATTCGAGCAAGGATTTCTCTTGACTCAACCAGTTATATTTGTCGGCAGATGCTTTGATTGCGTTTGCCGACATTT
Source organism: Candidatus Onthomorpha sp. (assembly GCA_045577535.1). Lineage (GTDB taxonomy): Bacteria > Bacteroidota > Bacteroidia > Bacteroidales > P3 > Onthomorpha. The sequence goes on along the minus strand of JAZNIO010000044.1, from coordinate 101,887 downwards.
GTTTTGCGAGTTCGGAATCGGATGTTATGGTTCTGATTGCTTGAGCCACTTCATCTATATTCAAAGGATCTACAACCAATCCGCAGTTTTCTTCTTCCGTAACCTGCTTACAAAACAACACCTCCTTGCTTGCAATCACCGGAAGCCCCGCCTGCATGTATTCAAACACCTTTGTAGGAATCGCATTCACATGATTCGGTACATTTATAAAAAGAATGATTCCTATCGATGCCCGATCCAAAACTTTTTCTTTTAATTCCGTACTCGGCAAAAAGCCTAAATATTCAACCGAATTCCACTCCGGAAGAGACATAACTTCTTTTTGATATTCAGAATCATCAAATTCACCTGCAACAATCAACTTTACATCGGCTCGAGAGCAAGCTATAACCATCTCTTTTATTGCTCTGATACGAGTCAAACCGCCTGTATAACAAACAGTATTTGTATTCGGATTATAAATACTTTGAGAGCTTGCACCATAAGTTAGAGGGAAATTCTTCACACTTGTTACAAATTTTGCCCCATAAGATTTGAATTTATCGGTTATATAATCCGACACTGTTACAACTCCGCTTAAATAAGTTTTTACCGCAAACTTTTCTACTATCTCGGCAACATGATACAGTATCTTCCTGAATGCATTCGGTATATACGGTCTTTCCAACATCAAAGCAGGGAGATCCTCGTGCGAATCAAAGATTACTTTGCCTTTTTTCTTTAGTCTGAGAGCTTCTATCAGCAAATCGGGATCGTGAAAGTGGTAAATGTCAGCATTAATTCCAAGTGCCGTATTGACAGCCTTGCGACTCGTTTTTATCATTCTTTTGATTCGGCTCGCTTCTGCTTTGCCTATGTCGATTATCTTGACGCCTTGTGTTTCTTCATCGCCTAATCCGTCTGCCACAATCAGACTTACGTCATGTCCCGCTTTGGATAAGGAAACGCATTCTTTGCGGAAGATTCGCACATCGTAGCGTTTATGTACTATTGTAATGTGTACTATCTTTTTTCTTTCCATAGGTTTTAGGCTAATCATCAATTATCACTCCGCTTCCAAGACATAGTTTTGCGTCAGGGGAATATATCACTCCGAATTGCCCTGCTGCGATTCCTTGAATCTTGTCTTCGCTTTCTATTCTGTAGATATCGTTTATCTTTCTCAACTTTCCGCGTGTGAAATCGGGAGTATGGCGTATTTTGAACAAGATGTCTTTCTCGTCTTCGAAGTCTCCCCAAATGTTTTCGGTAATATATTCGAATGCAGAGAGGTTTATGGTTTTTCCGTATTGAGTTTCGGGATCGTAACCTTGAGATACATACAACACATTCTCGTTCATGTCTTTTTTAACGACAAACCACGGTCCTCCGGACAAGCCTAAGCCTTTGCGTTGCCCGATTGTGTGAAACCAAAAGCCTTTGTGCGTTCCCAAAATCTTACCTGTCTCCAATTCGACAATCTTTCCTTCTTTTTCTCCAAGGTATCGGCGAATGAAATCATTGTAATTGATTTTACCAAGGAAGCATATACCTTGCGAATCCTTACGTTCGGCTGACGGAAGTTTGCATTCTCTTGCTTTGGTCCTGACTTCGCTTTTCAGCATGTCGCCAATAGGAAACATAAGCTTGCTTACCTGCATGTAGTTTATCTGTCCGAGAAAGTAAGTCTGGTCTTTGACATGGTCTTTCGCCGTTGAGAGATACACTTTCCCATCTACAAGAGACGTAGTGCAGTAATGACCGGTTGCAATCTTGTCAAAACAATACCCCCACTTCTTTTCGAAACTGCCAAACTTGATCAGCTTGTTGCACATCATGTCCGGATTTGGCGTAAGTCCCCTTCTGACCGCTTCAATCGTATAGCTGACCACATTATCCCAATATTCCTGATGCAGAGATACTATTTCAAACTTGCAACCGTACTTTTTGGCAATGTAAGATGTTATTTCAATATCTTCTTCCGAAGGACAGTCGATATAACCGTCCTTATCCTCCATTCCGATCTTTATATAAAAGATGGTGGGATCGTAACCCATTTCCTTTAGGCGAACGACTGCCACACTGCTGTCAACTCCGCCTGAAACCAAAGCTGCAATATTCATATCGAGGCAAAGTTACGATTTTTCTGAATTTCGAGAATAGGATAAGGACTGCTCATTTGAGCTTAGTGGCTTAAAGTCTTGATATTCTTTGTTTTAATTTTACTCTAATGAAACGAAGTTTCAGCGGCACGAAACGCCGTTTCAGAAAATTAAAACAAAGAAAGAATCTACTGAATCTTGAAAAGAAAAAAATGAATCTTTGTTTTAGGAAATTGTTTCTTTGTTTTGTTTCTGCAAACGGAGCAGTTGTCGTCTGCGTTTCCACTTTTGCCAACGCTTTATAGGAGATGAGGTGCGGGAAGTACGACTCAATGTCGGCAAATCGTCAGAGGATTCTTTCGATTTCAGGATATGGGCTTCCGCTATGCCGGCATTGAGCTCGAAACCAATGAGAAGTACATACGAATTGAGGTATATCCACAACAATACTATGATCAAAACTCCTATCGAGCCGTATAAGGCGTTGTATCGCGAAAAATGCGTGATGTAAAAGTTGAATCCTTGTGTTGTAAGAAGGAACAAAATCGTTGCAAGCGTGGCTCCTGCCGAGAAAAAGGTGTAATGTGTTCTTACTGCCGGAGTATAATAATACAGAGAGGCGAATGAGAAATATATTACACAGATAAGAAGTGCCCATTTTGCGATTTTAAGCATCGCTAACCTTACTCCGGAATAGAGAATGCCCTGTGCCTCGAGATAATTCACCAAATGCTTGAATCCTCCCGTCAGAGTAAAACTGAAAATCACCACAACAGCTATCAGAATCACTATGAGAACACTCATCAATCGGCGTTTCAACCATTTTCTTTTTTCGATTGTGTGGTGTGTTTGATTGAACGAAACCAACATTGCATTGACTCCGCTCGATGCAACATAGATTGAGGAAATAAAACCTATCGATAGAAGTCCGTTATGCTTACGATGAAGTATTTCAACAAGGGTAGATTCTATTGTAGGATAGATTGTTTCAGGCAATGTTTCTTTCAAAAATTCAAAAAGTTGAATTGCATAGTATGTAGTGTCGAAATAAGGCAAGAGTGTAAAAAATGCCAATAGCAAAGGAAACAACGCCAAAATAAAATGAAAGGAGGTGGCAGCCGCTCGCTGACTTAAAACTCCTTTCATAAGACCTTTGATAAAGAAAACCGCAACATCAAACAGCGGAATCCCTTGAAAGCCCGGCAAAACAATCATTCTCGATGCGTGAAGCAACTTCCGAATTGGTCTCCAATAGATCAGTTTTCGCAGAATCTTTGTTTTTGCCGGTTGTTTCATCAATCGTCTGCCAACAAACTTAAATCAATACTTCTGATTTGGTGAGTCAATGCTCCGACTGAAATAAAATCTACACCGGTTTTTGCGTATGACAGAATGTTTTCAGCCGTTATTCCTCCCGAACTTTCAATCTCATATTTGTGATCAATCATCTTCACTGCTTTTTCAGTATCCTCCACGCTGAAATTGTCAAGCATTATTCTGTTTACTCCACCCTTTACAAGCACTCTTTGAAGTTCTTCGAAATTTCTTACTTCTATCTCAATCTTTAAGTCAAGCTGTTTGTCTTTAAGATATTGCAGTGTTCTGTCTATTGCGTTTTCTATGCCGCCTGCAAAATCGATATGATTGTCTTTAAGCATTATCATATCGAAAAGTCCTATTCTGTGATTGGTTCCTCCTCCCGTTTTGACGGCATACTTTTCCAAAATACGCATTGTCGGAGTCGTTTTGCGTGTGTCGAGAAGTCGTGCCGACGTTCCTGCGATAAGATTGACATATTCCGAAGTTACGGTGGCTATTCCGGATAATCTCTGCATGTAATTCAAGAGCGTTCTCTCTGCTGTCAAAATCGATATTGCCGAGCCTTCGACTTTGAATATCACATCTCCTTTTCGAATCTTTTGTCCGTCCTTTGCAAACGGTTGAAATTGCAATTTGTCATCTACTAATTCAAGAACCATTTTTGCAATATCCACACCACATATTATGCAATCCTGCTTGGCAACAAGTTTTGCTTTACTTGTTGCCAAGCGATCAATGCAAGCCAAAGACGAATGGTCGCCTTCTCTTACGTCTTCTTTGAGTGCCGTAAGAATGTGTTGCTTTATGTATTCCGTATCAAGTATCATATCTAATTGTTGATTATCATGATTGTTTCCCATGTGATTTGATCTGATACAAGCTTTATTATGTACGAAGCTGTTTGCAAATGAGAAAAGTCGAATTTGTTTTCACCTGAACGTATGCTCACATTGTTAAGTTCGGATACTACTTTGCCGTCCAATGATATTACTTGAATCTTTACATTTGCCAGATCAGCAGTCGATTGCAAACAAATGTTTCCGTCAGATGGGTTAGGAATCAATCTGATTGAGTTTTCATCTAACTCGATTTCATCTAAGCCTACTCCTAATGCAACATTCACTGTAAGGTATCCTGATGTTTTGGAATCACATGTGCCACTCTGAACAACCGCTCTGTAATCCCATAATCCGTCTTGGGAAGGTATATCTGTCAAATAAACACTGTCTTGAGAGTTTTCAATAGTTTCCCAATTGTATTCCGCTTTACGTTTTTCCCAATAAAGAATGTCTCCTTGGTATGCCCTTAATTGCAATCTCAATTCACTTCCGGAACGAGGGTCTTCGCTTGCCAAGAATACATTTCCTCCTCTTGTTGTCGGAGATATTGTGATAGTTACCGTATTACTTGTATCCGATACCATGGTTGAAGAAACTATTCGTCTGAAATAAGTTGTTGAGAAAAGTTGTCTCATTTCCAAATCTTTGCCTGTTGACAAAGAAGACATGGTGCTTTCTGTCCAAGTTATGCTGTCTGTACTCATTATCCATTGATAAGTATATGTCGAACCATCTCCTCCTGTAGGCGTACTACCTACAAGAGTATTTGCAACAACTCCTTCACACACATTTTGATCTTCCGATATGGTATTGTTGAAAATAGGAGTATATGGAGTCGTAACCATGAATTCCTCTCCGTAAACAGTACCATAAGAGTTCGTTGCAAAGGCTCTTATATAATAAGACGTGTTTTCGTTCAAATTGTTCATCGTTCCACTGAATTCTCCTAAGCCACTGCCAAGAGAAATCACGTTATCCGATATATCGGAATCTGATTCCAATGACCAGCATATTCCTTTTGCTGTAACATCGCTTAATCCTGCATAAGTAACTTCGCCAGATACGTTTATGCTGTTATAACTTGCCAAAACAGGAACACCGGTTTGAACAAGCGGAGTTTGAAGAATTGCTCTCACAACAATGTTTTTGATTTCTATTGAAGCAAGATTGCTTGTTCCTTCAAAAGCAAGAAAATACTCGTTGCTCAATCCAATCAAAGGAATGCTGTCTCTTGTGAAATCATTCGCAGCTGTCGAGAAAACAGTTAAAGTTTCCCATGGTTGATTTACGCCTGACTTGTAAAGAATCTTCAAAGTATCGATTGCAGATGTTGAAGAACTTGGCTGCTTTCTGTCGAAACAGATTGCTGTTCCTTCGAAATTCTGCAAGTTAAACAAAGGTAACACAAGCAAATCTTTGCTTCCCGCAACAGAAGAAGTAAATGTATAGCTTGCATCTTCGCTTGAATAACTCCAAGAACCTGTTTCAAGACATTCTGTTCCTACTACATCATAAGGATAGACGCTTATTCTTTCACATTTCGTTGTTATCTGTAATTCTTCTCCATAAGCCAAGTGCCCGTTATTTTGAGCGTACGCTCTGACATAGTAAGTCGTATTCGGCTCTAATGAAGATAATGTGAGATTATATTGTTCCGACAATGGTGCTTGAAGAACGTTGTCGGCAATTGTCGGCATGGTATGAGTAGCATAACAAACGCCTACTTCGTAAACAGCATTATTTCCATTGGAAAGAAGTTCTGATGTAACATCAAATGAAACGTCTGTAAGATTATCAAGAGATATTGTTCTCACATTTGGAAACGCTGTTGCATCTGCTTCGTATATTTCGATATCATCAAGACACACTCCATAACCTCCTTTTAATACGGCTTCGAAAGCAATGAAATAATTTTCCGAAACTTCAGGTAAATCAATCGTTACCTCTGTCCATGTCGATGTATTTGAAGTATATGAACTCAAAAGTGTCCATGAATCATTTGAAGAGGTCTTGTAATAAACTTTAAGATTGTCTTGTCTGCCTGACTTGGCTTTCTGTGCGTATGAGAACTTCAATTTAGCATCGCTTATGAAAGATAAATCCATCGGAGTCGTAACCAATTTCGTTGTTTGCGTACCTGACCAATCTGAACGAATGAATGCCCATTTCGAACCTTCGGCTGCAGTTGATATTCCGCCGACTTCGTATGCCGAATCAGTCAAAGACCAATTGTTAGATACGAATATACCATATTCATGTTTCCAACAATCGAAAGAAGTGTTGCCTTCCTCGAAACTTTCCACGAAAGGAATGATGTCTATAACCGAACAATCCGTCTTTATCTTTATTATCTCTCCATATCCCACCTTATCGGCAGTTTTGGCGTAAGCTCTGACATAATATTCCGTGTTCGGCAACAAATTATTCAAGCCTACGGTAAAGTTATTTGCCGTTCCACTTGCAAGCATTGTTGCACATGCTATGGTAGGATTGCTTGTTGTGTCTGAAAAACAAACTCCGCGTTCGATTATGCTTAGAGATTGACCGTTGTTTACGTTTGCCACAACGCTGATACTGTCAGAAAATCCTTCAGCACTCATAGTCGTAACAATAGGTCTTGCATTGTCAACCGTACCATAAATAAAGGTGATGTTTTTTGTCGTATTGTTCTCGGCAATGCTTGTTATCGGACGATTCAATGGAGCACCTGAGACAGTATGACTGTTTGGCGTTGAACTATCTGTAAACATTGTTTTGTTGCTTGTGCCGGGGAACGGATTGCCTGCTCGAGAGTATGGATTCGAATTTGCTTCCTCCAAATCCAATCCAGGACTTGTTGGGACGCAGTTCGCACAATTGTGGTTCCAACCTGCAACAGATTTATTTACATGGAAAATCAACATTCCGTGTCCGGGAAGATAGTAATCCCAACCAACTTTCTGTCTGTTTTCCAATATGAAATATTCATCCGGACTCACAGTCATCTTATATGCTTTGTTGTCTGAATGCAACGGAGGCAGGGTTTTGCTTCCGTCTTCAACCAATTCTTCTATTTCTATATAACCTCTGACCGTTCTTTCGTGAGCTGACCAAAGCGGAGGACACTTTCCACCGTTGTTATAATTGCCCGAACACATCAAGTCCCACTCTCCGTGATCGGAAAAACTGCCTTGTTCCTCGTAATCTGTGTCATAGTAGTCAGCTTGTCCCAAAACGTGAGAAAATTCGTGACAGATGGTTCCTATGGTCATCGGTTCCGGATAATACATCGAACCTCCGTTCTCAGAAGATACGCCATAGTTATATACATACACGCCATCGACAGCATAAGGTTCGTAAAGATGAGAACGATGTGGCCATATAGTGTTAGCGGCTCCCCCTGAAGCGGCAGAAGGTCCTGCATAAATGACATAAACACAAGAAACCTGATTACCTTCTCCATTAGTGTATTGCGAGAAATCAAGTTCCACATTCGCATGTTCAACAGCTTCGATAACCAAATCACGAGCTCTCATGTCGGCGTTTGTTCCCGGATAATTCTCTCCGTAATAATTCAAATCATTTGCTGCGGTATATGGTCCTAAAACAGTGGCTTCAACATTTAATTTGCCGGCCGAAGACGCCATAAAGTAGTCATGAATACTTCCTTGATGGCCGTTAACCGAATATCCTACCTGATTGAACAAAGCATCCACCTCTTCGCGAGACGTAGTGAAAGCAAGGTCGGTATAAGACATCAAAATGACAACCATTTTGTAAGTTTCGATTTCCTGATTTCCGCTTTTGGCTCCGGTATTTCTACTTTCAAAGTCATCAACCGCCAACCACAATTGTTTCAAATAAGATATCTGCTCCGGAGAATAAAACAAAGCTTTATCCAAAGTTGAAATGAACGTCAATTCCTCAGCGGTTCTTTGTTCAGGATTGTGAGCTAAGATATTCGAAGGCATCATTCCGCCTTTTCCATCTGAGATTGCGTAAACAAAATCTCCGTTATCGGCTCTCATCAAAGTAAATCCGTCGGTGCTTTTAGCCCAATTGACTTTTTCATCACCTTTCAAAACAACCGTAACGGTACTTCTGTCCGATTGAACAAAGTTCAAAGGATACGGATAGGCAACAACGGCAAACAAACCCGTATTGATGCACATCATCATCAATAATAAAATCCATAATGCTTTTTTCTTCATATTCTTATCTGTTATTCATTTCGCTTCAAACGTACAAAAATAAACAGATTCTTCGAATTATCAAATAAAAAAGACAAAAAAAATACGTATTTTCAATAGATATATAGGTATAACAAAGTTCTATATATTGGTTTGAATGATAAAATATCCGCAATCAAATAGTTCGAAAAATATTTCTTGATTTCAGATTTTTATTTCTTGATTTCAGAGAAATGAAACAAAGATCCATTTTGCTCAAATCAAGAAATAATTTTCGCTGATTTTACCGCATGGTTTTGGCTTTACTTTTGGCTGTCGGATTATTTACTTTGGCTGTTGGCCGTTGGCTATTGGCTTTTGATTGATGGCACATTGCTCGATACTCTCAGCCTGCAACTTTTGCCAATAGGCAATGCTAAAAGCTAAAGTAAAACAAAACGAGCGTTCGATTTGCTTTTGCACATTCGAACGCTCGTTTTTCTTTTCCGAAACTTATTTTGATTATTCTTCTATCACTTGTCCGACCGGTTTTCTGAGAATCATCTGCATGTTTTTCTTGATTACGTATGAGCCTCGCTTGTCTAATTTGTATGGTTTCAACCATCCGCCCATTGCTTGAAAGGCTCCGGGCTCTCCTTCTTTGGCAGGAAAGAAATAATCAGACATTTCTTTTTCTTCAATCTTTCGTCCTATGTATATAGTATCCAATTGGAACGCGTTAATCATTGTTGTAAGGGTTTGCAGTTTGGTTTCCTTGTCTTTTTCTTTCTTTGTAGGTATGGATTTGTAAACAGGGCGTCCTTTGGCATCGTAAGTCTTGGCATAGAATTTAAGTCTCGCTTCGTTTTGTTGTAGTTCTATAGGAACTCTTACACTGATTATCGGTTCGAAGTTCTCTTTGTTTTGACAGCTTCCGTAGTCTGGCTGATGTTCTGCTTCGATTACGATGTAGCCGGCGTTGATTATGTATTGTTTTTTGTGAGGTATAAGGTGATAATTCGAAGTAAGATCTTCAAAAGTCATGTATTCTTTGTAGCTTATATCACAAGTGTATTCTATTGTATCTTTGGTATGTGTGATGGATTCCAAGGCTCCTTTCGGTATTGTTACCTCCGAACAACTTGCACTTAAAACGCTGTCGTTTGCAGGATAGTAGTAATCAAAGTATTCGCCCAAACATCCTTCGGGATCGTTTTCTATGACTATATGAACTTTGCCTACGAGACTTATTCCATTGCTTACTCTTTCTTCTTCGCTCTTTTTGTAAAGATTTATCCACTTAAAATCGAACGGCATCTTGTATTTGATGAAATAAGGCATCTCTCCGCTACAAGAATGTATATAAGTGCTTGGAGTACGTTTGATTATAAATTCGGATTCTTCTCTTGAAGAAAAATAATTGAAAATCATGACAGCTCTGTCTCTTGCCAAAGATGCATTCAATTCATTAAGTGGCTCTGCATCATCGTATGCCTCTATGGTCATTTTGTAAAACTTGTTATTGTCTTTGTTAAAGGCGATGGAATATATGCTATCCAAAATATCCAATCCTGCTTCGGTATAATAGGCTGAGGCAGGCTCGAAACAGATATAAGCTTCCATTCTGTCAGGATAAGGATCAACAGGCACTTGTTCGCGACGATTGGCTGTTCTTTTCTTCTTCGGAGGTTGCGGCATTATGATGAAATCGCATCCGTCTTCAGGTATATTGATCGTTTGCATATTGGTGTTTTGCGGTTGTTGATTCTGTGGAGTTCTTGCCCTCGCAGGTTGTGCCGAAAGGCTTATGCAAAACATCATTATACAGATAACAGATAGTAAACTTTTAATCATGGCTTTATAGTTCTTCGTTTATTAAATCCTTTATTATGGTTTCGGCAGTATATCCTTCGGCTTGTGCGGCATAGTTCAAAACTATTCTGTGTCTCAATACCGATATGGCTACTGCGTTTACGTCTTCTATGTCAGGGGAATACTTTCCTCGCAATGCAGCATGGCACTTCGCTCCGATGATAAGGTATTGCGATGCTCTCGGTCCTGCTCCCCATGAAAGGTATTGCTTGGCTAAAAGACTTCCTCCTTTGTTTTGTCGTGTTTTTGCCACAAGTCGCACCGCATATTCGTAAACATTATCGCTCACAGGTATGCTTTGGACAAGTCGCTGCATGGTTTGAATATCCTCCATGCTTAATATTTGTTGCACTTGTTCTTGATCTACTGTAGTTGTTTTTTTCAATACTCGAACTTCTTCTTCAAATGAAGGGTAGTCAAGCCAAAGCATAAACATGAATCTGTCGAGTTGAGCTTCCGGCAACGGGTATGTACCTTCTTGTTCTATGGGATTCTGTGTTGCCAAAACAAAAAATGGTTCGGGCAATCGGTATATCTTACCATTGACTGTGGCACTATGCTCTTGCATTGCCTCCAACAATGCGGCTTGTGTTTTAGGTGGCGTTCTGTTGATTTCATCCGCCAAAACTATATTTGAAAAGACAGGACCTTTAATAAATTCGAATACTCTGTCTTTGTTCAATATTTCACTGCCTATTATATCGGAAGGCATCAAGTCCGGAGTAAATTGTATTCTATTGAAACTAAGTCCAAGTGTCTTTGCAATCGTATTGACAAGTAATGTTTTTGCCAAACCGGGTACTCCAACCAACAGACAATGTCCGCGAGAAAAAATCGTAACCAAAAGTTGGTTTATTATGTTTTCTTGTCCGACAATGACTTTTCCTATTTCTGCTTTAAGGTCATTGCATTTTGCCGATAATATGTCAAGTTGTTCTACTTCCGATGCCATTTCGGTGCTTATTTTTTCAACCAATTCAACTTAAAATCACAACTTTGATAATCCGGATCTATTCTTATGTAGGTTTTTGCTATTCTTCTCTCTGCCCACTCCTTGATTATTTCCAACTTTCTCGCACTTAATGCAGATTCTTGTATCTTTCCATAATCGTCAACGAGGTTTACTCTGTGTGCATCTACCTTTTTGTCTATTTTTATCAAACGATAGGCATTTGCGGATTCGGCTTTGAATAAAACCGGTTCTGTTATGTCGCCTTCTTTCATTGAATTAAAATCCACCTTATCCAAGTTGGACATCGTTTCGTTGATGTTATCCTTAGTGAAAGAAGCACTTGCGTTATATGGATTTATGATAAGTCCGCGATTGATCTTTGATTCATCATCCGAATACTTGATTATAGCATCTTCAAACGTAATTTCGCCTCTCTCGATTTCTGATTTGATTTTTTCCAATTCTGCTTTTGCTTCCATCAATTGAGCATCCGAAACTTTCGGTTGCAATAATATATGTCTACAATTCACCTGATTGCCTCTTCTTTCTATCATTTGAATAATATGAAACCCGTATTGAGTTTCTATGACTTGAGAAATCTCTCCATCTTGCAAGGCAAAAGCTGCGTTCTCAAACTCACTTACCATATCGCCTCTTGAGAAGAATCCGAGTTCTCCGCCTTTCTTGGCTGAGCCTGGGTCTTCCGAATAAAGCAATGCCAATGTGGAGAATTTACTTCCTTTGAGTATTCTGTCTCTATAACCGTTCAATCTCTCCTTTACTGCATTTTTCTCGTCTTCCGAGACTTTTGGCAACTTTACTATTTGAGAAAAAACATATTCATCTTCGGTTATAGGAAGACTATCCTGAGGTATGGATTTGTAAAATTCGGCTACTTCTTGCGGTGTTACTGTTACATCTCCCGTAAGCTTGTGTTCAATCTGCCCGATCATTATATTCTCTCTGATAACATCGCGATAGAACGAACGGATTTCACCAATGGATTTTTTCATTTGCTTTTCCAAATTTTCAATAGAACCATACATTTGTGTCATGTATTTGATTCTGTTGTCCATTTCTCTGTTCACTTCTTCATCTGTAACGATTATGGAGTCTCTTTCGGCTTGATGCAACATCAATTCATTAATCAACATTCCTTCAAACAAATCACAGCGAACCGTAAACGCATCTTCTATTATTCCTCTGTTTGATTTCTGTTGAAGATACGCCGTTTCCAATTCCGATTCTTTGACCATATTCTGTCCGACAACAGCAATTACCTTGTCGATTACCTGTAAGTTTTTTGTGCTATCGGTTTGTGAATATGCAGATGCGGGAATGCTCAAAGCAATCGCCACAAACAAAAAAAATTGAAGAAATCCTGAGTTATTCATATAAAATTCGATCTATTTTATGCTTTTATACACTTCCCAATTTACTTTATAGTTATACTTGTTTCTTAGTTCCTTTATCCACTGTTTTTCTAAAAACATTTGATAATCGGAAGTTACCAAACCCTTACAATCAGACAATTCTTTAGGTTCTACATCCACCCAAGCATCCAACACTGCGAATATTTTCTTTTTATCTTTGGCTGATTCGGTATAAAATTTCAATGTTCCCGGTTTCTGAGTTGTATCTTTCCAAAACAAATTATCTACGATTTTATTGTCATCTTTCTCATATTTTTTCCATTTGTAGATAATCTTTTCGTCAATAGCTTCCTTTATTTTCAGTTTTTTGGCGAGGTTTTCTTTGATTTCTTCGTTCGATAAGCCCTTGCGAAGATATTTTCTTAAAAGTTTTTCTATTTTATTTGGACTTTTATCAGTCTCAATGCTCCAAAGAGTTGCCCCGACTCTTGGTTCCCAATTGTATTTAGCTTTATTTGCAGCAAAATATTCTTGTAAGCCGATTGTGTCTATGAGAGATCTGTTCCATACCATTTTGTCTGTGATCGAGAATATCAAAACTCCGTCTCTGAATTCATCGATTGTTGCTTTCAAATCAGGATATTTGTCTTCCAACTTGCTGTCTGCATACTTTACAACCTGCTCTAAAACAACATCCTCATAAATCTTTCCTATGTATTCAGGAATATAACCGGGTGTTTGCTTTGTTTGCAGTTTCTCTATCTTCTTTACAAAATCTAAAACAGTGAAAGAATAATCTCCGATTCTGAAAAGCTCTTCCTGATTGTTGAATTCAACCGGCATTTTCCAAGTTCCGGCAAATATGGAATCGTTAACTATTTTCACGACTTCTGTCAACAATTCCTTGTCTTCACTGAAACCATATTCCTTCTTTGCTTTTTCGGCAAACAATTCTATGGTTTTGAAACTTCTTTCGTCTTTTGCTATTCGGTTCTCTATATTTGCTTTTTGTTCTTCAAATGTAGGTATAGGTCTATACTTTAATGGTTTTACTATATGCCAACCTATGCTACTCTTAAACGGCTTTGAAGTTTCCATTACTTTCATATCCTTGAGCGTAGCAGTATATTCAAGTGGCAAAGAACTTATTGTCTGCTTATTAAGCACACCTCCATTATTTGCAGAATAGACATCGTTGGAATATTTCCTGGCAACAGCTACAAAAGATGAATCATTTGACAATTCATTCCATGCCTTGTTTATCAATGACTCCGCTTCAGCCTCTCCATGTTTATCAAAAGACACCCAGATATGGGCAATATCCATTGTACTGCAAAAAGCAGGAACTCTGTCAAATAATTTGATTATATGATACCCGAAACGAGTACGAACAGGCATTGAAACATCTCCTATGTTCATTGAATAGCACGCCGTCTCAAAAGGATATATCATATTCATTGAGGTAAAATATCCCAATGCTCCGCCGGTTCCGGGTATTGTTACTTTGGTTTTCTCGTCTATTCTGTCTTTTGCCGATGGATCATCTGAGAATTTCTTCGCCAAAGTCGCAAAATCCTCACCATCAATTATGCGTTGACGAATCTTAAGAGCCTTATTATACGCCGCCAATGTATCTTTCGGTGTTGCATTTGCTGGTATATTGATCAGTATATGAGAAGCGAATACTATCTCTTTCGTTCTTTCGTACGCTTCTTCAACAAGTTGTTTGTTTACTGTTGCGTCATTTAGATATGGAGCGACCAATTGCTGTCTATACTGTTTGGTTTCATCAAGATAAGATGCCAATGTATCTAATCCCAATTCACGAGCTTGAGCAAGTTTAAGCTTATAATTTATGAATAATTCCAAATACTCGTCAAGCTCTTCTTGAGAAGCAGAAACACCTCTCGAAGGAGAGTTTTTCTTGAACATTCTGACAAAATCATCTTTCAATATTTCTTCTCCTGCAACCTCTATAAGAACATTTTCTTTTGCAATATCAGCACTTGATTGTGCAAACACACCCACCTGAAAAAGGGCTACAGCACAAAAAAACAAGAATTTTCTCATACGATCTTTTACCTTATCTTGATTATCTTGAATAATTAGGAGCTTCTTTTGTTATTGTGATATCATGAGGGTGGCTTTCCGCATAGCCTGCTGCTGTAATCTTGATGAATTTTGCCTTTCTCAAAGTTGCAATATCGGGACTACCGGTATAACCCATTCCTGCCTTCAATCCTCCGACCAATTGGTAGATCACCTCGCTTACTGTACCTTTATATGGTACTCTTCCGACGATTCCTTCCGGCACAAGCTTCTTTATGTCATCTTCCATGTCTTGAAAATATCGGTCTTTTGAGCCTTGCTGCATAGCATCCAAAGAACCCATTCCTCGATACGATTTGAACTTTCTTCCTTCGTAGATGATAGTATCTCCAGGGCTTTCTTCAACTCCTGCCAACAACGAACCGGCCATTATAGTGCTCGCTCCGGCTGCCAAAGCCTTTACAATGTCTCCTGAATATCTTATTCCACCATCCGCAATAACCGGAACATTTCTTCCTTCCAATGCTTTAGCAACATCATACACTGCAGACAATTGAGGAACTCCGATTCCGGCCATAACTCTCGTTGTACAAATACTTCCAGGGCCGATTCCGACTTTCACAGCGTCCGCTCCGGCATCTGCCAACATCAATGCAGCTTCTGCAGTTGCTATATTACCACAAACAACATCCACATCAGAATACTGAGACTTTACTCTCTTAAGCGTATCCACAACATTTTTTGAATGTCCGTGAGCTGTGTCTATCACAATCGCGTCTGCACCTGCAGCAACCACAGCGGCGATTCTTTCATCCATGTTAGCAGTTACCCCTATACCTGCAGCGACTCTCAATCTTCCCAATTTATCTTTGCAAGCATTAGGACGCTCTTTAAGTTTTATGATATCTCTATACGTAATCAAGCCTACCAACTTACCATTCTTGTCAACCACAGGCAGTTTTTCGATTCTATGAGCTTGCAAAATATCCGCAGCTTGTTCAAAATCAGTTCCGCTTGGAGCCGTAATAACCTCACGAGTCATTATTTCAACAATCGGACGATTGATGTTTCTTTCAAACCTCAAGTCTCTGTTGGTGACAATTCCTATAAGCTTACCTGCATCATCGACAACAGGAATTCCTCCTATGGAAAACTCTTTCATCATTCTCAAAGCATCTCTCACCAATGCCGTTGCATCCAAAGTAATCGGATCTGAAATCATTCCATTCTCAGCTCTCTTCACTTTAGATACCTCCGCAGCTTGCTTTTCGATAGACATATTCTTATGCAACACACCTATACCACCTTCTTGTGCCATTGCAATGGCCAATTTCGCCTCTGTGACAGTATCCATCGCAGCTGAAACGATCGGAACGTTGACTGCAATGTTGCGACTGAACATAGAATTAATCTTAACATCTCTCGGAATTATTTCCGAATAAGCAGGGACGAGTAGCACATCATCATACGTCAATCCCTCTCCAACGAACTTATTTGAATCTGAAAACATTACTAAAAAATTTTCGTGCAAAGATATAAAGAATTTGCAACACAAACAACAATATTCTCTACTTTTCGGTCTTAATTTTGCAGTTGCGACCAATTTTCACGACAACATAGCCGCAAGCCAAAGTAAGGAGAAGCGATACGTTTGTTCCCAAAGGACTTGACGTTTCCATAGGTTCGAAATTGCCTGTGGCATTGTTATAAAATCTGTGTTGATACGGAGATTCCACTGATTCTCTGTAATTCCAACCGCCATGCGTACTCGGAACCGGCGGTTGAGCAAATGCAAAACAAGTTACAAAACTAAAAATCAAAATTATCAAAATCTTATTCATGTCAAATGTTTATTATTTTAGTGAAATAATCCTTTCCATTACTTTTTACCACAAGTACGAAACTGCCTTCGCAAGGCAGAGTCAAAAATCTGTTTTCCGTGCGTAAAATTTCACGACCTTGAATATCAAACAACAAAACTTCATCTATTTGTTGCGGATTCATAATTTCGATATTACTTCCGGTTTTTGCATATTCTATTTTACCATCTTCCTTGTTTTCAGATGATAATCTTCGTTTCTTCACAACCAGATCAAAAGTTTTCACTTCATTTGCAGAATTGTAAGAAATCAAACACGTACTATCTTCCAAGAAACTGCAAATCAGAGAATCCGTATCAGGAGCCACCAAATCGATTCTCTCAAAATCACCTGCGTATTCATGCAATTGCAACTTCAAATCGCCGATATTTTTGGATAAAACATTGATTCCAAGACACAAACTATCATTCAGCTCACCCAAAGACGCAATCGACAAAGATAAATCTTCGACAGAACAATATAAATCGGGAGCAGAGCCGACGCTAAACATCTTATAGGTATCGTATTTATCGTATTGCAAATCCGAATCCTTTCTGAAATAAATTCTCATCTCATCTTCGCCTCCATCAGATAAAAGTTTGAATTTCAGATTCTCGACAACAGATTTTGCATTATTGGTTTCATTGGTTGTTATTTCTTTCTTCCTCAAAACAAGACGATTATCCACACTATTGACTTTTGTCATCACTCCGCCGAAAGGAGGAATGCGGAAATCCGAAGGCTGATTGTTGTCGTTTGGAACATAGGCTCCCGTTTGCGGATTCAACAACCACATACCACTCACACTATCATATGTAAAGTTATTCAAACCTACGGAAAAAGGATACGGATTGCATACCAAATGATAGCCGTTTCCAACCGACTGATTATAGCTTGCATTATTCAACAACACAATCGAATCTTCCAGAAACAAGTCTCCTTTGAACGATAGAGTCTTATCTTCCTTGTATGCAACAAGATAACCATGCGTATTGGTAAAGAAATTCGTATCTTCAAACTCCTGTAAATAAGGAATCCAAGCATAGCGAGCCTCATCCAAATAATACAAATCGTCTTCATCTCCTCGGTTGAATGATTCGGCTGTTTTTTCTTTCGTACTGCTGTTCACATCTATCGGAACGCCGAACAAATTCCACCCGTTTTGATGCGAAGTGTATTTCGCAAAAGATGGCTGCACCTCAACATTATTCACTGAAAACGTTCCGTTTATCCGTAACTCAGATTTATTGTTGTCTGCCACAGAAGTGGAATAATCAGACCGCAAAACCAAATCCGAACATTTTACACTCTCACCTTGTGCAATTGTAATCGTATGTCCCTTGTTTACAATCACTTTATCGCAATCCTCAGGCACGATTCCACCCGACCATACCGAAGATTCGCTCCAACTGCCACTGCTTTGAGTTTCAACGATATTGCCTGTGGAGAACGTATGCGTGAAAAGAGTATCGGTTCCTCGCTTTAGAATACACAGATACTTTGTTTGAGATTCCAAATCACTTAAAACCAATTCGTTGTCCGGAACTTCCAAGTTCACATCTCTGACATAAGTATATGTAACCGGTGTTGCTAAACTATGTCTCAAAGATGTATCATTCAGATTCGTTGGACTGAACTCAACAGCATTCCATTCACTATTATAAAGTTCGGTTTGACTATTCGGAAGATTCTTTTTGATTCCTTGTCTTATTGCTGGCTTTCGAGTAAGTATTGTATTGTTATATGCTACAACCGTTCCACTATCTGCACCCAAACTTCCAAATAAATCAATCGTATCTTTATAATTTCCTTCCGCATCTTTCTTCAACAATAAGAACGCATCATTTCCTCCCATGAAAGCATCTGAATACTTAATTGGGTATGTAACATAATCATACTGAGATAAAAATTCTAATTTGTATAATACATTACAATAATCTCCTTCTCGGATAGTATCTTCTGACATAAAGCTATATCTAATCTTAAAGTTGTTTTGGGCGTTTATATTTCCCGCATGATAAAACACCACTTCATAATCACCCAAACAAATATCCTTGCCCGTACCATTAAATATCTCCAATCCGAAATTTGAGGGTGCAGAAGCTATTCTTGAAAAGAAAAGGTCTTTTGTTGCGTTCTCAACCTTGTAAAGGCTCAATGATGTAGGCGAACAATCACCACAATCTTCCCATTCCAATTTGACCGAGTTCGGATCTTGAATTCGCGAAATTATTTCTTGATTTCGTTTTTTTGTTTTCAAGAAATATTTTTCCGAAACTTGATTTTGATTATCCGTTATTTCGACATAGTAGCCTGTATTAGGCAAAAGATTGTTTATCAGTAGTTCTCCATTCTTAATAGTATCGTTTTGAGCAGGCAAAACCTCTCTTGGAGAAATTATCTTGATGTAATCGATATATACGGAACTACTATTATTGTTAGAAAACACCATTTCATTACAAGCATTGCTTATTGTACGCGACAATAATTGCAATGTCTTGCTATGTTTCACCGTATCACCGTTTATTTTCAAAATATTCTCTTTACCAGCTTTCATCTGAATTAAGACTTTCGAAGATTGAGGGATATTTATCTTAGGTGTAGAGAATTTTCCTATAGAAAGATGACACTCATCTTCATTCTTAATAGTCATATTCTGAGCTCTGCAACCGGGATATTGAGTAAGGCTGTGCGGAATCTCAACCAAGCAAGCCGCACCTCCTATTGGGGTGGAATTATTTACTTGATCGCTTAGGAAGTTTTCAAAATTCTCTTCGAAGATAAGGGTATCCTTGAAAATGCTTATTGAAATCGTTTCGCTATTAAGAGAAGTTTCAAAACTCAATCTTGCAGTTGTGCAAGTCGTTTCAATTTGCGGTTCACTCTGAGCAAGCAGGGTATAACCAAACGCAAGAGATAACAATGTCATCAAACAAATTATTCTCTTCATATCAAAAAGGTATTAAATGATTTAATTATCGGATTATCTGCCCCAGCTTTCTCTGTCGAGGCTTCTGTATGTTATTGCTTCGGCTAAATGAGAATCTTGTATGTCTTCAAATTCCTCCAAATCGGCTATTGTTCTCGATACTTTCAATATTCGATCGTATGCACGGGCTGAAAGTTGCAGTTTTTCCATTATTGTTTTCAGCAATTCCAATCCTGAAGGCTTGATTTTACAATACTCTTTCATCATCTGCGTATTCATCTGTGCGTTGCAGTGAACGTCGGGATAATCTTTGAATCTTTCTTGTTGTATTTTTCTTGCTTTGATTACTCGTTCTCTTATCACGGCACTCGATTCTCCTTCACGCATTGCGGACAACTCTTTGAAAGGTACGGGAACTACTTCCAACTGTATATCGATTCGATCAAGCAACGGACCGGATATTTTGTTCAAATAGCGATGCACACTCCCTGATGCACAAGTGCAAGGTTGCGTCGGGTGATTGTAATATCCGCAAGGACAGGGATTCATTGCGGCAACCAACATAAAGCCTGCAGGATATTCCGAACTCTGTTTTGTTCTCGATATCGTTATTTTTCGTTCTTCCATCGGCTGACGCAAGACTTCCAAAACGCTTCTCTTAAATTCCGGTAATTCATCAAGGAATAATACCCCATTATGCGAGAGGGAAATTTCTCCCGGTTGAGGATACGCTCCTCCTCCAACCAAAGCAACGTCGCTTATCGTATGATGCGGACTTCTAAACGGTCTTACGGAAACCAAAGACTGATTTGCGGACATCTTTCCCGCAACAGAATGAATCTTTGTCGTTTCAAGAGCTTCGTCAATCGTCAAAGGAGGCAATATAGACGGCAATCGCTTGGCAAGCATCGTCTTTCCACTTCCCGGAGAGCCTATCATGAGAATATTATGTGAGCCTGCAGCGGCTATTTCCATTGCTCGCTTGACACTCTCTTGTCCTTTTACGTCTTTGAAATCAAATTCGTAATTATCCAAACTTCGTGCAAACTCCTCATTTATGTCGAAAGACTCTCTCTCTAACAAAATCACGCCATCGAGGAAGTTGATTACTTCCAATATATTCTCGACTCCATACACTTCTATGTCGGAAACAATCGCCGCTTCTTTTGCATTCTCTTTCGGAAGTATTATTCCCTTGAATCCTTGCTTTTTCGCCTCAAGAGCAATCGGCAAAGCACCTTTTATTTTTCTTATTGAGCCATCAAGGGATAGCTCTCCCATTATTATGTAATCGGAAAGTTTGCTATCGGATATTTGTTCGGAAGATGCCAATATGCCTATCGCCAAAGGGAGATCATACGATGAGCCTTCTTTTCGCAGATCGGCAGGAGCCATATTTATTGTTATTTTTTTACCCGGTATTTTGTAGCCGTAGTTGTTAAGTGCTGACGATATGCGTTGCTGACTCTCTTTAACCGCATTATCAGGCAGACCAACCAAAAGAAAATTGATTCCTTTGTCTGTACTAACCTCTATCGTAACAGGAAGAGCCTCTATACCGGATATTGCACTTCCGAAAACCTTTACTAACATGGGATTTATCTTATTTTGTTTTAATTTTCGCTTTCTTTAATATAAAATCGTAGATGCAAGAAATAAAGAGACCGATTACGATTCCCAACAATGCTCCGCAAATAACATCTGTCGGATAATGCACTCCGCAATAAATTCTTGAATACATAGTAAGCAAAGACCAAATTCCCATTATCAGAATCACGGATTTGGTTTTATGAGATATTCTTGCAAAAACGGTAGTTAGGCAAAGTGCATTTGTTGCGTGCGAAGAAACGAAGCCGAATAAGCCTCCCTTATTATCATATATCAATTGAAAATCACTGAACTTTACCAAATTCACTCCTTCTAAGGCATGCGATGGTCTGAGTCGCTCAAACACATCTTTGAAACAAAGAACTGATATTCTGTCTGCCAACAAGAAACATACCGCCACCAAAATCAATATATGCCAAAAAGATTTCTTGAATTGGGAAAAAGAAAGCCACAAAACCATCGCAAAAATAAATAGTCCGAAAAAAAGATGCGATGATATTATGGCAAAAAACCAATCTCCGAAACTGCTTCGTGCTCCATTTAACAAATAAAACAACTGCGTATCACAAGCAATCAGTTTATCCATTTTCTTTATTAAGTGTTTCCCAAATAAGATCCTTTAATTTGTCTATGTTTTTCCCTGACACAGATGAAATAAACACGCTCTTGATTCCTTGAGGCAAATTTGCCTTCATTTGATTCATCATTTCTTCATCCAACATATCACACTTTGTAATCGCCAACAATCGTTCCTTATCCAACAATTCCGGATTGTAAACTTTGAGTTCATTGAGTAATATGCCGTATTCTTTTGATATATCATCACTATCGCAAGGTATCATGAACAATAGTGCCGAGTTTCTTTCGATATGCCTTAAGAATCTATAGCCTAAACCTTTTCCCTCTGAGGCTCCTTCGATTATTCCCGGAATATCTGCCATTACAAACGACTTTTCATCTCTGTAGGACACTATTCCGAGATTAGGGACCAAAGTTGTAAACGGATAATCGGCAATTTCAGGTTTTGCAGCCGATACAACGCTTAACAGAGTGCTCTTTCCCGCATTCGGAAACCCTACAAGACCGACATCAGCCAAGATTTTAAGTTCTATAACCTTCCATCTCTCTTCTCCATCTTCACCGGGCTGGGAATAACGTGGCGTTCTGTTGGTAGGACTTTTGAAATGATCGTTCCCAAGTCCGCCTCTACCGCCTTTGGCTATGATTGCAGTCTGACCATCTTCCGTTATCTCACAGTCAATGTTGCCTGTCTCAAAATCTTTACAAACAGTACCCAGCGGAACATCGACAATAATATCCTTTCCGTTCTTTCCATGCAATCTGTTCTCGCCTCCGTTTCCACCGGACTCAGCAATAAGATGTTTAGTGTACTTAAGATGCAACAGAGTCCAATATTGCTTATTACCTCTCAGTATTATATGACCACCTCTTCCGCCATCGCCACCATCAGGACCGCCTTTGGCATTTGAGCGTGTGCGTAACAGATGAGCAGAACCTGATCCGCCTTTGCCGGAACGTGCACATATCTTGACATAATCAACAAAATTGGAAGCCATTGCTTATATTGTTTATTGTTTTATTTTGTCTATTTCATTCGTAAGGCGAACAAATACTTCTTCTACTGCACCTGTGCCTTCTATCTTATGTAATTTTCCTTCTTTTTCATAGAAATCGGCAACCGGTTTGGTCTTTGCCTCATATTCTTTGAAGCGATTTTGTATCACTTCCTCATTATCGTCGGCTCTTCCTTCAATTTCAGCTCTTTTAAGCATTCTTTCGATAAGTTCTTCTCTCGGAACCTCAAGACTTAATACTATTGAAAGATGACGTTCGTGGTGTTCCAACAATTCTTCCAAACATTCCGCCTGCTTAACCGTCCTTGGAAATCCGTCAAACAAAACTCCCTTGTCACCGGCTTGCTCAATAGCATGTTCAATTATGCCGATTATCAACTCATCGCTTAACAACTCTCCTCTGTTTATCACATCCTTGGCTTTCAACCCAAGTTCGGTTTCTTCAGCCATTTCTTTTCGTAATATCTCTCCTGTAGAGATATATGCAAGATCGTATTTTTTTACAATCTCTTTTGATTGTGTTCCTTTTCCTGCACCAGGTGCTCCGAACAATATTATATTCAGCATATTTATCTTTAGTTTATATTTTCTGATATATTTCTTTTAGATTTCTACCTTTTTGATCCAAATCCAAACCATAGCCGACTATGAAATCATTTCCTATATTCATGCCGACATACTTTACATCGTAATTTCCCTTAAAGTTATCCGGTTTGAAAGTCAGCGTACATATTTCGCTGCTTCGTACATTCATGGCTTTCAATCTTTCCAACAATTTTCCCATTGTAAAACCGCTGTCAACAATATCTTCAATTATGACAACATCTTTGTTTTCCAAATCCTCCGTTATTCCTATTATTTCTTTGTATTTGCCTGTGCTTTCCGTACCTTCATAAGTTGACAATCTGATAAAGCAAACCTTATGCACACCTTCAATCTTCCGCAAAAGGTCTGCTGCAAACATGAACGCTCCATTCAAGACAACCAAAAACACCACTTCCTTTCCGAAGTAGTCCTTGTTGATTCTGTCAGCCAGATTCGTAATCATGCTTTCTATCTGCTTGTCTGAGACCGCAACTTTGAAGCAATTTCCGTTTATTTCCACTTTCTGCACACACATATCGGGCAAAGTTATGAAGAATTTCTTAATTGGAATGTATTTTATCTGTATTGTTTGTTTCTTTATATGCTTCTGCTTCTTTCGATAAAGCTTCGAGGAACATCTTTCCTACCAATTCCGCTCCTTTTTTATTGAAATGAATGAAGTTTTTATTGGCTAATGGAATCTCTCTCAAAACCCAGCTCGGCATAGAGTTTTCTCCGCCCATTGCCATAAACAAATCCCAAAACAAACAGCCATTTTCGAGTGCCGCTTCTTGCTGTGCCTCTCTTAACTTAAAGATATTGGGATTCGTAACATAGTTTTTACCCGAACGAATGCTCCTATCCGATACACCAATCACAACAATGACTACATCCGGTGCCACTTTTCTGAGATATTGCAACTGTTTGGCAAATTCTTTCTTGTAAAAACCATAATCTTCCACCAATTCATCTTCAGATTGCGGAATTGCATTGACTCCGAACTGCATTATAATCATATCAACGCCCAATTCGTTGAAAAAGGTGCTTAGTAAATAAGAATTGCTTCCGCGTATCCCCCAACCCGAACTGCCTCTGAGCGGAATATTATCCACATTGATTCCGACATTTGCCGAAATATCCAATCCATAAAGCTCTAAGCCCGGCTCGCATTCCAATTTCAATACATCGGTTATTTGTTCCTTTGGAATGATCAAATGTTTCAACTCATTTCCTGCGGCAACCGGCATGTCCATAATCTGCATTTTGACATCCGAAACAAGTATTCTGTTGTCTTTATCGGGAGAAGAATAGTATATCTTCAAATCACATTGCGGGCGTTGATGAAAAGAAATCTCCAAATAAGCACTACCGCTCAACGAATCTTCGATTGCTTTAATTCCCGACAAAGGCATACCATAATGATTAAAGCCTTTACGTGGTTTCAACACCGAATAAAATTCCCAGTTCGATGAATAGGTGTACGAGACTCCGTTCGGGACGGATTGTGTATAGATAGGAATCATTCCTTGTCCGTAACCGCCCAATTCTTTTCTGAGCTCGTTTCTTATCGTTCCGCTGACCCTGTCTCCCTCTATTTGAGAGTCTCCGTAGTGAACAATTCTCAGTGAAGCGGTTCCTTGTTTTGCTTTATTGAATTCAAGAAAGAATTTATCCAAACTTTGTTTCGCTTCATCGGAATAAAGAAAAGAGACTACTTCATCTTCTTCTGCTGTTTGCTGTGTTGATTCCGATTGTTTGTTTCTGCTTTCCGAAACAATGTTGTCTATATCGGCATATTTGGGTTTCGTATCAAGGAAAATTTCTTCGAGAGTCGGCATTCTGATTTCAAACCCGAACAATTCGATTCCTTCTTTTGGAAACAGCAAAACCAAACCTCCGAGGCTTAAAAGCACAACGGACAAATACAAAAACACTTTCCAAGGTGTCATCACTTTATTCTGAGAATCTGTCCTACCCTTATCTTTGAGGCTTGTTTGAATGACATGTTATTCAATTTGCAAATGGAATCGACGGATACGCCATACCTTTTAGCAATCTTTGCAACGGTTTCTCCCTTTTTAACTTTGTGTTTTACCACATTCTGCTTTGGTTTGCTTCCATCTGAGCTCTTTTTCAATTCATCTGCAGTCTGACGGTTGTCTATCGCCTGATTATCCGAATCGACCAAAGATTTTTCTTTTTGAGTCGTAACAGCAACGCTGTCTTGTGTTGTCGGAGCAGGTTTTTTGTAAGCTTCCTTTTGTTTGACTGCCAAAGTCTCTCCTATTCTCAGCTTTTGCCTCCTTCTCGATTTTGGATTCCATGATTTCAATTGTGAAATCGTAACGCCGTATCTTTTAGCCACGCTGTACCATGAGTCTCCCCGTCTTACCTTGTGGTAAATCACTCTATCCCTATACTCAACATCTCCGTCGGAATACTGATCCTGAAGTCTGTCTCCTGCAAAACGTTCCTTGTCATAATTAGATATGCTGTCCTCTAAGGCAATGAAATCATTGATATATCTGTATGGGAGTTTCAAACTATATTTTCCCTGCTCACCTGGAAGAAATTCCGTTTTGTATTGAGGATTCAATTCTTTCAATTGCTCAATCGGTATTTTCATTACCTCGGCTATCTGTCCGAAATACAGATCCTTTTTGAGCATTATCGTATCCGAAATAAGCGTTAATGGTTTTGTCAATTTGGTTGGAGAGATGCCGTGTTCATTATGAAAGTTCATGACATACGCTGCTGCGATATAAGCCGGCACATAGCCTCTTGTCTCTCTCGGAAGGTAGTCATAAATCTCCCAAAACGTCTTTTTACCGGAACGTCTCATCGCTTTATTTATATTTCCCGGGCCACAATTGTACGCAGCTATTGCAAGAGTCCAATCATCGTATATTTTATGCAAATCTCTCAAATATTTGGCTGCAGCCTCCGTTGCTTTGAGTGGGTCTCTTCTGTCATCGACTATGGAATTCACGCGAAGGTCGTACATTCTTCCTGTTGCATACATAAATTGCCATAATCCGGTAGCTCCGGCTCTTGAAACAGCTTGCGGATTCAGTGCAGATTCGATCACCACAAGGTACTTCAGTTCGCATGGAACACCATATTTGTCTAATATCTCATCGAATATGGGGAAATAATATTTGCTTAAGCCCAGCATTACACCGACTCTGTCTCCTATTCTATCGATATAATAAACTATATTGGACTTTACTTTACTGTTAAAGGTCAAAGGAACTACCGAAGGTATGGAACGCAATCGCTTAATAAAGACACTGTCCGGCAAATCTGCGGCTTTCTGAGATGGTGTAAAGGTATTGTCTGTGTATTTCAGGCTTTTGTTCAACAATTTTGAGTTCATCTTCATATAATGTCCCTGAAGAAGACTGTCATAGTTTCTTTCAAATTCCCTAAACACATCTTCATCGTAACCGTTCTGAGAAACAGCCAACAGAGACAACAAAACAGATAAACCAAAACAAAAAAATCTACACTTCATCGTCAATTTATATATGTGTTTTCAAACAAAACGAAAGTGTAAAGGTACAAAAAAATGATGAATTAAGGATTCGATGCTGAAAATTAAAACAAAAATACGTTTTTTGCCAAACAAAAAAAATCAAAACAAATCGACCGTATCTTGATTCTTATTTTGTTTTTTCTCAAATCAATAAATCAAATCACCGGTTATGAATCAATATTCCCCCTCAGCAGATAGGTACAATTGAAATAAAGATTCAAAAAATTGTTTCTTGATTTCAGCAGAACGAATCTTGATTTGAGAAAATTAAAACAAAGAAAGAATTTTGCGAAATCAAGAAAGAAAAACGGCAATTCCGGAAATGGAATCGCCGCTCGTCGAAAAATCCTGAATAATCCTTATCTTATGAAACTATTCAATCACTATTTTTTGAGATTTCGAAGCCTTAACACCTTGAACCTTCACAACGTATGCTCCTGATGCCACTCCGCTTAACACAAAGTTCATTTCTTCTGTTTCGAATACCTTTTGTCCCAAAGTATTGTAAACAG
Source organism: Candidatus Onthomorpha sp. (assembly GCA_045577535.1). GTDB lineage: Bacteria > Bacteroidota > Bacteroidia > Bacteroidales > P3 > Onthomorpha. Next base: position 74,630 of record JAZNIO010000044.1, on the reverse strand, counting down.
ACACCTTTACGTTTTCTTGTGCTGTGATTGCGATGTGGCGATTGCTGTTTGTGATTCTTACATCCAAATCTTCAACATCTGCCAAACCAACATTCTTTTTAATCAACACTTTGAAACGGTCTGCGTTTTCCCCGCTTACAATCTCGGTTGCATATTCTACACCCTCGGTCAAATCAATCACCTCTTCACCGTCGATTATGCTTACTGCATATCCTTCAGGCAAGTTGGTCAAAACGAAGTTCATCACTGTGTCTTCTTGACTGCGAACGTTCATTGTAGCATAGTAAGGCAAGTCTCTGACTTCTTCTTTTATCAAAGCGATACCGTCAGTTACGAAGTATGGCTCTGCAACTCCTGTTGTAGCAAACATCTTATTTGCATCTAAGATATCATATCCTTGTTCTGCATCTTCGTTGTGTGCAAGGTAAACTCTGACTTTATCGTTACCGTTTTGCAAAGTCAATTCGATGAATTCTCTTTCTGCATTTGCTTTTGCAGAAGGGGCATAACGTTGAGTTATATGGAAGTTTGCAGCATCCCCTCCATTACCTCTAAAGTTCACAAAGAAACCTTCGGTTACTTTGATTTCACCAGTTTCTTCTAAGTCAAAACTTGTACCATTAAAAATATACACCCCATTTCCTTGGATTTTAGCTTGATTATTTTCTAAGAAGGTTGCAATATTTAATTTGAAAGTATAAGGATTAGCTAAGGCCATCCAATGATCATTTCCTTCAGGTAGTGTCTTTGTTACTGTTACATCGCTGTCATTCAAGCTATAGTTTGTTCCACTTGTTCTTTTGTTTGTGAACACCACAGGCTCATTAGCTTTTGCCGCTGTAAAAGGCCAAACCATAAATCCTTCACCTGCTGCTACTGTTTCTCTATATATTTCAGTATAATCATCTCTCCATTGAGCTGTTGAGTGATTAAATAAACTAACAACTGCATCATCGGTTGGAGAATGAAATTTTATTACATCAAAACCATAATTTGCAAAAGGTGCACCAACAAAATACCAAGCTCTATCTTCAAAATTAGGCGTTTCTACTTCGATAGTACCACTTCCTTCCGGGACTCCAACTAATTGCCCCCCTTGTTTGAGAACAAGAGTTCCGTTATTAGTTAATTTAGGGTTACTTCCGCTAATATCAAGAGAAAATCCAACAGGAATTGTTACTGTATGAATACTCTGAATCTTCCTATCTTTTCCGTTTAATACATCCATATCGTTCACACCCCAAGTAGCCGCAGCATTAAAGTCTCCATCTTCTTTCGAAATTACCATACAATTTAAAGTATAGCGGTTCATAATGGCAGTCGATACAGCATTAGACAACGATAGACCGCAAGGACCTGTTATAACTAATAAGTCGTTGTTACAATTTTGAAAGGCATTCGCTCCTATTAATGGCCATGATTTAAATTCAACAGTCCTTAATTCATGACAATCTGCAAATGCACTCGATCCTAATGAATCTAATGTTGATGGCAATTTTATTTCAGTTATTTTAGTTGATGCAAATGCCAAATCTCCTATTTTTTCTAATCCTTCGGGTAATGTTATCGATAATAGCGTGTTACAACCTTGGAAAGCAGAAGCACCTATTTCTTTAATGTTTGCAGCACTCATGTCTATTGTAAAAGGATTAGCATGAGAGCCAGCTTGCATGAAAGCATTATCACCTATTTTTGTAACCGTGTTTGGAATCCTTACTTCTGATAAACCATGCACCTGATAAAAACCATCTGAAGCAATCTCTGTAACTGTATATAATATGGATATCTCATTTTCTACTCTTAATATATGCGAAGGAATTTCTAAAAACCCAGTAGGTTTTTCACCATCATTATTTCCAATTTTTTGAACACTGACATTATTAGTAGAACCTATTTGAGTGTATTTTAATTTTCTCGTTGTACTTTTCCAATCCGAATCTACATCATCAACAACAACATCTTGTCCTACTGCAATGAATCCTAAAAATACTGCAACAACACTTAAAAATATCTTTTTCATACCTTATTCCTCCTTATTATTTTTAGTATTACGGAAAATAAATGTACTAACTGACGCAACACCTAAGCCTATTAACAAATATGTTGCAGGAGGGATAGGAACTACATTGCCGTTTAATCCTACCGTAGTCGGATTTGGAGAATTTGGCGATGAAGGTAGGGTTGCAGGTTGTGGAGTACCATTTTTTACTTGTGCAGAAACTTCAAATGAAAGCACAAACATACTAATTGCTAAAACTACTTTTCTGATATTCATTATCGATTATTTTTTTATTATTCTTATACAATTCTTCTAACCGGCGTTCTCGCTCTGCCAAAACGGCACAAGAGATGCAAAAACTTTGCAAAGATATATAAATTCCCCCCCCCGCAAAATTTTTTGCAATAAAAATGAGTTATACGCCTATTTTATTTTTTTCGAGTTTAATTTTCAACTTTTTACACAAAGAGATATTTCGCAAGAATTTCATCATTTTCTTCCTGTTTCAGCTCTACAAATCGCAAAAATCGACTCTGCAGACCTCTCTTAAAGGTCGCATACAAACAGAATAAATTGAAAAGAATGCAAAGAAAAGTTTAGCGAAAACAAAACAAAGATTCAGCAGAACGAATCTTGATTTAAGAAAATTAAAACAAAGAAAGAGAAAATTGTTTCTTCGTTTTATTTCAGCATACCACAGAAACTGAAAACAAAAAAGGCATTCCCAAAATCGGAAATGCCTTCTCAATTAAAAAAATAAAAGTATGATTTTTCTCTTTCTTAGCTACCGAAGTTATCGTACAAGATATTTTCAGGCGGAACTCCGAGAGAATCCAACATCTTGATGACTGCGGCAATCATTGGTGGCGGTCCACACAAGTAGTATTCGATTTCTTCCGGTTCTTTGTGGTTTTTAAGATAATTGTTGTAAATAACATCGTGAATGAATCCTGTGTATCCTGTCCAATTGTCGCCTTCGTCTGGAGCAGAAAGGGCAACGTGATACTCAAAGTTTGGATTGTTCTTTGCTATTTCTTCGTATTCGTCCATATAGAACAAGTCTTTGATTGCTCTTGCTCCATACCAGAATGTCGCTTTTCTTGTTGTGTGATGTGTTTTGAATAAATCGAAGATATGAGAACGCATAGGAGCCATACCAACTCCACCTCCGATAAACATCATCTCGTTGTTCGTATCCTTAATGAAGAATTCTCCGTAAGGACCTGAAATTGTAATCTTATCACCCGGCTTTAGAGACCAGATATACGAAGAACAAATTCCCGGATTCACATTAGCCCAACCGCCTTTTTCTCTATCGATTGGCGGAGTTGCAATACGAATATTCAACATTATGATATTATTCTCTGCAGGGTGGTTAGCCATGGAATATGCTCTGAAACATGGTTCCGGATTCTTCATGACCAAATCCCAAACTTTGAATTTATCCCAATCGGAATGGTATTTCGGATCAATGTCCATGTCTTTGTAGTTTATGGTACAAGCAGGCACATCGATCTGAATGTATCCTCCACTTCTGAAATTCAAGGTTTCGCCTTCTGGTAATTTGACAACAAATTGTTTGATGAAAGTTGCAACATTATTATTGCTAAGAACTTCACATTCCCATTTTTTGATACCGAAAATTTCTTCGGGAATCTCTATTTTCATATTCTCCTTAACCTTCACCTGACAGCCCAAACGATAGTTTTCTTGCTGTTGTTTTCTTGTGAAATGAGGCTTTTCTGTCGGCAACATCTCACCGCCGCCTTCTATAACTTTACATTTACACATTCCGCAGGTACCTTGACCACCGCAAGCTGAAGGTAAGAATATCTTTTCATTGGCGAGAGTTGCCAATATGGAAGAACCTGTCGTTACTTCTATGTCCTTTTTGTTGTTTATGTTAATTTTGACATCGCCTTGCGGAACCAACTTTTTTCTTGCATAGAGCAAAATCGCCACTAACAAAAGAACGATGATCAAAAAGACCAATACGCTGATTATTACTATCTTTCCCATCTTTTTTCTTTTTTTACAGTTTAATACCTATAAAACTCATGAAAGCAATTGCCATAAGCCCTGTTATAATGAAAGTAATCCCCAATCCTTTCAAAGGAGCCGGAATATGGGCATATCGCAATCTTTCACGGATTGCCGCCAAGCCAATTATGGCCAACAACCAACCAATACCGCTACCCAAAGAGAATGAAATGACTTCTCCAATGTTCGCATACTCTCTTTGTTGCATAAACAAGGATGCTCCCATTATGGCACAGTTTACAGCTATCAACGGAAGGAATATTCCCAATTGACTATACAATGAAGGAGATACTTTTTCAATGAACATTTCCACCAATTGAACTATTGCTGCTATAACGGCAATAAACAATATGAAACTCAAGAAACTCAAATCAACGTCTGCAAAAGAAGGACTCAACCAAGTCAAAGCTCCTTCTTTTAGGATGTATTCATTGATGAGATAATTTACCGGAACAGTGATTGCCAATACAAACACAACTGCGATTCCTAATCCCATAGATGTTTTAACTGTTTTACTAACAGCAAGATACGAACACATTCCTAAGAAGAATGCGAACACCATATTATCTATGAAGATCGACTTTACAAATATATTTATTATTTCTTGCATAAATCTATTCTTTTATTAGTCATTACTTTTCGCACAAATCTTTATTGCGACTTCTGTGAATCCAAATTATTACACCGACCAATATCAACGCCATTGCAGGCATGGTCATCAAACCATTGTTTACGTAACCAAAATCAAAGAATCCTTCCGGTACAACCTTGTATCCCCACAATGAACCTTGACCTAATAATTCTCTGACAAAACCCAATATGATCAATATCACGGCATAACCCAATCCATTGCCAATACCATCCATCAAAGACGGAATAGGTTTATGACTTAAAGCGAAAGCTTCCAATCGTCCCATTACTATACAATTTGTAATAATCAATCCGACGAATACACTCAACTGTTTGCTTACGTCATAAACAAAAGCTTTCAAGAATTGGTCGACCAAGATTACCATCAACGAGACAATAACCAACTGAACTATGATACGGATTCGTGAAGGTATGGTATTTCTCAATAAAGAAACGATTACGTTCGACAAAACGACAACAACCATTACTGACAAAGACATAACAACAGCCGGTTTCAATTGTGTTGTTACCGCCAACGCAGAGCAAATACCTAAAACCTGCACTGCAATAGGATTTTCCTTACTTAGAGGATTCTTTATAAGTTTTAACATATTTGCCATCTCTATTCGGTTTTTAAGGTTTTGAAATACTCAATATAATTAGACAAACAATCATGCAACATATTTGAAACACCCTTAGAAGTATTGGTTGCACCTGTTACGGCATCAGCTTCGAATCTCTCGTCTGATTTTTTGCCTTTTACAACTGCAAGTTTCACTTCTCCGTTATCAAAAATCTGTTTGCCGGAAAACTGTTTCGAGAAATTCGGATTAGTAATCTCCGCTCCCAATCCCGGAGTCTCTCCTTTATGATCAAAAAGAGCCCCTACTATTGTATTCAAATTTTCCGCAATCGCAACATTTCCCCAAATAGCATCATACAAGCCCTTTCCATGAACCGGAACGACATAAATCGTCTTGCCTTCTTGTTTACAGACAAAAAGAGGCAACATGGCATTTTCGCCTTTACCCAATTCCTTCGACAATTCTATACCAAAAGGTCTTACATTGCCCATCACTTGTTTACCACCTTGATAATCGGAAACAACTTTCCCGTTTGGTGATACTGCCAATTCTTGAACGAAATATTGATTGTACAATTCTTCTGCATTGTTTACATCATTTTCAATACCGACTGCAGAAAGAAGTTGTTGCATCTTTTCAATTTCTTGGTTTTTCTTTTGAAAGGGTTTCAAGCCTACGGCAGCTACAGCCAAGACAGCGGCAGCTACAACAACCAAAATGGTTGAATACATAAAAATGTATGAATTACTTTCTTTATTTGCCATCTCTCCAAGTTTTATTTGTTACTAACCAATTTAGCTCGCTTCGCTCTCTTTCTTATGTTTGCATCAACCACATAGTAATCTATAAGTGGAGCAAACACATTCATAAGCAAAATTGCGAGCATCATTCCTTCCGGATAAGCAGGATTAACAACTCTAATCAAAACTGCCATAACCCCTATCAAGAATCCGTAGATGTATTTACCGATATTGGTTTGTGCAGCCGTAACCGGATCGGTTGCCATAAAGACAGCTCCGAACATAAAGCCACCCATTAAGAAGTGATAGTAGAAAGGCATACTCATATATTCGTTTGCTCCAACAGCATTAAAGATCAATCCCATTGCAGCACCACCTACAAATATCGAAAGCATGATTCGCCAAGAAGCAACGCCCGTTACAAGAAGAATCAATGCTCCAATCAAAATTGCAATAACAGAAGTTTCACCAACACTTCCCGGCATAAATCCTATTATCATATCTAAAACAGAAGCTGAAGGTTGAGCTGCACCTGCTATCATTTCTCCAAGCGGAGTTGCTCCTGAGATAGCATCGCCTTGAGCTGCAATCCAAACTGTATCACCTGACATCTGTATAGGGTAAGAGAAGAAAAGGAATGCTCTTGCAACCAATGCAGGGTTCAAAAAGTTATATCCTGTTCCTCCAAACACTTCTTTGCCGATTATAACCGCAAAAGCAACTGCCAAAGCTAATTGCCACAACGGTACATCAGGAGGACAGATAAGCGGAATCAACATTCCTGTTACGAAATATCCCTCACTGACTTCATGTTTTCTAATTTGTGCAAAAATACATTCAATACCCAAACCAACGATATAGCTGACGAGTATCATCGGTAACAACTTCAAAAATCCGTATCCGAAGTTTCCCCAGAAATTTGCACAATAATCACCAACTGCAATCTCACCTATGGACAAGTAATGTTGATAACCGATATTGTACATACCAAACAACAACGCCGGAATCAACGCTATGACAACAGTAAACATAGTACGCTTGTTATCAACTGCATCTCTGATATGGCAACCGCTTGTTGTGGTAGCCTCAGGCGTCAAGAAAAACGTATCCATTGCGTCAAACAAGGAATGAAAAGCATAGAACTTTCCACCTTCCTCGAAGTTAGGACGCATTTTATCCAAAGTATTTTTTATAAATTTCATTCTCCCATCTCCTTTCTCATTAAATCAAGACCATGTCTTATTATCGATTGAACATTGGTTTTAGAAGAATCGACAAGTTCACAAAGTGCGAAATCTTCTGCATCAACCTCATAAATACCTAATTGTTCCATCAAATCTATATCCTCAATCACGCATGCCTTTATTAGTTGCATCGGATAAATATCCATAGGGAATACTTTCTCGAACTCACCCGTGAAAACCAATGGTCTTTCGCCTCCGTTCAAATTAGTATCCACTCTGTATGGTTGCGTTTTCGAACAATTTTTCATAAAGCCTGCCAAGAATGTTCTCGAAACACTGAATCTGTTGCAGCCCGGAGCGAGCCAACCAAACAACTTTCTTTCATTTCCTTCCTTTATTACAGTTATCTGATTATCGTAATACGAAAGAAATCCGTCAGTCTTTATTGCAGTTCCTGTCAAGACATTTCCACTTATGTAACGAAGGTTGTTTGCCGATACATTATTATATATTATGGAAGCAATGTTTGCACCTCTCTTCACTTTGTAATACTGAGGGTGAGATACTTCCTCTCCGGTCAATGCTACGATTTTGTCTGCCACATACTTACCTTCTATAAACAACTTACCGATTACAGCCAAGTCTTGTGCATCCAAATACCATATTCTTTCACCTTTATTTATCGGATCCAACTTCTCAACTTGTACAGACACGTTTCCGCAAGGGTGTTTACCTTCAAAAGTGTTTATCTGCACGTTTTCCAATTTCAACAACTCATCTGTACGACTCAAAGTCGAATGAACATTCAGATGAATCTTGCCCGTCGTCAATTTTCTCAAAGCATCAACACCAACTTGCATTGCTTCCCTTTCACCGGCAAGCAAAATAGAATAATCAGGTGCAAGAGGAGCAGAGCTGAATCCTGTTACTACAATGCACTTTGGAGAAGTTGCAGGGTCAGGAATCACAGAATATGGTCTCTGACGAAGAACGGTCCAAACACCTGAAGCAAGCATTTTATCCTTTACTTGCTCTGCATTCATACCACTCAAACTCTCCTTTGAGAAATCTTCATACTCATTCTGTCCATCAGGGACAATTCGTACTGCTTCAATAACTCGTTTTTCTCCTCTTTCGATAGCGGTTATCGTTCCGCTTACAGGAGATGTAAACATAAGGCGTTCCTTGCCTTTTGCATAAAAAATAGGCGTACCGGCCTTTACTTTGTCTCCTTCCTGTAGCAGAAGCTTAGGAATCAAACCAACAAAGTCCTTAGGCTTTATTGCATACTCGCCAACGGTTGTTTCAACCACGTCAGGCTTTGCTGCACCTAAAAGACGGACGTCCAGTCCTTTGGTAATTTTTATTGCTTTTGACATAGCTTTGTCTTATTTTTATTCTTCAAACTAAAATAATCCTAAATAAAGAATCCGCAAAAGTACAATTATTTTTTGAATTAACAAATCTTAATCAAACCAAATAATGATTTAATATCAAATTGCATTTGTTTGTTTTTCAAAACGAATTATCAGTGTTCTAAAAGAATAATTTTACTTTTTCAAATGCTATCACAAAAATAAAAATAACTACCTTTTTCTTAAAGATACAATGATACATTTCCTTATTCAAAAATATCTTTTCTTGATTTCAGAAAAATATTTCTTGAAAAGAATCTTATGAATCTTTAGTTCAAAAACGCAAAAAGAAAAAACAGCAGAACAAGGGCAACAATGGCTCGTCTGCTGTTTGAGGATAAATACTTGAATCTTTCAGAAGAAGAACCGATCAAAGTCTTTCTAAAACATTTTCAATCAATTCTTCCATCGAACGGTGATAATCTTTTGCGAATTCGCCGGAAGTTCTTCCTGCAATAACGTTACAAACGGTCAGAGTCTTATGTCCGAGCAACGTTCCAAGAGCATAAAGAGCCGAAGTCTCCATTTCGTAATTCATCGCTTTAAGTCCGTTGTACGAAAGTTCTTTCAGGCGGCTGTTTATCTTGCTATCGAGAGTCTGCAATCCTATTTGACGACCTTGAGGTGCGTAAAAACCGGGAGCAGTTATCGTTATACCTTTGTGAGTGTCTGATGCAATGCGGTTTAATAGTTCCTCATCGGCTTTGACTGCGTAAGGATATGGCAATTTCTTGTCCCAAGAGGTTTGTTTCAAAAACTGTTCGATAAGCTTTTCGTCATTTATCTTTTCTAATCCTTTATAATAATATGCTAATCCGTCTATACCTATTGCAAAAGCCGAAGCCACATGCGTCCCTACTTGCAAATCGTCTTGCAAAGAGCCACATGTGCCTATTCTTATAAGATTCAAGCTGCGATGAACGGGCTTTGGTTCCCGTTTTTCTAAATCAACGTTCGCACAAATGTCCAATTCGTTCACCACTATGTCGATACAGCCTACTCCCATGCCGGTTGAAAGAACCGTTATTTGCTTTCCCTTGTATTCTCCTTTGCAACTGACTATTTCTCTATTGCTTGTCCTATCTCCTACCTTATCCAATTTCGATGCAATCAAATCCACCCTCGCCGGATCACCGACCAAGATGACGTTATCTGCAAGTGTCTCGGGGCTTATCCTGATATGATACGGCGTTCCGTCTGTTGCCGTAACTAATTCCGAAGGTTCAAATTGTCTGTTCATAAACTATTTTATTTTTGCTTTTAACGAAATGAGCAACGCATTTATTTTTCACAACCTTTTTCAGCTTATGTTTTATTTCACTAACTTTGCACTTTGTAAAACTTGGAAAACAAACATTCTTATGGCAAAAAAGCACAATATAGAGATAATGTCTCCCGTCGGTTCTTACGAAGCGTTGTACGCTGCAATGGAAGCGGGATGCAATAGTGTATATTTCGGAGTTGAAGGTTTGAATATGCGTTCTCGTTCTGCAAACAATTTCACCATAGACGACTTACGCAACATTGCTTCCATAGCACAAGAACACGGAGTTAGGACATACCTTACACTAAACACTGTTGTGTATGATTCAGAAATGGAATACATGAAACAGATTGTGAATGCAGCAAAAGAAAGCGGAGTTACAGCAGTAATAGCTGCTGATTTGGCTGTCATTCAATACGCGAATAAAGTCGGTCTTGAGGTACATCTATCAACTCAATGCAACATTACGAATAGTGAAGCCGTAAGATTTTTTGCTCAATTCGCAGATGTGATAGTTACTGCAAGAGAACTAAGCCTCAAACAAGTGAAAGCGATTACGCAATGGATAGAAGAGAACGACATAAAGGGACCTAACGGAAGGCAATTGGAGATTGAGTGTTTCGTACATGGGGCTTTGTGTATGGCAGTCAGTGGAAAATGTTACATTTCTTTGGATAACGCAAACAGCAGTGCCAATCGAGGAGCATGTTTGCAGTTTTGCAGACGGCCATACAAGGTTACAGACTTGGATGGTGGCACAGAACTGATGGTGGATAACCAATATATTATGTCGCCTAAGGACTTGAAAACATTGGATTTCTTAGACAAGGTGTTGGATGCAGGAGTCAGAGTTTTGAAAATTGAAGGTAGAGGAAGAAGTCCCGAATACGTTAAGGTTGTAACAAGGGTTTATCGTCAGGCAGTCGATGCTTGGTTAAACGGAGAGTGGAGTTCGGAAAAATTGGAGCAATGGAACAAAGACCTAAGTAGCGTTTACAACAGAGGATTCTGGGACGGATATTATTTAGGTCAGAAAGTAGGTGAATGGAGCAAAGGTTACGGTTCTCAAGCCACCACAAAGAAAACATTTGTCGGCACCGTAACAAATTATTTCAAAAATATAGGGGTTGCAGAAATAAAGATAGAGACAGGAAATCTGACTGTGGGCGACAGAATCTATATAATGGGGACCACAACCGGTGTTTACGAAGACACTTTACAAGAAATAAGAGTCGATTTGAAAACAACAGACAAAGCAAACAAAGGAGAATTTTGTTCAATCCCCACAAAATCACTCATAAGACGCGGAGACAAGGTGTATGTTGTTGAAGATGTCATTCCGGATTAAGGATTTGTTTTTACAGTATGAAGAGATTTAATTTGCATTCACATTCTCTGTTTTGCGATGGCAAAAACAGTTTGGAGGAAATGGCACTTGCCGCTATCGAAAAAGGGTTATATTGTTTCGGATTCTCGGCTCACGCACCTGTTCGCTTTGAAAACAATTTCGCATTAAAACAAGAAAATCAGGAAGCTTACTTGCAAGAGGCCCGACGGCTTAAAGAAAAATATGCAGACAAAATTCGTTTGTTTGTTTCCATGGAATTCGACTATATAACAGACATTGAGGAAGACATAAAGCAGAGAGCTCAATCGCTTGGTTTGGATTATGTGATTGCTTCTGTACATCAGGTTAAGGAATCGGGCAAAGAAGGACATTGGTTTATAGATGGCGGAAAGCAAGAGGTATGGGACAAAGGTCTTGTCGAGTATTTCAACTCTGATATAAGGAAAGGTGTTGAATGTTTCTACTCCCAAAGCATTGAAATGTTGAAAAAATCCACTCCCGACGTAATCGGACACTTCGATAAGGTGAAAATGCACAACAAAGAGAGATTCTTCTCTCAAGAAGACTTGTGGTATTGCGATCTGGTAATGAATCTGCTTGAAGAAATAAAAAAGCAAGATTGCATTTGCGAAGTAAACACTCGTGGATTGTACAAAGGTCGCAGCAATGATTTCTTTCCGTCGGTCAAATGGATAAAAGAAGCGGCTCGAATGGGAATCCGAATGACTGTTTCCACAGATTGCCACAACGTAAACGAAGTTGACACGCTTTTTGACGAAGCAGTAGAAACCCTAAAACAGTGCGGACACGATTATATCTGGTATTTTGACGACGGATGGAAAGCAGAAAAAATCCGATAACAATAATCGAAACAGAGGATGGAAGTTTCAGTTTGAAGCGTCAAGATTTGAATGAAAGTTATCATTCATCGCATGGAGCATTATCTGAAACAAATTTGATTTTCATTGAATACGGATTCAATCATTGGTGTTCGAAAAATCCAAATTCCGGAGTCAATGTATTGGAAATAGGTTTTGGTTCGGGATTAAATGCTTTGGCCACCTTGAAAGCAAGTTCCACAAAAGTACATTATGAAACGCTTGAACTATATCCTGTTCCCATCGAACTGATACGAGAGTTGAATTACGGAAAGCTTCTTTCCATGCAAAAAGAGTTTGAAAACATTCACCTATGTCCTTGGGGAAAACAAACATACATAAATTCTGAGTTTTCCATTCTTAAATATAATGTAGCGGCTCAAGAACACAATTACGGCAACGAACGTTTCGATGTCGTTTATCTTGATGCCTTCTCTCCGGATAACGAACCAAATCTATGGACAAGCGATTTTCTGAAAAAGATTTACGATTCTTGTCGAACAAATGCAGTATTGACTACTTATTGTTGTAAAGGCAATGTGAAAAGAGCCTTAAAGGAAGTCGGCTTTCAAATAGAAAAACTCCCTGGACCCAAAGGCAAACGAGAAGTTCTAAGAGCTGTGAAAATATAATCTGAGTGTATATCTGTTAGCTCAACTTCACACCTATCAAGTGCATGAATTCTTCTCGGGTTTCTTTGTTCTTGAGAAATGCTCCTGTAAAATCGGAAGTCGTAGTCAAGGAATTCTGTTTCTGAACTCCACGCATGCTCATACAAAGGTGGCGAGCCTCGATAACGACTGCAACACCTAACGGATTGAGTGTGTTTTGTATGCAATCCTTTATTTGTTGCGTCATTCTCTCTTGCACTTGTAAACGTCTTGCAAACACGTCTACGACTCTTGGAATCTTACTCAATCCGACTATATGCCCGTTTGGAATATAGGCAACGTGGGCTTTGCCGACCATAGGTACCATATGATGTTCGCAAAGTGAGTAAATCTCGATATCTTTCACCAAAACCATCTGCTTGTAATCTTCTTTGAACATGGCAGAACGAAGTATCGATTCAGGATCAAGGTCATATCCATGAGTAAAAAACTGCATCGCTTTTGCCACTCTCATCGGTGTTGCAAGCAATCCTTCTCTCTCCGTATCCTCTCCCAATAAGCGAAGAATCTCTTTGTAATGCCCTGCCAATTCTTCCAAGGTTTGGGGATTGTAACGCTCAATCTTCTCGTATCCGTAAAGGTTTTCTTTTTCCATATCTTTATATGAGTTACCCATTTTTAGCTCTAATCTTTTCCGACTGCAAAGGTATGAAAATAATCTCTACCTCACAAAATATGACTCAAAAAGAACCTCCAACAAAACAAAGAAACGATTTTACGAATCTTGATTTCGCTAAATTCTTTCTTGATTTCATCAAATCGTTTCTTTGTTTAACGTAGATATATCCGGAGAGAAGATGTTTATTCCTTGAATTTGCTTTTTCTTATCATAGTTACATTCCGAATAAACTACAATTTCACGATTCTCTGTCTTGGAATGAGTGGCATATTGTCTAAATGTGCTGTTTTCAATTACAAAGATACGGTGAAGTAATGTATCTTTTCTACAATTGTATCGCCGTTTGGTTTTACAAATGTGCTATCTCGGAAATTCAAATTCAAATCCCACAATGGCGTTTCGTTTATTTCTTTGGTTGCAAACAAAGGCTTGCCTTCTTGTCTTGCTGTTTCAAGAGCTTGATTGCCCTTATAGTCAGCATATAATCCTATTACTATTAAGGAAATCAATAAAACGAATGATGCAATTATCGTTGCGAGTGTTGTCTTTTTAAGTTTCATATCTCTAATGTTTTATAATTCTTTTTCTTTTAAGCGAAAATAAGTAAGGACTATAAAGAATAGTGAAGCAATTCCAAGAATCACACAAAGTCCATTGTACATAATTTCGCCGCTTACTTGATAATAATCATAGAAACAAAGATTTTGTGTCATATTATCTAATATAGTTGTCCCTTTCCAAGGAGAAAGCATTTTCAATCCAAATAATGCTCCACCAATTGCTACAAGAGTTCCGATTAAAACGAAGGCTCCGTATATTCCAAACCTCAAAGAAAAATAGAAACCCAAAGCAGAGGCAAACAAAAATGCGAAAACAATAAGACCCGACCACGTTTTAGGATTAAGATCATTTAGTAATATATTTATGTCTGTAAAAAATTGCTCTGGGGAACCAAGTAATAAATCAATAGAAATAACACTTAAGAATATGCTCGCAAGCAAAATAATGTTGTTTATAATGAATGTGGAAATGAACTCTGCAACAAATCTCTCCAAAGCAGAAACAGGCTTAGTCAGAGTAAAGAATTTCATATTCTTTATTTTGAATCCGGAAAAAGAAGCCAAACAAAGGGCTATGAAAAACATAGTAATGTATATAAAATATAAGCCTCCGTCCTCAACGAAATGCATTCTGAAATCTTCTTCCATGAGATAAGTAAGTAGCATATAGGAAAAACAACCGCTACAAAGCCCATACATCATTCCATTTGAAAGGTATATTCCTTTCAACAAATAAAATACTCTTTTGAAACTAAATTCCATAATCGTTAATTTTAAGATTTGTATTTTCAACCATTGGTTTCACTTCTTTGGAAACCCCTTCTCGTGCTTTGATTATTGCAATGTAATCCATAAGAATTGAAAGCATTAAAATCAAAACAACGAATATTATCGTCATTATTGTAGTTCGTCTTATTTTCATAGGGCTTTATTTTTGGTTTTCATTATATTGATTAAACAATTCCATAACTTGCTCCATGTTTATCGAAAGTTGGTTCATTGTTTTGAAGACTAATGGCAGGTATTCTTCGGTAAACTGTCTGCGTTTCATGTTTAAGATATTTTCAATGGCGTTTTCTGCAACGAAATAGCCTATTCCGCGTTTGTTGTAGATGATTTGATTGTTTGTAAGCAACTCAAAAGATTTTACAACGGTGTTCGGATTCACCTCACACAAGATTGCCATTTCTCTTGCTGAGGGTACGCGTGCGTTTATTTCGTATTTGCCCACCAGAATCTCATCACACAACTTCAATGCAAGCTGATAGAAAATCGGTGTTTGAATATGATTCATCATGACGCCTCTTCCTCCTTCATTCTTAAATAAGTAAGCAATAGGAATCCTATTATGATTATCACTTTCAAAATAAAGTTGTTCTGAATCTGATAATCGAACAAGGAATCGTTTAGTTGAATATTCTGAATTGAAGTTAAAAGCAGATTATAGCAGAAATCACGCAATGAATGGTATAAAAAGATACAGATAAAAGCCAATCCCAAGGCTTTTTCCTTGAAGAGAAGTGAAGCATAGAAAAGAAACACTATCGTGGATACAAAATTGATTAAGACACTATAGTAGTCTGATTGTGATTCTGTGGAAGGCTCTGCAATGAAAAAAGGAAAATACACAATGTCTCTCAGAATTATTCCACTATCTTGAAAAACAAAAGAACCGCATAAAAGTCCTAAAAAACAGGAAACAAACATCAACAAGATAATTCCAAGAACGTTCACAATGAACAAGGCAATGAATTTCTCCAATGTTGATGTCGGTAAAAGAATTGTATGAATCTGTGAATTGATTTTATGATATGACGCAAAGGAATAATGACACACCGCAGCGACAGTAATTCCCAATATCACCATTTTTGAAGTCGTCATTACGAGATCATTACTCATCGATGCAAAACTAAGCAAGAAAAATATAGAAAACATTATCAGAATAAACATACTTCGTTCTTGCAAAAGTTTTTTCAAAAGATGATTTAATCTTACGAAGCTAAATTCCATTTTCTTCTCCTTTCGCTTTATTGGTTTGAGGGAATAGTTCTTTGATTCTTGTTTTGTTGGAAAAGGCTGCGTTAAACAGCAGTTCTATATTAAGTTCGCTTTCTTCGTTTTCTGTATTCTCTTTGACAAATTGCACACCGGTTGCACTATCCTCCGTGTACAACAACTTCTCATTTGATTGTACTTTGTTACTTGTACCAAAGTACAATTTATTACAAATTTCCATTCCGTCGGCATTTAGCAATACGTTTGTATCATCAAGAATCAATACGGAGTCTATAAGATTGTGCAAATCCCTTACTTGATGCGTTGAAATAACTACGCAAGTCTCGTCAGTCATTGCCTGTAACATCACTTTCCTGAACTGACTCTTCGACGGGATGTCAAGACCGTTTGTCGGCTCGTCAAACAATAGCAACTTACAATGGCAAGCCAATCCAAAGGATATAAGAACCTTTTTCTTGGTTCCATAAGATAGCTTCTTCAACTTTTGTTTAGTATCGTTGATTTCAAATTCTTGCAAATAGTTTTCAAAATCCGATTTAGAGAAGTTTGGATAAAACACAGAGTTAAGCTTAACAAATTTATCTATTGTTATATTTAACTCAAACAACTCTTCGGGTAAGAAAAACAAATCGGATAAAAACGCCACTTTTCTTTCGGAAGGCGTAAATGTTCCAACCTTTATTTCTCCTGAATCGGGGAATACCAATCCTCCAATCAGCTTTAACAATGTTGTTTTGCCGACTCCGTTCTTTCCAAATAAACCATGAATGCAACCTTTCTTCAAATTGAGATTAACATTCTCCAAAACATTTTTGCTTTTCTTGTATCCAAAGCAAAGATTCTTAATTTCTATCATAACTTTTCTTTAATGTGTATTAGTGTAATAGTACACTGCAAAAGTAAAACGTTTTTTCGATATACAAACATAAAATTCGAAAAAAATATCTCAAAAATTTTCATGCTTCATTCTTTACTCAATATAACAGATTCAAAATCAAGCTTTACTGATTCTTTGTTTTATTTTACTGAATCTTGATTTCGCTAAGATGAAACAAAGAATCAGTTTTCTGAAACAAAGTTTTAATTTTCCAAAGCATTACAAAACAAAATAAAAAGCTACTTTTGCATCGGAAAAACATTGTTTGAGATGAAAAGAATTCTGTTTTTGGCAATATCGATGTTTGTTTGCGTGCATTCTTTCGCACAAGAGCGGCTGCTTTCCATGAAGATGGTTTACGAAGTTCCGATTATGCAAGGTCACATCGTTCATTCGCCTTTGCGAGACTCGATTGTGTACGATTATCTTGTGGATAAGCGTTTTTGGTGGCAGACAATAGACCGAGTGAACGAGCTTGCAAAAAGCAAAAAGCTGTATTTGTGCAATTTCAAAGGGGATTCATTGAATTATGATACCATAATAAACAAACTGAATCTGGCTTTAGACACAAAATATAAAAGAAAACATTCGGCAAAAGAAGTAACAAGAATCGTTGAAGAAGAAGTACGTGCCATAAAGTTTGAAGAAGAATGGTATTACGATGTTTCGACAATGTTAATCAAAAAAAGAGTGAAGGCATTCAGCCCTGTGATAATCCGAGACACCATTATATTTGACGGAGATGAAATGATGCTCAAAGAGAACTTCCGTTACGAATTGGGATGGGTGAAACCGTTGGGCGAAATATTGAACAAGGATACCGTTGTCGTTGCAAGAAACATAGAGTTCGCCATTCCGATTTACAACAACAAGCCTTACATGTGGTGGGATTCGCATTTGGAAGCAGAATATTCCATTCCGTTTCTTGAAAGATTGATTTCAAATGCGGAAAACGGAAAAATAAAAGTCTATGAGGCTCCTTCATCGAGCGAAAATCTGATAAAGCCGGATATTCTCAAAAGAAGACAATTCGATGTTTTGGAGACATTGGTTTCTGACAAAGAAGGTGTAACGGTGGAGCAAGATACGATAATCAAATCCTTTTATGAAAGCAGCTCGATCGACCATTTCAGATTCGGAGAAGAGTGGTTGTTTGACCGAATCAACATAAACTTCATCAAAAACGCCAATTACTTTGCTCCGATGATTAAGATAATCGGAAAGGAAGGGGATTTCAGGGGATTGTATCCTTTATACTATATTCGCAGGAGGTAAAATGAAAAAGACGTTCTTTATTATAATTTTTGTTTGTTTTATTGCACCGATTTATGGTCAATACATGACACATTCTATCGAGCATGAATTTCACCGGGTCGGCGTTTTCAATCCGCAATGGGAAGTTGAACATGTGCTGAATCCGATAAAATACGAACACATGACTGCTTTCTTTCGTGAAGAGACCGCAAGAATAATTTTTTCTGCAGTAAAGGAAAAACGGGTTAAAATATACGATGAACGGAAACGGGAAATAAATCTTGACACTGTTGAAAAGGCAATCATTGATTTTGAGAAGCGTTTCTCCGGAAAGACAATCGGGAAAGACAGTATTTGGGATTATATCCGTCCTTTCATAGGAGAATTTCAGTTTGAAGAGTTTGTAGATTACACTTACGAAGATTTAGATTTGGAAAAGAAGGTAAAAGCATATTGTCCTTATATAGTAAGGTATCGTGAGTTTAACGGAGAAAAAGATGATACTGTTCAAATGCCGCTTTTCTGGATATTTCCCGAAGAAAGCAAAGATACAAACGATTGGTTTCATGTTCCTGACACCATTATCTCGGTTCACCAATTGCGATACCCTAATCAGATGCCATTCAGCACCAATTTATTTTCACTCGTCAAAGAAAACAAAATTCAGGTCTTCAGACCAAATGGAGAAGAGTTCAATACTTTCAAACAGATAGAAGATTTGTTCGTCGTAAAGAATAATTATGTTTATTACGATGAAGAAACAGGAGAAGAAACTCTGAAAGAATCTTTCTCGGATATAGTTCCCGAGGACATTATTGCAATAAGAATCGGTGAAGGTTGGAAAATAAACAGAAAAAGTCTGGAAATAAAGAAGCAAATCTATTTTTTCCTTCCTCTTTATCAATATGACGAAGAACGTTTTGGTCAATTGGGGCTAAGAATCTACAACAAAAAACATCGAAACCTTGATAAACAGAAATAAATCGTTATGACAAGGACAAAACTTACAGCAGAACAACTCTGTCGCAAGAGTGTGGAAGAATTTAAGCAAGCAAAAAAGTTTCCAATCATTGTCGTATTGGATAATATTCGCAGCATGAATAACGTAGGAAGCATATTCCGTACTTGCGATGCTTTTTTGGTGGAACGCATTCTTTTATGTGGCATAACGCCTCAACCACCTCATCGCGACATTCAAAAAACCGCTCTTGGGGCAACAGAAAGCGTTGAATGGAAATATGAAAAGAATACTGTAGATGCAGTAGAGCAATTGAAGAAAGAAGGATATACTGTTTTTTCTGTTGAACAAACGCAAAATAGTCTTGCTTTGAATGACCTGAAACTAAATCCTGACGAAAAGATTGCCCTAATCATGGGAAACGAAGTTGATGGCGTTGCACAGGATGTGATAGACATAAGCGACAAATCAATAGAGATTCCACAGTTTGGAACAAAGCATTCACTCAATGTTTGTAATAGTTGTGCGATTGTGCTTTGGCAGGTGATGTGTCATTATTTGTAAACTTCTTTCGCAACCTTTGAAAAAACGATGTAATGATTGGCTTAACAACATTCGTAACATTTTCCAGGTAATGCAGAAATGCACCCTTTCAGTTCAAGATTCATAAGACCGATTGTTGCTGAAGCAAAGTCAAGTGAACACTTTATCATTATGTCATCAATATGAGTTTTGCCCGATTCGTACAATAGATCGTATATTTTTCGTTCCGGTGCCGTCATTTCCGGCAATGGCTTATTTGGTTTCTGATTTTCTTCTTGTGAAAATAAATCTTTGTCTTTTTCTTTCTTGTTTTCGCCCCAACCCATTGTTGATTCTATTTCACTGAAATTTGATAACATTCCGGCGATATTTGAAGCTATTAAATTGTTACAGCCTTCCGAGAGAACATCTCCAATTCTTCCCGGAACGGCTAAAACTTCGCGGTTGAATTCTCTTGCATATCTTGGCGTAATCATTGAACCTGATTTGATGCCTCCTTCTATCACTATGCACAAATCACATAATGCCGCAATGATTCGGTTTCTCTGTGGGAAGTTATAGCTGTTGGCTGCAGTCTTTGTAAAGAATTCGCTGACCAGACCTCCATTGGCTAACATATTTTGGGCAAGTGGGTAGTTTTGTGCAGGATATACCTTATCTAAACCGTGTCCCAACACTCCAAATGTTGAAAGGCCTTCGTTCAATGCACTGATATGGGCAATCGAATCTATGCCATAGGCCAATCCACTAATGATACAAACATCAAATGCTTTAAGTTCTCGGACTATGTTGGCTGTTACCCATTTTCCATATTCACTTGCTTGACGCGAACCAACGATGGAGACTATTCGTTTCTTATTCAAATCTCCATCACCTTTGACAAAAAGACAGGTCGGTGGGGAATCGATTTGTTTAAGTCTGAAGGGATAAGCTTCATCCTTTATAAAGTAAGCCTTGATGTTGTTTTTATACATATATTCCAACTCTTGCTCACATCGGGACAGCATAGGACGCTTGAGAATCTCGTCAATCGTCCTATCCTTTCCTGAAAACAATAATTTCAAATTTGAATGTGTCTCGTTAAACAAGGCTTCTGCCGATGGGTAAACCTCCATCAGTTTTTTTGCAATGGCCGGTCCTATTCCGTAAACTTGAGTAAGTGCAAGCGAATATATGTCTACCATATTTCTATCTGTTTTCCATGTAATCCTCCAACCTAAACACCCAAGCTGCTTTTGTTGTTACATCTGCAGGAGTCAGTTTCGATGTGTCAATTGTAAAAGTCTTGGTTTTTGCATCGTAAGTCCAATCTAAATATTCAGGAAATTCTGCCAACAAACAAACACTCATGTCATCAGATGGAGCTTCTTCCAATGTAAATTCAAATTTGTCTGAAATAGGTTCCAAGGCTATTGCGTAAAGATTGCCATTGTTTACAGTGAAACAAACATAGCTTTCTTTCCAATTCATTTCCCCTTTCCATAATTCAGAGGTTGTAACCGGTTGTTTTGAAATTGACGGACTTTCCCAAAGAAGTTGCACAACAGCTTCGTGAGTCTTCTCTTGATAATTAAGTTCGAATGTATATTTTTTGCCTTTTTTCAATTTTATTTCAGACTTGACTTGTTCTTTATTTGCTGCCAAACGGAATATAACTTTGTTATCTTCATCTAATATTTGAAATCCTGCTGTCTCATCTGCATTCAGATAGAATGTGTACTTTTCTGATTTCGTCGGAACATAATCTTGACGCCAGTCTATCGAGAAATTGTCTGTCGGCATGCCGTTTTCCGGAGCGTTTCTCACCCAATCGAAATTTATTTCTTTGTCTGTGCGGAGCGAAATCACATCATAACTTTCTTCATGCTTGGAAAATCTTTTGCTTCCATAGATTGCTTCTCCGTTTATCTTCAACCACTCTCCCAAATCCAACAATCGTTCTTGTTGCAACAAAGGAATGCTGCCATCAGCTGCAGGTCCGACATTTATAGTCAAGCCTCCACCGGCTGCAACCAAACGAACAAAATGCTTAATCAAAGCATCACTTGTCAGATAGCTCGAAAGATCTGCATTTCTGTTTAATCCGAAAGAACGACTCAAGCCTCTACACTCTGCCCATGGCCGATCCGTTTCCATTATTGCTTCACTATATTCCGGTGTAACGTAGCCATAATTGAATTCATGTCCCCATCTGTCATTCACAATCGCCTCTTGGCCAACAACATCATAGTAATACGTTACAAGCTCATCGCTTTTGAATGTTTTGTAATCAAAATCCCAATCACCGTCTGAAAAAATCAAGGACGGCTTAAACTTATCCACCATTTCCTTAAACTGAGGATGAAGATGCTTTTCTATGTATGGTTCTATGCTTTTATTGGTATCTACCGTCCAACGATACAAAGGATTTGTCCATTCGGTGAGAGAATAATACAGACACATCTTCATATCTTTTTCTCTCACGGCTTTTGTTAATTCCTCACAGAAATCCCTCTTAGGACCCGTTGTTGCAGATGACCAACCTTTTGCATAACGGCTGTCATACATACAATAACCATCGTGATGTTTGGATGTAAACACTACGTATTTTGCTCCCGATTTTTTGAAAAGGTCTGCCCATTGATTGGCATCAAACATCTCTGCCTTGAAAAGGTCTTTGTAATCTTCGTATTTGAAGTTTTCTCCAAATACTTCTTTTTGAAAGTTTATCCGAAGACTATCCTGCGATATCAGACCTTTGTAAAACCACTCCGCATACTGCTCTTTACCACTATAAGACGGGATACTGTAAAGTCCGTAGTGGATAAAAATTCCCAATTTCGCATCACTGAACCACTGTGGGTAAGGTCTGCTTTTCAGATTCGTCATTAAATCATTTTGTCCTTGCAAAGAAATCATTGCAATCAGGCACACCAAGACAATTGTAACTCTTTTCATTTTATTCTATCGTTATTTCATATATTTTTCCAACCAAATCATTCTTCGGAAACGGTATCAAACCTTGCTCAAACACCTCCGGCAACCACCATTGCGAATAATGAAATTCTTGTGTTATTATTGCATTCATTTGATTATTGGGTATGGACGTCTCTTTCTCTGACATATATCCGACGACCTGCATATCATCCGGACTCGAACCTATTCTCCATATTATCTCTGTAGGTTTCCATTCAATCTCATAGTAGAAGTAATCCTGCGAAAAGATGTTCGGATTCAGTCCTATGCGGGATGTGAGTGCCCGATAGGTGTCGCTCCATCGGTGGAGTTTGTATGTTTTACCCGAATACTGCAATTCCTTGATTCCTCCAATGTTAAAATCCTGCGGAGTAGGACATGCCAAATCCCAATTGGTACAAGCAAACACGAATTCTTGATTCCCAAAAGGATTATATCCGTTTTGGTATTCTCCGGGCCAAAGAACAGATGTCTTAATCATCTCTATATCTATCTCAGAGTAGTTTGTAGTCTCTTGTCTTTCGGATTCGTCATCGTTTTTGCTGTGTTTAACATATCCTTTCTCTGAACAGACACGTCTTTTATTCCAATCCGCCTCGCTTTGATAAGCCAACCAAAAAGCATTTGTCAAACCTGTCCAAACTCCGGTACTGTTTACCAATTGCGGAAACTTGATTTTTGCTCTGTATTTGCCATAAGAGAATCCTATTCTCGCTCTTATGCCGATGTTTTCTTTCTTTGCATTCTCTATGTTTTCACATTTTGGATTGCTTATTTGTATATACGACCTGTCTTTCGCAATCAGAATCCCTTTTCCCGGATAAGAAGCATTTGAAGGGTGGATTTGCAGGCGGGAAATCGAATCATATTGCGTCTTCGCTTTGTTATAATCCGTCAAAGTAAAGCCATCGCCTGCCACATCTGCAATCAAAGGAATCTGATTTATGGTTTTGTTGCGATTGATATCGTGAAAATATTGTTTGAACAAAGCATTGTCGTAAACATAATCCGAGTTTCCTATCAAAGAGTCGGAAGACACAATTTTGAATTCGGAATCACAATAATCCGAACGGTCGATATAGACTCCTCTTTTCCCATCTAAAACTGCCCGAGTTTGAAATACCCTTTTCGAAACATTGACCGACACTCCTTCGAGCGGGCAGTCGGCAAAATAAGCAAAAGGATTGACAAATTCTCCCTTGTCATTGGTTTTCGAAATGTCCTGTATGTAATCGGGAATCGAAGAAAGAGCCTGCTCATCCGCCACAACCAACATGAATTTGTAAGCACCGGTTCGCGGATTTCGCCTTTCCCTGCGATTTATTTCTCCTTTCTGATCATTGTTATAGGAATACAGCCACAATATATCAAACAAAAGCTGATCGTCAAGCGTAATCTTGTTCTCTTTTGCTTTGTTTGCAATATTGGCAAACCAGGTTTTGTCCCTTTTTATGATTGCTTTGGTTTCATCTATGTATTTTTGAGTTATTTGTTTCGGCTTTTGGGTTCCGAAATACAATCTTTCGTTTCTCGGGTTGCCCACTATCTGAAAACTATCCTTGATTTCACTCCCCTCGATCGGCTTAAAGCCTACTTCGGTTTCTTGCCATGAGCCATAGAAATTCTCGTTTGATTCGATCCGATTCTCATTAAATTTGTAGCTTTCATTCTGATAGTAAATCTTGTAAAAGAGTCGTTTGCCGCTTTTTTGATTCACTTTTGCCGAAAAAACAAAATATTTGTTTCTTTCCGGCAATACTATTCCTTCAAACACAGAGTTATCCAATTGCATATCTAATTTTACCGTATCGCCTTGCGGATAATTCTCCATAGGTTCAAACGACACTACGTAAGAATCCTTTTTGCAAGAAACAAACAGGCAAATCATTAAACTCAAACAGCAAAAAACAATTCTTTCTTTCAACATTGAAAACAATATCTTTAGAGATTGTAAAATTAAGACATTTTTTCGAATTGACAACATTTGCATACGAGGCGACGAATAATGTATCGGATTTGAGCTTTGCCTGCAAACGATTTTTCTTTCTTGAATTCAAAAAATCGAAACAAAGATTCGACAAATTCTTTTCAAGAAACAAATTTCTAAAACAAAGAATTGTGAAAGCCTTTTCTTTTTATGAAAATTCGTAACTTCGCATTCGGTAAAAAAGACAAAGAAATGAAACTACGATTTATTTGTATTATGGCAGCACTTCTGTTCTGCGTCTCGTGCAATTCGCAGAACAAAGTAGTGATTATCAGCCCGCAAGAGTATGCAACGGCGATTGATTCGGACACTTCGGCAATAGTTCTTGACGTAAGACAGAAAGCCGAGTTCGAAAAAGGGCATTTGCAGAACGCAATTCAGCTTAATTTTCTTGACAAAGCCGAATTCGAAAAAGGATTGCAAAGTTTGGACAAGACGAAAACTTATTACATTTATTGCCGAAGCGGACGCCGAAGCAACCAAGCAGCAATTCGAATGCAGGAAAAAGGATTTAAGGTTTTCGATATGAGAGGCGGCATAATCGCATGGGAGAAAGCCGGATTTACAATCATAAAATAACAGATGTTTTCGTAACTTTGCAAACGTGCAACAAAAAACAAAAAGAGCATGAAGATAACATTTTCTCCTCCGTACATAGATGACGATATTATTGCTTTGGTTGAAGATTCGCTAAGAAGCGGTTGGATTACCTCAGGTCCCAAAGTAAAAGCATTGGAAGAAGAGTTGGAAAATCGGTTGGGTGTTGAGAGTTGTGTTTGCGTCAATTCGTGGACAAGCGGTGCGACTTTGGTCTTGCGATGGCTCGGAGTAAAACCGGGAGATGAGGTTATAGTACCTGCTTACACCTATTGTGCAACTGCAATGGCGGTAATGGATGCTGGAGCCAAGCCTGTGATGGTAGATATCAACGATGAAATGACGATAGACGTCGAAAAAATACGCCAAGCCATCACTTCGAAAACCAAAGCCATTATTCCGGTGGATTTAGGCGGTTGGCCGTGCGATTATGACAAGATAAGACAAATCGTAGAGTGCGAAGAGATACGCTCGATGTTCGTTGCGGAAAGTCCTGTTCAGGAGAAATTGGGCAGAATCCTTATCTTGGCAGATTCGGCTCACTCTATCGGAGCAAAATTGCAGGGAAAGAATATTGCCGAACTTGCCGATGTTTGCGTGCTTTCTTTTCATGCGGTCAAGAATATAACGAGTGCCGAAGGCGGAGCGGTGTGTTTTTCTCTCGAGGCTTTCGATAACAAAGCGGAAAAGGCGTGGTTCAAAATGATGTCTTTGAACGGGCAAACCAAAGATGCGTTTACGAAAAATCAGGCAGGGGCTTGGAGATACGACATTGTGGCTCACGGAATGAAAATCAACATGCCGGATGTCAATGCGGCAATAGCTTTGGGTCAACTCAGAAAATACGATTACCTTCTTTCGGAACGAAAAAGAGTTTACGAACTTTATCGTAAGTTGTTAGGGGAATATCATTGGGCAATCCTGCCTCCAAAAGATTCTCAACGCAAACAATCATCTTATCACCTGTTTCCATTACGCATAAACAACATAACAGAAGACCAAAGAGACCAAATAATCGCACAAATGGCTGAACGAGAAATCGCAACCAACGTTCACTACATACCAATGCCTTGTCTGACTTTATTCAAACAATTGGGCTACAAAATAGAAGACTATCCCAAGAGTTTGGAAACTTATAAGCGAGAAATCACTCTTCCTATCTATCCACAATTAAGCGATTTGCAAGTGGAATATATTGTTCGCAATTTAGTGGAAGTTTATTACAAAGTAACCGATAAAGCATAAAGTTTCACATATCAACGAATCACGAAAATATGAAAAGGGTATTCGATGTTGTTTGTTCATTTTGCGGGCTGATAGTGTTGTCTCCACTATTTGTTTTTTTATCATTGTGGGTCGGATTGAGCAGTAAAGGAGGTGTTTTTTACAAACAAGTAAGGGTTGGCAGAAAAGGCAGAGATTTTACTTTGTATAAATTCCGTTCAATGACCGTAGGAGCAGACAGAAAAGGACTTTTGACAATAGGAGGCAAAGATTGCAGAGTTACAAAAGCAGGATATTTCATACGCAAATACAAATTGGATGAACTACCTCAGTTGTTCAATGTATTGAAAGGCGATATGAGTTTTGTGGGGCCAAGACCCGAAGTAAGGAAATACGTTGATATGTACACCGAACAACAAATGAAAGTACTCGATGTAAGACCGGGAATAACGGATATTGCTTCCATAAAATACAAAAACGAGAACGACTTGCTTGCAACGGCAGACAATCCGGAGCAATACTACATTGATGTAGTGATGCAAGACAAGCTCGCATTGAATCTTCAATACATAAACACGCAAAGCTTTTTTGGAGACATCAAACTAATATTCAGAACAATATTCGGTTGATTATGAAACTTAAAACTTACACTGCTTCAGCAGGAAGCGGGAAAACATTTCGCCTTACCGTGGAATATATCAGCAAATTGCTGAAAAACCCATACGCTTACAAAAACACATTGGCTGTAACCTTTACAAACAAGGCTACAAACGAAATGAAGAGTCGAATACTCTCTGTTTTGTGGAGTATAATCTTTAATACTGAAGAGGTAAAAGATGAAATCAAAGAAATAGAAAAAGAACTTGGACATAGCTTTTCTCAATCTGAAAAAGACAATGCTAAAAAAGCTCTTGACCTTATCTTACATGACTACCATCATTTTTGGATAGAAACCATAGATAGCTTTTTTCAAAGAGTTCTTCGCAACATGGCGAAAGAGGTTGGCGTAAGTAGCGGATTTGAAATCTTATTGAACGACGAGGAATATTTGAAACAAGTCATTGAAGAATTGAAAGAAGATGCCGAGGTTAATCCTCAGTTGAAGAAATGCTTGAATGATTTAATCCAAAGCAGAATACAAGAAGGCAAAAAGTGGAACTACGAAACAGATATGCTCGATTTCGTAAAACATTCCAAAGAAGATCTGATTGCAAATGCCTATTCGCTAAACGATAATCATATTTTAGATACCATTTCCCAAGAAACAAAAGAGGCTTTTGATAAGATAGCAGAATTTGAACAGAAAATAAACGACTATATCAA
Organism: Candidatus Onthomorpha sp.; assembly: GCA_045577535.1. Taxonomy (GTDB): domain Bacteria; phylum Bacteroidota; class Bacteroidia; order Bacteroidales; family P3; genus Onthomorpha. The sequence continues at coordinate 46,964 of JAZNIO010000044.1, read as the reverse complement.
AGAAGCAAAAGAACTAAGTCAAGAGTATGGGACACAAAGTGGGGAATACGAAACTAAAAGTCTCCAGAAGTTCATATATTCAGCCTTTATAAACGGCTATGACATAGGAAAAGACTCTGGAAGTAAGATTCTGAAAAAATTAAGTAAAGAAACAAAAAAATCTTTCAAAGATATAAGCGACCGATTCGAAGACTTGAGCAACCGCTTTTCTGATTACTACGAAGCAAATTACCAAAAGACAAAAGCATTACATACAATCTATTCTTCTGCATACAAAACATGCTTGTTGCTATTCATAAATCAGCGTAAGCAAGAGCTGTTAAAGTCTGACAATCTTTTCTTACTGAAAAATACTCACAAGTTACTGAACGATATGATTGAAGATGAGACTGTCGTTCCTTTTGTTTACGAAAAGATTGGCTCGAAAGTAAAAGATATAATGATAGATGAGTTTCAGGATACTTCGATTCAAGCATGGCAAAACTTCACTCATCTTATCAAAGAAAGCATTGCAAATGGTGGAAACTGTGCTGTATTTGGTGATATTAAGCAATCAATTTACCGATGGAACAATGGAGATTGGCAAATCTTGAAAACGCTGAGTCAAGACAAAGAAAGCAACGAATATGGCATAAATACAATTTCTTGTCCTTTGAACGAAAACTGGCGAACTGACGAAAAAATTGTAGAATTTAACAATGAATTTTTCTCTAAGCTTTTTTCAGATTATGGAAAGTTAGAAATCGATAAACAGAAACCTCAGAAAAATTCAGGAAAAGGAGAAATCCGAATTAGCTTTGCCGATAAGTACGATACGTCAACAAAATCCGATGAGATAATGAGAAAAACGGTTGAGGAGATTGACCGTTATATCGAATTGGGTTATAAAGTAGACGATATTATGTTGCTTTTCCGAGATAATCGAAAGGCGAAAAAAATGGCTGATTTTTTGAGAGAAAAAACTGAGTTCAAACCTTCGTCCTCGACTGCTTTTCTTTTGGAATCTAATACCGAGGTTCAAAAAATCATATTCTTGTTAAAATATATTGCTGACAAGAAAGACTCCATTGCAAGCTACTCTCTGCAATATACATACAAGATAGAGGACCTTGATTCTTTGAATAAATATAATCCTTCTTCGATTTCTCTTATCGATTTGGTGCTTCAATTGATTGAAGACTTTGAAATAAATCTTCAAGATACCTTTGTATCTGCTTTTTGTGATAAACTGACAAATTATTGTTTGCATATGGGAAATTCTCTCAAAGGATTCCTTTCCTATTGGAATGAAACGATGAGAGAAGAAGCCGTCATGATAGGTGTGGAACGAGGTTGCATCGAATTGCAAACAATACACAAATCAAAGGGGTTGGAAAAAGATGTGGTAATACTTCCTTTCTGTGATTGGAAACTTACAGATAACAAAAACGATGTTTGGTTTGAAAACCTGAATCCAAATTCTGCGGTAAGGGTATTTCCTTCCAAGCTAAAGAATCTTCATAACATGGGAAAGGATTACGAGAATATTGTCGCAAAAGAAGAAGAGCTGCAGATGATTGACAATATCAATATACTCTATGTTGCTTTCACTCGTGCAAAACATTGTTTGTCCGTAATATCTCCCAAACCTGCTCAAAAATCAGAAACAATCAGCATATCAAAGCTAATATACGAATATTTGAAAAGTGAAAAAATCGAATCGATTTATGATTTCGGTTGTGAGGATTTTGCAATCGGCTCACCAAATCCAAAGAACGATTCTATAAAACAAGAGAAGAAATCATTTAATCCTTTTAATGAAGATTTGGAACCAATAAGCATTGAAAACAATGTGAAACTTAATTTCTCGGGAATCAAATATGCTCTTTCCAAATCGGCAAAAGATTTTTTTGAATCGGAAGAAAAAATCAATGAAAACGAAAAAACAGCCTGGGGAAACTTGGTCCACTCTGTTCTTTCTCAAGTAAAAACCGAAAGCAATCTTCAAACCGCTTTACTGAAAGTAGATAACGAGAAAAGGGAACGAGTGAATGAGGTTATACAATCTATGTTCAAATTTACCCGATCGCAACATTGGTTCGATGGAACTTATAAAATATTAAACGAAAAGTCCATTGTAGATAAATCGACTGAAGGAACAGCAGAGACAAAACGCCCTGATAGAATAATGATTCGAGGAAACGATGTAATTGTTGTTGATTACAAATTCTTAGAAGACCTGAACGATTTAGAGAAATACGAAAAACAGATACTAAAATACGGAGAACTTTTCTCAAAAATGGGATATGAGAAAATAAGTCTTTATTTGTGGGGAGTAGAATCAAGTTTCAGTAAATTAACTCTTGATTTCGGTGAAATGAATCAAAGAATCATCAAAGTGGAATTGTAATGCAGTTTGAGAGTATGAAAAACAGTCAAATCGAAACAAGGAGTTTTCTTCGCAAAGTTGCAGAAGATGTATTCAAAATGCCGAAAGAACAATTATCAGACTTGAATCTGATTTTCACAAACCGCCGTGCGATAAAATTTTTCTTGCAAGAATACAAATCTTTGCAAGACGGAGTCTTTATGATGCCTGAATGCACAACGATAAATGACTTTGTTACTTCTTTGTCTCCTTACAAACAGGCGGACGAATTAAGTTTGGTTTATCTGCTTTATAAAAGCTATATATCGGTTTACTATTCCAAGAATCCTTTATCTGAGAATGAAGAAGCGGAATCTTTTGAAAACTTCTTTTTTTGGGGGAAGACAATATTGGGAGACTATGACGATATAGACAAAAACCTTGTTGATGCTCGGAAACTTTACACTACTTTAAGCGAAGAAAAAGAGATTGATGAGTTATTTGATTTCCTTGACAAGAATCAAAAGATAGTCCTATTGCAATACTTTAACGATTTCAAGAAACTTTATTCCGGAGATAGCAAACTTAAAAAAAATTTCGTAAAGATTTGGAATTGTTTGTTCGATATTTATTCCGATTTCAAGAAACGACTTTCCGACAATTCGATTGCTTACGGCGGAATGATATATAGAGAACTTGTAGAGAGAGAATCAAACAATAGAGATTTGTTTGGCGGAAACGCTTATGCAATTGTAGGCTTTAATGTATTGAATCAAAGTGAGACTCTGTTATTTCAACAAATCAAAGAAAGCAATTCTGCATTCTTTTATTGGGATTACGATACTTACTATACCGAAGACAAAAAGCAGGAAGCCGGATTGTTTATGCGAGAAAACATCACGAAGTTTCCTTGTAATGAGACTTTCAGACAAAATGACTTTTCGCAGATTCGAAACAATAGAAATAAGATAAATATAATCAAAACCTCTTACGAAACTTCTCAAGTCCTTTATATAGAAAAATGGATTAAAGATTTAGAGCAACAATATGGTGAAAGGTTGCAACAAAATCAAATTGCAATAATACTACTTAATGAAAACCTTTTACCGTATGTTGTAAAGGCTTTGCCAAATACAATAAACAATCAGCCGACTCAGGTAAATATCACAATGGGTTATCCTTTCAAGTTTACCAATCTTTATGAGGAAATATCCATTTTTATGGACAATTCGGAGAATAAAGGTTTGAGTGCAAGGGAACAAATAAATAATTTGATTGATTTCTTAAAAGAGAAAGGCAAAAGCAAGAATTGCTCCAATGAAATCAAAGAATCGGCTTTCAGAAGCATGGAAAAGCTTGAGGATTTCAAACAAACAATAGATTTTATAGGAGAAGAATTACCTGAAACCTTTATTCGCAAAACCATATTAAGATTACTACAAAAGCAATCGATTCCTTTTGAATCAGATTCCATAAATGGTATTCAGATAATGGGGCTTTTGGAGAGTCGAAACTTGGATTTTGACCACGTTCTTTTGCTTTCGGCAAATGCAACTCAACTTCCGGGTAGTACAAACTCTACGACATTTATCTCAAACAGCTTAAGACGTGCCTTTGGTTTGACAACAGACGATCGAAAGCTTGCAGTATATGCTTATTACTTTTATCGCCTGTTCCATAACGTAAAGACAATAGATATAATCTACAATTCAATATCTGCAAATAAAGATAACGAAGAATTAAGTTGCTTTGTACAACAGCTAAGATTGGAATCAAGCAAACAAGTCTCAATGCAGACTTTATCATTTGAAACTCCGAGGAATGAAATACAAATAACAACTCCTGCAAAAGAAAAGTCAACGATAGAGGACATTATTTCAAAGAAATGTGATACGGAGAACGAAGAATCTTATCTGTCTCCATCTTACCTAAACAGCTATTTGACTTGTCCACTTCAATTTTACTATGATAAAATCAAAAGATTAAGACCATCGGAAGAAGAGTCGGATTTACAATATCTTGCTTTCGGTTCACTGTTTCATAATGCTGCCGAATTGTTTGAGAAAAGCAATAGAGAGAAATCTTATGAAGATTGTATAGAAGAGGGATTAAAAGAGATAGATCTTGAACAGCAGGTTCTCATAAAGTCATTTCACAAAGAACTTGTAAGGAATTATCTTTTTGGATTGGCAGAATACGATAAACAAAATCAAGAAAGAAAATTCCAAAACGCCGAAGTAAAAATCTGTAACCCCATAACAATAGACGGAATTAAAGTTAAATTCGGAGGAATCATAGATAGAATAGATTTGGAAGGAGAAACGCTTGTTCTTAGCGACTACAAGACCGGTGGAGATGAAGAGTCGTTCAAATCTATTGAAGACTTGTTTGATTCAAAAAAAGAAAAGAGAGCCAAATATCTTTTTCAGATTTTTTTCTATGCTTGGTTGCTTTGGGATAAACCGGAAATCAACAAAGACGGAAAGAAAATTCATTTCAACAAAGAGAAAATAAAGGTTCAAATAATCTACGTCCACAAGCTACAATCGCCACAATACAAAGTTAAAACTTACGAATATAATGCTGAGACTCACAAAGAATTTGATGAATGTATGAAAAGGCTTGTTAAAAGTTTGTTCGATACAGATAATACCAACATTTGGGAACCTCAACCTAAGGAAAATATTTGCAAATATTGCGATTACAAAACTCTTTGCCCTGATAACATAACAGAAAACGAAGATGATACAATTTGAAACTTTTACTTTGGATAACGGATTGCAGATCATACTCAACCAAGACAACAAAACGCCTTTGGTTGCCGTGAATCTCTTGTATAATGTGGGGGCCAAGAATGAGCAATCTTCAGCAACGGGATTCGCTCACTTGTTTGAGCATCTCATGTTTTCGGGGAGTAAGAATTTTTCAAGCTATGACGATGCTACACAGATGATGGGTGGCGAGAGCAACGCTTTTACGAACAATGATTTCACGAACTATTACCTCACATTGCCATCAGACTTTCTCGGATACGCATTAGACTTGGAGGCTGACAGAATGCAGTTTCTCAACATCAACCAAAAGAGTCTCGATGTGCAGCGTAAGGTTGTTGTTGAAGAGTTTAAGCAACGCTATATCAATCAACCGTACGGCGATCTTTGGAAAGAAATCAGAGAATTGGCATATAAGAAGCACCCTTACCGCTGGCAAACGATAGGAATGGACATTTCACACATAGAGAACGCCGATTTAGAGCAAGTAAGAACGTTTTACGACAACTACTATCAAACTTCAAATGCGATATTGGCTCTTTCAGGAAACGTCAGCCTTGAAAAAGCCAAAGCAGAAGTAGAACGAGCTTTCGGAAACATAGCTTTCAAGCAGGTTGTCTTCACTCCATACGAACAAGAGCCGAAACAAACGGAAGTTCGTCAAAAAACAGTATATCGGGAAGTGCCTTCGAATGTCATCTGTCTTATTTTCCCGATGAGCGATCGAAGAAGCAAAGATTACTATGCCCAAGACCTGTTGAGCGATGTGCTTTCCAATGGCAAGAGCAGCAGAATGTACACAAGGCTTGTTGTAGAGCAGAAGTTGTTTACCGAAATCAATGCGTTCATAAGCGGAGATGATGATGCGGGTTTGTTTATCGTGATGGGGAAATATTGCGATGAGGTCTCGATTCAAGAAGGCGAAACAGCTATATGGAGAGAGCTGGAAAGCATTTGCAAAGACCCGATAACGGAACAAGAACTCCAAAAGATGAAAAACAAAAACGAGGCATCGGCTACATTTTCCAACATGAAGATTCTTGACAAAGCGATGAACCTTGCCTACTTCGCACACTTGGGACAAACAAACCTGATCAACGAAGAAAGAAAGATTTACAACGATGTAAACATCGCAACTCTGCAACAAACAGCAAAGCAGATGTTTTTTGAAAACAAATATTCGATATTATATTACTTGAAAAGCAATTAAAAATGAAAACAAATCAAATGAAAAACCTGTTACCCATGCTTTCGGTAACGATTCTGTTCTTTATGTGGGGATTTATCACATCTTTGAACGACATTCTCATTCCTTACTTGAAATCAGTGTATTCGCTGACGCATTTCGAAGCGAACATAGTACAGTTTGCTTTCTTCATTGCCTATTTCGCAGGCTCCTTGGTATTCTACCTTTTATCAAAGAAAGGCAAAGATACCATAAGCCTTTGGGGTTACAAAACGACACTTGTGATCGGTTTGGTCATAGCTTCGATAGCTTGCAGCGTGTTTGCACTCTCGGCATACCTCGAAATGGGATTCGGAGTCTTTCTCATGGCATTGTTTATGCTCGGTTTGGGACTCACATTCCTGCAAATAGCAGCCAATCCCTTCGTTGCACTCATCGGAAACCCTGCCACGGCATCATCACGTCTCAACCTGTCGCAAGCATTCAACTCTTTGGGAACCACACTCGGGCCCGCAATCGGCGGATATCTCATCTTCACATATTTCATGGATAAAAACGCAACCTCAGCCTCAGGCGTGATACTTCCATACCTGTTTCTGTCACTTCTATTGCTCGTCTTGGCAATCTTCATCGGCTTTGTGAAAATCTCCATCAACGCAGAAGAAGAACAAAAAGAAACACACAGCCGCTCAATCTTCTCTTACCCTTACGTAGTCTTGGGAGCATTAGGAATATTCTTCTATGTGGGAGCAGAAGTCGCCGTCGGAAGCAACATCGTTTCCTATCTGAAAGAAAGCATGCAAATCCCCGAAGCAACAGCCTCAGCTTTCCTATCCTACTATTGGGGAGGAGCGATGATAGGACGTTTTCTCGGTTCCGTAAGCCTAAGCAACATGAGTGGCGGAAAGAAGACCGGCATAATGATTCTTTTGGCAGCGGCAGGCTTTACCGTGATTTACCTCATCAATTACTACCTTCAAGGACTTTCATTCAGCCAAGTGGCAATCTTTCTCGGCTTCATGGTACTCAACTTCTTGGGATTCAAACTCGGAAAAGGCATTCCCTCACGCCTGCTTGCCATCTTCGCAATGCTTAACGTCATTTTGATAATCACAGCCATGCTTTCAAGCGGTTCGATCGCCGTTTGGTCACTTTTGGCAATAGGTTTGTTCAACTCCATCATGTGGTCCAACGTTTTCACACTTGCCATCGACGGATTGGAAAGCCGAACCGCAGAAGCCTCATCGATACTTATAATGATGATACTCGGAGGAGCCGTTCTTCCACCCTTGCAAGGAATGCTTGCCGACACGATCGGAATCCGCCTTTCGTTCATTGTGCCCATGATTTCGTACATCTATCTTCTTTATTACGGACTTGCAGGCTACAAAACAGGCAAAAACAAACTCGGAAAACAAACTCCGGAAAAAGGAAACAAAGCTTAAAAGATACGAAACCAAGTTTCGCAAAAACAAAACGAGCGTTCGCAAATGCAAATGCAGGTCGAACGCTCGTTTTTCTTTACTTTGGCTGTGAGCGGTGGGCTTTGAGCTGTGAGCAAACGGCTTTACCGCTCACATTCTTCAAGACATATTTTTGCCACATCCTGAATTGCTTTCTTCTTCTTACGCTTGAAAAAACGTAATATTCCTATGATTCCGAAAAAACAAAGCATTAAAACATAAAATAGAAGTAAACTACTACCAAATTCGTCGTCAACATCTAATCCCAAAGGATAAAGAATAAATACACCTGAGGCTCCTCCACAAAAATACATAGTTACGAGAAAAATTAACCAGAATAGAAATTGCAGAAACGGATTTACGGAACAGCCGGTCGTTATTTCCGATCTGTTCGAACCCGATTTGGAAATTCTGAATCTTATTTTCTTGTATGAAATCGAGTCTTCGTGTCTTTTGATAGGCGAATAACCTTTTGCCGAAAGGCGATCGATAAGCCAATCGTAGCTTACATGAGCCACGCAATCTGGAATAAGGATTCTGCCTTTGAGGTTTGCGATTGCGTTGTCGGCTTTCGACTTTATCGAAGAGACGTTTTGTCTCAGCACCGCTTCGTTCAGACATGCCGCAAAGGCTTCCGGATATTGTTCGGTGGTCATGCAGCGGTTGTATTCGGTGTTGAAATCCGTTTGAACGGGCTTTGGTTTCGGTCTCGGCTGAGGTTGCGGTTGCGGGTCGTTGTCTGACATTATCTTTATCACCTTTTCGACTCTGTCCTTAATCATTTTGTCGAACGTAACCTGAAATGCGGCATCTGCATAAACGGTTGAGAAATGGTGCAAGCCGATTTCTCTTTTCAATCTCGGCTCCAAATAATCGGGAATGCCGTTTAAGTTTCCGTCATAGTTGACAGGGATTATCACTCTCTCGTTTTCGATTGCACAATAGATTTCTTTGCGTACCCAATCGTCTTCTTCGTTGCACCTTGCGAAGTAATCGTTTGTCAGAATCATGACAAAAACCGGTGCATCGAGGATTGCGTTTTCTATTCTCTTGTCGAATTTTCCGTCGGTCAAGTCATCGAAATCCAAAAAGGTACGATAGCCTCTTCTTTCGAACTCCGACTTGAATAATCTTGCGGTATGTTTTCCGTCGCTCCTGCGGTAGGAAATAAAAATGTCGTATCGTTTTCCTCTCATCTTGTTTTAATTTATTTCTGCAAAGTTAGGAAAAAATCATATACCTACAAAATTCTCTCTCGCAAAGGTTAATTTTTCTCTCGCAAAGTTCGCAAAAACGCAAAGGAAGTTCCACGTATTACGCGAATTTACACGAATCTTTTCATTTCGGCTTTGGGCTTTGAGCAACGAGCTTTGAGCAATGAGTTGTGGGCTTTGAGGAATTTTCAAGCAACTTTCGGCTCGCTTCTCACTGCTCATAGCTCATTGCAAGCAAGGTTTGCGGACTTGTAAACTTGCAGTCTCGTTGTCTTGTTGACTCGCAGACTAATCAGACTTCCTTAAATCATTCTCAGACTTCTTTTGCAAAATGTTTCCCTTACCGGTACCGGCAGTACCAATTACCGGTACTATCAGTACCAATTACCGGTACGGGTAGTACCAATTACTGGTATTGGTAGTACCAATTACTGGTACTGGCAGTACCACTAACTGATACCGGCAGTATCAACAAGCGGAAATTTTTTGATACTGACTTTGAGGATTCGAAAACGAGCTTTAACGGTTGCTTTTCAGGCGTTTGGCACTATTAAAACTGCATAAACCGAATGCCAAAGGCTAAAAGCCAAGAGCCAAAGTAAGAAAAAGAAACCTACGTGCAGACCTGCGAATCAGTTAAGGAAGTTCCAACTTAATCCCCAGCGGAATGAGAGTCCTTCGTTGGGATATAGCGGGGTCGGAATGTAGTTGTAGCCGAACAATCCTGCGTATGGGTGTGTCAAGGCTAAGAATACGTTGCATTGATCGATGCGTGCATTTACGAAAAGGTCGCAATAGACATAGTTTCCGTACTTTTCTTTGTCTTGATATGCGAAAACGCCAAGCTGCGGCAGGTATTCGTCTGCATGATACGAAGTGTTGTATCTCAGATCCAAGCCTGCGGCGGTCTCCAACTTACCTCCGAAGAGTCCGAACTTGACATAGATGCTTTGTTTCGCCATAAAGACAGGCAGATGCAGGTATTTCTCGTTGTCGTTATGTTGTAAGACGCAGATGTTTTTAAGCCCTAAATGTTTCCATTCCTTGTTTAATGTCATGTAAAGCCGATACACGTTTATCAAGTCGCTGTATGAGATTGACAAGTCTTCGCTTGAGATTTTCGGACGGTTGTCAAATTGCAACCAATCGGCGTTAAACGAAAACATATCGCCAAAAAGATACGACAATTTGAGGCTTGACTGGGTCGTCTTCTCGCTCGGAAGATTCCATTCTAAGTTCTCGTTTGCAAAATGTGAGTAAAAATAATGGTTGCTTTGCTTATCTCTTTCTACCATAAGGTTTAACATGCTGCGATCGAAGAACAAGGTTGTCGAAAATCGGGTTGAATAATCTCCTGCGTAGAAATCGGAGCCGAATGTCTTGTTTGCAAACAACGAGGCTGTGATAAAATACGAACGGAAGCTGATTTCGGCATAGGGAGTCATTATATTGAATATCGGAGAGTTTACTTTGTCGGAATACATCAAGAGTTCGTGTTTCAATCCTATGCTTACGGGAAGAGCGGTTGCATAATCGACAAGATTTGTCCAAGAGATGTTGTTGCGAAGCGAGCGTGTGGCAAACGAATCCGCCGCAACGAGATTTTCATCTTGGTATATACGTGCGATTTGCGAGAAGTCGATTTTGTGAGACAGCTTTCCACGGTTGAAAATTCCTATTTTATCTTTTTCGTCCTTGCACAGGTTGAAACTCTGATAAAGAGAATATTCTGCGGTCTTGTATTTGGAATATGCGTTTTGAAGGTTCACGGGGTAGGTTTCAGGTTTTGAAAACAGTTGACCAAGAAAGAGCGAATCGGATTCGATACCTCCGTTTTCCAAAACGTATGCCCGGTTTCTGATGAAAGAAGCTGCGACGATGTATCTTTGATTCGGACTTATGTAATTTGAGGTCAGATTGAAGAATTGGTTCATTACCTGAGATTTTGCAAAGGTTCCGTCGGCGTAATTCACGTCATAAGTCAATCCGATGTTCCAATTACGAATCAGATTCTGCGTATGAGAAATGGTAAAGTACTGAGATGAATTTATGTCGCTTGAGTATCGCAGATTGCTGTGAGGTTTGCTTACTCTGTAGTAGTTGATATTTTCTGCAGAATAAGTGTAGGGTTCGAACAGATTAGGAAGAAAACGACGAGAATCGGGATTTTGCAAAGTCAAAAACAGATTTCGACTTGGACTTCCCGGCGTTGAAAGATATTGATAGAAGTCTTTGTTCGTACGCATCGTCTTATCAACCTGATGAACGCTCGAAAGAGGATTTGCAAAAACACTATCAACCAACACAAAGCCATAATGCGGAATCAACACAAGGCTTTCCGACACGTCCTTGGTTGAGTCCGCTTTATGCTCTTGTGCATTCGCTCCTTTGAAACAAAGAATCAACGAAACGAATGCAAGAAACAAAAAAATGTTTCCTCGTTTCAATTTTCTTATTCTGCTATTGGATTTTCTGCCAAAAACTTTTCGCAATCCATTGCTGCTCTACAACCGCTTCCTGCTGCAACAATAGCTTGTCTATACAAAGGATCCATTACATCACCCGCAGCAAAAACTCCCGGAATGTTGGTTTTGGAAGTCTTTCCTTGGGTTTCGATGTATCCATGTGAATCTAAATCTATCTGTCCTTTGAACAAGTCGGTGTTAGGATTATGACCTATTGCAAGGAACACGCCTGTCAATTCAACGTCTCTTGTTAATCCGCTTATTGAATCTTCCAATCGTAAGGCGTTCACTCCGTTTATATCTCCTAAAATCTCATTTGGCTTGCTGTTCCACAAGACTTCGATTTTCTCATTCTCGAAAACTCTTTCCTGCATCGCCTTTGAAGCTCTCAATTCGTTGCGTCTGACAACCAAATATACCTTTTTACAAATCTTAGACAAGTAATTGGCTTCTTCACACGCAGTATCACCACCACCAATCACCGCAACGACTTCGTTTTTATAGAAAAAGCCGTCGCAAGTCGCACATGCAGAAACTCCCTGTCCCATAAACTTGCGTTCACTTTCCAATCCCAACCATCTTGCACTTGCTCCTGTTGCGATGATTACGCTTTCTGCTTCAATCGTTGCACCTGATTCTGTTTCCAAACAAAACGGACGATGACTGAAGTCTGCTTTCAGAATCGTATCTTGGCGAACCTCTGTTCCGAATCTTTGAGCTTGAGCTTTGAATTGCTCCATCATTTCACTGCCTGCAACACCTTCAGGGTATCCGGGGAAGTTTTCTATTTCTGTTGTAATGGTTAGTTGTCCTCCTGCTTGCATTCCTTCAAATACAACGGGATTCAAGTCTGCTCTTGCTGCATAAATTGCTGCTGTATAGCCGGCAGGACCGGAGCCGATTATGAGGCATTTTATTCTTTCTGTGTTCATATATTTTGTTTTTTGATTTCAGTTTTGTGAAAGCAAAATTAAAAAAATTCTTTCAAAGAAAGAGTAAATCCGTTTTTTTTCTGATGCCTCCAAAATAATTCAAAAAAAAATCATATCTTTGCTTTCATAAAAGGTAAGTCCGTTTTCGAAAATGAAATCAAACTTCTTATCTGTCGTAATACCGATTTTGTTGATTCTTTGCATTATTCCTGTAATCGATACAAAGGCTCAGGAAATTACTGCAAAAGATATAGTGAATCCAAAGAAGATTTGCTCTGTTTGTCATGTATCTGATCAAGATGATTTATTGGATAATGAAACTGAAAACGAGATAAACAATTTGCTCTCTCGTCTTCAAAAATCCACAACTGCAGAAGTGGCGGTCGTTGCGTTAAATGGTACTGACAAAACTTCGGCTCGGGATTTGTCGATGGAGCTTTTCGATCTTTGGGGCGTCGGGAAAAAAGGCTCGGATAATGGTTTGATAATTCTTTTATGCGTTGAATCACGAGAAATCTTCATGAGAACCGGATATGGTTTGGAAGGAGCTTTACCTGACGCACTTGTAAGCCAAATATGCAATGAACGCATGGCACCATACTTTAAGCAAGGCGAGTGGGGTAAAGGTTTGTTGACAGGAGTCGAGATTGTGTGCGGAATATTGTATGAAGAATATCAACAAAACGGTTATGCAGAGCATGAAAACTTCGAATGGGCTCCCCTTTTGTTGATTTATCTGAATTTATGTGTGGTTTTCTTTGCGGCAGCTGTGATTTTCATAAACATGAAAGCTGCAAAAGTTGATCCGAATAACAAATTGGAGAAGATAAATGTTGTCAAAAAAAGTTCCGTTGTTTGGTTGTGTGTGGGGATACTTTTCTTGCCGGCTTTGTTTCTGTTGTTGATTTGGGTGTATAAATGGAAAATAGCACGCATTCGAAAACATAAGATAGTCTGTCATTGCGGAAGTGAAATGAAACTACTCTCGGAGTCTCAGGAAGATAGTTTCCTTGACGCGATTAAGCAATTGGAAGAAAAAATCGGCAGTAGGGATTATGATGTTTGGCTGTGTAAAAAATGCAAAAACACGATTATTTATCCTTATGACAAGATATTTTCTGCTTATGACAAGTGTCCGTCATGTGGAGCCAAGACTTATAAGAAGAAATACGACTCCGTGGTTCGCGAACCTTCTGTTCATCATGACGGACTGATGAAAACGGTCTTCGAATGCAAGAATTGCAAATATAGAGATGAGAAAACGAAAGTCCTTCCCAAAACTCCTCCCGTGATTATCTCCGGAGGAATAGGCGGAAATAGGAGCGGCGGAAGTTTTCCGGGTAATTGGGGCGGCGGTTTCTCAGGTGGAGGAGGCGGAGGCGGTCGTTTCTGATTTTGAAAGCAAATATTACTCATTTACATAATAGAAAAGTATCATGAAAAAGAAGAATCTTGTAATCATTATCATTGTTGCAATCGTTGCAATCATGGGTTTATATGCTTTGACTACGTATAATAGTCTTGCAAGCAAAGACGAAGCTTGTCTGAATCAATGGTCAAAAGTCGAAAGTCAATATCAAAGACGTTTGGATTTGATTCCAAACCTTGTAAGTACCGTAAAAGGCTACGCAAAGCATGAAGAAGAGACTTTAATCAAAGTTATAGAAGCACGAAACAATGCTACACAAGTGAAATTTGACGCAAACAATCTGACACAAGAGCAAATGGATCAATTCCAACAGTCGCAAGATGCCCTCAGTTCGGCATTAAAGGGACTTAATGTGGTGATTGAACGTTATCCGGATTTGAAAGCAAATCAGAATTTCTTGCAATTGCAATCTCAATTGGAAGGAACAGAGAATCGTATCGCTGTCGAGAGACAACGATATTCGGATATGGTTAATCAATATAACACAAGTATCAGAAGATTTCCAAAAAACATAATCGCATCTCTTTTAGGCTTCGATAGGAAGGCTTATTTCGAAGCACAAAATGGAGCAGAAAACGCTCCACAAGTAGAGTTCTAATCACTAAAAACAAAATGGAAGAAGTAACAACAACGAATAACAATGGCACAGTCCACAAAACGACATCCATAAAGGGGATGTTTCAAGATTGGTTTTTGGACTATGCTTCTTATGTGATACTTGAACGAGCTGTTCCCCACATCAACGACGGATTAAAGCCTGTTCAACGGCGCATTCTTCATTCTATGAGAGAACTGGAAGACGGTAGATACAACAAGGTTGCGAATATAGTCGGAAATACCATGAAATACCACCCTCATGGTGATGCTTCAATTGCCGGAGCTTTGGTAACAATGGGACAAAAAGACCTTTTGATAGATTGTCAAGGTAATTGGGGGAATATACTTACAGGAGACGGAGCAGCAGCTCCGCGTTATATAGAGGCGCGTCTTTCAGAATTTGCATTAGAAGTTGTTTTCAATCCAAAGACCACTTCGTTTCATCCATCATATGACGGAAGGAATATGGAGCCTGACACATTGCCGATAAAATATCCTCTTTTGCTTGCTCAAGGTGCAAAAGGTATTGCCGTCGGATTGGCTTGCGAGATATTCCCTCATAATTTCAACGAATTGATTGACGCATCGATAGCAATACTTCGAGGAGTAGATTTCTGCATTTACCCGGACTTTCCGACAGGAGGGTTGATGGAAGTGTCGAAATACAATGACGGACTGAGAGGAGGAAGATTGAGAGTGCGGGCTCGAATAAAGCAAGTGGACCAACGCACGATCTCCATCACGGAAATTCCTTTCGGTACGACAGCTGATAGTTTGATTGATTCCATCGTAAAAGCCAGCGACAAAGGACAGCTGAAAATCAAAAAGATTGACAACAACACTGCTGCAAATGTTGAGATAAACATATCGATTCCTAATGACACGTCAATAGATCAAACAATCGATGCTCTTTATGCTTTCACTGACTGCGAGTTAAGCTTGTCTCCAAATTCTTGTGTCATAGAAAACGAAAAACCTCGCTTTGCTCCGGTAAGCGAGATCTTGAGAATATCCACAGAAAACACTGTTCAACTGCTTAAAAGAGAGCTTGAAATTGCTCTAAATGAGCTTAATGAAAAATGGAATTGGATTTCGTTGGAAAGGATCTTCATTCAGGAAGGCGTTTACAAAAAGATGGAAAAATGTACGACCGATCAAGCCATCGACGATGCAATAATGAAAGGATTACAACCTTTTGTGAAAAATCTTATTCGTGAAGTTACTTTGGAGGATGTACATCGCCTAAGAAAGATTCCAATAGATCGCATCTCTAAATACAATAGCGACAAAGCAGATGACACACTCATAGCCATACAAGACGATATAGCTTCAACACAAAAAGACTTGGATAACCTCATCGACTATGCCATTGCATATTTTGAAAGAATAAAGAAAAAATATGGAAAAGACCGTCAACGCAAAACTGAAATCAGAAACTTCGATGTGATAGAAAGCACTTCTGTTGCAATAGCCAATGAAAAGCTTTACTGTAATTATGCCGATGGATTCGTAGGTTATAAATTGAAGGGTGAAGAATATGTTTGCGATTGTTCGACAATGGATGATATTATCATAATACGTAAAGACGGAACCTACACAGTACGAAAAGTACAAGAAAAAGAATATGTCGGAAAAAAGATTCTGTACATAGGAATCTTCCATAAAAACGACTCAAGAACAACTTTCAACACCGTATATCAAGATGGTGCTTTCGGCAAATATTATGTCAAAAGATTCAACATAACAAGTATCATCCGCACAAAAGAATACGACATAACGCAAGGAACAAAAGGTTCAAAGATCGTTTATTTGAGCGTCAATCCTAACGGAGAGGCAGAAACAATCAACGTATCGCTTAAACCTGCTCCAAGAATGAAATCCAACAGAATGGAATACGATTTCGCATCCATTGCAATCAAATCCAGGGCTGCAAAAGGAAATATTCTGACATCGCGAGTCGTAACCTCTATCAACAAGAAAACGGAAGGCATATCGACATTAAGTGCCATCAAAATATGGTTCGATTCATCTGTAAAGCGACTTAACACAGATCAAAGAGGCGTTTTGTTGGGTGAATTTGCGGCAGATGATAAAATACTTACAATATACGCTTCGGGGCATTATCGAATCACCAATTATGATTTATCGAATCATTTTGATGATGACTTGATTAAAATCGAGAAATTCAACCCTGAAAAACCTGTTTCGGTATTTTACCTGGAAAAAGACAGCCAATGTATTTACTTAAAGCGTTTTATAGTAGAACCAAGCAACAAAAAAATAAACATTTTCGAAGAACAAGCGGGAGCAATCCTCAAAGAAGTTTCCACAGATTGGCTTCCACGCATGGAATTTGAAGGAAAAGAATATGAAATCAGCGAACTATGCGACATATTCAAGTGGAGAGCGAAAGGAAAACGAGTTTCAAAAAACAAAGATTCGGAAATAAAATGGCTGGAACCTCTTCCTTACGAAGAAGAAAAAGAAAGTGAAGTTTCCTTTGATGATGAGGAAGATTTCAAAAGCGAATTTAATGATAAAGAAACAATACAAGGTTCGTTGTTCTAAAATATGAGAAATATGAAAAAACATTTGTTTTCAGCAGTTTGCAGTATGATAGCGATTTTATTCACATATAATTCATCCGCTCAAAATCACGCTATTGAATTTATTGCAAACCAAAGAGATACATCAACTTCTGAAATTATTTATGTAAGTTTCACCGAAACAATATATCATACTAATTCGACAATTGCCTCAATGCCCGGATTCGATGAGCTTGATGACAAAACGAAAAAAGAGTTGAGAAGCAAATATTGCCTTGTCCTCGATTTCGTTAACGATAGTATTTTGTTATCTACTTTCAAGAAAACATTCATTTCAGAATTGGAAGCATACGGATTCAATGTAAAAGAGTGCAAATCAGAGAATTTCCCTTCCGAATTAAAGCAAAACGAGCACACACTCGATGTTGCACAACTCGAATTGGAAGAATTCGTAACGTATGACACAATTCAAACTCAGAATTCTCAAAATCCGGTTTCTTTTACCAAACTCTTGAATGGTGTGAGATGGAATACATGGCTTCGATACAATGATTCAGACCCTGCAAGTAAACAAATATTTTTTGCAGATGAAGAAACAACCGATGAAATGTTCGGATACATTGAAAAGGAAAGAGGGAAGTATTACGCCGATTACGATATAGTGAAAATCAATCCAAACGATGCATATCTTTTATCCCATTCAGCTGCAAATCTTTGCGGAAGATATTTCTTCAATTTTTTGATAAACAGATATGTTTGGATAAAAACGCAGGGTAATCCGCAAAAGTATTACTATATTGATGAAGAAAAGAATCTTTCAATCGACAATGAGGCGGTTGATAATTTTGACATAGTCGAAGAAGATTAAACGTTAATTTTCAGATATAAAGATATGAATTAACGAAACAAAGAAACAAAAAATCAATTCTTTGTTTTAGAAAAATAACTCTTGATTCTATTTTATCCAAATCAAGAGTTATTTTTTTGTATTCAAACAATGGGGTTACAAGTCTTATTTGCAGTGATATTCAATCATTCTTTGGATTTCTCTTGTGCAAACCGGACAAAACGGCTTATCACTTCTCATCAAACAATCCTGATACGGTCTATACATTCCTTTGGTTTGATATGCCGCACCCTCGAAAACACCGACTTTATTCTCATATTCAACAGTTTTAGGCGTAGGAACAGGGATATCTTTCTCTATCATATCACCCCATTTGCCCGAAAAATCTTTCATTGATGTGATATTCCGTTCCCAAGGTTCAATCTCCGATGAAACCATTCCTGCATCGCTGTCATTCGATGAGTATTCGTCTGCCAATCCTGCAAAGGAATGACCGAATTCATGCACCAAAACAAAACCATTTTCTTTGTTCACATAGGTCGAAGCATAGAAATTGTAAATTCCTCCGCCACCATAAACATCTGAATTGCAGAGAATCACAATTTGATCATAAGCTACGCCCAGTATCTCGTCGTGAAGATTCCACAATTGTTCGGTCATCAAATATCTTTCCGAGCCGAAAGTGTTGTAATGCATACCTAAATCGTTGAAATCAGCCTTTGAAGTTTTCAAACCGGGGATACCACTTTGGGAATCAAACCTTTCAACCGTCCAAACATTGATTTTGTCTTTTGCATCGGAGAAAGGCGGTTTTGAAAATAAATGTTCTGCGTATATTTTCAAATCCGCATACATTTTCTCTTTATCCTGCTTTGCATAACCTGCGGGAACGATAACTACATCAAGACATTGATTGCTGTTTCCTGCATTATGCAAGGATATTGCTGAGACCAAATCTTCTTTTTGTGCATATTCCAATAGGCTTTTGTCGAAATCAGCTCTGCTTACTTCTTTATATTCATTTCTTTCGTCTCTTGTAAAAAATATTATTTCGACATCTACCTTCGGAAAAGGCATCAGCATCACTTCTTGAAAGTTTCCACAAGAGTTTTTCGCTTCCGGCATTGTCAGCCACTCTTCCATGAGCGAGCAATAGCCCTTTGAAAACAACACCTTGCCACTTGACTTTTCTCTCATTTCGATTTTGTGAACTCCAAGTTCAAGAGTATCGACTAAATTGAGTTTGCTTCCTGCCCATTGCGGAATCTTCAGAAATCGTTCTATGTTGAAATATTCTATTCCCACTCTTCCGGAATGCGAATAGTCTATTCGTAACGTGGCATTCTCGAAATAGCGGTCAAATTGTGCCGAACAAACAAACGGCAGCAATAACATAATTGCAAAAATCATCTTTTTCATATATTCAATTTTTGATTTACAGATTTGCAAAGATATTATTTTTCACAAATACTTCAAAGAACTGCATCTAAAGCTTATATGAAAAAACCGTCTTACACGTTGGAACGAACATATCTTTTTATTATCTTTGCAATACTTTATTCTCCTTGAGACATACGTAAAAGCAATATTATATAATTTCACAGAGAAACAGCATTTATGGAAACAGACGCTATTGAAAAAGAAGTTGAGGTTGAAGAAGTTGCATTCACTCACCTGCATGTACATACCCAATATTCCATTCTTGACGGTGCAGCAGACATCGGCAAATTGATAGCAAAGACAAAAGAATTGGGAATGAAATCAATAGCCATTACCGACCATGGAAACATGTTTGGTGTTTTGGAATTCTACAATACATGCATCAAAAATGAGATAAAACCCATCTTAGGTTGTGAAATGTATGTTTCTCCTCAAAGCCGATTCATCAAAGACGGAGTTCACTTCAGCGGACATCACCTTATATTGCTTGCAAAGAACGAAACAGGTTATAAAAACTTGATAAAGTTAAACTCTCTTTCCTTTGCCAAAGAAGCAAAATACAGAACACCGCGAATAGATGAAGAATTGCTGTTCCAATATGCAGAAGGATTGATTTGTTGCTCAGCCTGCTTAGGAGGAGTCTTGCCAAAAGCAATCTCAGCCGGGAAAACAGAAGAAGCAGAAGAAATTGCACAAAGGTATAAAGGTGTTTTCGGCGACGATTACTACATAGAGTTACAGAATCACGGCTCCGAAGATCAGCAATTCGTGCTTCCTGAGTTGGTAAGAATAGCAAGAAAGTTCGATATCAAAATAATAGCTTCCAATGATGTGCATTTCGTCAACAAAGATGACTTTGAGGCACACAAGATTCTTATTTGTCTGAACACAGGTAAGAAAATAAGCGAATACGATAAGGTTGACGAGAATGGAGTTAGGGTAAATCAGATGTCATACACCGGAGAAGAATGGCTTAAATCGCCGAAAGAAATGTTTGATATCTTCAAAGATTATCCTGATGCAATAAGTAACACAATCGAAATAACCGATAAAATCGAGGTTTACAAAATGGAACGAGATCCGATCTTGCCTGTATTCGATATCCCTGCAAGTTTCGGAAGTTTCGATCAATATTTGGAAAAATTCCCTCTTGAACAGATAGCAGAACAACTTTATTCTGAAATAATAAACAATCCAAAGACAAAAGAAGAAGACAAACAAAAAGAGCGGAAACGAGAAGTCATTGACAAAGCTCTTAAATCCAAAGGCGGATATGAAAAAATCGTAAGAACCAAATTCGACGCTGATTATTTGCGTTACCTAACCTTCGAAGGGGCTAAACAAAAATATCCGACACCTTTCGAAGACAAAGTTTTGGAACGAATTGAAAGCGAATTGAAAACAATAGAGTGGATGGGCTTTCCAGGTTATTTCCTGATAGTTCAAGATTTCATCAATCACTCAAGGGAGAATCTCGGTGTGATTGTCGGTCCGGGCAGAGGCTCTGCTGCAGGCAGTGTCGTAGCTTATTGTTTGGGAATCACTGCAATCGAACCTCTGAAGTATGGATTGCTGTTTGAAAGATTTCTAAACCCGGATAGAATTTCTCTTCCCGATATAGACGTGGACTTTGACGATGAAGGAAGAGCAAAAACCTTGGCTTACGTAAGAGAAAAGTACGGAGCAGATCACGTTGCCCAAATAACGACATTTGGTTCCATGGCTGCAAAAATGGCTATTAAAGATGTTGCACGCGTATTGGAGCTTTCGATAGATGAGAGCAACAGATTATCCGGATTGGTTCCTGCAAAACCCGGAACAACTCTTGAAAAGGCTTTTTTAGAATCAGAAGAGCTTAATAACGAATTAAAGAATGGTTCCGACTTGGTCAAAAAAGTGTTGACCATGGCTCAAAAATTAGAAGGTTCGATCAGAAATACAGGAATCCATGCCTGCGGAGTGATAATCGGACCTGACGATATATCAAACTATGTTCCCGTTGCCGATAGCAAAGATTCTGACATGATGGCAACGCAATTTGAAGGCAAACTGATAGAAAGCGTAGGCATGATAAAGATGGACTTTTTGGGATTGAGCAACTTGTCCATTATCAAAGATGCTTGTGAGAATATCCGAAAGAGTACAAAGATTGAAGTCGAGCCAGAGAAAATTCCGTTAGATGACAAACTTACTTTGGAACTATTCCAAAAAGGATTAACAATGGGGACTTTTCAATTCGAATCCGACGGAATGAAGCAACATCTTCAAAATCTTAAACCCGACAAATTCGAAGACTTGATTGCGATGAATGCTCTCTATCGTCCCGGACCTATGCAGTACATTCCGAATTTCATTGACAGAAAACACGGTCGCGAAGAGATAGTCTATGAATTTCCTATAATGGAAAAATATCTCTCCGAGACGTATGGAATCACTGTTTACCAGGAACAGGTCATGCAACTTTCACAAGCATTGGCAGGATTCACACCCGGTGAAGCCGATAAGCTGAGAAAAGCCATGGGAAAGAAGCAAATCAAAGTCATGGAAGAACTTCGTGAGAAGTTTATCAACGGTTGTTTGGCCAATAACTACGATCAGACCAAGGTAGAAAAGATTTGGGAAGACTGGAAAAAGTTTGCCGAATACGCTTTCAACAAATCCCATTCCACATGCTACGCTTACGTCGCCTTTCAGACAGCTTATTTGAAGGCTCACTATCCTGCGGAGTACATGTCTTCGGTTCTGACACACAATTTGTCGGATCAGAAAAAAATAACAATATATACGGAAGAGTGTAGAAAGTTAGGCTTAAACGTATTGGGACCTAACATCAACGAATCCGACATGAATTTCATGGTAAACAAGAACAAAGAAATTCTTTTCGGATTGGCAGCAATCAAAAACGTAGGAGCAGCAGCGGCAGAAGAGATCATAAAAGAGCGAGAAGCCAATGGACCATTCTCAAGTCCCTTTGATTTCATCCGAAGAATAAATCCGAGAATGATAAACCGCAGATGCATAGAATCTTTGATTAAAGCAGGAGCATTCGATTGCTTTCACGGTACACACAGAGCTCAATATTTTTCACGGATAAGTGCAAAGGACGAATCGGAATTTCTTGACCAACTTATCAAATACGGAGCCAAGTACAAGGAAAACCAATTGGCATCGCAGATTTCCCTTTTCGACATAGGCGATGGACAAAGCATCTTGGACGATCCGATAATCCCAAATTGTGAACCTTGGACACAAAACGAGCAACTTAAGTTTGAAAAAGAGATGCTCGGATTCTGGCTCTCGGGACACCCGTTGGACGCATACAGAACAGCAATCGATAACTTCGTAAACACAGAAATAAAAACATTAGAGGACCTTAAACAACACGAAGACAAAGAAATATGTATTGCAGGCTTGGTTCTGAATGCCAAAAACGGAGTAAACAAAAACGGAAAGAACTATGCAAAATTCACAATCGAAGATGAAAGCGGATCGTATGAGGTTTACCTTAGTGGCAAAAGCTATGTCGAATACGCCGATTTTTGCAAAGACAATCTCTATGTAATGATTAAAGCCGTTATAAAGAAAGGTTGGAAAGATTCAGACAGACTTTCATTTGTCATAAACAAAATAGAACTTCTGGAAGACGTTGTTTCAAATTATATAGATGGCTTAACGATAAACATCGATATAATGAATCTGTCCGACAAATTTCTGAAAGATCTCACCGATATTTGCAAACATTCGAAAGGGAAAGCCACCCTGTCGATGCGAATAACAGACTACACCAATAAAGAAGTTGCTCTCGGATTGAAAATCAACAAATTCAAAATCGATGTCGAGAAATTCATCGAAGGCATCAAAAAAGCAAAAATCGACGAACAAATTTCATTGGAACTACACAAGAAACCGTTTTGATGGATAAGCATATCCCCCTTGATTTTGTAAGACAAGAAGCATTGAAACTTGGTTTTCAGGACTGTGGAGCAGCATCCGTTGGACTGTGCGAACATTCCGTTCTCGATTTATGGCTGAAAAAAAACTACAATGCCGATATGGCGTATATGGCTGAAAATTACGAGAAAAGGATTGACGTAAGGAAATTGGTTGAAGGAGCAAAAACTGTTTTTTCTTTTTTGATTTCGTACAACAATTCGTACGTCTGTGCCGACAATGGCAGGATTGCATCATACGCAATGGGTAAAGACTATCACAAAGTACTGAAAACCAAACTTTATACTTTATTGAAAACTATCCGCACACAATATTCTGATTTTGAAGCAAGGGTTTTTGTTGATACAGCACCGATATTGGAGCGTCAATGGGCGGTTGAAGCAGGCTTGGGCTGGATAGGGAAAAACTCATGCTTTATAAGCAAACGCTTTGGCAACAAAGTATTTCTCGCAGAATTGGTTTGCAACTACACAAGCGACTATTCGGAGAAACAGAACAACGCCTGCGGAAATTGCAACAAGTGTATAGAAAGTTGTCCCAACGGAGCGATTGTAACCGAAGGAGTAATCGATTGCCGCAAGTGCATTTCTTATCAAACCATTGAAAACAAGCGTTCTATCCCTTCAAATATCACTCTTGGCGGATATGTTTATGGTTGCGATATATGCCTGAATGCCTGCATCTGGAACAATAAAGCAGTGCAGTGCAACAATGAAGAATTCCTTCCGACCGAGGAAATGAAAAACCTATTGCAAAAGATAGAAACCCGTACTCTTGAAAAAGCGGACTTCAACAAAGCAAAAAAAACAAGTCCCATCGAAAGAATAAAGTTCGAAAAGCTCATCGACAACCTCAATTTTTCAGATCGCTAACCCACTGCAAAACAAGACTTCGGCGAAACTTGATTTCAGTAAATTCTTTCTTTGTTTCAGCAAATTGTTTCTTGAAAAGAATTTCCTAAAACAAAGAGTTGATTTTCGGATTCTTTTTCACGTATCTCGCGAAATAAATCATACGATGTGTTTCCCTTTCCGAAACAAATTAACCCTTTGCTCTTGCTTCAGCACTCATAAATCTAAATTTTTCTCAGTCAGTAATAATGAATCATCAAGGCATGATATTTTTTGAAAGTAACTCTGATGGTTTGTTTTTCAGCTTATTACTAATTGCAAACAAACTTTGAGACTTATCACTCATTAAAAGAAAAAAACAAACCGTCGAGTTTTGCATTTCTCGACGGCTTTTATGATTTGCTTATAAAGTTCTGCTATTCGAAAGTTTCGCTCAGCTGTTCCAACTCGGTACTTGCCGATTTTCCTTCGTACAATATGCGATATACGGCTTCGGCTATAGGTATCGAGGCTTTAATTGCGAGATTTGCCTTGTGTATGCAATCCGCCGCATAGAAGCCTTCGGCTACCATTGCCATCTCTAATTGTGCCGAACGCACGGAATAACCTTGTCCGATCATCTGTCCGAACGTGCGATTACGACTGTGTTGCGAGTAAGCAGTAACCAAAAGATCTCCAAGATAGACAAAATTTGTCGTTTCCCGCTCTTGAGGTGCCACAGCTTGAAGAAAATGTTTAGTTTCCCTTGCCGCGTTTGCCATAAGCACAGCAACATAATTGTCTCCATAGCCTGCACCGCGTGCAATGCCCGCTGCAAGAGCATAAATATTCTTCATAACCGCTCCAAACTCAATTCCCCTTATGTCATGCGAAGTTCTCGTTCTGACAAATCTGCATTCAAACGCCGCAGCCATTGCCTCGGCAAGCCGGACGTTGCTCGAACCAACCGTAAGGTAAGTAATACGCTCCTGAGCTATCTCTTCGGCATGCGAAGGTCCGCTTACGACGGCTTGACTCTCCGCTCCAAGAGCGAAAACATCGCACATATAGTCGGCAACGATTTGATTGGTTTCGGGGATTATTCCTTTTGTTGCACTGATAAGATATTTCCCTGCAAGATCTTCGGCTTTCAGATTTTGCAGACTTCTTACCACAAATGCAGCTGGAATAACCATAACGATATGACTTGCTTTGAGAATCACCTCTCGAAGATCTGTCGATATATGTATTCGTTCCGAGTCAAGCTCGCAAGCTCTGAGATATAGGGGGTTGTGTCCGAATCGCTCAACCCCTTCAACTATCTCTTTTTCTCTTACCCACCAATGTACTTTGCTGTGGTTTTGGGTCAGTATCTTAACGATTGCCGTTGCCCAACTGCCACTGCCTAATACTGCAATCTCCATTTCGTTGTTATAATCCTAATACTGTTCTTCCTTGTTCAAATCTTATGTCTTTCGGAATGCCGAGAGAGTTGATTTTATCCAAGGATTTTTGTAAGCTTGGACGAATTTGTCCGTTTTTCTCTGAGTAAGCTTTTGCTTCTGCAAGGTCTCCCATTCCTTCAACTTCCAATATTTTTGCCGCCCACGCATCTACGGCTTTTCTTGCTGCGGTAAAATCTATCACATACAAACCTTCTTCGTTTTGAGTAAAGGCTTTGTGGTCTTCAAGGAAGTTAAAGCACATCATATTGGCAACCCCGTGTGCTGAAGCCGCTCCGAAACGTACTGAACGCAAGATTCCTGCTATGAATGTTGCGATTGCATCATCTTTGGTTATGCCACTGATTTCTCCTTTGTCGATAAGAGTGCATACCATGTACAATCCCAAGATGTCAGCCTTGGCTTCTTCCCATGAAGAGTAGTAATTAGACAACGCTTCTCTTACATTACCTTTTCCGTTCACTGTTTCCTTGATTCCCAAGCCGTGTGCAACTTCGTGGAAGGTTACATTATAGAAGAAAGCCTCGAATTTAACGTTTGCCAACTGCTCTTTACTCATCACATTGTTTGCAATAGGTTGAAGAATTTTGTCAAACTTAGCTTGCATCGCGTTTTTCAACTGCAAACGTCTTGCTCCCTTTGCAAGTTGTACTCTTTCGTCGTTAGGAAGATTGATTGCAATAGTTTTACTTCCTGAGTTGCAATCTCCGGCATAGTAAATTGCATCATAAACATTGAGATCTGATTCTGTTCCGGGTACTTCTTGTTTGAATTTTTCGTCGCATGGCAATCCTTTTTGCAACTCAGGCAACATCGCAGTGAACTTTGCCAATTTTGCACTCTCTTCTTCGTCCTTTACCAACACGAATGCTTCGTATGCGGCTTTTCTTCCGAACAATCTGTCTTCATAATTTTCGATTGGTCCTACGACAAAATCCAAGCGACTTTGCTTCATATCCATCCAAGCCATGTCTGATGCGAAGTAATCATCGGTTTCGAATGCTTTTTTGCGTTCTTGAAGATATTTTTTCAAACCTGCATCTTCTGCAAGTGCGATTGCTTTATCCAAAAGCCCGCATACTTTTCCTATTTGCTCTGCATATTCTTCTCTATACCACTTTACGATAAGTTTTCCTTGCTCATCTCTTCTCAAAACGGTATAAAGGCTGTTCTTATCTTCGTTTTGCAACGCATTAAACTCTTCTTCGGTCATATCTTTCGGATAAAAACCTGCTCCAAGCGGCTTTTCACCAAATCCTGCAACGAAAGGCTTCATCGCATTCAATCTTTCCCATGGTCCATAGTTAATCATGGCAAATTCTTTTGCGTATTGGTCTGCTATGGTATCCATATCCGCTTTGTTACCATAAGATTGCAACCAGAACAAATCGTCCATTATTTCTGCAATGTCAAGGAAAATACCAACCAATTCTTTTTCCTTGTCAGTCAATTTGCTCATATCGGTTGTCAATTTGAAACTTGCAAATTCCTCTACTTTTGTTTGCATTTCCGATTTCGTTTCTTGTCCGTTCTCTGCACCGCTTTTGCCACATGAAACAAGGGCTGCACAAGACAGAGCCAAGACTGTCAATAACACTTTTTTCATTTTGTCTAATTTATTATGTGAATAATTTTCTAAAATCAATCTGCGAAGATAGCACTTTTTAATTGATTGGACAAATTTATGAATGAAATATGACGAAAATGGCTCTTGAAACAGGTATGCAAAAGAAAGATTTACTCTTTCTTGATTTGACAAAATTGTTTCTTGGTTTTAGGAAATTGTTTCTTGAAAAGAATTCCACGATTTCAAGTTTCGATATCGACAGTCTGAAAATCAGATTAGTTCAACTTCGAAAAAATTCGATAACATCTGCCAATAATCTGGGAAAGATTTGTTTACGCAATCGGGATTCTTGATTTTGACGTTTTTATACTTGAAAGCAAACAAAGAAATCGCCATTGCCATTCTGTGATCGTTGTAACTGTCTGCTTCAAAGTTGATTGTCGAACTGTCTTTTCTGTTTTCGGCTCCTTTGAAAATCATTTCTCCGCTTTCATGCGTGATTTCAAATCCTGCTTTTCTCATTTCAAAAATCATATTGCCCAATCTGTCGGATTCTTTATAGGCAAGAGTTTCCAATCCTTTGAAAACAAAGGGCTTATTCAAACAAACGGCAGTTGCTGCCAAAGGAAGAAACAAATCGGGACAGGATATGAAATCCATTCTCATGATTTCTTCCGCGGAAACTGGAGTGTCTGAATATCGTAAACAGACCCCATCCGAATCATAGTGCGAATGAACTCCGAAATATCTTGAAAAGACATCTGCCAAAACGGCATCTCCTTGAAGTGAATCTTTTCTTAATCCTTTTATTTTCAGCGATTGAATCTTTCCCAATGCGACAATGGAATAGAGAAAGGCTGCTGCAGACCAATCTGTTTCGACTTCGGTGGTTTGAAATCCGTATTGCTTTTGTCCTATGTATAATATATTATTTTCCAATCTGACATCGGCTCCGTTTTCACGCATTAAGGCAAGTGTCATCTTTATATAAGGATACGAAACCTGCGAATCAGGGATTTCCAACTGCAATCCGCCTTCTATGTAAGGGGCAATCATTGCAAGGGAACTTATGAATTGACTGCTTTGATTTGAAGGCAATTTTATCAAACCTTTGCATTTCAGTTGTTTCCCTTTGATTTGCAAGGGAAAAATCTTATTCGGATATAATGATTCAATGTCTGCACCAAGCGATTTCAAGCACTCTATCAGCGGAAGCATGGGTCTGCATTGCATTCTTTCATCTGCATTCAACAACCACTTGCCTGAAGTGATTGAAAGTAAAGAGATAAGAAAACGACACACTGTTCCGGCATTTTTGCATTTCAATTCAACATAATCATTCTCCGTATCCGAAACGGTGTTTTGGCTTTTGCGAAAGATTGAATGTTGCCTCACTTTCTGCAAAGCAGCATTCAACAAAACGGTATCGTCAGATGATGATAAATTTCTTACTTGCAAAGAACTGTCGGCAAGATGTCGTATTATCAAAAGTCGATTGGACAAACTCTTTGAGGAAGGCAATTCGACTGAATTCACATTCTGTGTTTTCGGATTGCCGATAACTGCAAACGAATGCATTATCTCTTTTTGTTTAGATCGTATTCTATCATTTTTCTATAAAGAGTCCGCTCAGAGAATCCAAGTTCTTTTGCTGCGGCTCCTCTTTTCCCTCCGTTTCTTTCCAAGGCTGCGATTATCGCTTTCTTTTCCAATTCTCTCAGATTCACGCTTTCTTCTTCTTTTACAGCCTCTTCGGGATAATCTATCACTGTTTCGGGAATTTCTTCTTCGGTTGGGGAAACGAGCATTGGCGTTGCAGATGAAGAATTGAACAATCCGATGACCACAGACTTCAAATTACGGACTTCTTCCTTTAATTCTTCAATATCTTTTTTGTTTTGAAGGATGATTCTTATTATGTCGTCTTTATCATCGTAAGATTCTTCAGATTCTATCGGCACAGGCAATCTTTCAATGGGCGGGATATAAGTTCTCAACCGCAAAGCATCTATTTCTCTGTCCATTTCCAACAAAGAGATTCTCTCTGCGATATTTTTTAACTCTCTTACATTTCCTCGCCATGGGTAATTGCTCAAATAATCCAAAGCATCAGGAGTCAGAACTATTCTCGGAATATTGTATTTCTCGGAAAGTTCCCCGCAAAAATAACGAAACAGCAACGGAATGTCTTCTTTCCTTTCTCTCAATGAAGGAACGGTTATGTTGATTTGGTTCAAACGATAATACAAATCGCTTCTGAATCGACCCTGTTCAACAGCCTTCAAAAGGTTTACGTTTGTTGCTGCGACGATTCTTACATCCACCTTTACGGCATTTGAAGCTCCGACAGGCAAAAACTCTCCGTTTTCGATGACTCTTAGAAGTTTTGCTTGCATTGTATAAGGTAATTCTCCGACTTCATCAAGGAAAATGGTGCCTTTGTCAGCCTCTGCAAAATATCCCCGTCTGTCTCTTTCTGCTCCTGTAAACGAGCCTTTGACATGGCCGAAGAGTTCACTCTCTATTGTTCCCTCGGGAATGGCCGCACAATTGACTGCTATGTATTTTCGTTGTTTTCTGCTGCTGTTTTGATGTATTATTCTGGAAAAAACATCCTTTCCCGCACCACTTTCTCCCACGATAAGCACACTTGCATCTGTTTTTGCAACTCTTATCGCTATATCGATGGCACGATTAAGCAACGGACTGTCTCCAAAAATCCGAAATTGTTTTTTTATAGTTTGAACATCTGATGCGGACATCCGAAAAACATTTATTCGAACAAATTTTCTATATGCAGAGTCGGTTGTTAGAAATTAAAACCTACATATAGCTTAAACGTATTCATTCCAAGTTCTATTTTATCCGACGGAACGAAATTGTTGTCCAAATTCGGTATTATGTCTTTCGAGTAATCCAATTTGGCTTTTCCGAAAAGGAATTCTCCACCGAACGAAAACCAATTGTACTTTAACTCCAAGTTGATTGATAATCTGTTTGCGAAAGCAAAGCATCCCGCCGTCTCATCCTTCAATGTAGTAGGTGTTTCTCCAAGAGTCCTTGAACCGAACACTAACGTAGGACAATACTTCGCTGAAGTTTCTATAAACAATCCGTCAATCAATTCCATTTGAGCAATAAGTCCGACCTTTGGACCAAAGGTCATCAGAAATCCTCCTTCGGTTACATAATCGTATCCATCTGTAAATTTTTCCGGAAAGGCCTCTGCATAGCTGTATTTCTCACCAGCATTCACTCCAACCTCAACAAAAGTTACGTCTATGCCGGGACAAACCAATTCTCCCATAACCAAATCAAAGTAAAAGGAGTGTCCGTATTCTGCACCGACACCTTGAGAATAGAAATCTCCATATTGACCTATCGGATTTATATAATGCACTCTCAAATAGTTGTTTCCTCCTCCTTGTGCAAAGATTCCAAATCCTGCCAACAATAAAACAGACAATAAAAACGACTTAAAACTGATTTTTTTCATAATGACTATGTATTTAATTGTTAATTTAACCAGAAACTAAAAAGGAAGATCGCCTAATTTCTCGATCTCGGTATCTTCACACAATAGTTTGGAAAGATTGGAGTCGGTTTCATTTGCCACATTTCCGAATCTGCCACTTACAATCTCTCCATATACGTGTTCGGTTCCTTGTGTTACCATTTCATTGGAAGAAATGGTTGAGCCTGAAGGACGACTTAAAATCTCAAAGTTTTCTGCCACGATTTCAAATATGCGACGCCGTCCACCATCTTTGTCTTCCCTTACTCTCGATTTTATCCTGCCTTCAACATAAAGCTGCATCCCTTTTCTCAAAAAACGTTCCGCTATATCAGCTAAGCCTCTCCAACAAACGACATTGTGCCACTCTGTTTCCTCTACTTTAGAGCCGTCTTTGCATTTATGAATCTCCGTGGTGGCAAGAGAAAATGTTGCTTTCTTCACTTGTTCGAAAGACACTATCTCAGGATCCCTCCCCACATTTCCTATAAGTATAACCTTGTTTACTCCTCCCATGATGTCATAATCTTAATAGATGGCAAAGATACAACAAAAAAGGCACTTCTTTCGTTTATCGCCATCCTTTTTTACTTGGAAAGATCTTCCGTATTAACAATCTGCCTTCTTTTTTCAAAGAATTTATTTGTTTCTATTCAAAAAAATAACAAGTTAAAATGGTGAGTGAAAATCTCTTTTCAAGTTTTCCCCGAAACATGATTGCAGAACAAAAAAATTGGAATAAAGATTCAAAGTATTCAATTCAAGAAACGATTTTCCGAAATCAAGAACAAAAACACAGAAACAAAGATTCATAAACTTGAAACCAACACACAGTATGGTTAATCAATTGATTGACACTGCTATCCATAGCATAATGATGGGAAATCACAAAGCAGAAAAATCAATATGCGATTCCATTTTTTCGAAAAAAAAGATAAACCATTTCAATGCAAAAAAGAACGAAACGTTTTCCCGATACAGCGGACTCAAATCAAAAAAATCAACACAAAAAGCATTGAAAATAAACATTTTTCTTTGGAAATCAGTTTTTTTTCGTATCTTTGCACCCCCTATGACGAAGTTTTGGTTCCTTTCGATTGGGAAATCAGAAGTTCGTTTTTCGGGAAAGACAGAATTTTTTATCACAAAAATAACTTAAGAAAAGAAATGACAAAAGCAGAAATCGTTGCAGAAATTGCACAAAGAACAGGCATAGAAAAGATGACGGTACAAGAAACCGTAGAAACTTTTATGAGTGTTTTGAAAGATGCCTTGACAAAAAAAGAAGCTGAAAACGTTTATTTGAGAGGCTTCGGAAGTTTCATAGTTAAAAAAAGAGCAGAAAAGACCGGTAGAAACATATCGAAGAACACAACGATAATAATACCTGCTCACTATATTCCTGCATTCAAACCTGCAAAGGTTTTCATGGAATCAGTAAAGAAGAACGTAAAACAAGTAAAATAACAATAAATATTCAAAATCATGCCTAGCGGAAAAAAGAGAAAAGGCCACAAGATGGCTACTCACAAACGTAAAAAACGTTTGAGAAAGAACAGACATAAGAAGAAATAATTCTTCTGTTAGACTTAGTGTCTAAAAGTATTATTGCGAAACATTTAGACAAAAAATCGTAAGTGTTTCGCAATATTTTTTGTTAACCCATCCAAATACCATAGAATCGAATGGATAAAGATTTGATTATCGATGCAGGAGAAAGTGGCGTAGAGATTGCATTGCTCGAAGATAAACGCTTAGTCGAATTGCATCAAGGTAAATCGGAATCGACGCATATTGTAGGCGACATTTATCTTGGACAAGTTAAGAAAATTCTTCCGGGATTGAATGCAGCCTTTGTTGATGTCGGTTCCAAGAGAGATGGTTTCCTACATTACCTTGACTTAGGACTGTATTACAATTCCGTGAATAAATTCACCAAAATATGCATGGCGAACAGTCTTGACAGCATTAATTTCGCCTCACTCAAAGAACCAAAATTGGAGAAAAACGGAAAAATCAACGAAGTCCTAAAACAAGGGCAATTGATCTTGGTACAAATAAGCAAAGAAGCCATTTCGACAAAAGGGCCTCGACTTTGTACCGAAATTTCCTTTGCAGGACGTTACCTTGTCCTTGTTCCATTTTCAGATAAGGTGTCTGTATCTCAGAAGATCAAGTCAGTGGACGAACGAAACAGGCTTCGCAAACTCATAAAGAGCATAAAACCTGACAATTTCGGCATAATAATAAGAACGATTGCAGAAGGCAAATCGGTGGCTGACTTAGACAATGACTTGAAAGACCTTCTCTCGAAATGGGATAGCCTGAAAAAGAAATTGCCTAAAGCACTCCCACCTACGAAACTTGTTTCCGAATTGGACAAGTCTTCAGTCATTTTAAGGGAAATGCTAACCGAGGAATTCAACAACATATACGTCAACGACGTTGAGTTACACGAAGAGTTGAAACATTATATCAATTCCATCTGTCCTGAAAAAGAAGATATTTTACACTTATACAAAATGCAGACTCCTATATTCGAACAATTCGGAGTGGCAGGACAGATACGAAACTCTTTCAAAAAAATCGTTACAATCAGAAGCGGCATCTATCTTGTGATAGAACAAACGGAAGCAATGCACGTTATAGACGTCAACAGCGGAAATCGGACCAAGTCTTCTCAAGATCAAGAAGAGAATGCTTTGATGGTAAACTGCGAAGCGGCGGTTGAAATAGCCAGACAAATGAGGCTGAGAGATCTTGGCGGAATCGTAGTCATTGATTTCATAGATATGAACCTTTCTTCCAACAGAAAAATATTGCTTGACAAAATGGAAGAAGAGATGAGCAGAGATAAAGCCAAACATACCATACTTCCTTTAAGTAAGTTTTGTCTTATGCAAATCACAAGACAGAGAGTGCGTCCGGCAATAAGCGTTGACCTATCCGAAGTCTGCCCTGTATGCAATGGAACGGGGAAAATACAATCTTCTTTAGCCGTTATAAATGAGATAGAAAGCGATATCAAATATTTGTCTCAAGAACAAAACGAAAAGAGTCTTACAATCCTGGCTCATCCATTCGTATGTTCACACATCACAAAGGGCATATTCAATTCGCAAATAAAGAAATGGAGAAGGCAATACAAGATCAAGCTGAAAGTAACGCCTTTGCCGAACACCGGAATATTGGAACATAGTTTCCTCAATGCAGATGGAGAAGAAATAAAACTGTAGGAAATCTCAGAAAGCAAAAAAGCGAAGCATCAAATGATGTTTCGCTTTTTTCTTTTGTGATCTAGTCAGGATTCGAACCTGAGACCTACTGCTTAGAAGGCAGTTGCTCTATCCAGCTGAGCTACTAGACCATCCTAAAAAAAAGAACCAAACAATTGGTTCAATTTGTCGGGGTAGCAGGATTCGAACCTGCGGCCTCCACATCCCAAATGTGGCGCGATAACCGGACTACGCTATACCCCGCTTTCCTATTCCCCAATCCTCAATCGAGAAAGTCTGCGGAGAGAGGGGGATTCGAACCCCCGGTACCCTTATTCGAGTACGACAGTTTAGCAAACTGTTGGTTTCA
Source organism: Candidatus Onthomorpha sp. (assembly GCA_045577535.1). Taxonomy (GTDB): domain Bacteria; phylum Bacteroidota; class Bacteroidia; order Bacteroidales; family P3; genus Onthomorpha. The sequence goes on along the minus strand of JAZNIO010000044.1, from coordinate 12,817 downwards.
GCCACTCACCCATCTCTCCAATTCCTCAAGCCGTAAAGCTTTATCGTGAATTGGGATTGCAAAAGTACACTTTTTTCACAAACGAACCAAATATTTTTGCACAAAAAATCAAAATATTTTCTTATATCTCAATAAATCAATCAATTAAAATTTCAGAATAAATATCCAAAATAAAGACAAGAAACCTATATTCAGCCTTTCAAGGTAACAAAATCAACCAAAAAATCGCTGTTATCCCGAATTCTTGCACTCAAATACAAAGAAAAAACAGCATTTTCTTATTTACAGACCCTATTCGAAAGCTAAAAAAACACAATCCTTGATTTCAACAAATTGTTTCTTTGTTTCAGTAAATTGTTTCTTGAAAAGAATTTTCTAAAACAAAGAAAGAAATCAACCGAATCAAAGATGGTTTTTCTTGTCGAACGACTTATATTTTGTATTTTTGCTTTCCGATTATTTTAACACTATTTCAAAGATATGGAAAAAAACAAACTATTCCTGATTGATGCAATGGCAATGATTTATCGTGCATTCTATGCTATGAATAAAAGTCCGAGAATAAACAGTAAGGGATTGGATACTTCCGCTGCTTTTGGTTTTTTCACTACTTTGCTGAGTTTGTTGAAGCAATACAAGCCTACGCATCTCGGAATTGCGTTTGATTTGCACGGACCGACCTTTCGACATAAGGAATTCGCTGATTACAAGTCCAATCGGCAGGCTACACCCGATGAAATCAGACAAATGGAGCCTTACATAAGGGATATAATCGACGCAATGCACATTCCGATGCTTTCATGCGAAGGTTACGAAGCCGATGACGTGATAGGAACGTTGGCAAAACAAGCTGCAAAACAAGGATTTGAAGTTTACATGGTTACACCCGACAAAGACTATGCACAACTCGTTGAAGAGAATGTGAAAATTCTTAAATTGGGTAGAATGGGTTCTGAAGCGGAAATCTGGGGAGTTGATGAGGTGTTGCAGAGATTTGAGATAGAAAGACCGGAACAAGTGATTGATATTTTGGGACTTTGGGGCGATAGTTCGGATAACATACCCGGAGTGCCGGGAGTTGGAGAAAAGAAAGCGAAAGCTCTTTTGAAACAATTCGGTTCTATAGAGCAGGCGATAGAACATTGTGATGAGATAGAGTCTAAGTCATTGAGAAACACCTTATCCGAACATAAGGAATCGGCTCTGCAGTCCAAATATCTCGCAACAATAGTTCTCGATGTGCCTATTGAGTTTGAGGAAACGAAGTTCGAAGTCAGACAACCGGATTCGGAGCGTTGCAAACTATTGTTTGAAGAATTGGAATTCAAAACGTTCTCCAAAAAATTCTTCGAGCATTTCGGAATAGAAGAAACTTCGATTAAAAAATCCATTGTCAAAAATAAGCCAGTTCAATCCCTGCAACCGGATTTATTTTCTGACTTTTCATCTTGTCAGAGTTTTGAAACGATAAACAAAGACTATGTTTTCATTGATAATTCCGGTGCTTTGGAAAATCTTGTCAAACATCTGCAAACAAGCAAGTTGATTTCATTTCATTGTAATGAGGTTAATGGAAAATTGATAGGGATTTCATTCTCATCGGAAAAAGGAAAGGCTTATTTTATTCCTCTTTACGGAAAATCGGAAGAAAACATCGAGAGGGTGAATCTTCTGAAAGAAATCTTTGAAAACGAGAATATTGAGAAAATTACTTATGATCTGAAAACGGAAAGGCATATACTCGCGGGCTATGATTGTTTGGTGAAAGGGAATTGCTTTGATATTCAATTGGCTCACTATCTGCTCGATTCGGAAGTTTCACACAGAGTGGATTTTTTAAGTGAGAAATATCTGAGTTACAGAATGGCGGATGGGGATTCTTTGACTAAAGAATTTGCTAAATCGTTGCAAACAAGTGTTTTGAAGATGTGTAAGAGTCAATTCTCAGATTATTGTTCGGAGATTGCAGATGTGTTGTTTCAACTTAAAGACATATTGGAAACAGAACTTAAAAACAATGACTTATATTCTTTGTTTACAGATATGGAACTGCCTTTGGTTGATGTCCTTTTCTCAATGGAGCAAAACGGTGTGAGGATCGATTCCGATGAATTGGCAAGATTTTCAAAGAAACTTGGATTACAAAAAGCTGAATTGGAGAATAGCATATATGAACTTGCGGGAGAAGAATTCAACATAGCATCTCCTAAACAGCTTGGTGAGATTCTGTTCAATCGTTTGCAGATTGCCGGTGATGCAAAGATGAAAAAGACAAGCAAAAAGCAGTTCTCGACGGCTGAAGAGGTGTTGCAAAAATTAGTAACCGCACATCCGATAGTTCCTTTGATACTTGAATACAGGAAGTTGACGAAACTAAAAAATACTTACGTGGATGCGTTACCTGCTTTGGTGAATCCGAAAACGGGAAGGTTGCATACGAGCTACAATCAGGCGGTTACTGCCACCGGACGCTTGTCCTCGAACAACCCGAACTTACAAAACATTCCCATAAGGACGACTCTGGGAAAGGAAATAAGGAAGTGCTTCATCCCTGCAAACGAAGACTTTACCCTTTTGGCAACCGATTATTCTCAAATAGAATTGCGAATCATTGCCTCTTTGAGTGGAGACGAACATTTGTGCGATGCGTTTCGTGCAGGTGAAGACATACATCTCGCAACTGCGGCAAAGATTTACGGAATGGATAAATCGGAAATATCAAAAGAGCAAAGAGCAAATGTGAAAAGCGTTAATTTCGGAATCATTTACGGAATCTCCTCATTCGGATTGGCACAACAATTGGGTATTTCGAGAAAAGAGGCTTCCGAATTGATAGAACAATATTTTGAAAGCTATCCTCGAGTGAAACAATACATCGAATCATGCAAACAGAATGCAAGAGAAAAAGGATTTGCTCAAAGTATCTGCGGAAGGCGTCGCTATTTGAAAGACATAAATTCACTAAACGGAAATCTGCGTGCCTTTGCCGAGAGAAACGCTGTTAATATGCCGGTGCAGGCTTCAAGTGCCGATATGATAAAGATTGCGATGGTTAAAATTCATCAAAGAATGCAGGCTGAAGGCTTGCAATCCAAAATGATAATGCAGGTTCATGACGAATTGGTCTTCGATGTTTACAAACCCGAACTTGAGAAGATGAAGGGCATTGTTGAACAAGAGATGGTAAATGCAATGAAACTCAATGTTCCTATCGTGGTTGAAATGAACAGTGGTGAGAATTGGGTGATTGCTCACTGATTTTGATTCTCCGGTTTCAGTTTCCAACGCCTATGACTCCATAACCAATATTGCGGAGCCTTGCGAATCATTTCTTCAGTCTTGACGGCTATGCTCTCGGTTATGAATCCGTAGTCGGTCGATTGAGGATTATCGCAAATGAGTTCAAATCTTATTTCGTAATATCCTCGTTTCACTTTTTCGGTTCGGTAAAAGAACACCGGCAAATCATACTTCTTCGCAAAGTATTCCGCACCATAAATCATTGCTGTGGGCTGATTGAGAAATGTTGTCCAATAACATTTTTTCGAATTGTTGGGGCTCTGATCTGAAAGCAACATATAAGCAGTTGTTGTTTTATTCGAAATGTTTGTTTCCATGACCTGCCTTACGTTGTCTGCGTAACAGACCTGCGTTCCGTAGCGAGTACGCTTTTCGAATGCGAGTTTCTCGAACGTTTTGTTGCTCATACGTTTGCCGACTCCTATTCCGAGATGCGGAATCTGCATATCGAGGCTTGCAACCATGTATTCCCAATTGTTGTAATGAGCAGATGCCAATATCACGCTTTGATTTCTTTCCTTGAACGGAAGAAGAATGTCTGTGTTTACGCACTTGTATCTTTTCAAAAGCCGTTTCTTGGAAATGGTAAGCATTTTGGCTGCCTCCGCAAGAAGATCCGCCAAGTGGGAATAATATTCTGCTGTTATTTTCTCTATTTCCGCTTCGCTCTTTTCGGGAAAAGAATTTCTCAGATTTGAAATAATGACGTTCTTTCTGTATTTCACCACATTCTTAAGCAAGAAAGAAATAAAGTCTGACAAGATATACAAAACTCTCATCGGCAAAAGCGATAAGGGCATCAATATACAGTAAAACAAAATATAATTCAACACTTTCGACATATCGAATCGATTTTATGATTTGCAAAGGTAGTAAATTCCTGCCGTATCATATACAAGTAACTCTTTGTTTTAATTTTTTGAAATCAAGAAAGATTTTATTGTTTCTTGAAAAGAATTTTCTGAAACAAAGAATCATTTTCCACATTCTTTTTCTCTTATTTTTCTACTTTCTCCACCAATCTCGCAAATCTGAATATAGGTTTTCTTTTTCTCATATCAGTAGTCCGTTGTCAAATAGAAAAAATTTGTATCTTTGCCACTGGAAAGCAACTCAAGGCTTTCGTATGGTTAAACTTAGAAACAATAAAACAACAGGAGATAAAATAGTTATTACATTAAGACTCAAATAATTATTACAACATAAAATAGCGTTTTTGCTTATACTGAAAATGTGAAATCTGGACAATTTCACTCAAAGTTATTCGATAGTAAAGCAGTAAACGCTCACGAGTAATATCGTGAGCTTTATTTATCCGAATAACTTAGGTAGTCCAGAACCTCACATTTGATAAGAAAGTTCACGACTTTTTTATGTGCAAAATTTTAAGAAAGAATAACCAAATTTAAAAACACATAAAAATGAAAAGATTATTCACATTAGTTGCATTATGCTTGCTCTCAGCAGGAGCATTTGCACAAAAAGACGTTACAAAATTCTTAGGAATTCCGGTAGATGGTACAAAAACCCAAATGATTCAAAAGTTAAAAGCAAAAGGCTTTACTTACAATCAATCAAAAGATATTTTAAAAGGAGAATTTAATGGAGAGCAAGTTGAAATCAGCGTACAAACCCAAGGAAATAAGGTTTGGAGATTAGCTGTTTCCGATGTTAAAGGGAGAGATGAAGGGCAAATCAAAATAAGATACAATAAACTCATATCCCAATTCAAGAATAATGAAAATTATATAACATTTTCTGAAAATGAAGAATTGTCTGAAGACGAAGATATTTCGCATAATATGTTAATTTACAACAAACAATATCAAGCAGCATTCTATCAAAAGCCTGATTTTGATTCTGCTCAATATGTGCAAGCAATTCAAAATAAGTATGCAAACGAAATTAAGCGTATAGAAGAGTATAAAGCAAAATATACAGAAGAACAACTTGATAATCCAGAAGGAGAACTTAAAGAAAATATGGGAAAAATTCAAGAATGGGCTCTTGAAATTATGCAAATAGAAATGAAAGAATTTTTAAATAATGCTGATAAAAAATTAGTGTGGTTTACGATAGGAGATATTTATGGAAGATATTATATAACAATGTTTTACGAAAACGGATACAATGAAGCAAATGGCAGTGATTTATAGTTTGAACTTTAACTAAATGTATAGATTATGAAAAAATGGATAGTATTTTTATTAGGTTTTGTTTCAGGAGTTGTTTTTCTATTCATTGTACTGTTAATTATTGGAAAATCATCTTCAAATATTGGAATGACTTATTTTGAAAAGCCGGGAAAGTGTATCTCAACAAGGAATTTTGAAGTCTTTCAAGTTATTGGAGATAGCTATGCCTTGGCAAGAGAACAAAATGGTAATATCTTCGGAGGAGTATTAGTACTTGTAACAAATAATAATGGGGAATTGTATTATGATGATCAAATTATAGAAGTTCCAAAGGGTAAATGTATGCGTCAAATCGGCGTTTATAAATATCAAACTGAATCAGAAAATTGGAAAACCGTACCTATTGTTCAGTTAATGAATGAATAAAATAACTTGATGTAGTGTTTATTTTATGGATGTTGTCTAAGTAATATGGTAGATATAACGATATTCTGGAATTTATCAAACATCAATATTTTATTTTTTGAAAACACGTGTAAAAATGAACATAAATATTGAAAGAATTTAGCCAATACTTATCTCGAAGAATGTGATTAATAATACCATTTGACTTTACCAACAACTAAAGTAAAAGAAAAACGAGCGTTCAACTTGCTTTTGCATTTGCGAACGCTCGTTTTGTTTTTATGAGACTTTGTTTCGGTGTGAACGAATTCAAGTTTTGGAAAATTAAAACAAAGAAAGAAAAAATTAAAACAAAGAGTTGTTTTGGTCAAATGGGATAAAAGAAAACAGGAATCCGGTTTTGATGATTGGATTCCTGTTTTAGTATTTTCTATTTTATGCTTATCAGATACGGTATGCGGGCTTGGACTCCTTGCATTTGACATATTGATCTGAGTTCCAAGAAGAATGAATATGGTTTACCGAGTTCTTTCGTGAATTCCTCCATATCGTTTTCTCCAGACACTGCCTCCATGAGCTGTGTTGCGATATCCTTGCTCTTAGGATAAGCAATGATTCCGTATCCTTTCATATCTGCCTCTTTTGCAGCGATTTCAATTGCCTTTTTCAAGCCTCCGAACTCATCAACCAAACCAAGAGTTTTCGCTTGCGAGCCAATCCACACTCTGCCTCTTGCAATCGAGTCGATATATGCTTTATCTTTGTTTCTGCCTGTTGCAACCCGTGTTATGAAGTTGTCATAGAAATTCTCGACATTGCGTTGCATCATCATCTTAACGTCTTGGGAAACAGGTGTTGTAAGGCTTAATCCGACTGAATTCTTATGTGTTTTGACTGTATCGAAGGTTATGCCGAGGTTTGTTTTGAGTGTGCGTGCGAAATTAGGCATCACTCCGAACACTCCTATGGATCCGGTTATCGTAATAGGCTGGGCTACAATCTTTGTCGCATTCGAACTCATCTCATAGCCTGCCGAAGCAGCCACATCGCCCATAGAAACAATCACAGGCTTGATTTTCTTCGCCTTAATCACCTCATTGGTTATCAATTCCGAAGCTATGGCATCGCCTCCCGGCGAATTGACTCTGAGAACGATTGCCTTAACACTCTTGTTTGCAGCAGCTTTGCGAATGGATTTAACTATGGTTTCACTGCCTATCGACAAATCAGAACCCTTACCTTGATTGACATCTCCGTAGGCATATACTATTGCTATGTTTTCTTGTTTTACGTTAAATATGTTTGTGAGCGTTTTTCTGTATTTTGCATACTTGACAAAGGTTATTTTATCGCTTTTGTCGAGTTTGTGTTTTGCTCGCACTTCTTTGGAAATCATGTCTTCGACATCGGTTTTGAATGAAACCTCATCAATCAGTTTGTTTGCCAATGCGTCTTTCGGCAGACAGAGTTCAAGATTCGATATTTTGTTTTCAAATTCGGCTGCGTCCAATCTTCGTTCCGAAACTATGTTTTTGGCAATATGTTCCCATATTGCTCCAAGATAGGCTTTTATTTGTTCGCGATTTTCGGCTGACATCTTGTTTGTGATGTATGTTTCGCCGGCACTTTTGTATGAATTGTTTTTCGGACGTATCAACTCCACATCTACGTCGAACTTATCAAGCAAATCTTTATAGTACATCACCTCTGCACCGAGTCCTGTCATTGTAAGCATTCCCGCAGGATTCATAGAGATTTTGTCTCCTGCACTTGCAAGATAATAGGCCGACTGAGTAAGCATATCACTGTAAACATATACTTTTTTGCCTGAGGTTTTGAAGTCTTTTATTCCTTGACGCATCTCTTCGATTGTTGCCCAGCCGTTTGCCTGCAAAAGAGTTATGTCAAGCATTATTGCTTTTATTCTGTCATCTGTTTTAGCTCGCTCAAGCACATACAGAAATTCTGTTAGCCCTATCGAGCTTCCGATTTCGCCTTCGGCAATTCCACCAAGCATTGACAAGTCGCTGACTTCTCTGTCATAAATCGGTTTGTCTAATTTTATGTATAACACCGAGTTGTCTTTGATTTCGGGAACACTTTCTTCGGTGCTTACCAACGAACCGAGCATAGAAACAAGAAAGATAATGACTAATATGCTTGAAATCAATACTCCGAGACACGAAGCAAAGGTAAATTTGAAAAATTGTTTCATCTTAAATCACAAGTTAAAAAATAAGGAGGAGCAAACGAATATCCTCGTCCTTCCTCCTCCTTATCAATTTGACAATAAGTTATTAAAATATGCTGTCTATCAATGAATCATCTGCAATGTTTGGCATGGTTACTTTGAGTTTTGGTTCTACTTCCATAGCTCTTCTGATTGCAAACATGGCTCCTTCGTTTCTTGCCCAAGAACGACGACTGATTCCGTTGTTTACGTCCCAGAACAACATGCTTCTCAATCTTCTGTCGGCATCTTCGCTTCCGTCTATGACCATTCCAAAACCGCCATTGATGACTTCTCCCCAGCCTACACCGCCTCCATTATGTATGGAAACCCATGTTGCACCTCTGAAGCTGTCTCCAATACAATTTTGAACAGCCATGTCAGCCGTGAACGAGCTTCCGTCATATATGTTTGACGTTTCTCTGAATGGTGAGTCTGTTCCCGAAACATCGTGATGGTCTCTTCCCAATACAATCGGAGCAGATATTCTTCCATCTTTTATAGCCTTGTTAAACGCTGCGGCAATCTTTGTTCTGCCCTCTGCATCTGCATAAAGGATACGTGCTTGTGAGCCAACAACAAGTTTATTTTCTTTAGCTCCTTTTATCCAAGTAATGTTGTCGTGCATTTGTTGTTGGATTTCCGCAGGCGAATTATTGGCTATTTCTTCCAAAACTTCCATTGCAATGTGGTCAGACACGTCTAAGTCTTCTGCTTTGCCTGATGTACAAACCCAACGGAAAGGTCCGAATCCGTAATCAAAGCACATAGGTCCCATGATGTCTTGAACATATGACGGATATTTGAATGTGCCATCTTCTTTCATTATATCGGCTCCTGCTCTTGAAGATTCCAACAAGAATGCGTTGCCATAATCGAAGAAATACATGCCTTTATCTGTCAGTTTGTTGATTGCGGCAACATGTCTTCTCAATGACTCTTGAACCTTTTCTTTGAATAATTCAGGCTGTTCTGCCATCATCTTTTGCGATTCTTCAAACGTCAATCCGACAGGGTAATATCCGCCTGCCCATGGGTTATGCAATGAAGTCTGGTCTGAACCCAAGTCAACATTTATGTCATGCTCTACCATGTATTCCCACAAATCGACAACGTTTCCTTGATATGCAAAAGAGACTACTTCTTTTGCTTCTCTTGCTTTTTGAACTCTTGCCATCAATTGGTCTAAATCCGAATAAACTTCGTCAACCCAACCTTGAGAATGGCGTTTGTTTGTAGCCGCAGGGTTAATCTCGGCAGTGATTGAAACAACGCCTGCAATGTTTCCTGCTTTTGGTTGAGCACCACTCATACCGCCCAAACCGGCTGTAACAAACAATTTTCCGCCTAAGCCATCGCCGCCAATCTTTCTTCCAGCGTTCAAAACAGTTATCGTTGTTCCGTGAACGATTCCTTGAGGTCCGATGTACATGTAGCTTCCTGCTGTCATCTGTCCGTATTGGCTTACACCCAAAGCATTAAAGCGTTCCCAATCATCAGGTTTTGAGTAGTTAGGTATTACCATACCGTTAGTAACTACAACTCTTGGAGCATCCTTATGAGAAGGGAACAATCCCATTGGGTGACCTGAATACATAACAAGCGTTTGCTCGTCAGTCATTTCAGAAAGGTATTTCATGGCAAGGCGATATTGTGCCCAGTTTTGAAATACTGCTCCGTTTCCTCCGTAAGTTATCAATTCGTGAGGGTGTTGTGCCACGGCAGGATCAAGATTGTTTTGAATCATCAGCATGATTGCAGCAGCTTGTTCACACTTTGCAGGATATTCTTCTATTGGTCGAGCATACATTTTGTAAGTCGGACGGTAACGATACATATAAATACGTCCGTACTTCTCCAATTCTTCTGCAAATTCCTTTGCCAAAACAGCATGAAACTTCTTATCGAAATATCTCAAAGCATTTTTCAATGCAAGCTTTTTTTGATCCTGTGTAAGGATTTCTTTACGCTTCGGAGCATGACTCACACTCAAATCATACTCTTGCAACTCCGGCAAATAGTCCGGAATACCCGCCATTATCTCTTCTCTAAATTCCATCTTATATCTTTTATTTATTAAACTCCGATTAAGAATCGCAAAATTACTTAAATTCTTTGAGAAACACATTCTTTTTATCGACAAATCAATTCTTCAATGCTTTCTTTCCTCAGTTGGTGTAAACCTGGTTGAGCTTTTTTGCGATTCTGTTTCTCAAATCAGTATATTGTTTATTCATTAAAAGCAAATCCAGAATCTTGTCTTCATCTTTTTCTTCCTTTAATTGAGAATTCAGATTCTTGATTTCGGCATTTATCTTGTGAAGTTTGAATCTAAGCAAAGTATCTATCACCAATCTGTCGAGCACATCGGGATTATCGAGAGTTGGAACCGACACATTTTTTTCACACCACAGAGGACTTATCTCCCTTTCTCCCATCAATATATCGGTCGATAGTTTTCTTATCTCTTCTTTCGGATGAGACACAAACAAACTCAATGGTGGCAATGCATTGTTTTCCAAAACCTCATCTTTGTACAAATCGAATATCTCTTTCAATGTCGCATCTCTGAAACCGATTCCGTCCGATGCAATATCGCATACGATGAACGAAGCAACCAACATTTCTTTTCTGACAAGGTTTCCCTCTTCGTCAAACACCTCTTGAGTCGTCAATCTCTCACCATACTTCAACAGAATGCCTATTATGCTTTTTTCTTGTTCGTAATCAGGATTGTCAAACGTCTCTACGATTTGTTTTTCATGAGAATGCGGATGTTCGAAAGGCAGAATGTCTTCCTCAGACTCTTCTTTGCGTTCCTCCTTCTTTGCTTTATCGAAACTGTTTTGACGCAATTGTTTTTTCAAAGCATTACTCAAAACAACCTCATCAACTTGCAAAAGATTACTGCACTGTTGCAAATATGTGCTTCGCTCCAATAAATCCGGCACAAGTGAGATTGTGTAAATCATGTCTTTGATCAGCTCCGCTCTCTTAATCGGATCGCCTGCCGCCTGCTCGACCAAAAGATTTGTTTTGTACAATATGAAATTCTGAGAGTTGTTTGAAAGGAACGCCTTAAACTCATCAGCCGTCCGAGAGCGGGCAAACGAATCCGGATCTTCGCCATCGGGAAACAAAACGGTCTTTACGTTCAGCCCTTGTTCGAGGAAAAGATTCACAGCCTTGAATGTCGCTTTTATTCCGGCACTGTCGCCATCGTAAAGCACGGTTACGTTGCGTGTATATCGCTTTATGAGGTTTATTTGTTGCACCGTGAGAGCCGTACCTGAGGTTGCGACAACGTTTTGCACGCCGCACTGACTCATCATCACCGCATCCATGTTTCCTTCCACCAAGTAACACAAATCTTCCTTTATTATCTTTTCCTTGGCAAAGTGAAGACCGAACAGAACATTGCTTTTAGAATAGATAATGCTCTCGGGAGAATTCACATACTTCGCCTTGGACTTGTCGGACGAAAGAATGCGGGCAGAAAACCCCAACACCCTGCCACCGATGTTGAAGATAGGGAAAGTAATCCTCGCTCTGAATCTGTCGTATATCGTTCCGCTGTTTTCATTCCTTATCGCAACGCCTGCTTTCACCAATTCCTCATCGGTATATCCCTCCTTGCGGGCGGCAGAGCAGAAGTCGTCCCACGAATCCTTGCAATAACCCAATCCCCAACGGCGAATCGTTTCTTTCGTCAGGCATCTCTCTTCAAAATAACTAAGCCCTATGCTTTGCCCTTGCGGATCGGAGAAAAGCAAATCTTGAAAATAGCGTTGTGCAAACTCGTTCACGTGAAACAATCTGTCCTTTTCGCTTTGAGCCTTCTTCTCTTCTGGAGTTTCTTCTTTTTCTTCTATCTGAATATGATAGCGTTCGGCAAGCCATCGCAAAGCTTCGGGATAGGTATAATGCTGATGCTTCATAAGGAAAGCAACACTGTCGCCACCCTCTCCGCAACCGAAACATTTGAAAATACCTCTTGCGGGATTCACATTGAACGATGGAGTTTTTTCATCGTGGAACGGACACAAGCCGATAAAGTTCGCACCTCTTTTTTTCAAGGGAACAAACACTCCGACAACGTCTTCGATGCGTGCCGCTTCCAATATTTTGCTTATGTCTTCGCTTTTAATCATTCCGACAAAATCAACGGTTTTGCAAAGTTAGATAAAAAAAACGAAAACGAGCGTTCGCAAATGCAAAAGCAGGTCGAACGCTCGTTTTCCTTTACCTTATTATATTATAAAGGCTGTTTCTGTTATTCTAACTAAATCAATCTATATTAAAGTAATAAGTAAAACCTTTATAAGTGATGTAATATTTGTAGCGATACCCGCTTTCTTTAATTTTAGAATTAGGGTTATAATTTGAATTCTCTCTTACCGTTGCCCCACCTAACTTTTCATCAGAAGTAGAACTGTAATAAATATCTGCAACATAAGAGTTGCATGAGTTGGGAGAAGAGTTATAAACTTTCAAATACACACGACTAGAACCGAACCCACTATCGGTCGAAGCATATCCTTGCCAATATGGATAGTCTGAACTCTCTACTAAAACTTCTATTTCGTTATTTCCATTATTGGCAACCTTGTTTGAATTATCGTCATTGCCTGCAAAACTTGCTGTTGTCGAGAATAAAAATACCGACAAAGCCATTAAGAAAATTTTTTTCATCTCTTTAATAATTTTAATTTAACTTTAATAATCTGTTTAATTTACTTTGCCCAAG
>JAZNIO010000043.1:0-19681 GCA_045577535.1 Candidatus Onthomorpha sp. | reverse complement strand
ACCTGTTGCATTAACGGTTGTCCAATCAGTAGCTACAGTTGCTTTGTACATGAATCCTTGTGCTGTGATTGTCTCACTGCCTACTGTGATGGTTCCGTTCAAAGTTGCACTTTCGTGTGTGATTGCTGTTGCTGCAAGGGTTGTAACAACAGGTGCTATAACCTCTCCACCGGATTCTTGTAGGGTTGTGAATGTTGTTGTAACCCAATCAGATGTTTGGTCGTCGCATACTGATCTTACTTCAACGGTGTATTGAGTGTTTGCTGTCAAACCGGTCAATGATTTTGTTGTTGCCGTAAGTGCTTCTGCTGTTCCGCCGTTTAGTTTGAATTCATAGCTTGTTGCCGTGCCGTTCCAGCTGATTTCAGCTGTTGTTTGTGTGATATTGCTTGCTGCAAGAGCTGTTGGTGCATCACATGGTTCTGGTTCAGGTAGGTCTGGTGTTCCCTCTGCATCATAAACTGTTATCGCATCAAGTCCTACTCCATATCCATCTACACCAACTGTTAGGAATCCTATTTGATAGGTTGCTGAAGGGTTAGGTAAAGCTATTGAATCTAATGCCCATTGACTAACAGGTGTAGTGTATGTTACTAATGTTACCCAAGCGTCTTCTGCACTTGTTCTGTACTTAATTGTTAAGTCTTCTGCTGATGAAAAATATTTTCCAAGTACATAGTTAAACTTAACATAAGGATTTGTCAATGATGTTAGGTCTAATGTAGGAGAAACTAACATTGCAGATTCTCCAACTCCGAAAGTATGGTACATTAATGCATCTCCTTCAACAGGATATGCTTCTGTGTCAAACTCGTCTACATACATCATATCTGTAACGCTCCAAGGTTGTGAGCCAGATATATATTCCATTGACCAACATTCTGTACTTGCTTCAAATCCTTCAAAGAATGGGAAATCTACTATTATTCCACAAGTAGTAGTGAATGTAATTGGAGTTGTAGGGTTTGATTCTTCGTCTCCACAATCTGTTGTTACATAAACAGAATATGTTGTTGAAGCTGAAAGATCTGTTAATTCAATTGATGTTTCACTTGCTGGAACTGAAGTATATTCTTCTTCGCCTGCTGCTTTGTAATATACATTCCATGCAGAGTGTGATTCATCATTGTCTGTCCAAGAAATTGTTGCAGATGTAATTGTTATTGCTGAGGCAACAACTGCTGTAGGTTTTACACACGTAACTTCTTCTCCCGCTCCTTCAACGCTTACGTTGTCAATAATTGCCGGTGGATTATTTTGAATACTTCCATCATTTCTCCACAAGAATACAAGTTTTTTAAGTCCATTCAAGGCAGGATTTTCTATTGTTATAACTTTGTTTACTGTTCCGGATTGTTGATTGATTATTGCTCCACCTATTGTTCCTGTTGAATAAGTATTTGTCGCATAAGCAATAGAGTGATTTGTTGTAGGGTCAATTGCAACAGTAGGGTCAACAAAGAATACCTTCAAATAGTCAAAAGTACTTTCTCCATTAACTGTTACATCAAAACTGATTCTTATCGAGTCTGTCGCTCCTAATTGGAATAGTTTTTCTGCTACAACAACTCCTGCAGAACCTGTATAGGTTGCAGATGTTCCGCCGTCAGATGAAATAAACAATTCTCTGCTTGTTCCGCCTGTTCTTGTTCCAACATACCATTGATTTGTACAAGTAGAGTTTCTTAATAACCAACCATTTGCTCCTTCTTCTTCAAAAGTGCAAGTGTAAGGTATTTCAACAGGTTCTTGTAGTGTCATTACTGCTATTGCATTAGATGCAACTGCTTGGTCTGAACTACAATGTGCCGTTACTGTGATTATATATCTTGTTGCAGATGTAAGATCGGTAAGTGTAAATGGTGATTCAGTGGCGGTTGCTGTTAATTCTTCTTCTGAGCCTTCTGCTCTATAAGTAATAGTGTAACTGTCTGCTCCTGTTTCTGTCCAAGCAACGTCTATTGTAGATGTTGTTATGTTTTCTGCAGTTACGTCTTGAACTTGAGGACAAGATGATACTGAAATTGAAACATTATCAATTGCAGCAGGTGTTGCTAATTCTGCATCTATTGTATAACCAAGTGCTGTGAATACCAAACGTTTTTCTCCTGTAACATTTCCAAGATAAACTCTTTCTGTTTGCCATTCGTCAGAACCTGTAACTACTGCTATCATATTAGCAGAGTTTAACAAACCACTTGTTGGAAGAGGTGTACAATCTACAAGATATGCTGCTATACCTCCGTAAACACTTGTTCCTTCCTGACGACCTGTTACTTTCCAATCAAATGTAAGTTCGAACTCATCTTCTGTTTCACCGAAATCAAAGTCTTTCCATAGGTGAGTGATTGTTTGTGATGAATTTGTTGTTGCTGCGTAAGTTGAACCGTCATTTGAAACGTATGCAGCAGGTGCTTCATTACCTGTTTCTTCTCCTACAACCCAAGCGTTAGGTGTATTCGCTCCATTATCCACAAACCATGTTCCTTCATCAAATGTTGTTTCGTAAGGAACAGATTCAGATGATGCAAGAGTCATGAACGAAACTGTTGCCCAAGGAGAGTTTCCTTCTTCACAAACTGCTCTTACTGCAAATGTGTAAACTGTTTCAGGTGACAAATCCGTCAACTCAATACCTTCTGTTGTTGTGATTTCAACAGGAGTTCCTGATTCCGGATCTGCTTCTTCACCCTCTCCTTCTACTACTACGTATTCCCAAGTTGTTGCAGGACCCCAAGTAGAGAATGATGCTATTGCTGTTGTTGATGTTATTGTTGTAGCAGAAACTTGCGGACTGTAAGGAGCAGGACAATCGCTGTAATCTTCAACTGCCACGTTATCTATACATACCCAGTTGTCTGCATTTGACTCGGTACTTTCTGAATAGAAAGCAAATCTCACTTGACCTGTTAAAGGTTCTTCGTTTTCATCTACAAGTTTGTACACATAACGTTGCATTTGAAGACCTAAATCAGAGTAGTTATGATCCGGATCTGCATCTCCGTCAGCAAATACAAGACCATTTGCTATATTCCAAGATGTACCATTATCAAGAGATACCAATATCATAACTCTATCGTCCGAAGCTGAAACAGGAGCTGTGTTAGAATAATAACTTCTTAATCCAAGGTCAAATGCTATTTGTTTTGCAACTCCATCATCTGCTAAATTGATGGAAGGAGATATTGCCCAGAAAATATAACTTGAAGAACCATATAGCTCTGAATGAAGCATATTTGATGTAGTTGAACCACAAGCAAAGTTATTTCCCCAACTCCAACAATATGAAGAACTATATGATGTTGATATATCAGATAAATCACTTGTTTGAATTGTTCCACTTGCAGGAAGTAATCCAGTATATCTTTCCCAGCAAGAAGGTGCTGTATATGGATTTACATCAAAGTTTTCATACCATGGTGTTGGTATTGCTTGACAAGGTGTTGTAATGCTAATAATTTCTGCATAATTAGGTTCTTCACCGTCTACACAAATAACACCTACTTGAACTCGATATGCTGTTTGGAAAGCAATTTCATTTATTGTATAAGGGAAATCATCTATTGTAAGATCCGGAATTTCTATCCATTCTCCACTTGTTGATTCTTTATATTTTAAAACGTATGTAACACCTTCATTTACTTCGTCTGTCAATCCGACAACGAAAGAACCGCCTGTTTCGCTTTCTTCTGTTTCAACAAAAGCAACGCTTGTATTTAGTGCATTAGAAGTACAAGTGAAAGATTCTATTTTAATATTGTCAACAACAGCACCCGGAGGATAGTTGTTAATACCATCATTTTTCCAATAGAAAGTTAAATCATAAACACCTGCTAAATTTGAAGCCGGAATTGACAATGTTTGTGTTTGCCATGCTGGTGAGCCTTCTAAGTATTCTGCTCCTGCCACATTTATTCCTGATTCAAAAGATTGTCCTGAAGGCACAAGGTGAACTTTCATATGATCCCATGAACCTTCTGCTTCAGCTTTCCAATCAAATGATATACTCAATTCAGGAGAAGGCGTAATTGCAATAGGGAACGAAGCATATGCCACTGTTGATGTTCCTGTGTAAGAAGCCGATGTACCATTATTGTTTGATATGTACAAAGAACCTCCTGTTGTAGGGTTACCTGCTTCATCTACAGTATTGTTTTCAGCTGTTCCAACAAGCCAAACATTTGCTGAATTTGAAGTAAATTCCATTTCAGGAGTTGTTTCCGGTGTATCAAAATCAAATGATATAGGTAATGTATAGTAGATAGGTATTGTAATTGTTACAGGATCTGACCATGCTCCTCCACATGCTTGTTGTGCAACAAAAGTATATGTTGCTCCTTCTGTTAATCCTTCTATTAAAAATGGTAATGCATCTTCAGCCGATATTGTAACCGTTGTTGCACTTTCAGGATCAAATTCTTCTCCTTCAACTGTTTCTGCGTATGCTACTACAACGCCGGATTCTCCTATGTTTCCTGTGTCATAACTTACGTATGCAGATTCCTGTCCCGGTGCAACGTTTAATCCATAAACATCACCACAATCAGGAATTTCACTTATGGCGAAATTATCAATGTAGAAAGTATTTGACTTTTGTCTTACTGCCAACGCCAAACGCACACTTCCTGAATATTCATTCAAGAAAAATTCTGCCATATTGTATTCAGAAAGAGGTTGTCCTGCACAGTTTACTGTTCCAAGCAATGTAAAGTTAGCTGTATCTGCCATTGTGGTGTAATCAGTTTCACTTACATCAAGCACCATTACATCTATTACAGGAGCATTTGATGCTGAAGTATATTTGTATTGAAAGTTCAATCTTTCGTTTCCTGTCAATTCAAATACAGGAGTAATCATCCAATCAGAAAAATCGTATGAATATGTAGAAGTTGTACCATAGAAATACAACGCTTTTGATTCTTCTAATCCGTCTCCTGAAGAAAGTGATGACCAATAATAATATTCATATCCTCCATTTACATTATACCAACAATTCAAAGAAGTTCTATTTGCTCTTGTTTCATCTTGTATTGCTATAAATACCGATTGATCAAAATTTTCTTCGTAAGGAAGCTCTGTTATGGCACCACAGATTGTCCAGTCAGTGAAAACGTCTGATACTACCGCCAATTCACCTCCGCTGCAAGAAGCAGTTACTTTATAATCTACTCGTGAGCTGTATGGCAAATCTGTTATTGCAATAGGACTTTCTCCTTGTACAGAATGCCAAGTTGTATCTCCTGTATACCTATACTCAACAATATATTCTGCTCCTTCATTAAGTTCATCTGTAACCTCAACATTCATCGTAACACTTCCGTCTGCGTCTTCCATTGTTGTGGTAAATTCATTCACTCTCGCACAAGTAGTAGAGAATATGTAAAGATTATCGATTGATGCAGCAGGGTTTTCTCCATCACTACCATCATTTCTCCATGAAATTACCAATTGATACGCTCCGGGGGCTATATCATTAGGGAATGGTATGGCAACCCTTACCCACTGATTGGCATTTGAAGCACTTCTTCCTATCATGGAAGAAGGTATAGCATTAGTCGTAGGAAGCGTTGTTCCAAGAGGGAACAATGAAACAATAACCTCGTCATAGCTTAATTCTCCTACGGCTTTGTAGTCAAATTCAATTCCATAGTATGTATCATCTTCTATGTTTATAAGAGTAGCAAGATGTGCAACTGCAGCATCTCCTTCAGGATCATAAGAATTCGTTACTCCGTTGTCATTACTTATGTAAAGACCTTGACCCATCGGTGTTTCTCCTTCTTCAACAGCCTCGTTTGAACCCAAAGGTCCCAAGTACCATTGATTTGCTCCCGTGCTTGAAGCCGTCCATAAATCCCAGTTTTCCAAAGATTCCAAGTCATCGAAATTTTGTTCGTATGGAATTTCTATCATATCGCTTTCTTGAGGAAGGGTCCAGAAAGAAATAATTCTTTCATTGCTGTTTTCTTCATCACATACCGACCAAAGTTTTACTTGATACTCTGTGTACGATTCAAGACCTGACAAAGAATAAGAAAGGTCTGTTATGTTTTCACTTGCAACAGTCCATTCTTCTTCGGTCGTTGTTTTGTAAGCCAAACCGAAAGTAGTAATGTTTTCATCTGCTATTGCCCAATTGATTGTTGCTTCCGTTTGTCCCAGACCAGAATAAGTTATGTCTGAAGGAGGATAACAGTAGCCTTCCATGGAGTTCATTTCAAGCTTTATCACAGGAACATTCGTGGTAGAAGAACCGGAACCCGGGTTAGTAGTAATAAAATACTCGGTTTGATCACTATAAACATACCTCGACGAACCTCCATTAGAAACTTGTCTAAAATACGGATAAGAATAGTAATATTCCGTTCCATCTCTTATGACCGCAATAAGCAAATTGCCTGTTCCGGTATATGCAAACGGTGTTGTCAATTCAAAAGTATTTCTTCCGACAGACCAACTTGCAGGACCGGAATATACTTCTGTAAAATCATTTCCCACCATAAAAGATGAAAGAGTAGAATTATCCACTTCCTTCATGTAAATCTTCATTATTCCATTGCTATATGAGTTCGAGGAAACATAATAACTGATACTTGTTATCAGCCCCGACTGCAAGGAACTTGCGGGATAAAGAGATTCCGTAAACGAATTTTTATAATTCATATACATCGGAACATAACACGATGTAGTTGAAGATGTCGTATCACCGACGACGACTGTCGTCTGGGCCGACAATTGCATGGCGAATATGATCGCCATCGTCAAAAGGGAAAGTAATCTTTTCATACATTCACTATTTAAGTTAATACTAATTTATTGAGGGTTCAAAGTTACAAAACAAAAAGATATTATACAAATATAATAAGAAGTTTTTTTCAACTAAATAAAATCAAAATCTATTATTATGAAATGGCACGCTTATTGCTGAATTTAATTTTATCATTATTCATAGCTGAAACACAAATATTTAATCCAACATAAATCATTCCCAAAACAGTAGATAAAAAAAACAAATTAAAAACATTGATTTTAAGTTTCAGATACTCTGTTTACATACAAATTATTACCGATTCAGTAATGAATTTTACAAAAAGGACAAAGAAACATTATTTCCCAATACTTAAGACAAGCGGTGATAAAGATACTTTTTTCAATTCTTTTCACGAAAGAAATATTTTCAAGATCCGCTACAATGAATCTTGATTTCGTCAAGACGAATCTTTGTTTCGTTATACTGAAACAAAGTTTCTGAAATTCGATTCCGTAAATGAAAAAAAGGGAGAAGCCGAATAACTTCTCCCCTTTTGTGTCATCGATTGTGTGATATTACTTTACAATCAATTTCTTCTATGTTTATACAATGTTTCTCATTGCAATGCGAATCTTTCTCTTCGCTTTCATTCTCCGATTAGCCCAAGAATGCCAACAAAACTCCGGCTGCAACTGTCGAGCCTATGACTCCCGCAACGTTTGGTCCCATTGCGTGCATCAAAAGGAAGTTGTTTGGATTTGCTTCTTGACCCACGTTTTGAGAAACACGGGCTGCCATCGGTACAGCCGATACTCCCGCAGAACCAATCAAAGGATTGATTTTATTTTTCGAGAATACGTTCATCAATTTTGCGAACAACACACCTGTAGCACTTCCTAATGCGAATGCAGTTACTCCAAGTACGAGAATGAACAATGTTTGTGGATTTAGGAATGAATTAGCCGTTGCTGTTGCTCCGACAGATATTCCCAAAAATATTGTACAGATGTTCATCAATTCGTTTTGCACTGTTTTGCTTAAACGTTCTGTAACTCCCGATTCTCTCAATAAATTACCCAACATCAAACATCCGACAAGCGGTGCTGCGGCAGGTAACAATAAAGCAATGATTGCTGTCACAAGAATAGGGAAAATGATTTTCTCGGTCTTTGACACTTTACGCAATTGCTTCATTACAATTTCGCGTTCTTTTTGAGTAGTCAAAGCTTTCATGATAGGAGGTTGAATAACCGGTACCAAAGCCATGTAAGAGTAAGCGGCAACGGCTATAGGTCCCAATAAGTCCGGTGCCAACTTGGATGTAAGATAGATAGCCGTAGGACCATCAGCTCCACCTATGATTCCGATCGAACCGGCTTGCTCGTATGAAAATCCCAACGCCAAAGCACCAAAGAAAGTTGCAAAGATGGCAACTTGAGCCGCTGCTCCCAAAAGGAAACTCTTTGGATTAGCCAAAAGCGGTCCGAAGTCTGTCATCGCTCCTACGCCAAGAAAAATCAGACATGGGTAAATACCGAGTTTAACTCCGAGATACAAGTAGTCAAGTAAACCTACGTTATTTGCATCTGCAAAATTTTTCCAATGAACGTGTCCTTCCGCAAAAAGTTCAGGGTGATATAATCCTGCCCCCGGAAGATTCGTCAAAAGCATTCCAAAAGCTATAGGGAGCAATAAAAGAGGCTCGAATTTCTTTACGATAGCAAGGTAAAACAAAACAAGTGATACAGCAATCATCACAAGACATAACCAATTGCCTTCAAGTTGTGCAAAACCCATGCTTCCAAAAAAATCGTTCATCTTTTCTCCTACCGATATTTCTTCTGCCATTGCAAGAGTAGGCACAAGAAACATCACAAGCAAAAAGGCTAAACACTTTATTAAATTTGATTTCGATTGTTTCATTTCTGAATTTGTTTTTTTTATGAATTATTCCAAATCTACTAAAGCGTCGTCTTGAGCAACGGTTTGACCGACTGAAACATAAATTCCTTTAACTTGTCCGTCTTTTCCTGCCATTATGTTGTTTTCCATCTTCATGGCTTCCATTACTATCAACACATCACCTTTTTTAACTTGATCTCCGACCTTCACATTAACTGAAACGATTGTTCCCGGCAAAGGAGATTTGATTGCTTGTTTGCTTGCCGCTTGTACAGGTGCAACAGGCGTATTTCCTTTCGGATTTGGTGTCTGCATGTGTGGAGCAGAAGGAATTGCTGCTTTTCTTGCAACAGGTGCTGCTTTAGGAGCATTCTTTTTCTCATAGACTACGTCGTATGAAATACCATTTACTTCCACAGTTGCTTTGTTGTGTTCGGTAACATTCACCGTTACATCAAACGGTTGTTCATCTATGGTTATCTTAAACTTATTCATAACTTCTATTGCTTAGTAAAGTTTCTCATATTATAAATCTTAGAACTCCAAGGAGAGTATCTCTTTTCCACTTCTTCTATTGTGATCACGTGAGGTTCCTCATCGTGTGCATCAAAATAAAGATGCATTGCCATAGCTATTGCAGCTTGCTCGTGAGATGTAGGATGCTCATTCGTGGATGTTTTTTCCACTGCTTTGACTTGAGGTTTCTCTTCTTCCACTTTGCGATTCTCCATGCGGTTTATTGCCCATGACAATAATTTGATAAAGAAAATCAAACCTACAAGTATGATAAATGTAGTTCCTACACCGATTCCGCAAACTACTCCGGCAAATCCCCAATTTATACTATTTAATAATAACATAATTACAATGGTATATTAGAATGTTTCTTCATTGGGTTAGTTACACGTTTTGTTTGAAGAGATTGGAATGCTCGAATCACTCTGAAGCGTGTGTTTCTTGGCTCGATTACATCGTCAATGTAACCATACGAAGCTGCTTTATATGGATTTGCAAAGGCGTTATTGTATTCGTTTTCTTTATCTGCAACAAATTTTGCTTTTGCTTCAGGATCTGTTATCGCAGACATTTCCTTTCCATACAACACTTCGACTGCTCCTTTCGCACCCATAACTGCGATTTGTGCGGTTGGCCAAGCGTAATTGAAGTCTCCTCTTAATTGTTTTGAAGACATAACATCATGAGCTCCACCATAAGATTTACGTAATGTTACAGTAACTTTTGGAACTGTTGCTTCTCCGTAAGCAAACATAAGTTTTGCTCCGTGAGTTATGATTCCGCCATATTCTTGTACTCTTCCAGGCAAGAATCCCGGTACATCGACAAGTGTAAGTATAGGAATATTGAAACAATCGCAGAAACGAACAAAACGAGCTGCTTTTCTTGAAGCTTCAATATCTAAAACTCCGGCAGAAACGTTTGGTTGGTTTGCGATAATTCCAACAGATGCTCCACCCATACGGCAGAATCCTACTATTATATTGCGAGCGTAACGTTCGTGAACTTGAAGGAATTTACCATCATCAACAATTGCTGTAATAACTTCCATCATATCATAAGGAAGATTTGGATTGTCCGGAATAATGCTGTTCAATCTGTCTTCCAATCTATCAAACGGATCATTACATACTGTTGTCGGTGCTTCTTCTAAGTTATTGCTTGGAAGGTATGAAAGCAATTCACGAATAGTTGCAATACCTTCTTCTTCTGTTTGTGCCAAGAAGTGAGAAACTCCTGATTTGGTTGAATGGATTTCTGCACCTCCCAAGTCCTCTGTTGTAATATCTTCACCTGTTACGGTCTTTACAACTTTTGGTCCTGTAACAAACATGTATGAAGTTTGATCAGACATAAGTATAAAGTCGGTTAACGCCGGTGAATACACAGCTCCTCCTGCACAAGGTCCGAAAATGGCGGATATTTGCGGAACAACTCCTGACGCCAAGATGTTTCTCTCGAATATTTCTGCATATCCTGCAAGCGAATTCACACCTTCTTGGATACGAGCTCCACCTGAGTCATTCAATCCTATGACCGGAGCACCTACTGTCATGGCTTTATCCATTACTTTGCAGATTTTTTCTGCCATCATTTCAGATAAAGCACCTCCGAACACTGTAAAATCCTGTGCAAATACAAATACCAAGCGTCCGTTTATTGTTCCCTGTCCGGTAACCACACCATCAGAAAGATATTTGTTGTCTGCCATTCCGAATTCCGCACATCTGTGAGTTACAAACATGTCAAATTCTTCAAAACTATCTTGGTCTAACAATAGTTCTATTCTTTCTCTTGCGGTCAATTTACCTTTTGCATGTTGAGAGTCTATTCTTTTTATTCCACCTCCCAACTTTGCCTTTTCTCTGTTATCAAGCAATTGCTTGATCTTTTCTTCAAAAGCCATTACTTTAAGCTTAATACGTTATTAAATTTAATTGCAACAGATTTATTTACAACAAAGTTCTGTCAAAACACCCATTGTTGATTTTGGATGCAAGAATCCGATCTTCAATCCTTCAGCTCCGCCTCTTGATTGCTTGTCTATCAATTTCACTCCTTTGTCTTGAGCATCGTTCAACGCTTGATCTGTATTTTCAACAGCGAAAGCAATGTGATGAACTCCTTGACCTTTTTTCTCAATGAATGAAGCAATAGTGCTATCAGGGCTTGTAGCTTCCAACAACTCTATTTTAACTTCTCCGATTTTGAAAAACGCAGTCTTAACTTTTTGATCTGCTACCTCTTCAATGTTATAGCATTTCAATCCCATAACATTTTCCCAATACTTAATAGCCTCTTCCAAATTTTCAACGGCTATTCCGATGTGTTCTATGTGTGTCGGTGTCATTTTTATATGTTTTTAATTATTTAATATTTGTTGTCATTTCATGCGAAAATAAAGTTGCAAAATTACAGACTTTTTTTATTCTAAACAAAATAAAAATCAAATAATTTATTCCTTATTTTATTACATTGTTTTTTGAATCTATTTTATTTGGTCTTTATATCGAAAACAATGGATTCAAGTTGCATTAGTTGATCTCTTTTAGGATGTCGCGGAGAATATAGGAAACAATCTATCATAACAAACCTTTTGTTGTCCTTGTCTTCGAAGCAGTAATTTATAAACGAACCTCCCATCCAGTCTCCAAACAATCGCCACAATCCTCTCGTTTCAACAGCATCATATTTTCCTATTTTGACATTACGCCTCACTAAAGGGAATCGTTTTTCCGTACCCATGTAAGAGCCTCTCGAAGGTCCCGGTATGTTTTCCTTTGCAATCATATCTCGCAACTCGATTATCTTTTCCTCTCTGAACAATCCATCTCCCTCAAACGGCTTTGTATGTATCATTATACTCATACTGCCATCTTTAGGTTCTTTTCTCAACCAAACGAAATCTTCTTTGTCTGTCGCAAGATAAAATTCTTCGGATACCGTCAGCCAGAAACCGAACTTCTTTTTCAAAGTCTGTGTAATCTCTGTGTTTTCCATTCGTTTGAAAGCAGCAGCCATTCGTTTGTGTTCATTGATATAAAATTGTTCTTTTATGACATCCGAATATCTGTCAAGCAATGAAAACAAACTATCTCTGTTATCCACTTCGAAAACAAAATATGCTTGAGGGTAAGCCTTATAATCCAAAGTCTTTTTAAGCTTATTGGAATTTCCTGCTTTCAAATCGACAACGATTATGTTACGATGTTTCTGCAACATTTCGGAATTGAAAAATCCTTCAGGTCTTAACTGCACCACATCAAACAAAGGCTCGGGTTGAGACATACCTTCGCAAGGCGTCATAAAGGCATGACCTATCGAATCTTTCAATTCCCCTTTGTAAACATCATCAGGCACGACCAAAACCACCTCCAAGGTCTTTCCTGCTGAAGATGGCAATCCTTTATTCTCAACAAATTGAGGATTTTCTTCTTTCGAACAAGATACAAACCCCATCAATCCGACGAAAGCAAAAAACAATAATTTCAAAGTACGCATCTCTTATCCGTTTTTAATGATTCAATAAAAGTGCAAAATTACAAAAATAACTTACAAACAAGAGTCAAAACAACCAAATAAAACGTGCCATAAATAATTCTTGATTTTATTTTTTTCTTTCTTGAATCCAGAAAATTCTTTCTTGATTTCAGAAAATTAAAACAAAGATTCATTTTCATCCTTTTTCAAGATTAGAAACACTATTCTCAACACTCTGAAAACAAATACAAAAGCAACATGTCTTCATTCTTTAACACAGACATGGCATCTTTGATTGAAGTCTGATTTGTCTATTAAACGAAATTTCGTACCTTTGCACCCTCAAAACGATTATTTATGTTAGAAAAATTGGAAGCCATAAACGAGAAGTTTTTGGAGATAGAAAAGCAGATGAACGACCCTGCAGTGATGCAGGACATGAAACACTATGTCAAGATCAGCAAAGACTACAAGGATTTGCAACCCATAATCGAAGCATACAAAAGTTACAAGAATGTTTTAGAGAACATAGACAACGCAAAGTATGTTCTCGGCAACGAAAAAGACGAAGACTTCAAAGAATTGGCTAAACAAGAGTTGTCGGAATTGACAGAGAAACGCGAAAAGATGGAAGAAGAAATTCGTCTTTTGCTCATACCATCCGATCCTCAAGACGGAAAGAATGCCATTCTTGAAATCAGAGCAGGAACAGGAGGAGACGAAGCCGGCATCTTTGCAGGCGACCTTTACAGAATGTATATAAAATTCTTCGAAAAGAAAGGATGGAAGACCGAACTTGTGGATTACACGGAGGGAACGGCAGGCGGATACAAAGAAGTTGTGCTTAACGTTTCGGGAGAAGGCGTTTACGGTCAGTTGAAGTATGAATCGGGAGTGCATCGTGTGCAAAGAGTTCCACAAACCGAAACTCAAGGACGTGTACATACCTCTGCCGCTTCGGTAGTTGTGCTTCCAGAAGCAGAGGAGTTTGATGTCGATTTGAAGATGAGCGACATCAGAAAAGACACTTTTTGTTCTTCCGGTCCGGGAGGGCAATCGGTAAACACGACTTACTCAGCCATTCGTCTGACTCACATACCTACGGGCATAGTTGTTTCATGCCAAGACCAGAAATCTCAAATCAAAAACTTCGATAAAGCTTTGACCGTTTTGAGAACAAGATTGTTCGAATTGGAATACAACAAATACCTTAACGATATAGCGTCTAAGCGTAAGACAATGGTATCTACTGGAGACCGTTCTGCGAAAATCCGTACTTATAACTATCCTCAGTCTCGTGTTACCGACCATCGCATCAATTGGACAATGTATAATCTGCCTGTATTTATGGATGGAGAAATCCAAGAGGTTTTGGACGCTCTTCAATTGGCGGAAAATGCAGAACGATTGAAAGAAGCAGTCAGTTAATCAAAACAATAAAAGCATGTAACAATAAAATATCAGGGGGAAATTTTGCGTTTTCTCCCTGATGTTTTATACTATGAAAATAATATGAAGAAACACATTATCCTTTCTTTGTTCTGTTTGTTTGCTTCTTTGTTTGCAAACGCCCAATACGCAAATTCCGTTCTCGGACAATGGCAAGACCATCTTTCTTACTACTCTACGCACGCCGTATTCTCGACAGGCAATTCGGTTTTGGTTGCTTCAGAGTCTTCGCTTTTCTATTTGAACAAGCAAACCCTGAAAATGGAACGTTTTTCCAAAGTAAACGGACTTTCCGATGCAGGAATCAAAGTAACTGCATACGATCCACAAACCGAATCTCTTGTAATCACCTACGACAATTCAAACATTGACATTGTCCAAAAAGGGAAAGTGTATAATATCTCCGACATCAAAATACGCAGTATTGAAGGCAGCAAGTCTATAAACAGCATTTATTTTCACGATTCAAAGGCTTACCTTTCTTGTGGCTTCGGAATAGTTGTCTTAGACTTGAAACGAAACGAAATATACGACACTTATTATGTCGGAGTCAATAATGCGAAAATCAAAGTCAATAACGTAATCATCAACGACACCGCAATATTTGCAGGAACCGTCGATGGACTGCTTTATGCTCCTAAAAACAGCAACGCACTCAGCACAAGCGAAACGTGGACTCTTGTCAAAAACATCGCAAACACAGGACGCGATGCCTACAACATCAATTTCCTTTTGCAACCCAACGAAAACGAAATCCTGATAGGCGTTGCAGACGACAATTCCACCAACAGCACAGTTTATGGCTTTGACGGACAGAATTGGAGAACCGTTTTCGACAACCAATACATCGCTTCGATGAAACTAAGCGGCGATGCGTTGGTTTTGATTGCCTACCGAAGCATCAATTTCTATGACAGAAACAATGTGAACAGCGGAGGCGAATTTTTCCACCTTAGCGATGAATGGAATCCTCTACGAGATACGAAATTGGATGTTAATGACGTAATATTGGACGGCGACGACCTTTGGCTGGCTCATGATTACGAAGGTCTGTTGCACTACAAGAATTTCCGCCAAGGCTCACAAAACGTCGATAAGTACTTTCCTGACGGTCCCATGAGCAACGATGTGTTTTCCATAACAGCATCCGAGGACGGCAAAATCTACGTTGCACCTGGCGGACGAACGATTCAAAACGCTCCGAGGGGAATCAAAGCAAACGTTTACACCTTTGACGGATATTATTGGCAGGCTCTGAATCGCAATGCCGCACTTGACACAATCAAAGACATACTTAACGTAACCATAGACCCGAGAAACCCGAAACATCTCATGGCTTCGTCATGGTGGAGCGGCGTTGTGGAAATCTTAGACAACGAGATAATAAACGTTTACACGCAAAACAACACCGACAACATGCTTGTACCGCATCCATACTGCTTTCGAATCTCAAAAGTCGAGTATGACGAGTCGGCAAACCTGCTTATAGCAAACTCAATGGTGCAAAACGCATTCTGCTACCTTACTTACGACAACGTATGGGGCAATTTCGAAACATTTTCCTTGATTGGCGAGAGCGAAATCCTTGGAATGACACTCGACAAACGCCATCATTACAAATTTCTTTGGACGTCTGACAACAAGATTCTCGTGCTTGACAACGACGGAAACAAGATTATTCTGAATCCAAACAACGGTTCGTATGACCAAAGCACCAAAGTAAATTCCATAGTCCAAGATATGGACGGCGAACTCTGGATCGGAACGGACAAAGGCATTAAGGTAGCATACAATATCGCCGACATATTCGAAACAAACGACGGAATCACATCCACAACCGAGTGTCAGAACATAATATATCAAGAAAACGGCATAGCACAATACCTTTTGAATTTCGAGAATGTAACATGTATGATGATCGATGGCGGGAATCGCAAGTGGGTAGGCACGGAAAGAAACGGCATCTACGTGCTTTCACCATCGGGAGACGAGCAATTGTATCACTTCACTGCCGAAAACAGTCCGCTGATCTCAAACCGCGTTCTATGTATGGCTCAAAACGGATTGAACGGAGAAGTTTTCATCGGCACGGATCGAGGAATCGTTTCTTACAGAGCAGAGTCTATCAAAGGCATGGAAGAATCCGGAAAGCTGACAGCATTTCCAAATCCTTTGAGACCTCATCATAGCGGTACGATAGCGATAAAGGGATTCGTCGCAGACTCAGACGTAAGAATCACTGACGTTTCCGGCAAAATGGTTGCCCATCTTAAATCCATCGGAGGGCAGGCTGTGTGGGACGGAAAGGACTTTAACGGAAACGAAGTCGGCAGCGGAGTCTATCTTATCTTCTCTTCAGCCGAACAAGGCAAGCAGACGGCAAGCGGAAAGCTCATGATAATACGATAGGACGATGATTCAAACCACCGAAGCGGTAATCCTGAAAAGTTTTCCTTACTCCGATTCAAGTCTGATAGTCAAAGCATACACCAAAGACTTCGGTTTGCAAAGCTACATACTGCGTTCGGCACGCTCAAACAAAGGCAAAACAACCAAAGCACAGCATTTCCAACCGCTCAGACTTGTTCAGTTGGAGTTGTCATCAAATCCCAAAGCCCGATTACATAGCATTAAATCTTCTGCATTGATGCTTTGTTGCGACGATACTTCGTGTAACATAGTCAAAACCACCCTTGCGATATTCATGACCGAAGTTTTGAATCTTTCGATCAAAGAAAACACGGCAAACGAAGAGCTTTTCGAATTTCTCAAACGACAGATTGACACCTTGGAACAGGCAGAAAGCAACTCTCTTGCGGAGTTTCATCTTCATTTTCTTTTGTCACTCGGAGCCTTACTCGGCTTTGAGCCCTTGGATAATCACGATTCGCAAACGCCGTTCTTCGACACAATCGGCGGAAAGTTCGTCTCCACACCCTCAAATCACGACACGCTCGACTCGGAAACCTCTTTCAAACTCCACAAACTGCTTCAAAACCACCGAAAAGCAAGTCCCGAAAAAGTTACGTGCAACAGAAACGAACGCAAAGACCTTTTGGAAGCTCTCATACGTTTTTACGCCATTCACATAACCGACGGCAGAATGATGAAATCCCAAGATATTCTCGGCATAGTGCTGTCTTAGAAAAACAAAACGAGCGTTCGCAAATACAAATGCAGGTCGAACGCTCGTTTTCCTTTACCTTATATATATAGGTAGTCGTTTTATGATTCAGAAACCACTTTACGGATTTTTTTTAATAAACACTTATGTTTTCCAAACTTGACATAGGAATGTTTATTCCAGCTTTTGAAGCTTCATTTCTTAGTTTACGTATTTCTTCTTTTGTATCTTTTATATTAAATTTAGCTTGATTTAATCTATAATTGTGCATTGATGATGTAGGGTCATAGTATGAAGAATTTTTAAATTCATTATAATCATTTATCCAATACTCTAAGTTTTTTAATAACGTATTATAGGTGTTAATATAACTTCTTTCAAGAGCATTATTAATCGTATTGTTATTCGTATTGTTGTTTTCGTAACCACCGGAGTAAGTATTGACAGGCACATATCCTCCTGAGTAATTATTAACAGGGACTGAATAATCATCTGAACTGCTTTTGCTGCTGCTTGAACTTCCTCCGCTACTCGACGAACTGCTTTCTGTATTTTTTCCATCTACAGTTGTTCCCCATATTCTGACAGTTTTGTCGTATGAACCGCTTGCAAAATATTCTCCGTCGGGACTCCATGCTACCGACGTCACGCTTTCAGAATGTCCTTCCAATGTTTTCAAACACTCTCCGCTCTTTGCGTCCCATATCTTAATGGTTGAATCCCATGAACCGCTGATTAAAAATCTTCCATCTGGACTCCAGCAAACTGATCTGACACCCTTGGAATGTCCCTTTAATGTTTTTAATTTTTTACCGCTGTTTGCATTCCATATAATAACACTATTGTCATTTGAAGCACA
Source organism: Candidatus Onthomorpha sp. (assembly GCA_045577535.1). GTDB lineage: Bacteria > Bacteroidota > Bacteroidia > Bacteroidales > P3 > Onthomorpha. The sequence continues at coordinate 1,600 of JAZNIO010000043.1, read as the reverse complement.
AGCACCTGCCAGATATTCCCCATCTAAACTCCAACTTACAGAATTAACAGGAGAAGAATGACCTCTCAGGTTTCGTATTTTTTCACCACTGTTTGCATTCCATATAATAACACTATTGTCATTTGAACAACTTGCTATATATTCTCCATTAGGACTCCAACACACTGATCCAACAGGACCAGAATGTCCTTTCAAGTTTAAAACGCACTCTCCACTCTTCACGTCCCATACATTAACGATTCCTTCCGTACAACCGCTTACCAAGTGATCTCCGTCGGGACTCCAACAAACGGATAGTACACATCCATAATGTCCTTCCAATGTTTCAAGTTTTGTTCCAGTACTTGAATTCCATATAATGATAGTACTGTCACATGAGCCACTTGCTAAATACTTTCCATCAGGACTCCACATTGTTGATACAACTGTTCCAGAATGTTTTCTTAAACTTCGTACTTTTTTACCACTTTTTACATTCCAAATAATAATATCTCCCAAATACTCATCATCAATATCTATACCTGAACCACTTGCTAAATATTTTCCGTTAGGACTCCAGCAAACAGATTCTACGTCATCTGAATGTTCATTCAAGGTTGTAACTTTTGAAAACTTTGATACATTATCTTCAGGAGAAGAATTGGAACTTTCACCTGCGTTTCCTCCACCTCCCGTTGAGTTTCCGCAACCTGCGAACAAAGTCGCAAAAACAGCTGTCAAGGCTAAAAATTTGTTTAGTTTCATTTTTACAATTTTAATCTTTCTTTTGCCCCGTCCCAAAGGCGTTTCAAATTATTTTTCTTTTGTCTCAAAATCATAAAAAAGCGTGGGACATATTTCTTATCGTAAATTGAGGTCCTGGAAATTACCTTGTACTGAAATAAGAAAAGCCCACGAAACCATCGTGAGCGTTTTCAACTTATCTATTCAGTACTTAATTTGAAATTTTCCAGGTTTCAATTTACCTACTATAAGCAAAAACGCTTTTATCTGTCTTTGTAATTTTCTAAATCGTTATAATAATCTTTCTGTTTGCCGTTTCCTCCTTTTTTTATTTGGTTTCAGTTTACGAAAGCAAAGGTACAAAACTTTCATAAACCGACAAAAAAATCTCTCGCAAAGTTCGCAAAGTCGCAAAGGAAGTTTTGCAAAATGTTTCCCTTATTGATACCGGCAGTATCGCTAACTGATACTGGTAGTATCAATAACTGATACTGGTAGTATCGCTAACTGATACTGGTAGTATCGCTAACTGGTACTGGTAGTATCGCTAACTGGTACTGGTAGTATCGCTAACTGATACTGTCAGTATCAATAAGCGGACTTTTTTTGATACTGCGTTTGAGAATTTTTTGCTTTACTTCGGCTGTTGGGAATCGGCGTTTGGTTTTCCTCTCGCAAAGGTCGCAAAATCGCAAAGTAGTTTCCACGTATCACGCGAATTTACACGAATCTTTTCATTTCGGCTTTGGGCTTTGAGCAACGAGCTTTGAGGATTTTTTAAGCAACTTTCGGCTCATTGCTCTCTGCTCATAGCTCATTGCAAACAAGGTTTGCGGACTTTGCGTCTTTGCGAGAAAGCCCTCCGTGCAGATTCGCG
>JAZNIO010000042.1:0-5046 GCA_045577535.1 Candidatus Onthomorpha sp. | reverse complement strand
GAAATAGTAACGATGGCAATTTAGCAAAGAAACGCAAGGTAATGAAATAGAACGGTTGCCAAGTCATTACCCGATAATGCAGTAAAGTTTTTCTTTGTGTCGTCACGTTTCATCGTTCTGCGTTAGTTTGCATATCAATGTGTAACTCGCTGATAACTAATTTTGTAACCAAAAAAGGATTAGATTATGCGAAGTACATTCAAGGTGCTGTTCTACGTGAACGGAAGCAAGGAGAAAAACGGTGTTGTTCCCATTATGGGACGAGTAACTAAGAGTTGTCGCCGTTGTTATTATACTTGTTTCTTATACGTAAATGCGGCAAGAAGATTGAATATAACGGCAAAAATGCCGAGAGCAACAAAATTTATCCACAATTCAACTATCGATGTTCCTTTCAAATAAACCGAACGTAATATTTCAATATAATATCTTGGCGGCAAAATCGTTGTAAACTTCTGAGCCCAAAGAGGCATTGAATCTATCGGAGTAAGCAATCCGCTCATCAACATAAAAATCATAATAAAGAAAAACATCACAAACATCGTCTGTTGCATCGTTTCCGAAAAATTGGCAATCGTAAGACTAAATCCCGAAATCGTAAAAATAAAAAGAATCGCACCAAGATATATTGCTCCCACCGAACCAACAGGAATAAGTCCGTATGCAAGTCGAGCCACAAGCATTGCCACAGTTACCACAAATAACCCAATTATCCAATAAGGAAGCAATTTTGCAAGAGTAAAAGTTAGACGAGATAGCGGCGTTACGTTTATCTGCTCAATCGTACCACTCTCCTTCTCTCCTACGATACTCAATGCAGGCAAAAAACCACAAATCAAAATAAACAAAATAATCATCAACGCAGGAATCATATAATGACGATAATTTAACGTGGAATTATAACGATTTTCAATAGTTACCAACTCCGATAATTTGGAAGGAGTCTTTTCGCCACGCAATTCAGACAAAGTCCGAGCAATCGTCTGCACAATATACTGCATTCCCATTCCACCCTTTGTCGCATTTACAGCATTAGCCGTAATACTGATTCGTTTGGGAGTTGCAATCATCATATCACGCTCAAAATTAGCCGGTATCTGCACAATGACATCTACCTCACCTTGCTCCAAAGCTTCTATCGAAAGAGAATATTCGGCAGTAGTTTGTGCCAACGTAAGATACTCCGATGCCTCAATATGCGATGCAATACGACGTGACGTGGTTGAGCGATCAAGATCAACAACAGCAACGTTGACATTTCGCACGTCCATTGTCATAATAAGAGGCATCAACAACATAATCATTATTGGAAAAACAACAATCAGTTTGGGAAGAAAAGAGTTACGCCTAATTTGAAGAAACTCCTTTTGCACAAGTACGATAAATGCTCTCATAATTACTCTAATTTATCGTTAAACTTCTTTAATGATACGACAAGAATCATCACCGTCATGCCAAGTAGTATCACTCCATTTTTCCAAACAGCAACAAGTGGTAATCCTTGAATCATCATTTTTCGCACCGCATCGATATACCAACGTGCGGGAATAATATTCGACACCACTTGAAAAAATTTTGGCAAATTCTCAATTGGGAAAAGCATTCCCGAAAGCATCAATATTGGCATCATCATCACCATTGCCGAAACAAGCAACGCTGCAATCTGCGTAGATGCAATTGTCGAAACAAGTAATCCAAGCGATAAAGAAAGAAGAAGATACAACAATGACAAAGAAAAAATTCCACTGACACCTCCCGACATCGGCACTCCGAGAAGATAACGTGCCAAAAGCAAAATAATCACAAGCACAATGCAAGATATGACAAAATAAGGAATCATTTTAGCAAAAATAATCTTTACAGGACGTACCGGAGATACTAAAAGCACCTCCATAGTACCCACCTCTTTCTCACGTACAATCGATACAGATGTCATCATTGCACAGACCAAAATAAAGATAAGTCCCATAATACCAGGCACAAAATTGTATGCCGACTTCATCTGTGGATTGAACAACATTCGTGTCTCAAACATTGCCTGCTGTGGTGCCGAACCAAGCAATACTCCCTGCAAATATGCCGTTGCCGAACCTGCGGTATTGACATTCGAAGCATCAACTATAAGTTGAATAACAGGTTTTGTCGAAATACCGTCTTTGACTTGTGCGACACGACGATCATAATCCGAAGCAAAAACAACCACAACACCAACCTTACCCGAACGTAAGTTCAAATCTATCTCATCTGATGATATATATCCCTTGAAAGTAAAATATTCATTTTGCGAAAGTTTTTCCACAGCATCACGAACGCCATCTGTACGCTCCGGAGCAACTACCGCCACATTGACATTATTTACCTCAGTAGAAATTGCAAAACCAAAAAGAATCATTAACACAACGGGAATAAGCATCACGACAAGCATCGTACGCTTATCGCGAAGTATATGTAGCGACTCTTTTTTTACGAATGAACCAAAATTTTGTTTCATATCCTACCCTCCTCTTTTTGCTCCACGAGCCAACACACGAAACACCTCGTCCATCGACTCTGCGGCAAATTGTTGTTTAAGGCGAAATGGCGTATCAAGAGCTCGAACCTCTCCATCAACCATTATAGATACACGTGTACAATACTCAGCCTCATCCATATAATGAGTAGTAACAAAAATAGTCGTACCACCTTCGGCTGCTTCATAAATCATTTCCCAAAACTGACGACGCGTAACGGGATCAACACCTCCTGTCGGCTCGTCCAAAAAGACCACTTCGGGACGATGAATCGTAGCAATAACAAACGATAATTTTTGTTTCCAACCAAGTGGCAATGAACCAACCAACGTATTACGCTCCGATGAAAAATTAAGGCGATTAAGCAATTCCGTCGCTCGCTCTTCGGTTTGCTTTGCAGAAAGTCCATATATGCCTGCAAAAAGACGCATATTCTCCCATACCGTCAAATCGTTGTAAAGAGAAAATCGCTGACTCATATAACCAATATGACGTTTTATCAATTCTCCCTCACGCATGACGTCAAAACCCGCAACCGATCCACTTCCAGATGTAGGATAACTCAAACCGCAAAGCATACGCATTGCCGTTGTTTTGCCTGCACCATTTGCTCCGAGAAAACCGAAAATCTCGCCTTTTCGCACATCAAACGAAATGCGATCAACGGCTGTAAAATTGCCGAAACACTTGGTCAGATCTCGTACCGATATAACTATATCACTCATCGTTTCATTAGTTTAATAAAAACATCTTCGATTGTCGGCTCTATAGGCTCAATTTCTAAATCTTTTTCATCACAAAATTGAATTTTAAATTGCTCTATATCAAAGACTTCATTTGTAATCAAATGATGTTTTTCGCCAAAAGGATAACAATCGATGACTCCTTCCGATCGACGTGCTCGTTCAAGCAAAGCAAACATATTTTTTGACTTTATACCATAAAGTTGCCTATCAAAACCACTTACGATACCTTTAGGAGTATTGATACTCAAAATCCGACCTTCATTACAAAGTGCAATACGATCGCAACGACTTGCTTCGTCCATGTAAGGCGTTGATACAAGAATAGTTAAACCATGCTCTTTCAACGTTGAAAGCATATCCCAAAATTCACTGCGAGACACAGCATCGACACCCGTCGTCGGTTCATCGAGAAACAACACTTTTGGACGATGAATCAAAGCACACGAAAGTGCAAGTTTCTGCTTCATACCTCCCGACAATTTTCCGGCTCGACGTGTACGAAAAGGTTCTATCTGCTTATATATAGGAGCGATAAGTTCGTAAGAATCCTCAACCGTAACACCAAATAAAGCAGCAAAAAAATTCAGATTTTCTTCGACCGACAAATCCGGATAAAGCGAAAAACGACCCGGCATATAACCTACACACGAACGAATCTCGTGGTAATTTTTCACAATATCAAAACCATCAACTTCCGCACGACCCGAATCAGGAGAAATAAGCGTTGTCAGCAATCGAAACAACGTGGTTTTTCCTGCACCATCCGGACCGATAAGACCAAATAGTTCTCCTCGCTCAACCGAAAACGACACATTGTCAAGAGCTTGTACCTTTCCGTAACTTTTTGATAAGTTATGTACTTCAATAGCATTCATATCACAAAATAACTTCGCCTGCCAAACCAATCTTCAATCGACCATCATTCTTTACGGCAATCTTTACGGCATAAACCAAATTAGCTCGAGAATCTTTCGTTTGAATTGTTTTTGGAGTAAACTCACTCTCCGACGAAATCCACGCAATGCGACCCACATAATCATAACGTTTATCTCCGCCAAAATCGGCTACAACCTTTACCTCATCGCCCAAATTGATATTGGCAAGTTGGTCTGAAGTAAAATAAGCACGCAAATAAATATGATCAAGATCGGCAATTTTCATCAACGGTTTGCCAACAGTTGCAAATTCTCCGGCCTCAGCATACTTCACAAGCACCGTTCCGCCGATAGGCGACTCAATACGACACTTTGCAATACGATCTTCAAGAGCTGCAATTTGAGCTTCCAAAGCGACAGAATTACTATTGATTGTAGCCGTATTCTTATCAAGAGTTGAAAGAGTTGCCTCCAATTGTCCTTCCAAAATTTTTATCTGTGCATCAATATCATCATACTGCTTTTGTGTCGCCGCACCATCACGAAGCATATTCTCGACCCGACGCAGTTCGCTCTTCTGCTTAACAATCTGCTCTCGCAACGACGCAACTTGCTTCTTGACATCGGGTTTCGAACCAAGCAATGCCACTTGTTGTGCAGTGAGTTGTTTGCGTTGCAAATGCAATTGCATACTGTCAATCAGACCTACCGTTTGATTAACTTCGATTGTCATTCCTTCCTTAATATCAAAATTGAGAATTCGACCCGTAGCTTCCGATGACACAACGACTTCGGTAGCCTCAAATGTACCTTGTGCATCGTACTCCACCTCATTGCTGCACGATACAGCAACTATCGCTACAAGAATGTATATAACTCTTTTCATAATAGACCTTATTGATTTAATGTTGTTTT
>JAZNIO010000041.1:0-30820 GCA_045577535.1 Candidatus Onthomorpha sp. | reverse complement strand
ATTTACAGGGTTAGCTGCCTTGTCGGTAGAAACACAGAAGAAATGTTTTGGAGGATACTCGCAAAGTAAATCCATAAATTTCTTTGCTTTTATATCGTTGTTTTCGATAAGAGCTTGTACTGAATATTTGTCTTTTTCGCTACGTACATGCTTATGTGCAGAGAAGTTAGCTACTATGTCGAATCCTTTTTCTTCGCGGAAGATACGTGCAAAGATAGGGTCTGCAAAATTCAAAGTATATGCACGATATTCTTCTGGAACAAACATTCCGTATGTAGAACGAAGGTCACGTGTAAGTTCAGCCAAACCATTTTCGTTGAGGTCCACAACAACCAATTTAGAAGGTCTGAAAGGCAGAATAGCCCTTATAAACGACGACCCTATAGTACCGGCACCGCCTATAACGCAAACACTTTTGCCTTCTATTTCATATTGCAACGTCTCTTTATTATTCTCAATATCATTAGCAAAGAGACTAACCGGTCGCATAGTAATGCAATCGGAAATAAATTTATTCAAATTAAACATAGTGATAATTTATATTTTTATCTTCCTTTATACATCTCTTCGTAGTACTTTTCGTAGTCTCCACTTGTGATGTTGTCCAGCCATTGTTGATTATCCAAGTACCAACGAACGGTTTTTTCTATTCCTTCTTCAAATTGCAGACTTGGTTCCCAGCCAAGCTCTTTTTGCAGTTTTGTCGAGTCTATCGCATAACGCATATCGTGTCCTGCTCTGTCGGTTACGTATGTAATTAAATCTAAATCCGGGAATGCGCTATCAGGCAGTGAACTTTGAGCAGTGAGTTGTGAGCAGCTCATCGCTCGTTGCTCATCGCTTAAAGCAACCCGACCTAAAGCAATATCAACAGTCTTAATAATCACCTTAATCAAATCGATATTCTTCCATTCGTTGAAGCCGCCGATATTGTATGTTTCTGCAATCTTGCCGTTGTGAAAAATCATATCTATTGCTCTTGCGTGATCCTCCACATAAAGCCAATCGCGTACGTTTTCTCCTTTTCCATACACAGGAAGCGGCTTGCGATGACGAATATTATTGATAAACAATGGTATCAGTTTTTCAGGGAATTGATACGGTCCATAGTTGTTTGAGCAGTTTGTTACAATAGTCGGCATTCCGTATGTGTCGTGATATGCTCTCACGAAATGATCGCTGCTTGCTTTTGCTGCCGAGTATGGTGAGTGTGGATTATATTTTGTTGTTTCATAAAAAAACTCATCGCCGTATGCTAGTGAGCTGTGAGAACTTGCGGATGTTTGGTGCGGTGCAGGTATTCCTTCGGGGTGATTCATCTCCAAAGCTCCATAAACCTCATCGGTTGATATATGATAAAATAGGCATTGAGTTGTGAGTTGTGGGCTATGAGCTATTTGGTATGGTGTTGGTTGTGATTCCCAATACAGTTTTGCTGCTTGAAGAAGTGACAGCGTTCCCATTACGTTTGTTTTTGCAAAAGTGAATGGGTCTTTTATGCTTCTATCCACATGACTTTCTGCCGCAAGGTGAATTATCGCATCAACCTTTTCGTCTTGCATAAGTTGATAAAACGCCTCAAAATCGCAAATATCCATCTTTACGAATTTGTAATTTGGTTTATCTTCCACATCTTTAAGATTTGCCAAATTACCTGCGTATGTAAGTTTATCAAGATTGATGATAGTATATTCAGGATACTTATTTACAAATAACCTTACCACATGCGAGCCAATAAACCCCGCCCCTCCAGTTATTACTATATTGCGTTTTGTCATATTTTTGAGACCACAAGACAACTAGACCATAAGTCTACAAGTTATTCTTACTTTGTAGGGAATCTATAAGTCTTTTTATTCCTGTGGAAATTTGTTTAATTTGATATTGAATTTCTATTCTTTCTTCTGGGGAACAATAGTTAAAATCTTCACACAGATACAACATTGATCTTACTTCTAAACAACTACCTTTCGCAATATTGAGAAAATTAACAAATTTAGCATCACTTCCAGATTCCAAACCTTCTGCAATATTATTCATAATTGATACAGATGCTCTCTGAATTTGATCTTTGAATCCATAATCTCGACAATTTTGCATAATAGAATAAATCCTATTTATAACCTTTCGTGATTCTCTCCAAATAAATAAATTCTCAATACACCTATCCATTCACTCGTTGCCTTGTTGTCTCGTTGTCTCGTTGTCTCGTTGTCTTATAGACCTCTATTATCTCTTAAAATCATCAATAACTTGCAAAAGATACTGCCCATACTGATTTTTAATCATTGGTTGAGCTAATTCTCTCATTTTTTCTTCACTTATCCAACCTTTTCTATACGCAATTCCTTCAAGGCATGCTATCTTTAAGCCTTGTCTTTTTTCTATTACTTCCACAAAAGTTGAGGCTTCTGAAAGAGAATCGTGTGTTCCTGTATCAAGCCATGCAAATCCACGTCCAAGTGTTTGAACTTTTAGTTGCTTGTCTTCTAAGAATCTTTGGTTTACTGTTGTTATTTCAAGTTCTCCTCTTGCTGATGGTTTGATACTTTTTGCTACTTCTACAACTTTGTTAGGATAGAAATATAATCCCGGAACTGCGTAATTAGATTTTGGATTCAATGGTTTTTCTTCAAGAGATAAACAATTACCTTCTGAATCAAATTCTGCAACTCCATATCTTTCCGGATCTGCTACCCAATATCCAAATATTGTTGCTTTATTATCTTCTTCTGCTGCTTGGACTGACTCTCTTAACATTTTGCTAAACCCTGCTCCATAGAAGATATTATCTCCTAAAACCATACAAACATTATCTTTTCCTATAAACTCCTCTCCTATTATAAAGGCTTGTGCAAGTCCATCTGGTGAAGGTTGTTCTGCGTATGAAAAATTCACTCCATAATCCGAACCATCTCCAAGCAATCTTTTAAAACCTGGTAAATCGTGTGGAGTTGATATTATCAATATATCTCTTATCCCCGCCAACATCAAAACAGATATTGGATAGTATATCATTGGCTTGTCGTAAATAGACAACATCTGCTTACTTACGCCTTTTGTAATTGGATACAATCTTGTACCACTCCCCCCTGCCAATACTATACCTTTCATATCTTAATCCCTTTTAAAAATATCTCTTGTGTAAACCTTCTCTGCAACATCGTCAAGACAAGTATCATATCTATTTGCAATTATTGCTTGACTTTGTTGTTTAAACTCGTCTATATCGTTTACTATTTTGCTTCCAAAAAATGTACTTCCGTTTTCAAGCGTTGGTTCGTAAATTATTATTGTTGCACCTTTGGCTTTAATACGTTTCATAACTCCTTGTATAGAGCTTTGACGGAAGTTGTCGGAGTTCGATTTCATTGTCAATCGATATACTCCTATCACGCATTGTTTTTCCTCTTGTGGATTATAATCGCCTCTATTGTAGTAATCATAGTATCCAGCCATTTTCAACACTTGGTCTGCAATGAAGTCTTTTCTTGTACGATTGCTCTCTACTATGGCACTCATCATATTTTGTGGTACGTCTTCATAGTTTGCAAGCAATTGTTTTGTGTCTTTTGGCAAGCAATAGCCTCCGTATCCGAAACTTGGGTTATTGTAGTGATTTCCTATTCTTGGATCAAGACAAACCCCTTCTATTATATCTTGTGTATTTAAGTTTTTAAGTTCTGCGTATGTGTCTAATTCGTTAAAGTAACTAACTCTTAGTGCCAAGTATGTGTTTGCAAATAGTTTTACTGCTTCTGCCTCTGTGCTACCCATATATAGCATCGGTACATTTTTCTCTATCGCTCCTTCTCGTATTAGTTCTGCAAATTGTTTAGCTTTCGATTCTAATTCTTTGTCGTTTTGGTCATAGCCTACTATTATTCTTGAAGGGTATAGATTGTCATATAGTGCTTTACTTTCTCTTAAAAATTCCGGTGCAAAGATTATGTTATTTGTGTTAAACTTCTTTCTTACGCTTTCTGTGTATCCAACAGGTATGGTACTCTTTATTACCATTATTGCAGTAGGATTTACTTTCAATACTTTTCCTATTACATCTTCTACTGCACTTGTATCAAAGAAGTTCTTGTGAGTATCATAATTTGTTGGTGCTGCTATTACTACAAATTCTGCATCTTTGTATCCATTTTCCCAATCCAAAGTTGCTTTTAGTTGTAATGGTTTTGTTGCCAAGTAGTCTTCGATATAGTCGTCTTGTATTGGTGATTTTTTGTTGTTTATTAGATTTACTCTTTCCTCAACTATATCTACCGCAGTAACATCACGATATTGTGATAACAAAATAGATATTGACAAACCTACATATCCTGTTCCTGCTACTGCGATTTTCATATTAAAAACTAAGTTATTTCAATTATTGATTTTCTTGTATAAATTCTTCTTTCGAAAGCCTTTGAATATACTCTGGCTCCACACAAACGGTTGCCACTGACAATATTCCGGGAATTGTAACCACAAGTTGTTTTGCTCTTCTGCCTTTTATTCGAACCAATTGTCCCTTAACGCCATCGAATTTACCGCCTATGATTTTTATATACTCACCTTTGCTCAGCTCTATCTCGTTTGGTCTATAATAAACCAAGTCTTTACCATAGTCGGATACGACTTTAATAAAACTCTCCATTTGATCATCCGGAACAACCAAAGGTCGACGTCTTCCATCTCGCAAAGTAGTCGCAAAACCTATGAAAGAAAAAGGATATTGAAACGTTTGAACTTGCTTATATGTTGCATGAACGAAAACCATATTGGAAATCAACGGAACCAACTCTCGTTTCTTTTTTCCGCAATAAGTACGCAACACATATCTTTTGGGAATAAAGTAAGGCAGACCATTTTCTCCTTTCAGTGCATCTTCAGCTTTATGAATGTTCATTGCGTAAACATTCATCACAAACCACTCCGGTTTTTCCTGATTCAACTCCATGTCAACTGAAATTTGGAATAAATTTAGCTTTCTCAAATACAGAAAGCATATTCCCATAACTCACCCTTACAGAACGCAAGCACCTGTCGCACAAACGCTTATATGGATAACTACTCTAAAAAACCAATCCTTTTTCTTCTCTATATGCATAAAGAACTTCTGCAAAGGTAAGCATTTTTCTTAATATAGCAAAGATAAAATCACTTTTTCTATCATCTGTTTCATAATCTTTTTTTTCAGAAACCAACTTACCATTCCATACTCTCGGGCACAAGCCTCAAAAAACTTGCTTTCATCAATCCGAATTCAAGTTTCAACATTTTGTTTCTTGAAAACATTTTTTTGAAACTTGATTTCGACATACTCAAAAAAAAGAAGCAGGTCGCACTCTCAAAGAGACTCGACCTGCATTCAGCATTTGACCAATTCAATTCTTGGCAATATTTTACTTACCTATATATTTCAATGCTCCGGTCTTAGAATCAAAAGATATTTTCGAAGGGCTGTCGACCGTATATGTGATTTGACCGAACTGAGATATATAAACGGTATTTGAAAACAAGGTTTCTTCCCCCGCTATCGAAACTTGAACTTTCTCAGGTATCCTATAATAAACGCCGACTCCTTTTTTGGCAATCTTGTTTTGCAATTTCTCATCTTTGCTTTTTTGAGACTCCAGCTTGGAATATTCTTTTGTAGTGTTCAAACTATGAAGATTGGCAACGATTGTAGGCATTTCTCCGGTGTATGAAAGAGGTTTCACTCCTTCTTGAGGAGAAAATTTAAAGATTCCAACAAGCAAATCCTGCTCTACAATCAGTGGCTTATCAGGTCTTACAGTGAAAGTGTATTTTTGCTCTTCCACCGTTCTTTCTCCCGCAAACATGGAAACATAAGCTTCAATCATCGCATCCAATTGTTTATACATATATTCGACTGTATTATTCATGTAAGTGCCATCAACACTGCCCGAAAGGATGTCAATTTGTCTTTCTCTCAATTTTTCAATCTGTGCAACAGCTTTTTCTGCCGTCATTCCAGGCATTGATTCCAACATGCCTTGAGAAAGAAGTCTTTGTTCGAATGTAGTCTTCACAAACATGTTTTCCTTATTTGCATCGGATTTAACCTTGTTAGGATGTTCTGAATGCCTGCATTTGTCTCGTTTTTGCATATCCGAAACCTCCCCTATCGACAACAAACAACCCGAAGCACTGATTCTGACATTCATATTCTCATCACATTTCAAAAAATACGTGTTTTCACCATCTGCAACCGGCCTTGAAGATATTTTAATATCCTTTATACGATAATAAACTCCGTCATTGATTATTATATTCTTTAATCCCAACAAATAAGAGTAGTCAGCAAAACAGCCTTTGTACTCAGTTATTTTTTCAACACTTACATCGAACACAAGCTCTGTTTGAACTAATGAATAGTATAGCCCTTTCGCATCAAAAGGAACTTTATCCAATGTAAAAGATCTGTATTCTTGTGCTGCTAAACTTGATGCCAAGAACAGCGAAACAAATAACAAGATTGATTTTCTTAATATCCTTCTCATCTTTCTACTTATTTTTTTGTTTGTTTATTAATAGTGATAACTCCTACTTTGCCACTCTTTATGTCTTTAACGATACTGAAATTTTTTCCCGCATATCCGAATAACGTAAGTGTGGAAACGGCAAGCGATTTATTAACTCCTTCAGGCAATTGCAATCGTTGTTTCTCCGAATAGTCCGTATTCAGAACCAAAATTTCATTTCCTTTCGCTGCATAGGCGATTCCATCTGTAAAACCACCAACTGCATCAAATGTTTTATCGGTCAGAGGTTCAAAAGTCTTTGAATCAAAGTATCCCCAGCCTTCTTTGGTTTTTGCACACAAAATTCCATTCATCTCTGCTCCCAATGCCAAAAACACAGCAGGGATTTTTCTACCATCGGAATACAATCTTTCTTTTTTCTTTCCTACTTTGTATTCTACATAATCGCCATAGACCAAAAGTTCTTCAGTCTTTGGAAAATCGATTATAGAGCCTGATGAATTTAATATCTTGGAACCTTTTTTGTAATCAAAGAAAGCAACCATTTCTTCGGTATTGGATAATTTCACCTTCTCGTATTTGAAATCTATAATCACATTGTTGTTCATATCAACCGCACCCCACTTGCTTCCTTTTCTGACACACATTTTGTTTGCAACAATTCCCATAACTTCATCATACTGTGGTTCAATCAACCACTTACCATCAATTCCGCAAACACCATAAGACAAATCCTGTTCAACGATAAAGAGTATCGAACCATCTATATGCTTGAACACATCCAAAATCAAACCATCTGTCTCAAAGATCACATCATTTCGTTTCTTCAACACAATGGATTTCAATCCCGATGTAGCAACGAAAAAGGTATCTTCCCTGACAAGAATCCTCACATCATCATACATAGGTGCCACTCTGACAATATAATCCGAACCTATGACTCCTTTTTTCAAATTATCGGTGATATTAAACAAACCTTCGACTTTATCAGGCTCGGCAACCTGATAAAGAGGTTGCATAACAATTTCTCCATTCTCATTGAAAAGCCCCTGTTTCCCCATGGAGTCATACGCTTTCACCAAAATACCGTTACGAGTCTTGTATGGACGAAACTCATCAAATATAGGGACGACCTTCACTTCCCCATTCGCATCTATCAAACCAAAACCAGGCATTCCGTTTTCTCTATGCACTTGATAGACATAAAGTTTTCCGGGCACCATTGTTTCCATTGAAAGATATTTGGGAGGAACAGTAATATCTCCTTTTGAATTCACCATTCCATATAAGCCGTTTTGTTTGATTACAACAGCATCTCCAACTCTTGAAACAATAACAAGACTATCTCCCAACAAAGATTTATTTTCTTTGTTTATCAATTTCAAAACTCCTTTGTCAGATACGACACACGCTCCTTTGTCAAACAAATTGAATTGCGTCTTTTCCTCTGTCTGATTCTCCACATGATATGGATAAGTTGCAGGAAGCAACACATTTCCTTTGACATCGGCAAAACCGACCTTATCTCCGATTACAAAAGTTATTACATCATCACCCAAAGCGTCGATATAATCATACTCACACGCCAAAACCTGTTTATCATCTTTGACAACACCCCATTTGCCATTTGATTTGACCGCAAAATAACTGCCATCCAATGAAGCAATTGAGTCATAGCTTACGCTCACACTTAATTCTACGATATTCTGAGCAAAAAGCCCGTAAGATGAAACAAGGAATGAAATTATCGTAATCAAGTTTCGCATTTTCATATCTTTATTTTAATTTTACGTTTCTTTATATTTCCGGTTCCTGTTGAGAAAGGCAATGAAAGCTTCCTAATCCCCAAATAATATCTGTGGAATCTATACCGACAACTTTTCTATCCGGAAAAAGACTTTCCAATATGCACAATGCCTTTTCATCATTATCGCAACGGTATGTAGGAACAATCACAGACTTATTTGCAATGTAGAAATTAGCATACGAAGCAGGCAATCTCATATCGTCCCACACTACAGCCGATGGCATAGGCAATTCAACCACATTAAGTTGCTTTCCGTCCTGAAGGCGAGCCTTGTTAAGCAACGCCAAATTTGCCTGCAACGGTTCATAGTTCGCATCGTTTGAATCTTCTTCTACAACCGTTACAACCGTATCTTCGTTTACAAATCTCGTAATATCATCCACATGTCCGTCAGTATCGTCGCCCTCTATACCATCTCCGAGCCATATAACATTGTCCACATTGTAGTAATTGCAGAGTTTTTCTTCTATTTCGGCTTGTGAAAGCATTGGATTTCGGTTTTCGTTCAAAAGACATGAAGTTGTAGTGAGCAGAGTTCCTTTTCCGTTCACATCAATCGAACCTCCCTCCATGACAATGTGCGGATGAAACATCTCCAATCCCAATTCATCTGCTATTTTCTTCGGAATAAGGTTGTCACATTCGCATGGATATTTTCCACCCCAAGCATTATAATCCCAATTCACTATTGCCTTTTGGTTGGCCTTTATTACAAATGCGGGACCGTGGTCTCTGCACCAAGCATCATTCGTTCTGAATAAATGAAACTTGATTTTGGACATATCTGTTCCCAATTGCATCAACTCTTCTGCTACCCTATCTCTCATCGTTTCATCTTCCACATTGATATTTACAAGTTCTCCCTTTGATAGTTCCGCAATAAATTGGTTATAATAAGGAAATATAGTATCGATTTTACCGGGCCAAGAATTTTCATTGTGAGGATAACTCAACCAAGTAGCCGTATGTTTATGCCATTCGGCAGGAAAAACAAATCCCAAGTCCTTTGGTGTTTTCATATCTTAATCTTTATTCGTCAATAAATCGTTTGCAGATTCCTTGATAAGAATCTATTCTTCTGTCTCTCAAATATGGCCAATGCTTTCTGTAATGGTCACTTAGCGAAAGGTCTAATTCGATAACCGTTGTCTCTTCTTCGGTGTGCGAAGCCTTGTAAAGCAATGTGCCGAACGGATTTGAGACAAAACTTCCGCCCCAAAACAACATATCACCTTCTCTTCCGACTCTGTTAACCGAAACAGTATGTACTCCGTTTGCGATTGCATGAGAGCGTTGTATGCATTGCCAAGCCTCGTATTGCTCTCTATTGGTTTCTTCGTCCTGTTCAATCGCCCAGCCTATTGCTGTAGGATAGAATAATATATCTGCACCCATCAGAGACGTGATTCTGCTTGCTTCAGGATACCATTGATCCCAACAAATCAAAACTCCGATCGTGGCAAATTTGGTTTTGAACACCTTGTATCCCAAATCGCCCGGAGTAAAGTAGAATTTTTCATAATATCCCGGGTCATCAGGAATATGCATCTTGCGATACATTCCAAGATACTTTCCATCGGCATCGATAACTGCGGTTGTATTGTGATATAAGCCCTCCGCTCTCTTTTCAAACAACGAAGCAACTATCACAACTCCAAGTTCCTTTGCCAATTTCTCAAACCTCGAAGTAGTGTTTCCGGGAATTTTCTCTGCCAAATCAAAATTGGCATAATCTTCAACATCGCAAAAATAAAGCGAAGAAAACAATTCCTGCAAGCAAACAATATTCGCACCCGAAGAAGCGGCTTTCCGTATTTTTGCTTCTGCCTTTAGAATATTTGTTTCCTTGTCTCTGACACAACTCATCTGAACCAAACCTACATTGACTTTCATATATTTCATTTTTTATTAAATACAAACTGACTGAACAATAATCCGCCGACAACTATCAAAATTCCAAGTATCTTATTCCATGTAAAGGTTTCTTGTCCCAATAAGACAGCAAACACAATTGTTACAACAGGTATGGCATTCGTAAAAACGCTGACTTTCATCATTGAAATAAGTTTCGCTCCATAGCCATACAACATGAATGCTCCCGATGAACAGAGCAATGCCAGCAAAACCAATGAAATCACTGCTTCATAAGACCACCGCACTTCAGGCAATGCTTGCAAATCAAACAGCAAAAAACATGGCAGAAACAATAATGCTCCGATTATATTCTGATATGTGGTTATCGTAATCGGGCTATAACGACCTATCAATCGTGAAAGAATAACAGTATAACCCGAACCCGCAAAAACTGCCAAAAGAAGCAATAGCACCCCTCGCACATCTACCACAAAACTAAAGCCATCGCCCATACTCATTAAGCAGATACCTACAACCGACAGCACAACACCAACAATAAGATTTCCTTTGATTTTTTCACCATTAAACAACCATAACGCAATCGGATTAACCACAGGAAGAGTTGCTATCATTATCGAAGCAAAACTCGCATCGACAAACTTCATACTAAAATTCTCCCCTATGAAATACAAAAACGGCTCAAAGAATGCAAGAACGAAAAACAGCAAAGCATCTTTTCGCCTTATCTTTTCCAACTTTTTGGTCAGTGAAAAGAACGAAACCAAAACCACAGACGAGATTGCAAGGCGTATAACCAAGATAAAAAAAACAGGAAACGAAGAATCCAGCAGTTGTTTTGTCCAAACAAAACTGATTCCCCAAAAAATCATGGAAAAAATCACTGCAAGATAACCGTAAAAACTTTGTCTTCTACCCATTTCAAGCCTTATTATAAACTGCAAATATCCGAAAAAAAAATGAGATTCAAGTCTCTTTTTACAATTTCTTTGTTTCAGCAATTTAGAATCAAGATTCGTTGCAGCGAAACAAAGAAAGAAAAAAACGTATTCAAGATTTAATTTTCTTAAACTTGAATACGCTAACAGGGATTAAAATCTTAACAATCTCCAAATCCCCTATCAAACAATCAAAACTTAACTATTTTACATTATCTGCAACAGGCTTTGCGATGGATTCTCTCATTTCGGTATCGGCTTTTATATTTTGCATTTTGTAATAGTCCATTATACCGAGATTTCCATTTCTGAACGCTTCCGACATTGCCAATGGAACTTCGGCTTCGGCTTCGATAACTTTCGCTCTCATTTCCTGTGCTTTTGCTTTCATTTCTTGTTCAACCGCAATAGCCATTGCTCGACGCTCTTCTGCCTTTGCTTGTGCGATATTCTTATCTGCGTTTGCTTGATCCATTTGCAATTGTGCTCCGATGTTCTTTCCAACGTCTATATCTGCAATATCGATTGACAAAATTTCAAATGCCGTTCCTGTATCCAAACCCTTTGACAAAACAAGCTTAGAAATAGAGTCCGGATTTTCCAAAACATCGGCATGACTCTTTGCAGAACCGATTGCTGTTACGATTCCCTCTCCGACTCTTGCCAAAATAGTTTCTTCACCTGCACCTCCTACAAGTTGTTTTATGTTTGCCCTAACGGTAACTCTTGCTTTCACTATCAGTTGAATACCGTTACTTGCGACTGCTGCAACAGATGGCGTATCCAAAACTTTGGGATTGACCGACATTTGCACAGCATCGAAAACGTCTCTGCCGGCTAAGTCGATTGCTGTGGCGGTATTGAAGTCTAAAGCAATGTTTGCTTTGTCCGCGGAAATCAATGCGTTTACCACACTGCGAACATGACCGCCTGCAAGATAGTGTGCTTCAAGCAAATCGCTACTTAAGTTCAGTCCTGCTTTCTTTGAATTGATCATTGCATTGACAATGATTGCCGGAGGTACTTTTCGCCAACGCATAAAGATAAGTTGGATAAGCGATATCCTGACTCCGTTCAACACACATTGGAACCACAAATTCACCGGCACCAAATAGAAAAATACTATCAATAATACGATAGCCAATACACTGATAAAAACCATTCCTCCCATAATAATTTAGTTTTTTATTTGATTTTGATTATCTAATTTCCCACAGGTCTCACTCTAATTCTGTTTCCATCTATCGCTTCCACGACAAGAGGAGTATTCGGTTCAACATACGAAGTGGCAGTATAAACCTCCATCCGCTCATTGTTTATTTCAGCCATACCCATTGGGGCAAGACGAGTTATCGAAACACCTTTATCACCGACTTTGATTTCGTTTTCTATGACATTAACCTTGGAATCGATTTCCTTATTCAAAGAAAACTTTTTCCAAGTCTTTGATCTGAGAGAATAAATCAGCAATCCGATACAAATGGAAAGGGCGATCACTATGGCAACACTGCCCCACAAAGTTCCATATCCTACGAACACTTCATATATTCCGTATGTCAGCAATCCGACTCCGCATAAGCCGGCTATGGTTGTACCGGGTATTGCAAGCAATTCCAACACAAGCAACGCAACCCCTCCAAACATTATCAAGAAAATAAAAAACAAATCCATACCATTTATATTTAATATATCTAATCTTATCTTACTTCTGCGTTCAAGCCTTTTTGAATCAACTTTCCGCACATCTGCTTCAATACATCATAACTTCCATGTTTCACAACACACAATCCCTTATAGTGAATTATGTTTGTACAAGTTACAGCCTGCTGTTTATTCAACCGACAGATTGTTTGAAGACACTCAATCACGAAATCAAATGTATGATAATCGTCATTGAACACCACCAATTCGCTTCCACCTTCGTCCAAAGTTGCAAGTCGAAGTTCACCTTCTGTTTCCGTCTTAATATTGTGCTTTTCCATTTTTTTCTACATTCTTTCCGGAACATCTATGCCCAATAAGTGCATTGCGGTTTTGATTGTTGTTCCTGTAAAATAAGTAAGGCACAAACGCATTCTCTTTTTGGTTTCATCACTTTCCTTAAGTATAGGAGTATCCTGATAAAACGCATTAAAACTTTTTGCCAATTCAAAAGCAAAATTCGCAATCAACGACGGAGAATAAGTTTCCCCTGCTTGCTTTACAACAGTCGGAAAAGAGAATAAGCAATTCAAGACCTCTTTTTCTTTGGAATTGAACTCTGTTTTTTCAGATAAATCCGGCATCATCAAGCCTTCACCTCCTTCACTCTTCCTTATTATGGAACGAATTCTTGCATGGGTATATTGTATGAAAGGTCCGGTGTTACCGTTAAAGTCAATCGATTCCTCAGGATTAAAAAGCATATTTTTCTTTGGGTCAACCTTTAGAATGAAATACTTCAATGCTCCCAATGCCAATTGAGAATAAAGTTCCGATGCTTGCTCAGAAGAAAATCCTTCGGTCTTTCCATGCTCCTCTGTCTGCAATCTGGCAGTTTCTATCATTTGTGCAATCAAATCATCTGCATCAACGACAGTACCTTCGCGAGATTTCATTTTTCCATTAGGCAGTTCCACCATTCCATAAGAAAGATGATACAAATCCTTTGCCCAATCCATTCCCAATTTTTCCAAGACCAATTTCAATACAGCAAAGTGATAGTTCTGTTCATTCCCCACAACATAGACAAGCTTTTCAGAACCGAAATCATCATGTCTTAAACACGCAGTACCCAAATCTTGAGTCATATAAACCGAAGTACCGTCTTTTCTCAGTAAAAGCTTCTCATCCAAACCGTCTTTCGTCAAATCAATCCACACAGATCCGTCTTCCCTTTTATAGAACACACCTTTGTCCAACCCTTTACTTACCAAATCTTTTCCCAATAAGTATGTTTCCGATTCATAGTAAACCTTATCGAAATCGATTCCAAGTTTATTGTAAGTCTCATCAAATCCCGCATAAACCCAAGCATTCATCTGCTTCCACAAATCAACGACCTCAGCATCTTTTTCTTCCCAACGCTTCAACATTGCTTGAGCCTCCAAAAGTATAGGTGCATTTTTCTCGGATTCTTCCTTATCCATGCCGTTTGCAACCAAGCCTGCAATTTCTTCTTTGTAAGCTTTATCAAAAGCGACATAGTATTTCCCGACAAGGTGATCACCTTTCATACCGCTGCTTTGCGGAGTTTCTCCACCGGAAAACTTTTTCCATGCAAGCATTGACTTACATATATGAATACCTCTGTCATTTACGAGATTGACCTTCTTAACCGCATATCCGTTTGCCTTAAGTATCTCGGCAACAGACCAACCCAAAAGATTGTTTCTTATATGTCCCAAGTGCAAAGGCTTGTTCGTATTCGGAGATGAGTATTCCACAACAACAGGTTTATCTTCCCTTATCGGACTGTAGCCATAGGTTTCGCTCTTGTAATTTTTCGACAAAAAGTCCTGCCAATACACATCGGCAACAACAAAATTCAGAAAACCTTTTATTACATTGAAACTCTCAATCCATTGACTCTGATCGACAACATAAGCACCTATCTTATTCGCAAGCTCCACCGGATTCTTCAAACCGCACAATTGTAAATACGGAAAAACGACAAAAGTAAAATCTCCTTCAAATTCTTTCTTTGTTGTCGAAAGAGCAATATCGCTTGTCGCAACATCTACACCGAATTCTTTATTAAAAGCCTCCGAAACCAAGTTCTTTATTATAGAATCTATCATTTTTCAAAGCGTTAACATAGTTTACTTTGCAAAGGTACAAAAAAAAGGCTGTCGGATTAAAGAATTAAATAAAAAAAACGCCGTTTCAAGAAAATGAAACGGCGTTCTGAAATATTGAATCTTGATTACTTAACAATCAATTTTCTTGTCATCATGCAGTTATCGGAATATACTCTTACGAAATAAGCACCGTTTTGCATGTCTGCAACATTGATGGTTACTTGATTTGAACCCACCGTCGCATTTTCATAAACCTTTTGTCCCAATATGTTGAAAACTTCTATTCTGTCTATTGAAGAAGACGCTGTAACCGTAACCTGACTGTTTGCAGGGTTAGGATAAACGTTCAAAGTTGGGATATTAACATCTTGCAAACCTAAAAGACCATCCGCAGTGAATCTTATAGCAACTGTTGTTCCTATTTCCTCATTTGCATTCAAAGGAGCGATGAATAAGCCGTACAAATCAGATTGTGCAGTTGCGAAATCAATTACACCTGATTGGTCTTCGAATGTTATCATATCAGGATTAGATTCCAATATTTGAAGCACTTGTTCATCAGTATAGTCTTCTATTCCATAATATACAGCAAAGTAGAAATAAGCTGTTTGATCGTTCATTACAGTTTCATAAGTAGCAACGCCATCAACAACTTCTATATCAACAGCTACTTCAGCCAAGCCTGTACCACCTGCAGTCAAAGTTGTAAATGTTGCAGCAGGAGCAATAGAAGCAATTTCATCATTTGCATTGTAAGCAAGTGCATAAACCTTATAAGTTGTTCCCATTTCAAGACCATCAAGAGAGCCTTCAAGTGCTGTATATACTTTATAGTCTTCTGCTTCCAAATAAGTTTGCATGTCAGCGTCAGAAGTAATGTTTTCAGCTGCTAACTCTTCATCGCTTGCTATCATATAGTAATAATAAGCTGTTTGATCGTTTGGAACGAATGAAATATACGCACCAAAAGCTGTTACGTCAGAAACAGTAACCGTTACCTCAGCAACACCTTCTCCACCAAGAGAACTTGTTGTTACTGTTTGAGAAATAAGATCTGAAGCAACGCCATCAGCATTATAAGCTATAGCATAAAACACAAGAGTCATATTTGGCTCCAAATCACTTATCGTTCCTGATATAGGAGCATAGACATTTGATTGTGTGCTCAAATATGCCAAAATCGAGTCATTGTTCCATTGAGCCTCAGTCAACGTACTTTGATCCCAAATAATGTATTTGTAGTATGCAGTTTGATCGTTTGGAGTAAGAGAAGCATAGAAACTGAATGCCGTAACGCTATCTGCAGGAATGTCGATTGTTACCATAGCATCACCGCTTCCGCCTAAAGATTCTGCAGTGAAAGTTTCTTGGAACAATGCCACAGATTCATCAGCAGCAACTCCAACAACGTAGATTACATTTTCAACACCTGGTGTCATGTAATCGCCATTCAAAGTTACGGTTTGAACCCCTGTAGCAGGAGCATCGATATTTTCGGCAAGCATCATAACAATTTCAGCCTCGGTAGCCGTCATACCAAACATTTCGTAAATCGCAAGGTACTGATTGATGATGTTATTCTCAGATGCTTCGGTTACAAAGTAATAGTATGCTGCCACTTCTTCGTTTGGAGTGAATGTAGCCTCAACTGACAAAGCTCCGATTGTTACTATATCTATATCGATTGACATAGCCTTTGTTTCATTTGGAACAAGCTTTTTAAGGTTGCTTGGATCCAAATTGCGAGAGTTTAGCTTAAACTCTTTTTTTGTTTCTTTGGCAACATCCAAACGATGAGCCGAGATTTGACTTTGTGCAAATGCTCCGATTGTCATAACAAGAGCAAGTGCCAAACTTAAAAATTTCTTCATATCTTTTTTTGTTTAATTGATTATATTACGCCTTTAATTACAAAAAACAGAAACGACCTTTTATAGTCGCTTCTGTTCAATAGCTTAAAACAAACTATCTTGATTATTCAACGATTAATTTCTTAGTTGCAACGCCTGCTTCAGTGTACATCTTAACGATGTAGCTTCCTGTTGCAAAATCTGAAGTGTTTACTTTTATTGAGTTAGCGTTTACATCGCTTGCAAACACAACTTGACCCAAAACATTGATAACTTCAACTCTGTCTACAGTAACAGAAGAAGCCAACATTACTTCGCTCTTAGCAGGGTTAGGATAAACGTATGACAAAGAGTTCAATTCAACTTCTGACAAACCAACGCCAGAAACTTTAGGGAAAATCATAATATCCAATTCTGCATTCCAAGCAGCAGAAATAGTCATCCATTCGTATGTTGTTCCATCCATTGTTGAATAAGAATAAGACATATCTCCTGATGAACAGCCGATCTCTGTTGAAGCCACAATGGAGAAGTTTCCTCCTAAGTAACCTTCTGCATCAACTGTGAAAGGAGCCACTTCAATTACAGCAAGGAAATCTGAAGCATTTACAGGAGAAGCGAAATCAAATTCTACCAAATCAAATGTAAAGTCAGCACCTTGAAGATCTGTTTGAGGCAATACATCTGTTGTAGATTCTTTTCTTGCCAATTCATTACCATTCATATCAACCACCAATGCAGCTATTGGATCTGAAATTCCTGCTTCAAGAGGCAAATTGGTCATTACTGCAGCAATACCGGTAACTTGATAATTACCTGTGTATCTTTGACCATACATCAAATCTTCATAAGCATTTGTTCCGGTCATCGCATAATACAATTGCATCTGTCCTTGTTGGTCTGTGCCGAAATAAGCATTAGGAGCGTCAATACTTGCGCAATCATTGAATGATTCAGGGTAAATAACAGAACCACTCTTAGCTCCACCCAAGAAAGTTCCCTTTACAGGTTCTGCTCCGTTGTAAACCTTTTGAGCCATCAAGCCCATTGATAGTCCTAATGCAAGGACTGAAAGAATAATTTTTTTCATAAAATTAATGTTTTTAATTGTTAATTCATTGTTACTTTGTTTTGCAAATATACGACTTTTGTTTGATTTGGCAAGATATTCGTATTATTTTTTTTGAACTTTATGCGTTTTACTCTTTGTCAAACTTCAATCGTCATAAACCACATTTTCCAACGAACATTTTGCATTCAAAATTCACAACTGATAATCAGAGCATTACTCTTTCTTTGTTTCAGCCGAGCGAAATCAAGAAACAATCCAACGAAATCAAGAAACAATTTTCTGAAACAAAGATTCGTTCTCAACGATTCTTTCAAAGCGTTTTTTGCTATCTTTGCCACACAAACGCATATCTTAAAACGTATATACAAAATGAATATAGAACTTATTGAAAAGGCTTGGGCGGACAGAGAGTTGTTGAAAAACGATTCCGTAAAACAGGAGATAATGAATATAATTGCCGATTTGGACTGCGGAAAGTTGAGAGTGGCAGAAAAAATCAATGGCGAATGGATTGTGAATCAAAGTGTAAAGAAAGCAATCATACTTTATTTTCCTCTTTGCGGCATTCAAAATTTCGAAAGCGGGGATTTGAAATTCTGGGACAAGATTCCGACAAAACAAAACTATGAAGAATTGAAAGTAAGATGCGTTCCCCCTGCGGTGGCTCGCTATGGCAGTTTTTTGGCTGAAGGATGCGTTATGATGCCTTCTTATGTCAATATCGGGGCTTATGTAGACAGCGGAACGATGGTTGATACCTGGGCAACGGTCGGCAGTTGTGCTCAAATAGGTAAAAACGTGCATTTGGCAGGTGGCGTAGGCATAGGAGGCGTTCTTGAACCTGTCGGGGCGAATCCCGTAATCATCGAAGACAATTGCTTTATCGGGTCAAGGTGTATCGTTGTCGAAGGGGCATTGATCAAAGAAGGAGCGGTTTTAGGTGCGAATACTGTCATAACGCAATCGACAAAGATTATAGACGTTTCTCAAAGCGAGCCGGTGGAATACAGAGGAGTCGTTCCCGAAAACTCGGTTGTGATTCCCGGAAGCTACACCAAACAATTTCCTGCAGGCAGTTACAATGTGAATTGTGCATTGATAATCGGCAACCGCAAGGAATCGACCGACAAAAAGACGTCTCTGAACGATGCTTTGAGGGATTTCGGCATCGCAGTTTAAGAAACAGCTCACAAAACAAAGAAAAAATGGCAAGAATCCTCTTGCCATTTTTTGTTATTCAAACTTAGAATTTATCTTCTGACCAACCTCGCCCTATATTCCAATGTTCATCGATAACCATTTCAAAATCGTCGGGAAGATTAAACTCATCGGCTATAACTTCTCTAACTGCCTGTTGATCGATTACTTTTTTGCCGTTAATTTCTCCATTTATCCACGTGCCTACTGCAACATACACACTTCCGTCTTTTCGAACGAAAGCCCTGCCTTTTGGAATCATAGTATAGTTTCTTTCGACATAAAATATTGAATTGACATCTCCTTTTGCTACTGCCCTATGATGTTGCTTGTGCCAATAGGTTCGATGTAATTTTGGCAAGGTATTTACTTTTTTTTCATCTATATATTTCTCGGCATCGTCTTTTTGAACTCCAAACAATGTGTTATGAACATAATCCAACCAAAATATACCGACTTGAGGCTTACCATCATCAAAAAAATTACTCATTACATCTATCATTTCTTGATGTGTCTCCGAATCGGATTCGGTAATATTATTATTGAGAAGCGTTGTGTGTTTTACCTCATCAAGCATTTCTTTATCCATTTCACTATTTAATTTATCTAAGTTATGATTTTCCATTTGTTATTCAAGAGTTTGAAACTTGAAGATACCAATCGTAGAGCATACGAACCCCTTCCGGCAATTCGACCTTATGTTTCCAACCAAGCGAATGCAGTTTTGACACATCGGTCAGCTTTCTCGGAGTACCGTCTGGCTTTTCTGTATTATGGAATATACGTCCTGTGTAGCCGACTGTTGAACACACCATATCGAACAGGCTTTTTATGCTGATTTCTTTTCCTGAGCCTATGTTGATATGGCAATTTCTTATCTCTGAACTTTGTTTTGAATAAGTATCTTCAAAATTCACTCTTTCCATTACAAAAACGCAAGCATCAGCCATATCATCGCTCCAAAGGAATTCTCGCAACGGAGTACCGCTTCCCCACAATTCTATTTCAACTTCGCCATCTGCTTTACGGATTCCATATTTTGACAAAACGGATATTATTTCTGCTTCCTCAGCCTTTCCATCCACTCCTTCTATCGGACGTTTGTCAAGGTCTTTTCTTAAGTTTTCCCAATCGCCATCTTGCAAACACTTTCCCAAATGAGCCTTTCGAATCAATGCCGGCAAAACATGAGAGGTCTCAAGATTGAAATTATCGTTACAACCGTAAAGATTGGTCGGCATAACCGCTATAAAGTTTGTGCCATACTGCAAATTGTAACTCTCACACATCTTTAGACCGGCTATTTTCGCCAAAGCATAAGGCTCATTAGTGTATTCCAACTCATCAGTTAAAAGACTCGACTCCTTGATCGGCTGAACCGCCATTCTCGGATAAATACATGTACTACCCAAAAAAAGAAGTTTTTTGACGCCATAAAGATAGGAATAATGGATTACGTTATTCTGAATTTGGAGGTTGCGATAGATAAAATCGGCTCTGTATTTGGAGTTGGCGATTATTCCTCCCACAAAAGCAGCTGCAAGAAATACATATTCAGGTCTTTCTTTTGCAAAAAAGGATTCGACCTCTGCTTGATTGCATAAGTCTAATTCCGAATGTGTTTTCAAAATAAAATTGTCGTACCCCTTGCTTTGAAGATTTCTTACAATGGCTGAACCCACCAATCCCTTGTGTCCTGCCACAAATATCTTGGAATGCTTATCCATATCTTGCTTTGCCTTATTTCAATTCTTTTTCTGCTTTCTTCAAATCGCTTTCCACCATTATTCTGACCAAGTCTTCAAAACTTGTCTTGCGAGGATTCCAACCCAATTCTTTTTGTGCTTTGGTCGGATCGCCAAGCAATTGTTCCACTTCCGCAGGTCTGAAAAATTTAGGATCGACTTCAACCAACACATTTCCTGTTTTAACATCTACACCTTGCTCATTCACTCCTTCGCCTTGCCATTTCAATTCGATACCTGCATATTTGAAAGCAAGCGTACAAAAATCTCTCACGCTATGAGCCTCTCCCGTTGCAACGACAAAGTCATCTGGTTTTTCTTGTTGAAGAATCAACCACATACATTCAACATAGTCTTTGGCATAACCCCAATCCCTCAAAGCGGAAAGGTTTCCCAAATAAAGCTTATCTTGCAAGCCTTTTGCGATTCTTGCAGCCGCAAGCGTGATTTTGCGAGTTACGAAAGTCTCTCCCCGTCTCTCGCTTTCATGATTGAAAAGTATGCCGTTGCAAGCAAACATACCATAACTCTCTCTGTAATTCTTGGTTATCCAATAGCCATACAATTTAGCGACTCCATAAGGTGAACGTGGGTAAAAAGGAGTTGTTTCTTTCTGTGGCACTTCCTGCACCATGCCATAAAGTTCGGAAGTCGAGGCTTGGTATATCTTACATTTGTTTTCCAAACCCAATATACGGATTGCCTCCAAAAGTCTGAGCGTTCCAACAGCGTCTGTTTCGGCTGTGTATTCCGGAACATCGAAACTTACTTTCACATGACTCTGTGCAGCCAAATTATAAATTTCATCGGGCTGTACTTGTTGCAATATCCTGATTAACGAAGACGAATCGGTCATGTCGCCATAGTGAAGGTTGATTGCCCGTTCTTGTTTTTGATCTTTGATCCACTCTTTCAAATAAAGGTGTTCTATTCTTTCGGTATTGAAAGACGAACTGCGACGAATGATTCCGTGAACGCTATATCCTTTTTCTATAAGCAACTCTGCCAAAAAGCTTCCGTCTTGTCCCGTTATTCCTGTAATGAGTGCTGTTTTCATATCTTTTGTTTATTGTTTCTATTTCAAGTTTCCTGCCTGCAAAACCAAATTTCAGAACGTTTCATCGCACATTCACGACTTTGAAATCACTGACGTGTTTATCTGTTTCAACGTTTAAGAAAAATATTCCTTTGTTTGGCAAAATTATTTCTTTGTTTGAGTAAATCGTTTTCAAGATTCGTCCCTGCACATCGCTCAACACGATTTTTCTAACCTTGTCCTCTGTCAACACTCTCAACACATCACCGTTTTGCGACAAAGAAACACCGGAATCTTTCTCCGTTTGCGGCAATGATGACAAGGTTTTATAAAGTTTCAACACGAATTGCCTGCTGCCTTGCGAAGACTGGAACGCATAAACGCTGTCTTGAGCAAAATCAAACAGCACTTCACCACTCTGTTTGTCGATAAGACGTTTTGCAATGCAAGCCTGCTCAAACTCATCTTTCAATCCGAGAGAATAAACTCCGAGAGCAGGGAAATTCAATTCAAATTCCAAACTTATGCTGTCTTCAAACGCAGGCAGGTATTTCAAAGAATATTTTTCCGAATCTGAAACACATGCTATTCTTGCTGCATTGTCATCTACCGAAAACTTGTGATAATCTTTCGAAACATCGAACGCTTCCGATGAAACTGCATCGAATTTCAACACAACCTCATCCGACAAATTTCCGTCTTCAAGACAAAGTCGCAAATACTCGCTTTCCGAAAGCGGAACAGGGGTTAGCGGCATCGATGTAATGATAAGGTTTGCATTTCCGGAGTTTCGCTCAACCAAAAAGCCTTCAAATGCTTTCAAAGTGTCATTTGCGTAAAGCGGCTCGAAGATTCCCGTTCTCGCATTCAAAGCCTGCGGCATGCTTACGCCTTCTCGCAAAAGTTGATTAACGCATACGGGGAACGGATACGGATTATAACTTAGCAGGGTTTGATTTTGAGAAAACAGACCTTGAGCCTCGTCGCTTATAAGGCTGTATGATTGTTCGCTGTTCGGATTTCCTTTGAATGAAAGCAAAACATCTTCTCTCAATTTCAAAAGATACGATTGCGAAAACGAAGTTTCATCGCTCTGTTGAGGGTATTCCATAAATTCGATTGCAGACTGAGAGTTCAGAATCGCAAAAAGAGAATCGCTGTTTGACTGGTTCACATTCACCGGAAAGCCGAACAACAAATATGAAACGCTGTCTTGCTCATTCTTTTTCAAATTCATCTCAACATAAACGCCGTCTTCGCATGTCAATGTGCCGTTTGCATAAAACGAAACCTTGTCCGCATCTGCCGTATCTTTGATTATCAAACGATAACACTTTGCTTCGGTTTGTTCGGGTATGATGAGAGTTTGCGGATTGTAAACCACGGCTTCGTCGATCGAATCCGGACAGCCGTCAGACCAATGTTCGTCGAACCAATTTCCGCTTTCCAATCGTCGAGTCTGCTTTCCGGTTTTGAATCTCAAAGTATTGGAACGAATGGTTTGCCCAAGCGTTTCGGCAAGAAGATAAATCTCGTATGTGGTATTTGATTGCAGATTATTCAATTCAAGTTCTGCGTCAACGGATTCAAGATTCACGACAACAGAATCAAGAATCATTCCGCTCAATGCGCCATCCATTGTATGAGAACCAAAATCGGCAAAATTCTCTGCAAGAGTATTTGAAAGGTTTCCAAGCTGTTGCCACTGGGTTTCAAGAGTCGGAAATCCCGTTTGAGGATTTGACTTCACTCCTTTGCTGACCCATGATTGTCGTTTCAAGACTGTCTTTGCCGTTCTTATGTTTTCGTACATCCAACCTTGAGTATTGTTTACGTTTTCGGCAAAGTTGCCGAATATATCCAAGGTATCGTTCCCTTTTATCAAAGCAAAAGGATCGTTTCCGTCGATTACGCTTTGTCCGAATATGGAAGGATTTACGTAAAACACGCCATTGGAGTTGTCATTCAGTGCATGCAAACCCTGCATTATGACTATACATGAATCGGACTTGATTGTATCTTTGTCGGTAAAGGTAAGAGTTTTTGTCGAACTATAATTTCCTGTACCCGTATGAAGTTCTACCACAAGGGAATAAGGTTGTAAACAAATATCTCGTCCTGTCCCGTTGTATATTTCAATGGCTCGATTATATGTATTGGTGCTTGCAACTTGCGAAAAGAACAAATCGGTTGCGTAAATGGTGTTTTCATCAGAGAGAGTTCTCAATACATATCTCGGATTCGAAAGATTGGCACACATATCTGCCGAAATAGTTGCCGTAAATGGAGAAAGGTCAACGATGTTTCCCAATTTCAATGCCTGCGAACTTGTAAAGGATATTGTATCTTGCGTTCCCGATATAGTGCAATAGTATTTGGTATTCGGCAAAAGGTCATTGAAAACGCAACTGTCTGCATCCGTCGTCATGCTTTGGCTAAGCGTGGTTGTCAAAGGATAAGAAGATAGGCTCAAATTATCCATTGCAACAAAGGATGTGGTAGAAAATTTCAACGAAAAAAGATTTTGAGAAGTTTGTATCAAGCTATCGAATGTGTAAGTCGAATTTTTAGGCATCGTAATCTGCTTTATCAAAGTTTCGTTTCCCGATTCATCAACCATATGCACAGAGAAAGTACACGCATAACTTGCTTCGGTTTTCAAAAAGAAAGAAAGCCTGAGCGTATCTTTGTAAGCGGACAAATCCAATAGCGGTGTAAAAAATTCGCCATCTGTATTGAAGAAACAAGTATCCCCATTTGGAGAATAGACTCTTTTTGCCCTGCAAGCGGAATAAAGAGTATAACTATCTGGCAAGCGAAGCGGAATCATACTATTGCAAATCATTCCTCCGTTTTGAGCATGCGGAAAACGGGAAAAGTCTTCCAAGAAAACCAAAGTATCATCCGCACTCTTGTAATAAAGTTCCACGGTTTTTGTTTCTGAAGACGGATTATCGAATTCTATAACGCATTTCCCGCAATCAAGACTTCGCACAGCGATTTGAGAATACAAACCACCGGAATGAAGAGCCGACAAAATAATTACGACTATAAGGAAAGCGTTTCGTTTCATCATTTTCATATCTTTTCGTTTTATCTTCACCTTATCTGCTTTAGGTGTTTGTATTTCCTTTTTTCAAAATTGCGAACGCTTGTTTCGAATCACCGACCCGCAGAAACGAATCACAATTCCACAAGGGGCATTTTTTCCCAATTCGTTTCCCTTGCCGCAGTTTCAACATCAACAAAATCAAACTCTGTCAAAAATCTCTCCAACTTACGTTCCACGGTTTTCAAACCGATATGCGAGCGGAGTTTCTCTCTATATGATTCGGCATAATCAAGAGGCAATTCTCTGTCTAAGTCTTGCGGATGAATGTAAGCAAGGGAATAATCATTCTTCTTTTCAGTCCAATGTTTTATAAGAGAGTATGGAAAGAATCGAAAGTAGCCTCCGCCGAGGAAACCGAAGTTCCAGCCACCCAAACCGATGCTTGTCGGTGGCAGTTCCTTGATTTCAATTCCGTTGCAAAGAATCCGACAAGGCGAATCGTTATCCAAGACTTTTTGTCCGTAGGAATGATTTATTGAAGCAAGCGAACAATCTATTTCAATGCCGTTTGCGGCAACTATATCAAGGAATTCCTTATTCGGAAGGGAGAAGTAAGGCGAGCGATATTTGTTTATCTTTCGTCCGGTAATGTCCTGCAAAATTCGAACGGACTTTCGCAAATCCTTTTCAAAGACTTCTGTCGTTATATCGTTGCAATTGTGATGCTCATAGCCATGAATACCAATGTCATACTTGTCTGCGATTTCAGCAATCAAAGACGGGTAACGCTCAGCCGTGCATCCCTGAATGAAGAAAGTAGGCTTTGTGTTTGTCTTTTCAAGTATGGCAGAAAGCGAATCCCATCCGAATTTCAGCCGACTGACAGGCAGACTCTTGCGTTCAAGACTTGTCGCTCTGTCAAACCAATCCTCGAAATCCACGGTAAAGATATACATAATCCTTTCTTGATTCTATTTCGTCAAAACAAAGATTCGTAATTTTCTTCCTTTAGTTCACTATTATCTCATCTCCAAAGCAATGTGCGGGATAGCCTGCCCCCGGATGATCTTCAGGACAGCGTTTTTGGCTTGTAGCAAATATCTTCACGAATCTTGCTTTGGTTTTATCGAACTCTGCTTTGAAATTTTTGATTTGACCGTTTTGAGTTTCGATTACTTTGTCTGCAGGAATTTTTTCCAAGTTTTCGGAATCCATACCGACGTAGAAATCCACCGAAAGCGGCAAGAAAATCCAGCTACCTACGTTTTCCAAGAAGTTAATCGAGATTTCGCTCACTTCTTCCTCTTGTTGCAAATCCACAAGCACCGAATAATCGTATCCATACGTGCCCACCCATTTGTCATAGCTCTTTTGACTGCCCACAAGTGCGTCCGTAAGAGCGTAAGTCGTGCTTCCCGAATACTGAGGGTTGAGATTCTCAATCGTATATGACTTTCCGGTTGCCTTGTTCGGGTGATATGATGCCTTGAAAAGAGGAGACACACGTTTTCCGTCGCGTTCTGCGTATGCCGTAAGCACGGTTGGTTTTGTTATAGCAATGTTTCCTTCAAATGGAACAAAGGTTGCGTTTGCCGAAGTATCGGTTGAATAATATATAGTGGCGTTTTTTGCAAATGTAGATAAGCTTACTATCGGGCTTTGCAGGTTTACATCGTACGAAACCTCCGCATTGATTGCGTAATGCGAGCGAGAATAATTCACATCCATTGCATCGTAAGCCTTAAACAGCTTTTCCAACTTCGCCAAAAAGCGTTCGTAATCTTTGTTTTCAGGTTTGCACCAAGCCGATTCGCAGAGTGCGGCAACGCGAGGGAAGTCCATGTACTGCAATTTGTCGTAAGTAGGAATGTATTCCGTCCATGTATTTGCTTGAACCCCTATTATATGTTTTTCTTGCTCAGGAGTAAGACCCGCAGGCATAGGTTCGTAATAATAAACCTTCTTCAGAGTGGTATAACCCCCTATTGCAAGAGGCTCACACTCCGGTTCGCCTTGATAATAGTCGAAGTAAAGATACGCAGCCGGCGACATGATTGCGTCCAAGCCAGACTTGGCAGCCTCTTCCCCTGCTTTCTCACCCTGCCACGACATTATAGTCATTCCTTTCGTTGCTCCGCCCTCGAGAATCTCATCCCAAGCGATTGCCTTTCTTCCTTTCGATTCGAGATACTCCTGCAATATGAGCATGAAACGGCTTTGCAATTCTTTTTCATCCTTTAAGCCGAAACGCTTTATTTGTTCCTGACACTTAGGACAGGTTTTCCAATTCGTCTTAGGGCATTCGTCCCCTCCGATATGCACGTATTGAGACGGGAAAATCTCGATCAGTTCATCCAAAACGCCTTTCAAGAAATCCAAAACGCTGTCTTTGGTGCAGAAAACCTCCTCAAAAATTCCCCAAGTGCCTTGAACCTCATAGCCGGAGCCCTTGCAACCGAGTTCCGGATAGGCAGCCAATGCGGCAGAAGCATGTCCCGGCAAATCTATCTCGGGAATAATCTCTATGTTTCTTGCCTTTGCATACTCCACAAGCTCTTTTAATTCTTCCTGAGTGTAGTATCCGCCATGCGGAACGCCGTCGTAGTTCGGGTTTCTTTGGTCATTGTCGTTATAATGTCCTATAATCGTTCCTTTACGGTGCGATGCAACGGACTGCAACTTAGGATAGCGTTTTATTTCCACCCTCCAGCCCTGGTCATCCGTCAAATGAAAATGCAGAGTGTTGAGTTTGTGATACGCCATCAAGTCTATATGTTTCTTAACCTGCTCGATGGTAAAAAAATGTCTTGCACTGTCAAAATGCTTTCCACGATACGAAAAGCGAGGCGTGTCTTCGATGCGGCAGGACGGGAATTCGATACGCTCGGAGCAAACCGCAGGATTTTCAAACGCCGAATCCGATAAATGACCGCAAAGCAAATCCGAATCCGAAAGCTGATAGAGAGTTTGCAAAGCATAGAAAAAGCCTGCTTCTTCGTTGGCTTCGACAACTATGTGTTTGTCATCGATTGTCAAAACGTAACCTTCCGCACCCAACTTCTTGTCCGATACTCTCACAAAGACGATTGCGTTCGACAGCTCTTTGTTTTTGAGTTTTTTCTTAACGACCACATTCATTTCCTTGGCGAAAGAGCGAGAGAAACTCTTCTTCAAAAACTCCACCGCAGGCATTCGGCTCATGCTTTTATCGATATAGAGAGTTGTAGTGTCGTTCATGACAAATCCCTTGCCGTTCGAAACTTCCACAACCGCAGGCTGAGGAATCACATCCACCTTTTGACATATTGCGACAAAGCTTACAAGCATTGCCGCCAACATTACATATATTCTTTTCTTCATTTCTTATTGTTTTTCTTTCTCCGTGCAAAGATACAACAAAGATTCGATTTTTCTTTCTTTACTTCGGCTGTTTTTCTTTTTTACTTTGGCTGTTGGTTTCTTTACTTTGGCTGTTAGCTGTTGGCTGTTGACAAAAACAAAACGAGCGTTCGCAAATGCAAAAGCAGGTCGAACGCTCGGTTTCCTTTACCTTATATATATAGGACTTACTCTATGCCCCAGATTTTAACGGTATCGTCTCCTGAACCGCTGACTATATACTTTCCGTCGGGACTCCAGCTAACAGAACTGACGTAAAATTCATGTCCTACTAAGGTTTTTAGACTTTGCCCACTGTTTGCATCCCATATAATAATGGTATTGTCTTCTGAACCACTTGCCAAATATTTTCCATCGGGACTCCAACAAACGGATTCGACATTTTTAGAATGTCCGTCCAAGGTTTGGAGTTTTTCTCCGCTGTTTGCATCCCATATAATAACGGTATTGTCTAATGAACCGCTTGCCAAATATCTTCCGTCGGGACTCCAACAAACGGAATAGACGAAACCGTAATGTCCTTTCAAGGTTTTGAGTCTTTCTCCGCTCTTTGCATCCCATATAATAACGGTTTTGTCATCTGAACCGCTTGCCAAATACTTTCCGTCGGAACTCCAACAAACGGAATTGACGTAATAGGAATGTCCTTCCAAGGTTTGGAGTTTTTCTCCACTCTTTGCATCCCATATAATAACGGTATGGTCATGTGAACCGCTTGCCAAATACTTTCCGTCGGGACTCCAACTTACGGATTCGACCCAATCTGAATGTCCTTTCAAGGTTTTGAGACATTTGAAGTTTTTTATGTTTTGTGCAGGAAGCGTTCCAAAATTCATAAACAAAGTCGCAAAAATCGCAACCAATGTTAAAAATTTCGCATTTCTCATTTTAGTTTATTTTTACTTTGATTTATATATACAAAACCTACTTTGCACCCCATATAATAATGGTTTTGTCACCTGAACCGCTTGCTAAATATTTTCCGTCGGGACTCCAGCTAACAGAATTCACGCTACCCGCATGTTCTTCCAAGGTTTGAAGACATGCACCGCTGTTTGCGTCCCATAGCTCAAGGATGCTGTGAAACGAACCGCTTGCCAAATATTTTCCGTCGGGACTCCAGCAAACCGACATAACGCCACCGGAATTTACTTTCAAGGTTTTGAGAAGATTGCCGTTCTTTGCGTTCCATATCTTAATGGTTTTGTCATATGAACCACTTGCTATGCAGCTTACGTCGTTATTGTATGCTACAGAACTAGCAGCTCCCGAATGTCCACTCAAGGTCCGAATACTCTCCCAGCTGTTTGCATCCCATATCTTAACGTCTCCATTATCTGCACCGATTGCCAAATATTTCCCGTCAGGACGCCAGCAAACGGAACGCACGTTATATGAAGGTGCTTTCAAGTTTCGAATGCACACACCGCTCTTTGCGTCCCATATCTTAATGGTTTTCTCTGATGAACTGCTTGCCAAATATTTTCCGTCGGGACTCCAACAAACGGAAAGCACGCCACTTGAATGTCCTTTCAAGTTTC
The DNA here is from genome assembly GCA_045577535.1 of Candidatus Onthomorpha sp. GTDB lineage: Bacteria > Bacteroidota > Bacteroidia > Bacteroidales > P3 > Onthomorpha. Next base: position 1,032 of record JAZNIO010000041.1, on the reverse strand, counting down.
GAATGCACACACCGCTGTTTACATCCCATATCTTAACGGTTCCGTCCCATGAACCGCTTGCCAAATAATTTCCGTCAGGACGCCAGCAAACCGATTCCACGGAAGACGAATGTCCTTTCAAGGTTCTAATGCACGCACCGCTCTTTGCGTCCCATATCTTAACGGTATTGTCCTCTGAACCGCTTGCCAAATATTTCCCGTCGGGACTCCAGCTAACCGAAGTAATGTTTTTCGTATGTCCTTCCAAGGTTAGAAGATATTTGAAATTTGTTACGTTTTGTGCAAAAATCGTTCCGCTACTTGCGAACAAAGCTACAAAAATCGCAATCGATGTTAAAAATGTTGTCTTTCTCATTTTACTATCTTTTTTCTTACTCTGCCTATGTCCCAAAGGCGTTTAATTACTTTTTTTCTTTGTTTTGAGACAAAATAAAAACGTGGGACATTTTTCCTACGGTTATTTGAGGTCCTCGAACTACCTTTGCACCAAATAAGAAAAGCCCACGAAAATCATCGTGAGCGTTTCGACTTATTCTATTGGTGCATAATCTGAAATTTTCGAGGTTTCAAATAACCAAATATAAGCAAAAACGCTTTTTATCTGTCTTTTTAATTTTCTAAATCGTTATAATAAATCTTTTGTTTGCCGTTTCCTCCTTTTTTTAATTTGGTTTCCGATTCAAGCGACAAAGGTATAAAAACTTTCTTATACGACAAAATTTTCTCTTTCCTTTTCCACGTATCACGCGAATCACGAGTATTTTTTCTCTCGCAAAGGTCGCAAAATCGCAAAGGAAGTTTGAGTGAGGTTTAAGGCTTAAGGATGAAAGTTTAAGGTCGAAATACTGACGGCAAACTTCCTTAAACATTAACCATTCTTCCTTAAACCATTCTCAGACTTCTTTTGCGGAATGTTTCCCTTACCGGTATTGGCAGTACCAATTACCGGTACAGGTAGTACCAATTACCGGTACTGGTAGTACCGCTTACTGGTACGGGTAGTACCAATTACCGGTATTGGTAGTACCAGTT
>JAZNIO010000040.1:0-24158 GCA_045577535.1 Candidatus Onthomorpha sp. | reverse complement strand
TTCCCTTACCGGTATTGGCAGTACCAATTACCGGTACAGGTAGTACCAATTACCGGTACTGGTAGTACCGCTTACTGGTACGGGTAGTACCAATTACCGGTATTGGTAGTACCAGTTACCGGTACGGGCAGTACCAATAAGCGGATTTTTTTTGAAACTGCTTTCGGGGATTTTTTGCCTTACTTTGGCAGTTGGGAATCGGCGTTTGGCTTTCCTCTCGCAAAGGTCGCAGACCGACAGAATAAATTGCAAAATCGCAAAGTAGTTTCCACGTATCACGAGTATTTACACGAATCTTTTTATTTCGGCTTTGGGCTTTGAGCAACGAGCTTTGAGCCTTGAGCAATGGGCTTTGAGCCTTGAGTTGTGGGCTTTGAGGATTTTTTAAGCAACTTTCGGCTCATTGCTCTCTGCTCATAGCTCATTGCAAACAAACTTCGCGACCTTTGCGTCTTTGCGAGAGAAAAATACGTGCAGATTCGCGAGATTCGTGGAGAAACATGCGAGATACGTGGAGAAACATGCGAGATACGTGGAGGCAATTCGCGAGCTTTGTCGTATCTTTGCAAAAAAAAGAACAATGGAATTGAAGTTGCGAGCGGTCGATTTGTCGGATGCAGACTTGTTTTACGAATGGGAGAACGAGATTTCGCTTTGGGAAAGCGGGAACACCATGCGTCCGTTTTCGAGATATGCTTTGGAGAACTACGTTCTGACCTCGCAAAACGAGCCTTTGGAGGTTGCGAAACAAATGCGGCTGATGTTGGATGCCTGTTCGGAAGATATGATTGTTACTCTCGGCTGTGTGGATCTTTATGATTTCGACTTCAGAGACTCGAAAGCGGCTGTGGGAATCTTCATCTGCGAATCGGAACGCAGGAAAGGGTATGCCCGAAAGGCTGTCGCATTGCTTTGCGATTATGTTTCGAGGATTTACAACCTGAATCAGTTGTATGCTTTCGTTGCTTCGGACAACAGTGAAAGTCGTTCGCTTTTTTCGGCTTGCGGTTTCGAACAGACGGCTTGTTTGAAAGAGTGGATTCAAAGGGGAATGGAGTTCAAGGATGTGGTGTTGTATCAAAAAATATTGAGGAATGAAAATGAATAGAAAGAAGATTGCGATCATATTGGTGGTGTTCGGGATTCTGCTGATTGCTTTTACGAGCGTTATGTTGGGGTTCTGCACTGCGAAAGTCAAGAATGAGAAAACGGTAAAGCTGTATGTGCAACCTAATACTTCGGTTGAGAGTATCACTAAGGAGCTTAAAGCGAAAGGTGTCCTCGAAAGCGGTTTGCCATACAAGGTTTTCATGTCATTGCTCGGCGATAACGGAAAGGTGCGTAGCGGTTATTACGAGTTGGAATCGGGTTTGACGCAATTGGAGCTTGTGAAGAAACTTGTCAGAGGCTTGCAGACGCCTGTGAATCTTGTGATCGGGAAAGTGAGAACGAAAGATGAGTTTGCGAAAAAGCTGTCTTCGCAACTTATGATAAGCGACAGGGATTTGCTTGCGGCGATTGAGAATCGTACGGATGCGAGTGATTTGTTTGAGAATGTGATTCCGGATACTTATCAGGTGTATTGGAACATCGGAGCGGAGAAGCTGTTGGAGAGATTGAAGTCTGAGGCGGATAAATGGTGGAATGCTCAAAGCGAGGGTTTGAATCGTACGGGGCTGAGCAGGCATGAGGTTATTGTGTTGGCGTCTATAGTCGAGGAAGAAACGAATAAGAATGATGAGAAGCCGATTATTGCCGGTGTGTACTTGAATCGTTTGCGTAAAGATATGTTGTTGCAGGCTGATCCGACGGTTAAGTTTGCTGTGGGCGACTTTACGATTCGCAGGGTGATGTATAAGCATTTGCAAACGGACTCTCCGTATAATACTTATATGTATAAGGGGCTTCCTCCTTCGCCTATATGTCTTCCGGAGCAGAGTTCGATTCGTGCGGTCTTGAATTACCAAAAGCATGACTTCATTTTCTTCTGTGCAAAGGAAGATTTCTCGGGCTATCACAACTTTGCACGCACGCCCGACGAGCATTACGCTAACGCAAACCGCTATCAGGCGGCTCTGAACAAAGCGGGAATCAGATAAACCTTGTTTTGAAAAACACTAAAGGCTGCAAGAATTTTTGCAGCCTTTGTTTGTATGTCTTGAAGTTAAGTTTGCATAAAAAAAAGGGCAAGCTACTTATATCGCACCGCTACAACCTCCTTACCTTGCTGCGTTCCCGCCCTGGGGAGATTCAGAGGGAGCTGGTCGTACAAGACTTACCCGACTGCAAAAGTACAACAAAAACCTTGAATCGTGCATCTATTATGCGAAAAAAACGAAAGATTTTTCTCACTCTTCTCTTCAACTTGCGGAAAGACAGCAAAATAAACGCCAAACGAAATCAAGGATTTTCAAGTCAAAAACGCCCTGAAATGAAACAAAGAATCATTTTTCTGAAATCAAGAAAGAATTTTCTGAATCTTCGTTTCGTTTTTCTCTTTCTTTGTTTTATGAAAACCAAATTATTGTTGTAACTTTGCACATCCCTATAAAAGGAAAAAATAATAATTAAATAATAAACGATTGGCAATGATTAAGAAATTAGATGAAATCATCGAGGCTGTAAAAGCCAAAGGTAAAAAAAGATTGGTTGCTGCTTACGCTAACGATTCTCACACTATCGGAGCAGCTTCAATGGCTATGGATTTGGGAATCGTTGATGCAACATTGGTTGGAGACATCGACACAATCAAATCCGTTTGTGCCGCAGAAGGTATCGACGTTAACAAATTCTCTCTTGTTCAAGAAGCAAACGAACAACTTGCCGCTAACAAGGCTGTTGAATTGATCAACGCAGGTGAAGGAGACATCTTGATGAAAGGTCTTTGCTCTACAGACAAATACATGAGAGCTATATTGAATAAGGAAAAGGGATTGATGCCGGGAGGAAAGCCTGTGCTTTCTCACGTTACCGTTTTCGAAGTTCCTACTTATCACAAATTGTTGATTACTTCTGACGTTGCGGTTATTCCTGCTCCTGACTTCAAACAAAAAACTGCGATAACACAATATGTAATCAATACAGCGAAAACTTTAGGCATCGAAACACCTAAAGTAGCTATGATTGCACCTACCGAACAAATGAGCGTGGGTATTCCTTCTTGCGTTGACGCTGCCCTAATCGCTGCAATGGGTAACAGAGGTCAAATCAAGGGTGCAATAATCGACGGACCGTTGGCTTTAGACGTTGCGATAGATAAAGAAAGTGCTACTATAAAGAAGCTAAAAGGCGAAGTGGCAGGCGATGCAGACTGCTTGGTATGGCCTAACATAGAATCAGGAAACGTATTCTACAAGTCTTGCACTAAGTTCGCTAAGGCTGAATTGGCTGCAATGGTTGTCGGAGCAAAGGTTCCTTGTGTTCTTTCTTCAAGAGGAGACAGCACAAAGACAAAAATGTACTCCATTGCCCTTGCTGCATTGTCTTGTAAGTAAGTTTTATTTTTTTCATAATCATTCCCACAGTTTGCGAACTTCGCTCTGTGGGTTTTTTATAAACTTTCATTTTATTATTATAATATGGAAAACTGGTCGAATGAACTTCCGTTCGTTGCAATCACCGTTTGCGATAAAGATGGCAAGATTGTGGATATGAACGATCGCAGTGCAAACACCTACGTCAAAGAAGGCGGAAGAGAATTGATTGGAAAGCAACTGCTCGATTGCCATCCCGAAAGAGCACAACAAATCATCAAACAATTGATGAGCGAAGGCAAGACGAACGCTTACACAATCGAAAAAGAGGGATTGAAGAAACTGATTTATCAATCTCCATGGTATGAAAACGGAGTCTTTGCAGGCTTAGTCGAAATGTCGATTGTGTTGCCTGAATCTATGCCTCATTATGTCAGAACTCCAAAAAAAGAGGATTCTTTATAGAATTTCAAGAATAAAATCGGAATATTGACGTTTAACATAAAAAAGCACTGAAGTATATGAAGAAATTATTTGTTGCAATGTTGGCTTTGACCGCATTGAGTTTTATCTTGGTTTCTTGCTCTCACAAAACGTGTGATGCTTATTCATCTGCACATCGTTACAGCAGGGAAATATTGAGATAAATCTTGGAAAAATCATCTCAAGGCGTGAAATCTTTTAATTTCACGCCTTTTTTATTTGAAAAATCACTTGTTTCGGGTATTCGTCTATATGAATGAATTTCCTAATTTTGCAAACTGAAATAATCAAACATTAAACAAGAACAAAGAAATATGAAAAGACTACTCTCAATCACATTTGTAGTACTGTGTTTCTTCATAAGCAAAGCATCGGCTCAAGTTGACGACCGCGTAAACATTGAAGGACACGTATTTGACAAACAAACAAAAGAAGCTATCGCCTATGCATCGGTTGCAATCGAAAATTCAACCAACGGAACGACTACCGACGAAGAAGGAAACTTCCTTTTCAGACAATTGAAACCGGGAAAATACACTTTGCTCATAAGTTGCATAGGATACAAAAACGAACGACATGAAATAGAAATAAGAAAAGGCAGCGTAAGTCATGCTCACATAGAATTGACTGCAGATGTAAAAAGATTGGGAGAAATAGTTGTTTCCGCCAATCGAAACGAGACCGACAGAAAAGAAGCTCCCGTTGTCGTAGGTGTAATATCCGAAAATGAATTTGAAAAGAACAATGCTCAGGATTTAGTACAGAGTTTAGGTTTTCAAAGCGGGGTCAGAGTGGAATACAGTTGCCAGAATTGCGGTTTTCCACAGGTGAGAATAAATGGCTTGGACGGTCCGTACACTCAGCTGTTGATGGATTCAAAACCTATAATGAGTGCACTAAGCGGAGTTTACGGTTTGGAGCAACTGCCGGTTAATATGATAGAACGAGTAGAAGTAGTGAAAGGTGGAGGTTCTGCTTTATTCGGAGCAAACGCCATTGCCGGAACCATAAATATCATAACAAAGGAACCTTCATCGCCTTCACTAAGTATTGGAACTGATGTTCAGGCAATAGGAGGCAGCAGCTACGCTCAAAATTTCAATGCAAACGGTGCAATATTGAGTAAAGACAGACGCTTTGGTGCTTCATTCTATCAAACATTCCGCAAACGTAATCCTTACGACAGAGACAACGACGGCTTTTCCGAGATAGGAAGTCTTAACAATCACTCTTTCGGAACAAAGTTGTTTTATAACATAAACCCGAAACACAAAATCAACATCGAATATCACACGACCAATGAGAAGAGAAGAGGCGGAAATAACTTTGAAGAACAACCCCACAACAGCGATATATGCGAAATGACCGAGCATTTGATAAATGCGATAACGGCAAATTACGATTTTGTTTCGACAAACGGCAGACACAGACTCAACATCTATTCCTCCGCTCAGCACATCGACAGGGATTCTTATTATGGTTCGGGAAAAGATCCCAATGCTTACGGAACGACAAGCGACCTTACATTTCTCGCAGGTGCGATGGCAAATCACACAATCGAACATTTGCTTTTCTCAAAGGCTGTTCTGACATACGGAATCGAATACAACACAAACAGTCTTAAAGATCAGGTCAAAGCTTACAATATTTTGCACGAACAAGAAGTAAACACATTCGGAGGATACTTGCAATCGGAATGGACAAGCAGGCTTTTCAACGTATTGATCGGTGCAAGGCTTGACAAGCACAACCTTTTGGAAGCTCCGGTCTTTGTTCCGAGAATCAATCTCTTGTATAAGCCTTTCGGAGATTTGCAAGTCAGAGCAAGCTATTCAAGCGGCTACAGAGCACCTCAGGCATACGAAGAAGACTTTCACATTACCCAGGTCGGCGGAATGAGTTTGCGTACACAGCTTGCCAAGGATTTGCGTCCCGAATATTCAAACAGTTTTTCTCTTTCTGCGGATTATTATCTGCAAATCAATGACAATTGGCAGGCGAACGTGCTTTTGGAGGGATTCTACACCATCTTGGACGATGTCTTTGCAACAAGAATCATATCGGAAGACTCTTTGACAAGCACCATCACCCAAGAGAGATACAACGCTTCGGGAGCCGATGTTGCAGGAGCAAGTATCACGGCAAAATTGGCATATAGGGATATTGTCAATTTCTCATTGGGCTATACCGTTCAATCAAACAAATACAAACAAACCGAATATTGGTCGGAAGATGAGAGTGTCGAGGGTACGGATTACATACTTCGCAGCCCTGAAGACTATGGTTATTTCGGCATAGACTTGACTGCCATTCGCAACACAAGCATCAACATCAGCGGAATCTACACCGGTAAAATGCGTGTTCCACATTATGCAGGTGTGATAGAGAAAGACCGTTTGGAAATCACGCCTCGATTTTTCGATGTCAATGCTTCGATAGGTTATGATTTGGAAGCAGGTCGCGGAACCATCATTCAAATCAAATGCGGCGTAAACAACATTTTCGACAGTTTTCAGAACGATTTCGACAAAGGAGTGAACAGAGATGCGGGGTACATATACGGTCCGACACAACCGAGAACGTTCTATGTAGGACTTAAATTCAAACTCAAATAACGACAATCGGCATACATTCTTGAAAGCATAGCTACAGAGCATGCAAAATACCCGGGGTTTTCGCACCATTATACCCGGGTATTCTCATATAAAAAACCCAGGTATTTTTGATTGTCCGCAACCATGTTTTCACACATTGCTGCTATTGATGAAGAAAAAACACTGACTTACGGACGAAATTCAAGCGTTTGTCCATGTATTCGGACAAAATCAAGAATCGTAATTTTGTTTTCAAGATTCGGCTAAACGAAACAAAGATTCAGTAAAATAAAACAAAGGAAGGATTCTGCCGATTTTTAATCTTCTTCCACGATTTGACTTCCGTGAGGATTCTTTATTCTGACGCTGTCAAACGAATCGGTTGCCCTCAATCCGTCTCCATAATCCGTTCCCGAAGATGATTGACGTCTGACCGGCAAATCAGTTCTGAGCAATGCCGAATCTTTAACCCAATAAAGGTCTTGGCAATAAAATGTGTCTTGTTCTTTGTAATCGATTATGACAACGTTGTCTTTGACGTAGTAAAGTTCGGAATCAGAATGATTGATTGCATAATCGGCTGTGAGCTTTGCTTTGTGTGTAAGGTCTTTTTCAAGAAACAATACATCTATTCCTTTCGGACAACACATTCTTGCACTGTCTCCCGAATACATTTCTATGACTGAGGCTTTCAATTCTATATCCACGTTTCCGCTTACGCTTCTAAGCAGATGTGCGTCATTGATTACCTGCGTCGGAATGTTTTTGTCAACGGCTTTTATCTGCTTTTCTTCTTTTTTTGTGCAGCAGACAAGGCAACAAAACAAAGCAAGTGCACCTGCAATAGGCAAATGCACCTGCTTAATCGATGTTTTTATATTTTTCAACAACACTTTATTATCTTGATCTTGCGGTTGTTCCTCTTCCTATCCAACATCCTACAGAGAATGCTGAGCCGGGATTGATTGAGTTGAAGAACATATCCTCTTTAGACGGCCATTGAGAGCGTGCAGAGTTCATAACCTTTTGTGCTTCCGCCTCTATGCTCGGATCGATTGACTTTGCCCTTGCTGCCTCATCGTAAGCCACCCACGCAGCTCCGCGAATCTTTCCTTCGTGTGAAGCACATGATACAGAGCTTCTCAAATACATTGTTGCCACTAACAGAACAGCTTTTCCCTCAAGGCTCTTATCGAATTCCGCAACTTGATATGCCGCCGTTCTTGCTGCGGACAATTGACCTGAATTCATCAATGCCGTTGCCAACAAATAAGATGCTTTTGCTTTTGAATCGTTATCTTCGAACGTTTTCACTGCTTCCTCCAAATAAACCGCAGCTTCTTTGTAATTTTCCTTATCTACCAACATTTTTCCCATCATATAAGCAGACTTGGCTGTTGGTTCCAATTTATGGAGATTTTCAGTTGCCGAGAAGAATAAGTCTGATTTTGTACAATTCTTTCGATCCAAGTTGGTGGTTATTTTTCTCAATAGTTCTACATCATTAGGATTTGCCTTGAATTTTGGTTCGTAGATAGGGATTATTTTATCGCAAGAAGCGAATGGCTCAATCATTTGCTCTGTAAGCGACAAATAGCTCATTGAATTATTGTATTCGGTTTCTGCTTTCTTGATTTTCTTTGCATTACCCTCAGCTTGAACTGCTGCCAATTCGGCTTTTCTTTGTTTAACTATGAATTCCAAAGTTTCGGAAGCATAATCGTAAGCGTCGAACAACAATGACATTTGTTCAGAATTTGCTTTTATGGAATGCAAATAGTTGATCGTAGCCTCTACATACAAAGGACAATATTGTGCATCAAGGTTTTTGCCTCCTTTTGTCGCAGCTTCTTTGTACCAATTGTAGATTTGTTCTTTTTGATCGGGACGATATTCGGATAAAATCTTTGCTTTGGTTGCTATATTGTTGTATTCTTCACCGAATGCCGAGGTTCTGATGTCTTGAAGTGCGATATACTCATCTATATATTTGTTTCTATCTGCAGGATTTGCAGCTGTGGCAATCATATTCTTCAAGATATTTCCACCTCTGATGAATGTGTTGATATGATACTTAGGACAATGTTTCACAACCTGCGTCCAAGGTTCATAAGCGTCCTTATAATTTTTCTGTTTGTAAAATTCCTGATAAAGGGAATTGTTCATTATACAAGCAGAACTATCTTCCGGTGTCTGCCCAAAGCGTTGTGCTTTCACCTCTCCTACTCCCATAATAACTGCAAATGCAGCTAATGATAAGATTGTTTGTTTCATTTCTCTAAATCTATGTTATTTGATTATTGTTATTTATTTTTCGATTACTGATATTTCCTTTTGAAGAACCAAACGTCCTTTGCCGAGAAAGAGACTCCTATTTTGAAGTAATTCTCTCTGATTAGGTTCTGTTCTCTTGTGCCTTGTTTGCCGTATTCCACGAAAAGATTGATTTGTGTACCCTGTTTCTTTATCGGTAAACCAAATCCCAATGACACTCCGTAACGAGATAATTGTTCGTTTCTCAAATTCAACATTCCGGTTGAATAATTCAGTCCGAATCTATAGCTGACTTTCTCGAAGTAAGAGCCGTATGCGTCCGGTTTATACTCGAATCCGGCGTTTATAGTCCAATCATCTTTCATCACATCCGGATAAGAAACTCCTTGAACTTCAAATCGACTCCACTGAGCATAAGTCAAATCGAGTGCAGCAAAGAACTTCTGCGGACGTTCATAAGATAAGCCGAATCCTGCCGTTTGTGGCAATTTCATATTCCCTTCGCTATTACGCGATTGCACGGAATCTCTGATTGTTTCCAAACTTGCTGATTCTGTATAAGTGTAATGTCTGTATTCATTTTTTGTAGGCAATACGCTCGGCAAGGCATAAGTCAAACCGATTCCAAACAAATCTCCGTTTTTCATAGGTTGGAAATATTGCAATCCGAAATCGAGTGTAAATGCCGAAATCTTATAATTCTCTTCTATGCGAGAAGACAAGAAAGAGACTGAATCCGGGAAAGATAATGACTTACTGCGATAATAATTTCCGAAAAGATACGAAGCGTTTAAGCCTATGGACAAATTATCCAAAGCTCCGGCTGATTCGGTAGGGCTGTACGCCAATCCCAAAAAGACTTTGTTGATACCGCCATCACCTTTGTAAGACGTCTTATAATGACCTATGTTCACTGTATCTGTGTTAAATGTCTCCGATGCTGTAAAATCTATGACGGAAACAGGCAAGAGTCCTCCGGCTACTTTAAGCGTTTTATGCACAGGAAATGCGAATAAAATGTGAGAAATACCTCCTGTATTGCCGGTGGTTTTAGCCGATTCCGAACTCAATATGGTATAATTAGTATAAAAACCTATGTCAAAAATCAACGACATCGTATCAACAGCTGCATAAGATGCCGGATTTTTATAATTAACCATATTATTCCTTTGAAGAGTGTAGCCAACACCACCCATAGCCGATGTAACCGCATTTGAATACAAACCGACCTCTCCTATTCCGTATTTTGTGTATGGTGAACTCAACGTATTCTGTGCCGAAACTAAGAAAGATGATATCAAAAATAACACCACTAAAACAAGGCTTAAAATATTTTTACTTCGCATTTATATCTAATATTACGTTTAATCCTTTCAATACTATATGCTTATCAACAATTACTTCTCTATTTAATCTGCCTGCAATAAAGTCTGCATACCCTCCGGTCAAAAACACTTCAACTGTTTCGTCGTTTTCGGTGTATTTTTCGATAAATCCGTTTATTTCAAACAGTGTCCCGTTAATCACACCCGAATGAATACATTCGTCAGTCCGAGAGCCACAAAAAACAAACTTTGTTTCGTCCAAATCTAATAACGGCAAGTTAGCCGTAAAAGTATGTAAGGCCTTATATTTCATACCTATTCCCGGAGATATACTACCACCTCGATAGACAGAATTGCCGTCTGCATAATCAACACACAAGCAACTGCCAGCATCAATCACTATAACAGAACGACCTTTTGCACAAGACAACGCTCCTACCACAGATGCAATCCTATCTTTTCCCAACGTGTCAGGCGTTTTGTAAGCCGAACTCATCGGAAGTGTCAAATCATCATCCATCGAATAGCAGTCTGTATTGGCTTTAAGATATTGTATCAAATCCTCTTCAAATTTCCCTCCAACAGAACAAAGAATCGTTTTACTGATTCTTTGTTTTGAAAAAATCTTTTCAAGATCCGATACGCTCAATTCTTTGAATGCTTCAACCGCCTTCAAATCACTGCCATCAAAAACAGCCGTTTTGTACAACGTATTCCCCCTATCGATAATCAGATTCATACTTTCTACTATTATTCTTTCGCTTGTTCCTCTATTGTTTCATCATTTGTCGTTGGAAATGGGTGAGCTAACAAAAAGGATTCCTTTTCCATGATTTTGTCATACACTTCTCTTTCCATCCAACAGTCTTGTATGTCCAGCGAAGTATTGTGTGAATCATATATTTCATACGTTTTACGAATCAGTTCACCGGACTCGTTCCAATAATACTCGGAACGTTCGAACGCAACTTCGGCACAACCTGAGTTATATGTGTTATATTGTCTTACAAAAAAAATCAATTTCCCCGTTTTGTCATAAAGCCTTTCGTAAATATAATCCCATGCCTGATTTTCATTGAACACATATTCTCTACAGTAGAAAAACGGTTCTTCCTGTTGCATATCTATGACTTCAAACTTTTTTGCGATTCCATCTGTTTCAACAGTAGTATTCACAAACTCAGTTATTCCATCTTGATTTTCATATTCGGCATAACGATTCACCAAACTATCTGCATCCAACAAATAAAGAACATAATCATACAAATCTTCGATGTAAAGTTCTCTTTCTCTTGCTTCATCGGATTCGTCTTGTATTATTTTTTCTTCATCAGACGGTTCATATTCATAAACTTCCTCTGCTTCTTCATAAAACTCCATCTGCTCGTATGAATACGATAAAGTGTCTAGTTCTTGTGCATAAAGAACAGATGCAAAAAGCAGAAACGTTAAGATTGATGCGATTCTACACACTCTCATTTTGATGAAAACATTTAATCGATATCTTCACTGAACATAGGATCCCAAGGTGGCAACATTATAGGTTTCTGATCCAGATACTTCAATATATCGGCAGGGATATACTTTTTGTCAACCACAACTCTGAACATATATTCTTCAAACCATTCATCGGTCATTATCAAATGACCTTGCCAACCATGAGAAGCTCCCCAGCTATTCTCAACAAGCCATTTCTTCGGATTACCTTCTTTATCCAAATCAACGGCACAAAGAGTCATTGCATGAGATGAGCCACTCGCAAAAGTTTGTATGCGTTGTTTCTTATCCATTCCAAAAGTCGTTCCCATCAATGAGCCATAGTCGTAATTGTTTACATCTAACAATCCCTTCTCTGAGTACAAAAATTTACCTACATCGCAAGAAAAGTACATCATTGTTGAATCCTTGATAGACGCTATTGCAATTTTTTTAATGTCTTCAATAGGCAGATTGATATATTTCCAATTTGCTCCGTCCATAACATGACGATCGTTCTCTATCTCATAGACTTTGAAAAATTCTCTCGAAGGATCGTTCATCAACATGACATAAGAATTTTTCAAATCTTTGCCTACATATTTTTCATAGAAAGATTTAGGGGTGTAAGTCTCTGTTGAGATTTCCTTACCGTTGACATCCCTCAATGTATATGTGAATTCCTGAACAGGCTCTCCGTATGCCAATACCAACATTCTGTAAATCTGTGAAAGCATTTCAACTTTTCTTGCTTCCAACTTGTCTTTCTTAGCTTTTTTGTCGGCTTTCATCGCTCTAAGTTCCAAAGCGTATTCTTTCAACTTTAATATTATCAACTCATCTATTTTTCTTGTATTGTTAGAGTTGTAAGTCTCAGGTTGGACGGTTGATGGCACCAATCCGTATTTTGTAACCAAATCGGAAACTCCTGTAAATTGTCCTCCATCTGAAAGAACATTTTTCATCAACCATTCATTGTGTTTACTCTCTAATGGTTCGTCTATGTGCTTTATTATTAAGGACAAGAAGAGATTGCTTTTCTCCAATTGGTCATAAAAGAACAAATAATTCTGACTGAATTCAAATGCACCAAGATTGTATTTTGCTATCATCTCACTTCGCATCACATTGAAGCCTGTAAACATCCAACAACGGCCTGATGATTTTTGATCGGTGATTCCGCGACTGTTTACTCTGTGTGAAAAATGCGTATCATATTTACCAAGATTCTCAAGATTCAATGCCAAAGATTGAATCTTACCATTTGCGACTGCATTTCTCAAAGCCTTATCTTCAGGTGTCGATTTATAAGATTGCTTTATTTTTTGCATCATTTCGGGAGTTATTCCGCCTTCCGATTGAGCGAAAACGCCGAAACATAATCCCAAAGACAATATCGACAAAAATATCTTTTTCATTGTGTTTGTTCGTTTTTTGTTTTACAATTTTACTTCTTTAATCTGTTTTACTGATCCTTTATTTCAAAAAATCCTTTTCGCTATTTATTCAAAATATCTCCTATTGTATTGTCATATACCGACTTATACGCAGACACTTTTCCGAAAGATTCTTCATCAACAAAGATTTCGCCATCTTCTCTCACATTTCCGACTGCACAGCACGCAATTCCAGAAATGTTAAGCATATCTATGAAATCGTTTTCCTTGCCTTCTTTAACGGTAACCACCACTCTGCCTTGTGCTTCTCCGAACAAGAAGGAATCCAAACGAACTTCTCCGCTTGTGTAAAGGTCGAATCCGAAATCTCTACACATGGCTGATTCCAACATTGCAATGAATAAACCTCCCTCACTCACATCATGAGCAGACTCAATCAAGCCTTGGTTGATAAGATCACTCAAAGCCTTTTGCATATTCGCCTCTTTATCTATGTCGAAATGAGGAACCGATGACAATTTTATGCCTCTATAAGAATACAAATACTCAGAACAAGCGATGTCATCAACAATATCTCCCAACAAATAAACGACTGCTCCGGCTCTCTTGAAGTCCAACGTCATTTGTTTGTCTTTTTCGATTGTTCCTATCATACCTATGACCGGTGAAGGAAAGACTGCTTCAACTTTTCCATTCATTGACGCTTGGTTATAGAAGCTTACATTTCCTCCGGTTACAGGAGTATTGAATTTTCTGCAAGCTATACCCATTCCTTCTATTGCTTTAACGAACTGCCAGTAAGTTTCCTCATTGTAAGGGTTGCCGAAATTCAAGCAATTCGTAACTGCCAAAGGATCACCGCCCGCACAAACTATGTTTCTCGCAGCTTCGGCAACAGCCATTTGTGTTCCTATGCATGGATCCGAATAAACATATCTCGAATTGCAATCACAAGTCATGGCAATTGCATAATCAGTACCCTTCAAGTTGGCAACACCGGCATCAGACGGTCTATTGGTTGACATATTTCTTGTTCCAACCATTGAATCGTATTGTTCGTAAACCCATCTCTTTGATGCGATGTTAGGAGCCTTCGCCAAAAATTCCGCAATCTTCTTTGCCTCTTGCATATCCGGCTCAACGATTTTATCTTTTGAGAAAGCCCGAGCCTCTTTATAGTAAGCCGGTTCTCTGTATGCTCGATCGTAAACAGGAGCTCCTCCACCTAAAACCAACGATGCCGCAGGCACTTGTGCTATAACTTCACCATGCCAACGGAAATACAACATATCTTCATCTATAACTTCACCTATCTTGGAGCAATTCAAATCCCACTTGGCAAAAATCTTTTCTACAACCTCTTCCTGTCCTTGTTTCACACAAACCAACATGCGTTCCTGACTTTCGGAAAGAAGAATCTCCCACGGTTCCATATTGCTTTGTCTCAACGGAACTTTATCCAAATCGATTATCATGCCGGAATTACCTTTCTCACTCATCTCTGAAGTCGAGCAAATAATACCTGCTGCCCCCATATCCTGCATTCCGACTATAGCACCGCTCTTTCCGAGTTCCAATGTAGCCTCAAGCAACAATTTTTCTTGGAATGGGTCGCCGACTTGTATTGAAGGAATGTCATCAGCTGAGTTTTCGGTAACATCGGCTGAAGCAAACGTTGCTCCATGTATGCCATCCTTTCCGGTGGCTGAGCCAACTATGTAAACAGGGTTTCCTTTGCCTTTTGCCAAAGCTTTAATCAAATCCTCTTTTTTCATAATCCCCACGCTCATCGCATTAACCAACGGATTATGCTCAAAACAATCGTTAAAGAATACTTCTCCACCCAAAACAGGAACACCAAACGCATTACCATAATGAGAGATACCTTTGGTAACCCCTTTTACCAGCCATTGGGTGTGAGGATTGTTTATATCTCCGAAGCGTAAGGAATTAAGTTGAGCAACAGGCCTTGCACCCATTGTAAAAATATCTCTGTTGATTCCGCCAACACCGGTTGCAGCTCCTTGAAACGGTTCAACGGCACAAGGATGGTTATGAGATTCTATTTTGAACACGCAAGCCAATCCACCTCCGACGTCAACCATTCCGGCGTTTTCTTCACCAGGTTTTACCAACAATTGTTTACCTTCGCGTGGTAGTGTTTTCAAATATTTAATGGAGTTCTTGTATGAAGCATGCTCACTCCACATAACGGAATAGATGCTCAACTCTGTGTAATTCGGCACTCTGCCTCCAAGATACTCTTTTATCTTCTCAAATTCTTCGGGTAACAATCCCAATTCTTTTGCAGTTTCTACTGTAACGGTTTGACTATTTGCCATAAGATATATTTTTTACCTTGCAAAGGTACTATTTTTATTTGAATTGAACGAATTATTCTGAAACTATACTCAAAACAAATTGCAGAAAGCCACAAAAATCTTCCGAAAAAACCCCTCAAACAAGGAAACAAACAGCAAATTCCTTGATTCCATGATTCAGTTCTTGATTTCGACGCATTAAAGCGAAGAAACATTTTTCCAAAAGCTGACAACAGAAAAGCGGCATGATGTTTTGCAACATACATACCGCTTTTCATCTTATCGATTCCAAAACGAACCTACTTATTATTTGATTCTCTTAGTTTGTTCTTCCCGGATAGATTTTCAAAGCTTCTTCCAAACATTTCACGGCTGCCTTCAAATCTTCTTCCTTCAAGACATAAGCCATACGAGCTTGTTTTCTTCCTTTTTCAGGGTCGGAATAGAAACCTGTTGCCGGAGCCAACATCACTGTTGCACCATTGTAAGAGAAGTCTCTCAACAACCATTCACAGAATTTGTCGGAATCGTCTATCGGCATTTCGATTATGGAATAGAAAGCACCGGTCGGCATAGGGCAACGACAGCCCGGAATATTATTAACCGCATTTATCAAGGTTTTTCTTCTTTTATCGTATTCAGCAGACACAGCATCGAAATATTCTTTTGGAGTATCTATCGCAGCCTCTGCAAAAATCTGACCGAAATAAGGAGGACACAATCTTGCTTGTCCCATTCTTAAAGCAGCCGACATAATGTCTTTGTTTTTCGAAATAATGACTCCGACTCTTGCTCCGCAAGCAGAATATCTCTTACTAACAGAATCCAACAATATTACATTGTTAGAGATTTCTTCAAGCTCCATTACAGAAAAATGTTTCTTGCCATCATAGCAGAATTCTCTGTAAACCTCATCGGCAAACAAATACAAATCATGTTTCTTTGCCAATTCAGCCAACAATTTCAACTCTTCCTTGGTGTAAAGATAACCTGTAGGGTTGTTAGGGTTGCAAACCATGATCGCTCTTGTCTTTGGAGTTATGGCTTTTTCAAATTCCTCTATCGGAGGCAAAGCAAAGCCGTTGTCAATCACCGATGGTACTGTCTTGATTACGGTATCAGACAAAATGGCAAAGGAATTGTAATTTGTGTAATAAGGTTCCGGAATCAATACTTCATCACCTGGATTGCAACAAATGGTGAATGCAATTTGCAAAGATTCACTTCCTCCGTTTGTAACTACGATATCTTCAGGTGTTATGTTGATATTGTGTTTTGCATAGTACTCGCACAATCTTTTTCTATAGGACAAATTTCCTGCAGAGTGAGTATATTCCACTACATTCATTTCTGCTTTTCTCAAAGCGTCAATTGCTCCCTTTGGAGTTTCGATATCAGGTTGTCCTATATTGAGGTGATAGACCTTTGTTCCTCTTGCTTTTGCTGCTTCTGCGAAAGGAACCAATTTTCTTATGGCTGAAGCAGGCAGAATCTTACCTTTATTTGATATTTGTGGCATAATTTTTCAGTATTTACAGTATCAGACAATTATTTCTTTATTACTTTACCTTTGATTTTTAATATCACGCGATTGTTTGAAGCATTTGATTCAACCGTTACGCTCTTATTGATAACCCCAACATTGTTTGTGTTGTATTTTACAGTTATCGACGCAGATTGTCCCGGCATCAGCGGTTCTTTACTCCAAGAAGGAACGGTACAACCGCAAGATGAACGCACCTTTGACAAAACCAAAGGAACTTTTCCTGTGTTTGTGTATTTGAATTCCGTAACTCCGTTTCCACCTTGTGGCACTTCACCATAATCATGCTCCAACTTCTCAAAAGTTATTTCTGCTTGTGCAGAATTAGTACTTTTTTCCGTTTTTTGAGCTTGCACATTTGCTCCGAATATGAAAGCAAATACCAAAACCAATGTTGAAATCAATCTTTTCATTTCACTTATCTTTTTAACGTTTATACTATTATTCTTCTTCCGGTACAACATTGCCGGTGATGGTAAGAAGAGTCCGCGTACGTTTATTATCATTCGTTTTAACGACTACGCTTCTCTTTATCACACCCACAATATTCGAATTATAAGATACTTTAATCTGCATCGTATCCTGCGGCATCAATGGTCCTTCCTCCCATTCCGCTACGGTACACCCGCAAGATGCCGTGATATTTTCGACAACCAAAGGAGCCATTCCCTGATTCACAAGTAAAAAAACAGCCGTTGCTTCTTCTCCTCTTTTAATTTCGCCAAAATCATGCGAAAATCTGTCGAACTTTGCCGAAGCACGACGCGATTCAAGCAAATCTTCACCTGCTTTTTGTGCAAAAACACACGTACCACCGCAAATTCCGCTCAAAAATAAAAGCAACCAAGCTTTTTTCAATCCAAGATACGTTCTCACAAATTTCATTTATGCTTGTTATATCTAACGGGCAAAGATACGATTTTAGTTTTAATTACAACAGAAAAAAAAGATTTTATTCTAATTCTTTGATTCATTTTTTTCGTTTTTGAAAAGAATTTCAGCAATTAAAGTTTCAACGAAACGAAATAAAGAAAGGCTTAACTAATATAAAACAAAACATTGCCCGTACAATATTCACATCGACTCTTTTCAGCCTCATGTATTCTCTATCGTTTTTCCCAAACAATGAAATTTCATTGCAATATTTTTAACGTAAGGCTGATGAAATTATCTTGGAAATTCATATTTTTGCAAAAAACAATACAAGATATGGAACAAGGAATATATCCGCTTAAATTCCTGCCTCTTTTCAAGCAAAGAGTGTGGGGCGGAAACAAAATAGCGAAAGAACTCGGTGTTGACTACTCTCCCTTGCCTTCATGCGGAGAATTATGGTGCCTCTCAGGATTACCTGAGCAGGAAACGGTGGTTGCAAATGGTTTTTTGGCGGAAGCAACCCTCGAAGAGGTGATAGAGATGTACACAGATGAGCTTTTAGGCGAGGAAAACTATGCCGAATTCGGCTTAAACTTCCCTTTGTTGCTCAAAATCCTCGATGCAAACGACAATCTCTCGGTTCAAGTACACCCTGATGACGATTACGCGGAACGAAACGGTCTGGGCAACGGCAAAAACGAGATGTGGTACGTCTTACAAGCAGACAAAGATGCCCGAATCTTCAACGGATTCAACAAAAACATGACAAAAGCTGAAGTAATCAACAGAGTACGCGACAACAACTTGATTGACGTTCTCAATTGCACCAATGCAGAAAAAGGAGACTTGTTTTACATTCCCGCAGGTTTGGTTCACAGTTTGGGCAAAGGCTGTTTGGTTGCTGAGATTCAGCAAAGCAGCGACACGACTTACCGCATATACGATTGGGGACGCAAAGACAAAGACGGCAAAGAAAGAACCCTTCACTTGGAACAAGCATTGCAAGTCCTCGATTTCAAAGGAATGCGAAGCAATGGCAAGGTTCATTATCACAGAGAAAAGGACAAAACCAACAATATGCTGACAACACCTTTCTTTACGGTGAACCACATACATTGTTTTCAAGGTTTGAAAAAAGATTATTCTGCTTTGGATTCGTTCGTCATTTATTTCTGTGTGGGCGGAGCGGGATTCATAGAAACAAACAGCGGACGCATACCGTTGAATGCAGGAGAGGCAATGATGCTTCCTGCGATTTGCCAATCTGCTTCCATACAACCGAGAAATTCCATCGAGATCTTGGAAATTTTCATAGTATAACATAGAGTACAAACAAATAAAGAAAATACATAATGGCTGTAATAAAGAAAGTAAAAGGCGTAGCACCAAAATTCGGCAAAGATAATTTCATTGCGGACAATGCAACAATAGTCGGAGATGTTGAAACGGGAGAACATTGCAGTTTTTGGTTCAACTCTGTCGTGAGAGGAGATGTGCATAAGATAGTAATGGGCGATTATGTCAATGTTCAAGACGGAGCAATTGTGCATTGCACCTATAAAACCGCACCTACAACAATCGGCAACAGAGTTTCGATTGCACATAACGCAATTGTGCACGGCTGTACCATAAAAGACAATGTGTTAATCGGCATGGGAGCAATCGTAATGGACGGAGCAGTGGTCGAAAGCAACACAATAATCGCGGCAGGTGCGGTTGTGCTTGAGAATACTCACTGTGAAGCGGGCTGCGTCTATGCAGGAACGCCTGCAAAAAAAGTAAAAACCATCGATCCCGAAAGATTGGAAGGCACTGTTAAAAGAATATCCGACGCATATCCGACTTACGCGAGCTGGATCGAAGATTAAAAAATCTGTTTCTTGAAAACACAAAAACGGAACAAAGAACCGAAATCGTCTTTGTTCCGTTTATTTTTTCCCATACCCGTTCCGATATCGGGAACCTTTGTTTTTAGATTTATTCTTCCGTTTTCTCTTTTTTTCTCGTAAGAATCTCGTCAATCATTCCATACTCCAAAGCCTCCTTTGACGTAAGCCAATAATCTCTATCGCCGTCGGCTTCAATCTTTTCTATAGGTTGACCACTGTGTTTTGCTATGATTGAGTACAACTCATGTTTGGTTTTAAGGATTTCTCTTGCCGCTATTTCAATATCTGAAGCTTGCCCCTCAGCTCCTCCAAGCGGTTGATGAATCATTACTCTCGAATGTTCCAACGCTGTTCTCTTTCCTTTTTCTCCCGCACACAAAAGCACCGAACCCATAGACGCTGCCAAGCCTGTGCAAATCGTTGCAACGTCAGGCTGAATGTATTGCATCGTATCATAGATTCCCAAACCTGCATTGACATATCCTCCCGGCGTGTTCAAATATATCTGAATGTCTCTCTGCGAATCAACACTCTCCAAGAACAAAAGCTGTGCTTGAATTATGTTTGCGACATCATCATCTATTGCCGTGCCGAGAAAGATTATCCTTTCCATCATCAGACGTGAGAAAACGTCCATCTGAGCCACGTTAAGATTTCTCTCTTCTATGATTGTAGGGTTTATGTATGCTGCTTTCGGCGAAACGAATTTGCTATATCTCTCAAAGGTCAGGCTACTTATTCCTCTGTGTTTTACAGCATACAACTTGAATTCTTTATTAAAATCTTTCATATCAGAAACTACTTATTCCTTTTAATTATTTTCTCCGCGAATATTTTCAACGGTTGTTTTCTTTCTTCTTCCGCATTTATCCTTTCTAACGTCTCCAATGCTTTTTGATTGTATGACAAGACTGTTTTTTGAGCCTCATCTTTTATATTGAGTTTTTCGTAGATTGCTCTCACTCTTTCGATTTTCGCATCTTTATCCTCGCCATCGGTTTCGTACAATTCTTGCAACTCTTTTCTCAAATCACCATCTGCAATCTCCAACGCCTTCAAATAGAGAAAAGTTTTCTTCTTGTCGCTTATGTCCGTACCGCACACCTTTCCGAAAACATCCAAATCACTCCAGCAATCGAACATATCATCTTGGATTTGAAATGCCGTTCCTATGTAATTGCCGAATTTATCCAGCAAAGACAAAGTTTCAACATCGGCTTTTGCCGTTATCGCTCCAAGTTTCAAAGCAGTGGAAAGCAGAACCCCGGTTTTCAATCTTATCATCTCAAGATATTCTTCAAGAGTTACATCGCTTCTCTCTTCGAATTCCATGTCGTAAGATTGACCTTCGCAGACTTCTATCGAGCCTTGTGTAAGCGTTTGCACCAAAGCGAATGCAGATTCTTTATCACACTCCAACAAGTGTTTGTAAGCACAAGCGAACATGGTATCTCCCGACAATATTGCTTTATTGGTGTTGTATTTCTTATAGACCGTCGGTTTTCCTCTGCGAAGTGGCGATGCGTCCATTATGTCATCGTGCAACAAGGTGAAATTGTGCAGCATTTCTATGGCAACTGCAGCAGGATAAGCTTTGTTCAATTCTCCTCCGCACAAGTTATTGGCAAGCAGACACAACAAAGGCCTTATTCTCTTGCCACCTTGTCGCATTCCATAGTCAATCGGCTCATATAATGCAACAGGAGAGCCCATGTAATCGGCTTTTTCTATCAATTCTATTGCTTTTTCCTGCAATTGATCAAAGGTATACATATCTCATTTATTTTTTTAGCACTGTATTGTTTGTCATAATCTTTCTAAAATCGTTCTGCAAATAAACTCAGCTGCATTTCCATCTCCGAATATTTGAGGATAATCTTTCGGAGGGTTATTCAGATATTCTTTTGCTTTATTCACAATCGACGAATAGTCTGCATCGCAAATTGCAGCATTGCCACAATCCACTATTTCTTTCCATTCTGTTTGCGGACGCAGTATTACAGCAGGCTTATGCAAGAAATACGCTTCTTTCTGCACACCTCCCGAATCTGTAACAATCAGATCAGATTTTTTCTCCAAATATATCATTTCCAAAAACGAAACCGGCTCTATTATTTTAATGTTCGGATTTGCCGACAAGGCATTTGCATATTCTTCTCCCAACATCAGCGGCAACATCTTCTTCGTTCGCGGATGCAAAGGCAAAATAATCTTTTTCGATTTCGAAATCTCATTCAATGCGTCGAAGATTGATTTCAATCTGTCTTTATCATCTGTATTGCTGTTGCGATGAATGGTGCAGAGAACAAAACCCTCTTCCGGCAATTCAAAGTTCGATGCGACCGATTCGGCTTTCGAAGAAAAGAAAATAGTGTTGTCGTACATTATATCTCCGCAATGATACACGTTAGGCTTGTTTGCATTCGGTTTATCTTGCAAATCGGGAGAAAAACCTTCGTTCAACAAATTATCATACCCTGTTTGAGTCGGAGAAAACAACAATGTGGAAACATGATCGCAAAGAATACGGTTCACTTCTTCAGGCATTGCTTTGTCGAATGAACGCAAGCCCGCTTCGATATGCACTATCGGGATAAGCATCTTGCTTGCGGCAACGGCACCTGCAAGAGTGGAATTCGTATCTCCGTAAAGAATCACGGCATTCGGCTGTTCCGTTTCAAAGACTTCTTCCAAACGCTCTATCATTTTTGCAGTCTGTTCTCCATGTCTTCCACTGCCGACCGAGAGATTGTATTTCGGAGCAGGGATGTCAAGTTCAGTGAAAAAGACTTCCGACATGTTTTTGTCATAGTGTTGTCCTGTGTGAACGATCACTTCTTCCATTTTGTCGGAGTAATGTTCTTTTATCGCACGACTGAATGCCGATGCTTTGATTATTTGAGGTCGTGCTCCTATTATTGTAACTACTTTCATAATGTTTGCAATTTTTCGTAAAACTCTTGAGCTATCTTATCTCGATTAAAGTTCTCACTCGCATATTTCAAGCCATTTTCGCCCAATTCTTTGACAAGCTGTCTGTCATTGTACAATTCCAAAATTCTATCCACCAATTCATTTTCATTTTCCGGCTCAAACGCCAAACCACACCTGCCTTGCTCGATGAACAACGTCTTTGCCTCGCCCTCAACTCCTAATATGATTGGTTTTCTCATGGCAAGATTTTCGAAAATCTTGGAAGGAATCGCTCCCTTGAAAAGATCTAATTTCTTCAAAGGAATTATGCTTGCATCCATGTCGGAAATCACTGCATGCATCTGAGCTTTCGGCACTGCATCATAAAAATAGAGATTATTCAATCCCAATTCCTCTTTCATTGCAAGCAGTTTCGGTTTTTCCGGACCGTTACCCATCAAAACGAACTTTACATCCGCATAATCCTCAAGGCGTTTTGCTGCGTTCAGAATAAGTTCCAAACCTTGTGCATGCCCGATTATGCCTCCGTAAAACAAAATAAAATCCGACGGACTGAAAGATTGAGCCTGACGCCATTTGCCTTTGGAGTCTGTTTTATCGGCATCATACAGATTGATGTCAACTCCGTTTTTCAGCCAATAAACATCCTTGTTCGGAAAACGGGAAGATATATTGGCAACTATTCCTTGCGTTTGTCCGCTTACAAGAACTGCTTTTTTGTAACAAAACTCTTCTAAAACGGTTGCCGATTTCAACAAAAACCTATTGCTGATTATACCCAGCTTTTCCGCACTCTCGGGCCATAAATCAGAGACATTGAAAATCAACTTCGCACCTTTTGCCTTTGCCAACAGCCATGCAGTCGCTCCAAGAAACAAGGGAGGACTCTCAACCAAAAGAACATCTTGATGTTTCAGCTTTACAAGTCCGTAAAACAAAGAAGAAAAGACAAAGGAAAAGTAATTCAAAAGTCTTTTAACAACGGATTTTGACTTCGAAACAAAAATCCAACTTCTGTAAACGGGCATTCCGTCCATCTCTTCCTCACAAAAGCACTTTCCCTTATAAGCTTGGTGGATTTCCATCTGCGGATAGTTTGGCATGGCTGTCAAAATGCTGACATCCACACCTCGTTTCTTCAACCTCACTGCAAGTTCATACAATCTGTTTTGAGGAGCTCCGACTTCAGGAGGAAAATACTGAGTAAGGATTACCAATTTCATGATATTCTTTTATGGATTTACTTTTCTACGATTTCGCAAAGATAAGGTTTTTTGGGCAATTCATAATCACAATCAGGCGATAAAGTTGTTTTTATCGAAAAACGTATTCCCCTGTTGGCACTTAGCGAAACCGATTCGCCATTTGAGAAAATTAAAACAAAGAAAGAATTTTGCGGAATCAAGAAAGAAAATCTCGAAATCAAGATTTGTTTTTCCGATTCTAAGAAAGAAAAACGGCAATTCCGGAAATGGAATCGCCGCTCGTCGAAAAATCCTGAATAATCCTTATCTTATGAAACTATTCAATCACTATTTTTTGAGATTTCGAAGCCTTAACACCTTGAACCTTC
>JAZNIO010000039.1:0-69915 GCA_045577535.1 Candidatus Onthomorpha sp. | reverse complement strand
AATAAAAATTCGATTCCTAAATACAATCACAATAAAAAAATAAATATTTTTAGGATGACAGCAAAAGAAAACAATGAAAGCAGTTTTCTAAGTGTTATTTCCTATTAGTAAATCAGTGATTAAAACCCGCAAAATACGCTTCTGATTTACAGAGTATTGGAAAGGCAAAAATAATTCTTGATTTCAGTAAATTATTTCTTTGTTTTATGAAAATAATTCTTTGTTTTTTTGGAATATTTCTTTGTTTTTTGAAAACAAAACGCCGCACTATAATATAGAACGGCGTTTGCAAAATTTCGCTTATCGATTGAATCGAAACAAAACCCTAATTACTCTTTCCGATATCACTTATCGCACATTTACAACTCGAATCTCGATTCTTCGGTCTTCGATTGCACTATGTGTGTACACACTTCTACGTTTGTCTTCGAGTGTTTCGGGATTATCACTCTTGCTTTCCAACTTTCCAAACGGCATTTGTATGATTTGAAGCATAGGCACTCCGTTTTCGTTCAATGTCGCAAAATATCCTCTCAACAATCCGTTTTTCCAATTCTTAAAATAATTTTCAAGACTCACGATACGCCTTTGAGACAACTTGTAGTTATAATCTTCATTGTGCAGAGCTGATGCATAGCCTCTTACTTGCAAACTTACCATTCTTCCTTCCTGCAATTTATCATAAACATATTGTGCAAGTAATTCCAACTTCTGCATTCCTTTATCTATCTTTCCGACGAATATCTCTTCCATTTGTTCCACTGCTTTTTGCTCCAAACTATCGGGAAGGTTTCTTGAACAATTTGCTTTGTAACTATTGCTCAACGCTCTATAATCACGATAACACTGAGCATAGTCTGCCGTTGTTACCGTGTCGGTGGAATTTGGATTTGGCTCATCGTTGTGGAAGTAAAGTTTGATTGGCAAATCGAAAGCAGGATTAAAGGCTGTTTTTTCTTTTATTTGAACTTGTGTAGGCACTTTTGGCAATTCCTTATCCCAACGATAAATGTCATTGCAACAAGTTTTATTGGATTTATTGAAAACACTGCTTCTGTTGGATGTGAAATAGCCTTGCTCCCTTGAAGAAGAAATGAAAGGATACAAGTCATTGGCGTATGAATTTATAGGCATCAAAAGATTTTCCGGGCTTTTCCATCTTTGCAACCACCCTTCACTGCGAAAGATGTCGTATCCTCCGAAACCATTATGCGTATCCGACGAAAAATACAATGTTTGCTCGTCTTCGCAATAGTGAGGGGTTATCTCATTTCCAGAGGTGTTGATTGTGTTTCCAAGGTTTATCGGTTTGGCTTCTGAATTGTTCAGTTCAATGCACCAAATATCATAACCGCCAACACCACCTGCTCTATTACTGCTGAAATACATTATCGCTTTTCCATCCTCATCTCTTGCTATTACGGGACAACTGTTAGAGGATTTTTTGTCATAAATCGGCTCATAAGGCTTTGCTTTGCTCCATTTGTCATCTTTGAAAGTTGTATAATAGATTTGATGATTTTCTTTGCCGTTTTTAATAGTGTAACGATTGAAATAAATTGTCTGGGTAAGGGTATCGAGAAAGAAATTCGCCGAATTTTTATTTTTTACATTGACCCTTTCATGTATAAGCTCCTTTGCCGGAGTGTAAAAGTCCTCATCAATGAACGCCATGAAGACTTTATCATATACATTCGAATAAACAATTTCTCCATCGCTTATTTCTTCCTTGTAAGTCGGGGAAGTAAAGAAAAGCAAACTATCATTGATGATAAAGCAACCTGATTGTGAAAATTCATTGTTTACATTCGCTCCGAGATTTGTGATAATGGTATTTTCTTCTTCTTTGTTGTTGTCAAATATCCATTTAATCGAATTCAACTCTTGCTTGGCTTTCTTTCTTATTTTTATGTCCGGACAATCCAATAAACAAGTATTAAGAAAATGTTGTGCTTGAACAACATTTCCATTTGACTTTGCAACCTCTGCCAAATGAAGATATAGCAATGGAAATCTTTTGTTTATATCTAAGGTATCATATTCCACCAACACCTTTTGATACCAATACTCTGCTTTATCGTAATTTTTCAACATCCTGCAAGCTTCCCCACATTTGTAAATAAGATCCACGGGATTCAAAAGGAATTTCCTTCCCATGGTATAGTGTTCGAGAGCTTCTACATAGTTGCCCTTATTGAACGCTTCATCACCTTTTTTTTCGTATGCTTTGGCATATTTTTCTTGAGCCAAGACATTAACGCTACTGCCTAAGAGACAGATTACTAATATAAATTTTAGAAAGTTGGACATGGTATTGTTTTTGTTTTTTGTTTATACTTAAATGTGTTTATTCCATAATTTAACCATAGTTCTACTGCTCCGTAAGTGTTGGAGACAGCACTCAGACCTGATAGATTCATATCGTATCCCAAGCCTGCCGAGAAATTGTTTCTTTGATACCTGAGTGTAGTTATCAAAGCATCGTTTGAACGGAAGTATAAGCCTACTCCGATATTTTCATTATCGAAAACGGTCATCGAAAGGCTGTAAATAAATTCCAAACCTCCGACAAACTCATAGTTATCGTTTTGTTGTGAATATCTTATTATTGATTGTAGATAGGTTTGTTCACTTGTCGGGTAAAGGTATGTTGCATAGGCTGTGTAACGACGCGACAACTTGATATTGGATTCATCATAAAAAGAATATGTTGGTGTATTCAAATGAAAAACAGCAACTCCCACCGATATATTTGTTTCATCTGTCGGATTCATCTGCCAATGCAATCCAAGCGATACGTCAAATGTGGAAATCTTTTGCATATATATTCCCTCGTGATCTGTAGGCAATTGTCCGAAATCCGCATTCGCCGGATTGTATCCCCAAATCGTTCGACTGAGGTTTGCTCCGATTGAAATGAATTGTTCGTTTCGTTTTGTAAGTTGTTTATTATATGCAAGCGATACGAAATATTGATTTTGTCCAAACTTCAATGCACCTGCCACATCCTGCGTAAAGCCAATTCCGATTCCAAAAGAATGTCTGTAAATCCTCGAAGAGAATAGTTTGGCTTCAGCCGTAAGAAGACTTGTATTGTATCCGTTCGAAGCAATTGTTTGCCACTGATTTCTATAACAAGCTCCTAACTTAAAATCTGTGGAAAAGAATGCTGTTTTTGCAGGATTTAGAAACATATCATTTGCCATTATAGTCGAAAAGTGAACATCCTGCCCATAGTTTCTTAATGAGCAGAGCAGGAAAACAAGACTGATTAAAATTATCTTGCAATTATTCACCCCATCATTTGTAATCTTTACTCGTATTCGTTTTTATATTTTTGCGCAAGTGCACTTAAAGTTTCATTTTCCAATCTATACACCGTCCATTCATCTAAAGGGTAAGCTCCCATCGCCTTATAAAAGTCTATCGAAGGCTTATTCCAATCCAAGACTATCCATTCGAAACGCGGACATCCTTGTTCCATTGCTTGATTTGCAAGATAAGAAAGCAACATCTTTCCGTATCCTTTTCCTCTGTATTGCGGTTGAACATACAAGTCTTCAAGATATAAGCCTGCTTTACCTCTCCAAGTCGAGAAATTAAAGAAATACAAAGCGAATCCTACACATTCTCCATTCTCTTCTTCCAATAAAACGACTTTCGCTTGATTCTTTTCGAATAAAGATTCTTCCAATATCTCCACGGTCGCCTCTACCGCATCAGGTTCTTTTTCATACTCTGCAAGTTCCTTTATGAATCCGAGTATAATGGGACAATCTTTTCTTTCTGCTTGTCTTATGCTTGCCATATCTTTTATTTTAATTTTGCTTTTATAAGAGGAGCATCTTTTTCTATCAGTTCTTTAATCTTCATCAAACCATCTTGCAATGCAAGTGTAGCTGCACGACGTTGAAACTCATAATAGCCATGATAAAAAGCCATATACTCTTTCGCATATCCCCTTTCGTTGAACTGAGCCACAAGATTATTGCGTGTATCGTAGATTTCAACAATCACTTCCAGCTCTGTAACATTCGAACACAAAGGCATACCGAAACAATTGAAGATTCCAAGTGTAAAACCGCTTGCCCAAGACCATTTATAGTTGTTTTTGTTATAAATGCTTCCTGCTCTGAGAACGATATTTCCTTTTTTTCGAGTTGTCGGATCGCAAATATTATTTGTAACTTCATTAACCAAAACTTCGGCTGCATCTTGTATTCTTTTCTCTGCTGTATACAATTTTGTTTTTGGCGTTACTTCAAACACTCCTTTACCATAAGGCGTTTCTGTAAGCCCATATGGATTTTTCAAATCATCGGATGCTTTGATCGAATAGGAATTTGCTCCGTAAGCATTCTCAAAAGAAGGTTGATCAATCCAACAAGTCAACTTAGGCAACAATGTTGCATTTTGATAATCCGGCATAAAAAGGTCTGATTCCAAGGATTTGCAACCACAGAAACAAAGAACCACCATCACCAACATGAATATTCGAGTGATTCTGCTTTGATTTAGTTTTTTTCTCATAAAATATAGGCTTTGTATTTGTTATCTAATATTTCTATCTTTTCTTTTGTTATCGTATTAACATAACGTTTGTCATATTTTCTTCCAACTCTGATGTAATTATCCGTCCAACCAAACATCATTCCATCTTCTTCATCGCTCTCCCAAAGTACGTTCAATTCTTTTCCTTTGTTTTTAAGATAAAATTCTTCTTTTTTTCGCTCGGATATTTTTTGCAATTCTTCGCTCCGTCTGTGTCGTTCACTCATCGGAACGCTTCCTTGCATCGATGCAGCAGGCGTTCCGGGACGTTCGGAATAAGTAAACACATGCAAGGCTGCCAAAGGCAAACCATCGATAAATGATTTCGCTTCTTCAAAATCTTCTGCCGTTTCTCCGGGGAAGCCGACTATCACATCAGCTGCCATAAACGCATGAGGCATCACTTTATTTATATAATTGATTCGTTGAGCAAATAATTCTCTTTCATATTTTCGCTTCATCAAATGAAGAATCTTATTGCTTCCCGCCTGCAAAGGTATATGAAAATGCGGCAAGAAAGCTCTTGAACCTGCACAAAAATCAATTATTTCTTCGGTTATAAGATTTGGTTCTATGCTTGAGATTCGATAACGTTCGATTCCCTCAACCTTATCCAAAGCTTGTATCAATTCAAAGAACGATTCACCAGTATTCTTTCCGAAATCACCTATATTCACCCCCGTAAGAACAACTTCTTTCTTACCTTGCTCAACCAATATCTTTGCTTGTGCGACCACACTTGCAATATCATCATTTCTACTTCTACCACGAGAATAAGGAATTGCACAATAAGTACAAAAATAGTCGCAACCATCTTGGATTTTCAAAAATGAACGAGTGCGATCCGAAGAAGAGTGAGAAGGATAATAAGATTTCAATCTGCTGATGTCAAAAACGAGATTTTCCGTAGGCGATTTGGTTTGTCTTTCTTCTATCAAATCGACGAGTTTTGTCTTGTCATCATTACCTATTATCAAATCCACACCTTCGATTTTCTCGATTTCTTTGTCGTTGATTTGAGACATGCACCCCATAACTGCAATTATCGCTTCCGGATTCAAATTTCGAGCAACACGAATTGCATTTCGACATTTTTTTTCCGCAATTCGTGTAACCGTACAAGTATTTATGACATACACATCTGCTTTCTCTTTGAATTCAACTTGCACATACCCCTTTGCAGTAAAGATTCCGGCGAGATAAGAACTCTCTGCGAAATTTAATTTGCAACCTAATGTATGGAAAGCTATGGTTCTCATTTCTCGTTATTTATTCTCGTTTAATAATTCTTCGAATTCCGATTCGCTTATCATCTTCACGTTCAAACTTTCGGCTTTCTTTTTCTTTTGAGGCCCGATATTTTCACCGCAAACCAAATAATCAACTTTGGAAGATATACTTCCTACAACTCTTCCCGAATTATTTTCTATTGTTTTTTTAAGTTCTTCTCTCGAATACCCGGAAAACGTTCCGCTTATCACGAAAGTCAAGTTTTCAAAACGCTTTGACACAAATGTTTCTTCTATTTCGAATCTTATTCCCCTCGATTTCAACCGCTCAATCAATGCAATATTTTCTTCATTCGCAAAATAATCCACCACGCTTTCGGCAATCGTACTTCCAACATCGTCCAACGAAACCAATTGTTCAAAATCCGCATTTATCAAGGCATCTATTGTCTTATAATATTTCGCAAGTTTTTTTGCTGTAACTTCACCAACAAATCTTATTCCCAAAGCATAAAGCACCCGTTCAAATGGTGTATTCTTTGATTCTTCGATTGCCTTTATTATATTCTCAGCACCTTTTTCTCTTATCGATGATTTGTTTTCGCCATCTCCCGTCACAATTCCAATCAAATCGCTTTGAGTAAGATCGTATATGGAAGCAAAATCACTAATCAAACCTTTCTCCCATATAGTCTTGATTCGCTCTCCACCCAACCATTCTATATTCATTGCTTTTTTTGAAACGAAATGTTGCAAACGCCCCAACAACTGAGGGGGACAATGATTGTAATTAGGACAATAGTGAGCGGCTTCACCTTCTTGACGAATCAATTTAGTATTACAAACAGGACAATTTTCAATGAACTGAATCATTTTTTTGTTTTCAAGAATCAGTGAATTGTTTCTTTGATTCGTTGCAACGGATTCAAGATTTATTTTGCCAACTATTTTAGGTATTATTTCCCCTCCTTTTTCTATCAAAACCGTATCACCTTCGCACAAATCCAACTTTTGCATCTGTTCAGCATTATGAACACTTGCTCGTTTAACCCAAGTACCTCCTAACCAGACAGGCTCAAAGACCGCAACCGGTGTAATGACTCCCGTTCTTCCTACTTGATATTCTATGTTCAATAGTTTACTTTGAGCTTGTTCTGCTTTGAATTTGAAAGCTGTAGCCCAACGAGGAGTTTTCGCAGTCGCACCAAGACGCTCCCACAATTTGATGTTGTTGAGTTTTATTACTACTCCGTCAATGTCAAACGGCAAATCATCTCTCTCTTTGTCCCATAAATCGATGAAACTCATTATTTCATCGATGTTTTTTGCAATTGCAGTATATTTAGGTACGTTAAAGCCCCACTCTTTTGCAAGTTTCAATCTATCATAATGAGTATCCGCACTGCCATCACCTTGTTCCATCACAAGGTAAAGAAAACATTCCAACTTTCTTTCTGCGACTTCCTTCGGATTAAGTAGCTTCAAACTACCTGAAGCCGCATTTCGAGGATTGGCAAACGGTTCTTCACCATTCTCAATTCTCTTTTTGTTGAATTCTTCAAAAGACTTATGAGGATAAATCACCTCTCCCCTTATTTCAAACCTTTCAGGGATTCCTTCCTCATACAACTCCAACGGAATCGATTTAATTGTCCGTATATTGTCGCTTACATCATCTCCGACCAAACCATCACCTCTTGTCAAAGCTCTTACAAAACGTCCGTTCTCATACAAAAGGCTTATCGCGACTCCATCATATTTCAATTCACAAACCCATTCCAGCTCACTCTCTTCAGGTAATGCTTTTTCTGTTCTTGCAACGAAATCCGCAATTTCTTCTCTTGAATATGTATTTGCCAAAGATAACATCGGGAAATCATGTTGCCTTTGAACAAATCCCTTGTTTATTTGTCCGCCTACACGCATAGTCGGAGAATTTTGGTCATACAACTCAGGGTATTCTCGTTCCAAACTCTCCAACTCTTTAATCAAAAAATCAAATTGAGTATCACTTATCGTCGGATTGTCCAATACATAATACTCATAGTTGTATTGGTTAATCCTTTTCCGTAACGACTCAACTCTTTCTTTGATTTGCTCAAATTGCAGGCTCATCATCTTTTTGCAATTCCTTTGTTATGTCTTCGTCTACAATATTGTCTCTTCTGGCTGCTCGTAAAGTATTGGCAGATAGGGCATCAAATTCTCTTCTGTTTCGAATTATATCCATGGCTAAAAAGACTGCGTTTCTGAAACTTTGAGCCGATGCAATATTTTTGCCGGCTATTTCATACGCTGTGCCATGTGACGGCGATGTTCTCACATAAGGCAACCCTGCTGTAAAGTTCACACCCTCCGTAAAGCTCATCAACTTGAATGGAATCAGTCCTTGATCGTGATACAAAGCCATTACGCCGTCAAATTCTCTGAATGTTCCGTTCCCAAAAAAGCCATCTGCAGGATACGGTCCAAAAGACAATATTCCATTATCAAAAGCCTCTCTGATTGCAGGAGCAACTATACTATCGTCTTCCGACCCTATCAATCCCCTATCCCCTGCATGTGGATTCAAAGCAAGCACTGCTATTTTCGGCATGCGAATTCCAAAATCTCTTTTCAAGGAAGAATCCATTACTTTCAGCTTTCGCAAAATCAATTCTTTACTTAAAATCTTTGGAACTTGAGATAGAGCCAAATGATTGGTCATTATGCCGATGTGAAGTTTGTTGCATGTCATTATCATAAGACTTTCCTCAACGCCGAACTTATTCGTCAAATATTCTGTATGACCCGGGAAATTGAATTTCTCACTCTGTATGTTTTTCTTATTGATCGGATTGGTTACAAGAGCATCTAATTTACCCTGCATAAGATCGTGACAAGCATAATCAAGACTCATTGCAGCCAATCTTCCTCCTATCTCCGTAGGTTGCCCTATGTCTATTTTAACTTCGTCTTGTATTATGTTCAATATGTTGAATTTCGAAGTCTCTGCTTGTTCCACCGTACGAATATTAACAAACGGAAAATCGGTTGCATTGATCAATTTTTTATGATATGAAGCCACCTTGGACGAACCATAAAGAATCGGTGTACATCCTTCAAACATTCTCGTGTCTGAAAAACATTTCAGGAGTACTTCATAACCTATTCCGTTCACATCACCTTGCGAAATTCCTAAACGTATATTGTCATCTTCCCTTTCTCTTCTGCTTCTGAAAGGTGTTCGTCTTGAATTATTCATTTCCATAAATTCTATTCTATATCTTTATTCACCACAAGCGATTTTACAAAATCTACCATCAATCTGACACCATAACCGCTTGCACCTTTGTTTATATAATCTTTTTTATTAGCAAACATTGCCACTCCTGCTATATCCAAATGTAAATACGGATAATCGGTAAAGTGAGCAAGGAATCTTCCTGCCGTAATCATACCTGCCTCACCCGGACCACAATTCTTAATATCTGCTATCTCGGATTTAATCAATTCATCATATTCCTCCCAAAACGGAAACTCTGCTATACGTTCATAAGTATTGTTTCCGCATTGTTTCATCAGCGACATATATTTGTCAGCCTTTTGTTGCACTGCAGCTATTCCGAACGGACCTATTGCTCTCGAAGCAGCACCTGTCAAAGTTGCAGAATCGACAACCAAAAACGGAGACAAAGATTTTGCATACGCCAAAGCATCTGCCAATATCAGGCGACCCTCCGCATCGGTATTTACAACCTCAACATTAGTTCCGTCATACATATTTATGATATCCCCACTCGCATAAGCATTTCCGCAAGGTCTGTTATCCGTTGAAGGAAACAAGCCGACAATATAAACAGGCAAACCAAGAGAAGCAACAGCGTAAATTGCAGAAGCCATCATCGCTGCACCAGCCATGTCTTCCTTCATATCATTCATATAATCCCCCGGCTTCAAATTTAATCCGCCTGTATCGTAAACAAGTCCTTTTCCTACAAACACAAGAGGTCTTTCATTGATTGCACCATTCGGTTTATAGGTCATAATAGTGAATGTAGGCGGATCAACACTTCCTTTATTGACAGCAAGTAATCCCCCCATCTTTTCAGACTCTATTTTATCCTTATGCCAAACCTCTACATTTATTCCTGCTTCGTGAGACATATTTACAAAAGCCGATGCCAATCCTTCTGCATTCAAACCACAATAAGGCTCGTTTACAAGATCCTTACACTTCTCAACAGCTCTCGCAATTATTAAAAGCTCTTCTATATCCTTGATTTCAATTTCCTGATGTACAAGAGACAATTTATCAAAAGGGTGAATACACTTTTTAGGATCTGTTTTATAAGCATCGAAAGTATAACTTGCCAAAAGCATTCCTTCAACAAATCCCATTGTTTCTTTCTTTGGCAAACCGCTTATAAGTTGCAAATGTTTTATATACTCATTATCACAAAAGTCAAGTAGTTTTCCACCTAACTTTCTCAAAGTTTCCACATTCTTATATTCGGCTTCAACAGTTTCTACCACAGCAACAATAAGCCAATGCGTTATTTTATTGAATGCAAAGAATGTTCTGTTGTTTTCTTTTAGCTCTTTATTGACAAAATTCAAAATTTCGGCATCGATAAACTTTGAATCCACAATACCATGTTCATCTTTCTGCAAAACGAACAAGGCAGACACGTCCGCCTTTGGGCTTTTCAATTTGTCTATAGTTATCATATAGGACGATTTATTCAAAAAACAATTGAGCAAAGATACGAAATAAAACCAAATTAACTATCTTTGCAAGACTAAAAAACCAAAATATGAGGAGAAAATTCATCTTAATTCCAATAATACTTGTTGTTTTCACGACAATTTGCCACGCACAAAGTCCTATTCAAAAACGAAACGGCAGGAATAACTATGTCAATAATTTGATTTCAAAAATGACTCTTCGTCAAATGGTAGGACAACTTATCATGATAGGAAGCGATAGCGACACATCACCAAAATACGTCAAGAAAATCATGGAAGAAATAGACTCGAACCAAGTCGGAGGAGTTTGTTTTTTCAAAGGAGAAAGCCAAAAACTGAAAACACTTGTCGATAAATACAATTCCATATGCAAAGTTCCTTTAATGATTTCCATCGATGGCGAATGGGGCGTTGCCATGAGGCTGACCGACGTTTCTCCTTTGCCAAGAGCGATGACCCTTGGAGCCTTATCGGAAGAAGATTATTCGCTTGTGTACGATTTAG
Source organism: Candidatus Onthomorpha sp. (assembly GCA_045577535.1). Lineage (GTDB taxonomy): Bacteria > Bacteroidota > Bacteroidia > Bacteroidales > P3 > Onthomorpha. The sequence continues at coordinate 58,903 of JAZNIO010000039.1, read as the reverse complement.
GACAACTTATAGCAAAACAATGCAATGCTTTGGGAATACATATCAACTTTGCACCCGACATAGACATCAATCTTACACCGGCAAACCCCGTTATAAACACCCGTTCTTTCGGACAAGACAAATACAAAGTTGCTTTACTCGGAGAGCAATATGCAAAAGGAATGCAAGACGCAGGAGTTATGGCTGTGATTAAACATTTTCCTGGACACGGAGACACAGACATTGATTCACATAAAGCACTTCCGACAATCAATCACGACAAAGACTTCATCGACTCGGTAGATATTTATCCGTTTGTTTACAACATCAAAGCGGGAGCTTGGGGAGCGATGATCGCACACTTAAACGTACCGGCTCTAAATAAGAAGCACAAACACCCCGCTTCAATCAATCCTGACATAATCAAAGATTATCTGATAAATGACCTGAATTTCAAAGGTCTCATCTTTACCGATGCCATGAATATGAAAGGTCTGACAAACGATTATCCCGACGGACAAGCACAAGTACTTGCTTTGAAAGCAGGAGTCGATATTCTATTGATGCCTGACAACACATCAAATGCCATGAATGCGATTTTGGAAGCGGTAGAAAAAGGAACCTTGAGCAAAGCCTTGATAAAGGAAAAATGCAGAAAGGTATTGAATTGGAAATACGACATGGGAATTCTTACACCTCAAAAAACAAAAACCAAACACCCGACAATAAAAGAACTGAATAAAGAAGTAACGAAATTAAACAAAGAAATAGCAAGCCGAAGCATAACTTTGCTGAAAAACGACAATAACATACTACCCTTGAATCTTCCAAAAGACCAAACGATCGGCATTTTGTGTATAGAAGACAAAAATTTTACCGCATTCGAATCGGAAATCAGCACCGCATATCACACACACACTTATTTGATCGACCAAAAGACGACAGCGGAACAAAAAGACAGTATTTTCGCGGCAATGGAACAAGACTCTCTTATAATAACCCTTGTTGCCGGAGGTGTAAATCAAACAAAAAAGGTAAACTACGGATTCACAAAAGAAAAGTTGGAAACCATCAAACAAGTGCAAGAACTTAACAAATCCAACATCCTTGTTCTTTTTGCCAACCCTTACACATTGGAAAGTTTAGATTCATTGGACAAATCCGACGCATTGATTGTGTCATATCAAAATATGTCGGAATTCCATTTGGCAACAGCCCGATCAATCTTAGGAATAAATTGGTTCAACGGACATCTGCCTGTAAGCGGAAGCGAAAAATATCCATTATTCTCAGGAATAACCGAACGGATCGAAAACAACGATTCATCTATCTATGAAAAAGTCAAAGAAAACGGCATGAACGTAGAGTGTTTCGAAAAAATCGACAGTATAATCAATGAAGGATTGAAACAAAAAGCATATCCCGGAGCACAAGTATTGATTGCAAAAGACGGAAACATTGTTTTCGAACGCAATGTCGGCACACAAACATACGAAAACGACATTCGGATAACAGACAGCAGCGTTTTCGATTTGGCATCTTTGACAAAGGTCATGGCAACCACGCTTGCGGTGATGAAATTATACGAAGATGGCACATTCTCTCTTGACGACAAATTATCGAAATACCTACCCTATCTCAAGAAAACCAACAAAGCGAAAATCACGATAAAGGAAGCACTCGCTCATACCGCAAGACTTAAAGCATTCATGCCGTTTTGGAAACACTCTCTCGAAGAAGCAAAAAAACAAAAAGACCTTTACGCTTACCACAAACAAAACGACAGCAATTACATTCAAGTTTGCGACAGTCTGTTTATCAAAAAAGATTACAAGAAAACAATACGCAAAGAAATTGCATCTTCACCTTTGATTGACAAACACAAATATCTGTACAGCGATTTGGGCTTTATCATACTCGGAGACTTGGTTGAGGAATTAAGCGGCAAGAGTTTGGATTTATATTTGCAAGAAACATTCTACACCCCTATGGGACTTACACGCACGACATTCAATCCCATTGCACACAATCAAAATCCGGATAACATAGTTCCGAGCATTGAAGCGATAGATTTCAGGAAGACGGCTTTGAAAGGCTATGTGCATGACGAGGCTGCAGCATTGAACGGAGGAATTGCAGGACATGCAGGCTTGTTTTCAAATGCCGGAGAATTATTTGCAATATGCCAAATGTTGCTTGACCAAGGCGAATATCAAGGACAACGATACCTTAAAGCGGAAACAATAAAGGAATTCAACAAACGCCATTTCGAAAAACACAACAACCGTCGCGGTCTTGGATTTGACAAACCCCTTATCTCATCTCCAAGCAATCATTGTTCGAAATACTCTTCTCAAGAAAGCTTCGGCCATAGCGGATTCACCGGAACTTATTTCTGGATAGAACCTCAAAACAACACAATCTTCATATTTTTATCCAACAGAGTATATCCCGATGCCAAAACAAACAAATTGGCTCAAATGAACATAAGAACGGATATACAAGATCTGATTTACGAATCCCTTAAAATGAATCTTGAAAAGAATGAATCAAAATAAAGATTCGCAATTTTCTTTCTTGAAAACCCTTGCAACGAATTACAATACAAAGTCGTTCATTGCCGAAGACCCTATACGGTTTCCAAAATCCTATACCTCAAAACAAGATATAGAGATTTCGGCTTTTGTATCCTCGTGGATTGCATACGGAAATCGGAAACAAATATTGCTAACCCTCGAACGGATTCACAAAGACTTCGGAACATCTCCTTACAAATACATAATTGAAAGAGGATTCGACAAATACAAAGCCGACAAACAAAACCTATATCGTTTTTACACCAAAGCGGATTTTTATCAACTTTGCGACACTCTTCATTCCATTTATTCGGAATATGAGGACATGGAAAGCAAACTACTTTCCATGCAAAGCAATTACGACACCGCATTAGAATTATTGCAAAACATAATATCGCTTTTCCCAAACCAAAAAGGCATACCTTGCGACACAAAATCCGCATGCAAACGTCTATGTCTTTTATTACGATGGTTGATACGCAAAGACGGCATTGTCGATATCGGGATTTGGAATCTCATTCCACAAAACAAACTCCTAATTCCATTAGACACCCACGTCTTTCGCTTGGCAAAGCAATTAGGATTCACAAAACGCAAACAAGCCGACATGAAAACCGTTTTGGAAATCACCCAAGCAATGAAAACCATCTTCCCAAACGATGTTGCACTTGGAGACTTCGCACTTTTCGGCTACGGAGTTGAGGGCAACGATTTTTAATTTCAAACCTCAGAAAACCAAATCTTGATTTCATTCGAACGAAATCAAGATTCGATAAATTGTTTCTTGATTTCGATAGCACTATTTCAAAGGGCTGAATCTCAGAGTATAACTATATGTCCCGGAACTTGGGACTTGATATTTTTCTATGGTTTGCGGGCCGCAACTTCCATTGCCTAATCCTCTTTGAACAAAGTCAAAATGTGCGTAAACTTCTTCTCTTGCCTTTAATTCCCAAGGGTGTAGTTTTTCTTTGTTGAAATCTTTGTCGTCAAAGTGTAACATAGAAAATGCAATTGGTTGATTAGCTTCTATTTTCAAGCCTTTTGTTGAACCTTTCTTGTAAAGGAAGATTTCTCTCATTTCTTGACGATTGCCACAACTTTGAGGGTGAGCGTAAGGTGTTAGCATATCGCTTACAGTTGTTGAATAGCGTCCTACAAATGAGGCTTCTTGTCTATCGTTGTAGTTTTCCCATGGTCCTTTTGCGTAATAATCAATCTCTTCAAAGTCTTTTGAGAAAATCATTCCAAGGCCTAATCTTCTTAATCCCTCAACAATTGGATTCATTGTTACTTTCATATCCACAATATTGTTGGAATAAATGGTGTATTCTATTGTATAAGGACATTTTTCGCCTTTTGTTGTTACCTTTATTTCGGCTTTTGTCTTTTCTTTGTTGATATTGATTTCGCAAGTGCTTGCTAATTCGCCCGAAATGCTATCGCCGTGTTTGTCGTTTTCAATCCAACGATTATTATTGTAGTGAGGAGAGCCTTTTCTGTCAGAAATCACTTTACAATCTGCATATTTCCAATAAAGGATTTCTCCATTTTGTTTGTCGAAACTTATTTTAAACCCTTTGTTTTCAAGTGTTAATTGAGTTTTATCTTCTTTAACTAAAAACGCTTCTTTGCTTTCCTCGATTGGTTTCAGTCTTCCGTCTATTTTATTCAAAGCAAACTGAGCCGAAGCCATTGGATAATCTTTTTCAGCCCAATGATTTGCTTCTTTTAATCTTAGTTGTAAATTGATAAAACTTTCTTTCGTCTCATCAAGTTCAAGATTATAAGGAAGCTTTATCAACATTGTGTCATCAGGTCTAAGTGCAGGCAATTCCAATCTGTCTTCGAATAACTTATATCCATCTTCTTCTATCTCGAAATCAAGATAGAATACACTCAAATCCATGAAATCGTACTTGTTTACCAAACAAAGCATCTGTGTTTCTTTGTCATAAGAAGCGAATTTAACATATTGATACACTTGTTTTACCTCTGCAAGTTTGTCATTCCATTTTCTGTCGGCTTGAATTATACCATTGTTCATAAAATTGCCTTGATGAGGACCTGGATAATCGTATCCTGCCGAATAATAAGGAAATCCATTCTTTACAAATTCGCCTTTCTTGATTGCTTGTGGGAAATAGATTGATTGATCTACCCAATCCCAAATGCAACCACCTATTGCGTTTTTTCCTTTTTCTATTTCGTCCCAATATTCTTTTAGATTTCCGATTGCATTTCCCATTGCGTGAGCGTATTCACACATTATATAAGGTTGATTCAAACTATCGGATTTAGCAAAAGCCTTTACGGCATCAAGATGTGGGTACATTTCCGAATAAAAGTCTGTATAAGGAGTTTTTCCTCTTGTTGCACCCTCGTAATGTATAGGTCTTGTGTCCAAAGATTTAGTTGCCTTGTAGGTATGTAAGAAATTCTCTCCGCCACCTGCTTCATTACCCAAAGACCAAAAGATAATACTTGGGTGATTTCTATCTCTAAGCACCATAGCCTTGGTTCTATCAACATATTGTGCCCTCCAAGTGCTATCATTCGTTATTCCGCCTTTCTCTCCGTGCATTGCCCAATTCAAATGACACTCAACATCTGCCTCATTCATTACATACATTCCATAAAAGTCTGTCATCGCATACATTTTTGCTTGACGTGGATAGTGGCTTGCACGAAGTGTATTGACGTTTGCTTGTTTCATCAATTTAATGTCTTTAAGCATAGTGTTCACATCAATACTCCTTCCATACAAAGGGTGAGTGTCTTGTGTGTTTACGCCTTTAAATAACACTCGTTCCCCATTTATATAAACACAATTGTTGGCTATCTTTATATCTCTAAAACCATACTTTGTGCTAAACACCAATTCTTCCTTACCTTTCTTGTCTTTTTGACGAATAATCACCGTATAAAGATAAGGATTCTCACTATTCCAAAGTTCAAGATTTGTAAGGTCGGTTTCAAACTTTACCTTAGTTTTTTCATTCTTTACTTCAACTAAATAATTCTTTGAAAAAACAGATTGTTTCTTTGAATCAAGAAGTTCAATCTCTATATTTTTTTTGCTTTTCTTTTTTGTAGAGTTATCTATCTCTAATTCAACACAAAATTTACCCGATTTATAGTTATCTTGTTTGCTTAAATTAGATGTAATGTAATGATTGCTAATGTAAATCGGTTCAACGGCAAACAAATATACATCTCTATGCAAGCCACTCATATGAAACATATCTTGCCCTTCAAGATAAGAGGCGTCCGTCCAACGAAAGACTTGTACATAAAGCTCATTTTCTCCTTCTTTTAAGTGTTTCGTAAGTTCAAATTCTGCATCGTTATTACTTGCTTGGCAATAACCAACTTTCTTTCCATTACACCAAACATACGCACCACTATATAGTCCATCGAAGTGAAGAAACACTCTCTTTTTCTCCCAATTTTCTGGAATAGAAAAAGTTTTGTAATAAGTCCCAACGGGATTTTCTCCATACAATCCTTTGTATTGTTCTTTTACATCAATAAAAGGCGGATTGTTTTCAAAAGGATAATCCACGTTTACATACAAAGGCGAGTCGTAACCAAGCATTTCCCAACAAGAAGGAACGTTTATGCTTTCCCATTTAAGATTTCCTTTTGTGAACATATCGTTTTCACTTGGTCTTTCATTAACCGAAGACGAGAAGTGAAAGTTCCATTTTCCATTAAGGCTAATTAAATCCGCTTTCATAGGAGAAATCCAAGGATAATTAAAGGTTTCTTCGCTCATCATTGTCTTTGTGTTGCTATAAGGAAAGAAAGTAGCACGAGGAGAGCAACGATTGATTTGAAAAACCTCTTGATTTTCCCAATCATTCTTCTCCTGCGAAAATGCCATATTTACAAAAAACAATACTGATACCAATAATAAAATCTTACACCTCATAATACATTTGTTTTCTTCGTCAATTTGCAAAGGTACAACTTTTATCAAACGTCCCCAAACTTTTTCACACTCCACCATCTCTTCGTTTTAATTCAGCGAAACGGCGTTTTAGAAAATTGAATTCAAGTTTCAGAAAATTAAAACGAAGAAAGAAAAAACGCAAGCTTCATTTCAAATCACGAAGCTTGCGTTCTCTTTTTTCAACTCAAAACTATTGAACGACTAATTTCTTTTCCGTTGTTCCTTTTGCGGTATTTATCCTGACGATGTAAGTTCCGCTTGCGAAGTTATCGACTATTATTTCCGTCTCAAAGTAATTCACTTCTTTCTCTAAGACTTTTTTGCCCATCATATCGAAGATTTGAATATCTTTTATGGTGTAATGACTCATCACTTTGAAGACATCCTTTGCCGGATTCGGAAATACGTAGCACATCTTCTCCAATTCGACTTCCGTAAGCTGACTGCTTTCTTGCGGAACCATGATTATCGGCACCATCTCTATGTAGATATTTCTCCAAATCTCATATACAGGATCTTCTGAGAACTCTATCCACTCTCCATTACGCTTTATGTACTTCGGATCAGGAAAAGAGCAAAGCGGAATATTATCTTCTGCATCGAATTGCTTGATATACTCCGACCAAGCCCAATATGGATAATGTATTTCACCTTCTTCAGGTGGATCGAATATGCAAGTATAATAATAATTGTTGGTATATAACATAAAACCCATTAGTATAGTATCATAACACAAGCCTGCTCGCCAGGCACCTCCCATAGCATTGATAGAATCTCTTATGCAAGGGCTGTAAACATTGCATGTATGATGCACTCTAAAAGTATTCCCACTTCCATACATTGGAACATCGAATGCTATACGAAAATCATTGATATTAGTTAAAGTATCATAGTATTCATGTGGAAAATAATAGGTATTCCACCCATGTTCATTCCAATAAATTGTACTATAGGGATCGGCCGGGTTAGAAATAATATTCAAAGTATGGTAGATAGTAGTTGCAATCGTGTCAAAGTTCTCGTCTAAGATAGATATGTCTCTTATATCATCCAATGCACCAAATCCTAATTTGATAGCAACTCCACAAATTACGTAATCGTTGTATGGAATATCTCCATTCTCAAAATGATATTCTTGAGCGAAAGCATCGGCATATCGTTCTGTGTTATAATTATATGAATTCGCTCCTATCACATAGCCTTGTGGCACTGGTGCATCGGGATTACACCATTCTCTGTTCTTTGCATTATACCAATCAAATTTACTATACGGTTCAGAATAAGGCGTTCCCCTATAATGACTATCATTATACCTAAATTCTGTCCTTAATGTATCTGCAGTTGAGAAGCAATTGGCGAAATAGCTTGTGTCAAAGACATAAAGTAAATCGTATTCAGATGGATTTGGAGGAGCAATAAAATTATACTGAGCGTAAACTTCATGCAATGAAACTCCAAGCCAGAGAAGTAAAAATAAGGTTAATCGTTTCATAATCTTGTTTTTCAAAGGGTGATACAACAATTTAACGTGGCAAAGTTAAAGAAAATAAAACTAAAATCCAAATTCTCGCAAATGAGTTTTGATTTTAATTTCTTCTTTCCTTGTTATTATTGCATTCTCATCAACAAGCAATTATTCGTTTTAATAGATAAAACGACTATCTTGCTATATGGATATGTCAAAATAAAGTATCGGAAGTGTGATTTTTTTATGCTGTTTTAGCAATCTTTTACCCCCTTGCAGCGAAACGAAGTTTGAGTGTGAACGAAACGGCGTTTTAGAAAATTGAATTCAAGTTTCAGAAAATTGAAACGAAGAAAGAAAAAATTAAAATGGCAAAAAAAATCGGTGAATCTGACTACAAGAAGTCAAACTCACCGATAAGTTTATTCTAAATTGAAGTTATCCTTTGTAAGCTATTGTTTCGATTTCCACCAAAACGCCCATAGGCAATTTCTCAACCGCGTATGCAGCTCTTGCTGGCAACATTTCGTTGTAGTATTTCGCATATACTTCGTTCATTGCCGCAAAATCGTCCATCGAATTCAACAAACAAGTTGTCTTTACTACGTCTTTGAAGCTGTAACCTGCTTCTGTAAGAATTGCTTCTATGTTTTTGAACACTTGTTCCGTTTGTTCGGTGATTGTTTCAGGAATTTTGCCTGTTTCAGGATTGACAGGAATTTGTCCTGATATGAAAAGCATTCCGTTACCTGCCAATATAGCTTGGCTGTATGGTCCTATGGCTTTCGGAGCCTTTGTTGTGTTTATTACTTTATTCATTTTATTTATGTATTATTTGTTAATAATCAATTGTTTTACGGATTGTTTTCCTTCGGATATGATTCCAATCAAATATGTTCCGTTTTCAAACTTGTCAAGGCTGATTGTCTTGTTGTTCAAATCGCAATCGTTTTCACTGTAAACAACTTGTCCGAGAACGTTTGTGATAACTATGCTTTCCGCTCTTTGGTTTTGTGCTTGTATTGTAAGGTATTGGGAAGCCGGATTAGGGGTCAAAGTAAATTCAAATCCGTTTTCAACATCTTGCAATGAAGAATAGTCTTTCGCATATATTTGTACGGTTGAAGAATATGCCTCCGGACATGTTGAAAGCTGTACTTTCGCACGATAAGTGTACAATGCCTCTGTATTTAACACCTCGGAATATGATGCTTGTTGGTTTTGGATTGTTTCCCAAGCTTGTTCGTCTATCTGTCTTTCCCAACACAAAACATCACCTCTGTATCCTACCAATCCCAAGTTTCCTGTTGATTCTCCGATTTCTATTGTATCGCCTACCATCTTATTGATTCGTCCTCCTCTTGACACCAATACATTCATCAAAACAACATTACTTGTGTCTTTTATCGTACCATTGGAGATTACGATTCTGCGATAGTAAGTACTGTCTTGAAGATCCTCCGGTTGATAATCTTTTTCGGTTGATGTTTGTGTTGCAGTGTACCAGCTGCCTGTGCGTTTCTTTTCCTGCCATTGGTAAGTGAAGTTACCTACTCCTCCTGTAGGCTCGCTTCCTACCAACAATTGCGGAGTTGTGCCTACGCAAAATTCTTGTGAAGAACTGATTGTGTTGTTCTCAATCGGCGGATAAGTGGTTTGGAAGTTTCTCTTGATTCCGTAAGCCGTGCCAAGAGTTGTGGTAACGTATGCTCTGTAGAAATATTTCACAGCATTGCTCAACGTATCTATTGTGCAAGTGAATGATCCTAAAGTCGGATCTGTTGAAACGTAAACCATATTTCCGTCAACTTCAGGATTGACGGTCGGATCTGTGGTAAAGGTAAATCCTTTCGCCACAAATTCACCTTCTCCTAATGATGAGAAGTTCCCTTCGACTGTTGCGGTTGTCATTCCTACGTTTTGTGGTACACGGGTTATAACAGTTGCCAAACCGCTTCTTGTATTGAATTGAACAACTCCTCCATAAACAGTACCGTTTGCATTGCTTGCGTACGCTCTGCAATAGATTATCGAATTAGGAACAAGTCCGGTAAGAGTGGTTGAAAATATTGTTGATGCGGAGTCTGCAACTGCCACCGTTATGCTTCCTTCCGTCAAATCGTTTATTGCATCTTGATCCATACTCCACACAACACCTCTTTCTGTTATTGCATTTGCATCTCCTGCCGGCTGATATACAATTTTACTCCAAACAACCGCCGATGCGGAAGTAATGGTTGATGAAGAGACAGTGTCTGTTGCAACAGCAGGAAGGTTTGACATGAAATTGAACAGCATGACGGAATCATTCTGATAATGTATGTTGGTTATTGGTTTTCCTGTTACCGTTCCGTTTTTCAAAGTCGATGCGGGGTTCGTGTCATCTGTGAAATTGGTATTTCCTGTCGCTCCGGGGAATGGACAACGTGTGCTCTCTACATCGACATCGTTTCCAGAGGCAGGGCGTAAGAAATAACCTCTGTTTGAAGGTTGCACGTTGATTCTGTTGATACCATCCTCAAGCCAAGGATTTATTTTACTCCAATCTCCATGTGCAATAACCAATCCTTCTCCCGGCAAATAGGTATCCCAACCGGTTTTCTTTCTGTTTTCGATTACAAAAAATTCATTGCTGCTTAATTCCACATAATACGCAACCGTGGTATCTATGTTATTGATTGCAGGAAGGTAATTATTTTCTGAGGTGGTTGTAAGCGTATCGAATTCAAACCAATTTGCAATCCATCTTTCGAAAGCAGACAATCCGACAGGTGTTGCACTATTGTTCATGTACGAACCGCTTGCCATCAAATCCCAATCGCCGGGTGTAACAGCTTCTCCGCCACTTTCGGTATAGTCTGTATCATAAAAATCAGGGAAACCTAAGACATGTCCGAACTCATGACAGATTGTACCGATTCCATCCATTGCTGCAGCATTTCTTTTCTCTGCCGAACAAGAATAAGGTCCGAAACGCTTTCCATCCTTATAGATTTCCGAGCTGACGTTACTTCTATGCGGCCATATTTCATTTGGATTCAGTGTAGATGATTCGGGAGTTCCGGCAAATATTATGTGTATTGCGTCAACTTTTCCATTGCCATCATTGTCATAATCAGCAAAATTGACATCCGGATCGGCAGCATTGATTGCATGAGATACGAAATAAGGCATTCTCTGATCGCTTCCATATTGATTGTTTCCTCCGTACCAAGCCATGGTATTTGGCAATGTATAAGGACCTGCAACATCTATATCCATGATAAACTGACCGTCTGAATTATCTCTGTAATAATCTTTTACAGAACCTGTTCCATTGTAATTATCTTGGCTTACAAGATTTACGAAGTCTTGATTTGTGTATGTGAATGGCAAATCACTGAATCCGACAAGAATAACCAACAATTTGACTGTTCCTTGCGTAGGATACTTTGTTTCATCTGTAAGATTAGCTGCAGGAGATGCTGCCTTCATTGCCTCAACTTGAGATTGTGAATAAAACAAATTAACAGGCAATGTAGCCAAAAATGCTCTTTCTTCAGCACTTCTTTCTTCTGCATTGGCAGCAAGATAGTCTGAAGCCACAAGATCTCCTCTTTCATTCAACACTCCATAAGTCAGAAATCCATCTTGATTTCGTACCAATGTGTATTGATCGATTGTTTTTGCCCATTTGACAAATTCATCTCCACAAGGAATAAATGTAAGATACTTTCCATTCGGCTGTTTTATTGTTACAGCTTGTTTGTTTGCCGGTATGGCAAAGGCTCCTATGCTGATCATGGTCAGCAATAAAAGCATCATTGTTCTCAATAAACTTTTTCTCATTATCTTTTTTTGTTTTTAATTCCTAAATGTATAAACGTGATTTTATGTTTTTAAGTATTTTTTGACACTGACATCAATTTGCGATTATCAATTTCACATCATAAACTTCGCCTTTGCTTTCCGACTCAATTCTCAAAAGATAAATTCCCGCAGGATAAGCAGATATATTAAGTTTATAATGATTTGCAACACTGCTGTCCGAAAACAACAATCTTGAATTGGCATCATACAATTTTACACCGGTGATTTTTCCGTTGTCGTTTTTGATTTCGACATAATCTTTTGCAGGATTCGGATATATGACATAATCATTTTCCGGTATCATTTCCGAAAGGGATACATCTTGAAGAACAAATATTTTAAGAACTTCGGAATATTTTCCCGGACATTGCTCTAAACGTACCATGGTTCGAAGATACATTGTATCGACATAAGCAGGCTTGTACGCGACGCTTGTATCCGAGAGAGTAGAAAACACCGACCAATCAATGGAATCGGGAGAATGCTCCCATTGTATTATTGTGCCGACATGCTTTTGAAGAGTCAGCGTGTCGGTTTCTGAACTCAGCCAATCCTTTCTTGATTTTATTTTTCCGCCTTTTGATTGTTTCACATCAACACTTACAACGTTGCTTGTATCTTTTATTGCCAACGAATACACTATTCGTCTGAATGAAGTCGGTTCGGTCAACACTCCGACAAAGTAATCTTTGGCGGCATTGTCATTGTCTGCCGCTTGCCAAGATGAAGAATTTGTTTTCTTCTGCCAAAGATATGTGAAATTGCCTTGTCCCGCTGTCGGGGTTTCTCCCGTGATAATTCCGAATTCTTCGCCTTCGCAGCCTGACATTTCTGCATATATTTCATTGTTTTCAACGGGCACGAATGATGTTGTGGCACTTGAACGAGATGCTACTTTGATTCCCAAAGCTGTTTTGCAATATGCCGCAAAATAATACTTGGTTGCCTGTTGCAAACCCTCGATTTCGGTTGAAAATGTTGTAAAATCACCTTGAAAACTTATGGTATTGCTCGTTGAATCCAATCTTTGAATGGTATCATAATAGATTCCATATTCCAAAATCGGGAAATCCCCCTCGACAAGTTTTTTTCCGCCTGCAGTAAACGAAGTCAAACCGACATTGGTTGCTTGATTGGTTTTTATCTGAGGCTGTCCGTCGCGAGTGGTAAACGAATAAGATTCTCCGAAAACGGTATCGGTTGCAGATAGATACGCTGTTCGGAAATGGTAAGTGGTTGCATAATCAAGGTTTGTCAACAATACTTCGAATGTGTCTCCGACAAAATTATCGGCAGGAAAGAATATCTGTGTGGAATAATCATTTTGTGTATCCAATGCAAAGCCTTTGAGTGTATAGTCATGCAATCCCTCGTAGTGTTCAAGACCTCGGATCTTCACAGAAATGGTTGATAAAAATTCGGTTGTGTTAAACGTTGTCAAAACTGCGGAACTATCCGGACGCATAAAGTCAAAACTAATCGTTCCGTCAATTGTATCTCTTTTTATTTTGGTTACGGGTTTTCCAAGCTCTTCCCCCGACCATAGTTTGCTATTAGGATATGCATAATCGGTAAAGAAATCGTATGAATGACTATTTGGAAATACGTCTGCCTGCATTGTGTTATCACTTTCCACAGCATCGGCTTCCTCTATGTCGCATCGCTGATATGCAGGGTCGCAATTGATACAATAATCCCCGGTATTCTTTATGTGATAAACCAACATACCGCTTGCAGGTATGTATGCGTCCCAAGATTCCTTTATTCTGTTTTCCAAAATAAAGTATTCATCATCGTATTGTGAAGTGATTATATATGCTCTGTTGCTATCGGTCAACGGAGGCAAAGAATACGAGCCTGCAACCGATAATGTATCAAGCGACAACCAACCAAGACGGCTTCTTTCGTTTGCATTGAAAGCCGCAGGCGTGTTTCCGTTGTTATTATAACTGCCAGAGGACATTATGCTCCAAGTGGATAAAGCTTGTGCTGTGCCATCTGTTTCCTCGTAATCGGTATCATAGAAATCGGGTAAGCCAAGGACATGACCGAATTCATGACAGATGGTTCCTATTCCGTCCATCAAAGCACCTCTTTTCTCACCCGAGCAGGAATAATCCGACAATATGACGCCATCGAACATTTGTTGCACACCGTCTGATTCGTATATGCTCCAACGATGCGGCCAAATCGCATTTGCCTCTCCTGTGGTCGATTCTGGACCTCCTGCAAAAATCACATGGACTGCATCAATACGACCGTCGTTATTCATATCGAATTGAGAGAAATCTACGGAAGAATCCGACAATACGCAGGCTTCGGAAATCATTTCTTTGGGTCTTATATCCACAAAACTTGGTCCGGGTGCCCCATAGTAAGCAAAATTCTGACTTAACATCACAGGACCGACCACAGTCGGGTTTAGATTTAGTTGTCCCGAAGAACAATCTCTGTAATAATCCTTTACGCTACCGGTAGCTCCATTAGCCGAGTATCCGTCTTGGGACAACAGATTTTGAAATTCTTCTTGTGTGTGAGTGAATGCCCTATCGGGAAATTCCACAAGGATGATCAACAGATTGTTATTCCCTATTGTTGGATAAGATTTCGAGGATTGAGGAATTTTATTTCTTGCATCGGCTTTTTGAATCGAGGAATATGTTAATCCTTTTTCTATTGTAGAAAGAAAAACTCTTTCTTCTGCCGATCTGTTTTCAAGATTCGTCGCAACGAAACTTGATGCCACCAAATTGTTTCTTGAATCCATTTCGGCATAACAATACTCTCCATCTTCATTAGGCAAAATTGTATAACCATCTGTTGTTTTCGCCCAACTAAGCCACTCATCTCCAAAAAGATAAAAGTTCAATAATCTCTTGTCTTTTTGAATAACCGATTTCATTGCCGTGTCTGCCGGATTCGAAAAGGCGATTCCGGAAATGCAAAACAAAATCAGCAACAATATTACTCTTCTTCTCATATTCAACTCTTAAAAAACAGAACGGCAAAGTTACAAGAAAAATTCTTATCTGCAAAATCAAACAAACAAAAAAAGAGGCACACTCAACGTATGCCTCTCTTTATTTTCAGAAATCTGATGTTATTTGTTTATAACAAGTTTCTTAGTTTGTCTTTCACCATCTACTGACAATGTATAGAAGTATGTTCCGTTTGCCAAGTCAGATGTGTTCAAGTTTACATTGTAAGAAGTTCCTGCAACTTGAGAACCTTGCTCCATAGTCTTAATTGTTCTTCCCATTATGTCAGTTATAACGATGTTAACGTTACCTGATTTGTTCAAAGAGTAAGTTATGGTTGTTGCATTGTTTGCAGGATTTGGATAAGCGTTCAATGTAGAAGTCAAAGCTACTTCTTCAGACAATGAAGCTGTTGTTCCAACAATCATACGTATCATTGGAGTTGAGTAATCTGCGTTTGCAGGAGAATAGATATCACCACCCCAGCCGAATCTTGATTGATGGTTTGGTTGGAATACCAACATCATTGTATGCCAATAACCATCACCTGAACCGAATGAGTTTAATTGTCCCATGTAGTTGTCGGTTGCTACAGCGAATTTTCCTGTTTCTGCCATTTGATAGCAAGCGTAGTAAACATCTCCAGGAGTCAATCTTACGCTGTTAGGGAATTCCATGTAGATTGTTTTGAATGGATTTTCATCGGTTGATTCTATTACATCCAAGTAGTCCGGATCTACACATAAACCATTGTTAAGATCTTCTGCTCTCAACTCGTAAGCCGGTGTTTCAACAGGTTCTCCCCATTCGTCAAAGACCTCAACGATCATATTGTCGTATGTTGCTTCTTCTGTGTTGTTGAACATTCTCAATTTACCCTTTATAACTGATCCTGCCAAACAAGAGTCTAAAGCAGGTACTACTTCAATACCTTTTATCCAATGTTCAGTTGTGTTATTTACGTTGGTAGTGTAAGGCAAACAAACTTCATATCCTTGCAATCCGTAAGGAGCATTGTCTGTTAAATAAGAAAAGCCTCCTTGTGAAATCCAACCGTATGTAAACATACAAGACTCAACTGCTCTGTCAGCATCCTTTGCCCAACGATAGTGTGTCTCGTTTGAGATCATAGGTCCGACTACTTCAAACACTGTAGTATCATCAATATCTGCTACAATCTCGCCTCTTGCTGTTACCACAGAAGTTGCAAAATAACGTCCTACTTCTTCAGATGGCAAAGTGTTGCTCCAAGCGTAAAATTCTTTGAAACGTTGTTCTGTGGTGTCTGTTACAACGCCGGCATCGTTAGTTTCGAATATTCTTGTCATAACATTTTCCAAAGTATCCATGTCAGAAACGTTTTCACGTATAACTTCGAATACTGCATTGCCTTCTTCATCCGGAGTAATGCTGTTGATTAAATTTTTGAATTGTGCATCATAATAAACACTTCCACCGGTGTTTTCAAGAGCTGCAATGCTTACAAGAGTATCCAACAAAATACCTTGAGGAATCATGTGGTATGCATTTGCATAGTATTGAGCTGTTTTAACGTCAATTCTGTCTTCAGGCACTTGTGTGTAGTACACATCGTCGACAAACCAGAAATAACCGTGAGGTTGTTCTGGATCTCCCGTAGGAGGACAAGTAATACGTAGTCTTATGTATGTGTATTGATCCTCAGATGCTGCTACGGCATTTGCATTGTATGTTCCATTTGGAAGAGTTATACGTTTCGTTCCCAAAAAGCTTGTATTAGCATCCATTTCAACTCCTCTTGTATTGAACTCGATTGAGTCATAAGTTGCAAAAGAAGGATCATTACTCCAATCCAAGAAATAACGATCTGAGTTGAATCTCATCAAATATTGATTGAAATAAATATCAACGCCGTTCATACCGTATGTTTCCAAAGGAGTCGTGAACGTAAGCACTGCTTCAAGATCGTTATTCTGCATTCCATTTTGCCAAATATCAAGCATGCTTACATAAACAAAGCCATTTTCAGACGATGGAGTGTTAACATATCTTTCCGGATTCCAGAACCAGAATCCATCTGTATTAATTTCCAACCAATTGTTTACGAAAGCACCTTCCGGTCCTAACTGAGTGTTTGTGTTAGGGTGAGAATTCCATCCATAACCACTTATAGATGTAGAAGTCAAATAAGCAGTTGCATCTGAGAAATCAGAAATCAAAGCCAATCCTTCAACATCTTTGCGACCGTTAATAACATTTTGCTTTTGTGATTTAATCTGTTGACGGTCAGCAGACGTCGCAACAGTTTTCTTTTGCATTGTTCCGATTGCATCGGCCTTGATACCTATCTGTGCAAAAGCTCCACTTGTACCAATCAACAACGCTAACGCTAATAATGTTCTTTTCATTTTTTTGTTGTTTTTGTAATAAATTATTGTTTTATCCTAACTAATCAGTTTGCAAATATAGAACATTTTCTGATATTGACAATCGAAGAAACGTTTTTTTGAAAAAAAAGTTCTGTTTTCAAAAAAGATTTTTCTCAATCTTTGAAACATTTTCTCGAAATCAAATTACAGATTCAGCTTATTGTAAGCCAACAGCCAACGTTCAGGAACCAAGCCCTCCATTGCTTCTTTGTAGTCATCGTATGTGCAAGGTATGAGAAAGTGTCTCATGTATTTTTGTTGTAATTCATCGGGACAGCTCACCTGCATCCACCAACGCTCGCTCTTTTTGCTCTTATAGAACACTATATTCATATCATTGGGCATCATAACGCTGAACTTGTAGTAGTTCTTTTGATCTTTGTAAGGGAAATCATTCTTTCGCCAATTGTATCCTTCTATGAAATACCATATTGCATGAGAAATCAACTTTGCCGTACGAAAATCGCTGTCTTCTTCTACCTTATAACCATAAAATCCTATGGAAGTAAGTTTGTCGCTCATGCCTGCAAAGTTTACGATTTTGCAAAATTCCTCTCCATACAAGCCATGAGGATTTTTACTCACCGGAGAATCCGAGGCTCTCAAAGAATTGACATCGGCAATCACCATGTCGGCATTTCGAATAAGTGGTTCGGTAAATTCGATTTTGTTTTGAATTGCACCCAATCGATAAGCCTCAAACCTCATCTGCTGCATCAAATCAATCAATTCGGGAACCACCAAATAGGATTGATAAGCCGCATGTGTGTAATTAAACAAATAATTAGGTTGATTGCAAAAAAGATAAGTCAGAAAGTTCGTTTCGTCGGGTTCTGTCGCAACTTCCTTGAAATCAATCTCGGAATCGAGATTGAAAACATTTATTATCTGTCCGATTTGTTCATAAGCCCTGTAATTGCCTATTGCCAAATCGTTCTCTCTTCCTAATATTATGGGAATGACTCTGTTTTGCAATAAGTGAGAACATGCTTCTGCCAATGCCGAATAAACATCTTTTCGGCTGTTTCCTCTTTTGACATTACCCAAATCAATTATCTTGATTTGTTTTCTATGTAATTTCAAGGCATAAAGTTGTTTTCTTATCACATCTGCACCATTTATTCCTCCGTCAGCTTCATCCACCCCTATCAGAGCAATATCTGCATCAATATCTCCAAGCTCCGACTCAAATGGTTTTTGTTTACTATTCACGGAAATGATTTTGAAAAGGCTGTCTTCTGACAAATTTTCCACACCTAAATAATCCGTATCAACCGGATTGAAATACACACTTATGTCCATAAATTACAATCTTCTTATATTTGCTCCCAGATTTTGCAATCTCAAATCTATGTCTTGATATCCCCTATCTATCTGTTCTATATTGTCGATTATACTTGTTCCTTCTGCAGAAAGAGCTGCTATAAGCAAAGCAACACCCGCTCTTATGTCAGGAGATGTCATGCGGACTCCTCGAAGCGGATATTTTCTTTCCGAACCTATTACCGTGGCTCTGTGTGGGTCGCAAAGGATTATTTGAGCTCCCATATCTATCAGCTTATCGACAAAGAACAAACGGCTTTCGAACATTTTCTGATGAATCAACACACTACCCTTTGCTTGAGTCGCCACAACCAATGCAATACTTATCAAATCGGGTGTGAATCCCGGCCAAGGGGCATCGGAAATCGTCATAATCGAACCGTCCATGAATTTCTCCACTTCATAAATCTCTTGTGCCGGAATATGTAAATCATCATCTTTCTCTTCGATTCTGATTCCCAAACGACGGAATGTATCGGGTATTATGCCGAGTTGTTTCAAATTAACCTGCTTAATGGTTATGTCAGATTTTGTCATGGCTGCAAGACCTATGAAACTACCGACCTCAATCATATCCGGCAACAATCTGTGCTTGCATCCCTTTAACTCAGACACACCTTCAATGGTCAGCAAATTGCTTCCGACGCCCGAAATCTTTGCTCCCATGTTGTTAAGCATTGTACACAATTGATATAAGTAAGGTTCACATGCCGCATTGAATATTGTGGTTGTTCCTTTCGCCAATACGGAAGCCATGATTATGTTTGCGGTACCGGTTACCGAAGCTTCGTCCAACAGCATATAACATCCCTTGAGTTCTTTGCACTTTACCTCGTATGCTTTCTTCTCCATGGAATACGCAACCTTTGCTCCCAATTTCTCAAATCCGGTAAAGTGGGTATCTAATCTGCGTCTGCCTATTTTATCCCCACCGGGAGTCGGTATATACGCTTCTTTGAAGCGAGCCAACAAAGGTCCGACCAGCATAACCGAGCCTCTGAGTGCCGAAGCCATTTGTGCGTATCTTTCTGTGTGGATTTGCTCAACTTCAATCCTATCTGCCTTGAAGCTGTATGTGTTTTGAGCAACTTTATGCACCTTTACACCGATATATTCCAACAATTCAATCAGCTTGTTTACGTCTCTGATGTTAGGAATGTTTTCAACGATTATTTCTTCTTCTGACAACAGCACCGCACTTATTACTTGCAATGCTTCGTTTTTTGCACCTTGAGGATGGATTTCTCCTTTGAGCGGCTTACCTCCTACAATTTCGAAAGAACTCATGCCGTTTTATTTTTTTGTTTTACTGTTTTGTTTTTTTCTTCCTTGATTCTGCTGAGCGTGATTCTTGTTTTTGTTTGCGGAATGGTCGTTCAGCAATTTTTTTGTGCTGTGAAGTTTGAAATCTTCCTGCAATTTCAATTGTCCATGCGACAACTGCTCGAAATGCCTCAAAATCATCTCATCATCACAACTGTTCACATTCCACTGCAAGTAAGACTTTTTCAAATGATGTGCCATCATCTCTATCAGAGTCTTCTTTTCATCTCCGTCAGGCATATCTATGATTTTATCAAACATGTTTTCAATCAGTTTTCCGTAAGGTCTGAATCTGATGTTCGATGATTTATATTGTAATTTTTCAGGTTTGGATT
The DNA here is from genome assembly GCA_045577535.1 of Candidatus Onthomorpha sp. Lineage (GTDB taxonomy): Bacteria > Bacteroidota > Bacteroidia > Bacteroidales > P3 > Onthomorpha. The sequence goes on along the minus strand of JAZNIO010000039.1, from coordinate 38,712 downwards.
CCAACTCTTCAGGAACCGGCTTCGGAAATGGAGAATCCACATCAAGTTTATAGTCAGACATTATGAACAAATGGTCCCACAATTTATGCTTATAGTTGCTTGATTCTTTGACAGAAGGATTCACTTGTGCCATTGCCCCTATTATTATATTGGCAAAAGAAGTGCGTTGCTCCTTATCTTCAATCGTCATGGCATAATCAATAAGCCCCTGAATATTTCTTCCATACTCGGGCACAATCAGCTTTTTTCTTTGTGTGTTATATTTCATTATTGTATTTTTTTCAATTTGGCAAATCGCAAAATCAAGGTTTTATTGCCGAATTCTTCAAATCTCACAACGGCTTTCCTGTCCAAGCCATCTCCATCGAGAGACAAAATTTCTCCTTTTCCGAATTTGGCATGATAAACCTGCATTCCGACCTCACATTCTTCTACTTTCATGGTTTCTTCCGGCAAAGCATCGACAACATTCTTTGTAAGCGTATTTTTTGTCAGGCTTGTGATAGGCAGAGACTTTTTATTGTTTAATGGCAACTTCTTTCTGACAGGGGTATCTGAAGATTTGATTGGAAGTGTTTTCTTTATACCGTCACCTAATAAATATTCCGATGATATTTCGTTGACAAAACGACTCTTCTCTGAAAAAATCACTTGCCCGAATTTATATCTCATCGTAGCACATGAAAGAAACACGGATTGTTTTGCACGAGTCAGTGCCACGTAAAACAAGCGTCGTTCTTCTTCCAACTCAGATCGAGAAGCCAAACATAAAGTCGATGGAAACAGATTCTCTTCCATGCCGACTATAAACACATGTTCGAATTCCAAACCTTTGGAACTGTGTATTGTCATCAAAGAAACGACATCTTGATTCTCATTTTCTTTGTCTAAATCACTGAATAACGAAATTTGTTGCAAATAAACATCGAGTGTTCTTTGCTCTATCGATACCATTTCACCGGTCAATTCATCTATCAAGTGATTATCTTCCAATGAAACAAAGGATTGAAGACCGCTTATCAGCTCTTCAACATTTTCCAACCTGTCTTTGCTTTCCGCTTTATCCTCTTCCTTGATTGCTTCCTCTATTCTGCTTCTCTTGATTATCTTCTCACCAAGCGTAAGTGCGTCTTCATTGTACAAATCCACCGAACAAGATTTTATGAATGCACAAAAGTCTGCCAATTTCGAAGATGTAGATGTTTTTATTCCGTATTGCTCCAAATTTTCCGAAGTCGCAGCAGCAAATAATGAACAATTCATGCTGTCAGCGGCTATTTTGAGCCTGTCCAACGAAGTCTGCCCTATCCCTCTTGCAGGATAATTGATTATTCTTGCGAAAGCATCATCATCGTTGTTGTTAACCACCAATCGGAAATAAGCAAGCACGTCTTTGATTTCTTTTCTCGAATAGAACGATACGCCTCCATATAATACATAAGGTATGTTTCTTAAACGCAAAGCATCTTCAAACGCTCTCGATTGGCTGTTTGTCCGGTACAGAATCGCCATATCTCCATACGAACATGAGGTTTCGTTTTTCCTTTCCCTGATTCTGTCGCACACCTCTTCTGCTTCATTTCTGTCACTTGACAATTGCTTGAAGACAATCTTTTCTCCCTCGGGGTTGGACGTCCAAACATTTTTCTTAATTCTGTCAATGTTTTTATCGATTACAGAATTGGCTGCATTGACTATGTTTTGCGACGAACGGTAATTTTGTTCCAATTTGAAGATTCGCACATTCTCATAATCTTTCTTGAAGTTTAGAATGTTCTGAATATTGGCTCCGCGAAAAGCATATATACTTTGAGCATCATCTCCAACGACACAGACGTTTTTATGCCTTGCAGCAAGGTTTTTGACTATGAGATACTGAGCATGATTCGTATCTTGGTACTCATCAACCATTATATAACGAAATCTTTGTCTGTATTTATCGGCAACAGAAAGGTCAAGTACGAGAAGTCTGTGAAGATTGAAAAGCAAATCGTCAAAATCCATTGCCATCGATTGTCTCAAACGTCTTTCATATTCTCTATATAATTCTGCAATTGCGGGCTTTCCGGCAACCACATCTTCGGTTCGCTTTATAGGATCTTCGCTATATTCTTCTGCTGAAATCAATGAAGATTTTGCTTTCGAGATTCTATCCAATACATACGAAGGATTGTATATTTTTATGTCGAATCCTTTGTCTTTAAGTATGTTCTTCAAAAGTGTTTTACTATCGGAAGTGTCGTAAATGACGAAATTTTTGGTGTAGCCCAACTTTTCGGCTTCCAATCTCAAAATTCTGGCTGCCACAGAATGAAACGTTCCCATCAGAATCGCCTTTGCCCCTTCTCCGACAAGGCTTTCAATACGCGTTCTCATCTCTTTGGCAGCTTTATTCGTGAATGTAAGCAAAAGAATCGAGTAAGGACTGACTCCTTTCTCCAATAAATGAGCAACTCTATAGGTAAGTGTACGCGTCTTTCCTGAACCTGCTCCGGCAACAATCATAACGGCACCTTCCGTTTGAGAAGCCGCAGCACGCTGTTCTTCGTTCAATTCATCTAAAAGCATAAATATCGCATCTGTGATTGCAAAAATACAAAGAAAATTTAATCCGACAAGGTCCATTCAGTGATTTAAGAAAAACAATCAAAGATTCTCATTCTCGGATTCAAAAAAGGGTAAACCAAAACAAAGATTCAAAATAGCAAAACAAAGATTCAAAATGATAAAACAAGGATTCGATCTATGCTATCAATTAACTCCCGGACGCATTGCAGATATGTCTATGGTCGTAAAAGCAGATATGATAAGATAAACCCCGAACAATATAAGGATGCTTCCAACCACACGGTTCATTATGGTGATTACTTTGTCTGTCATAAAGCGTTTCAACTCGTAAGCAATGGCACATTTTATCAAATCCATTGTAAAAACCGTTAAAAGGATGCATACGAGAAATGTTATTTGTTCTACGGTTCTGTCATGGCTGACTGCCACATTCACAGGTATGAGCCAATAAATCCAAACGCCGGGATTAGCTATGTTAAACACGAAACCTTTAAGTATGTATTTGAGTTGAAACTTGCTTACCGAGTCTATGCTTCTTCGAGGTTGAGTTATGTGTCGCCTTGTTGCGGTGTAAATTCCGAAACCTATGATTACGCACCCTCCGATGATACTTATAAGATTCTGTGCTTTGTCAGAAGCAAATAAAGAGCTGACACCAAACCATGCAACAAAGACCATAAGCACGTCAGACAAAGCAACACCCATCGCCAACTGAGATCCACTGCGAAATCCTTGCGTCATGCTTGTCTGTATCAAGGAAAAAAACGCAGGACCGACCATTAAAGACAATGTCAATCCAAACAATATTCCTTGCGTTATTACACTGAAACTTATCATTAAAGCACCTAATCTTACGAATAAACGGTTGCAAAGATACAAATAAAAAACCATTGTGCCGTTTTTTCTTTTTTCTTATTTCGCCATATAAGCTGTTTTTCTCTGACTTGCAAGCGTGTCATTGACATCAAACACTGACAATCTCAAACAAGAATTCAATACAACAAAGCAATAATACGAATTTGTTTTGCAATAAATCCGTTTTTTTTCTTACCTTTGCAGACTAAAATTATTTTGAAATGAAAACTAAAGTAAATACAATAGAAGAGGCTGTTGAAGAATTCAGAAAAGGCAATTTTGTTATAGTGGTTGATGACGAAGATAGAGAAAATGAAGGAGACTTAATAATTGCCGCAGAAAAGATAACACCGGAGAAAGTCAACTTTATGTTGAAGCATGCTCGCGGAGTACTTTGCACACCCGTTACAATATCCCGCTGTCGCGAGCTTGGACTTTATCATCAAGTTGCAGACAATACGTCGGTTTTAGGAACGCCTTTCACTGTTACAATAGACAAATTGGAGGGTTGTTCAACCGGAGTCTCCGCTTCAGACAGAGCAGCGACCATTCTTGCATTGGCTGATCCTGCTTCCACACCCGCAACTTTCGGACGCCCGGGACACATCAATCCTCTTTACGCTCAAGAAGAAGGAGTTTTACGTCGTGCCGGTCATACTGAGGCTACAATCGATTTGGCAAGACTTGCAGGATTGTATCCTGTGGGAGCGTTAATGGAGATAATGAATGAAGACGGTACAATGGCGAGAATGCCGGATTTGATGAAGTTTGCGGAAGAGTATGATTTGAAAATAATCACCATAAAGGACCTTATAGCTTACCGAATCAAAACGGAGAGTCTGATAAAAAAAGAACAAGAAGTTTTTCTTCCTACTCAATGGGGAGATTTCAAGCTCATAGCTTATACACAAAAAGATAGCGACTTGACACACTTGGTTTTGAAAAAAGGAGAATGGGAAAAAGACGAACCGATCTTGTGTAGAGTACACTCTTCTTGTGCAACAGGAGATATTTTTGGCTCATGCAAATGTGATTGCGGCGAACAATTACACACAGCCATGAAAATGATCGAACAGGAAGGCAAAGGCTTGGTCGTTTACATGAGTCAGGAAGGCAGAGGCATTGGCTTGGTGAACAAACTTAAAGCTTATCATCTTCAAGAGCAGGGAATGGATACCGTTGATGCCAATTTGGCGTTAGGATTCAAAGCAGACGAAAGAGATTACGGCATAGGAGCTCAGATTTTGAGAGATATGAATGCCACAAACTTGCGTTTAATGTCCAATAATCCCAAAAAACGCAACGGTTTGGAAGGTTACGGAATAAAGATCACAGAAAACATTCCTCTTGTCATCAATCCGAATAAATACAATGAAAAATATCTGGATACGAAACGAGAAAGAATGGGACACACTTTGCCGGAGAAATAAATTAGAAACAAAAAAACACAATATTAAAAATAAATTTGCTACATTTGCAAACGATAATAACGTAACGTTTTTTCTAAATGAGTGAAATTCTTTCTTTGATTGCGGACATCGAATCCAAGATGCAGTTTCTTATAACCAAAAAAGAAAATTGTGAAAAGAAGATTGCAGATTTGGAAAGAGAGAATGAACGATTGAGAAACGAAGTTGCGAAATTATCTAAACAAAATAGTGAATTACATAGTAAAGATATAGTAGGTAAATTAACAAAAGCAATAGAGCAAAAAGAGGATATAAACGAGTTGAGAAGAAAGATAAACGAATTGTTGCAAGAAGTTAACAAGGGTTTGGCTTTGTTGGTTTTGATACAAGATAGAGACAGAGACGATGAACGAGGATATAATTAGCGTAAGTGTGGAATTAGCAGGAAGGACATACAAAGTTAATGTCAGAAAAAGCGAGAAGGATATTTTCGAAGAAGCCTCGAACACAGTCAATGAAACAATAAAAGGTTATGAAGCAAAATATGCTTACAAGGATACACAGGATTTACTTGCCATGATATTGTTGCAATACGTTACTGCTTTCATTAAGCAGAATAAAACACAAAACGACAATAACAACATAGTAACCGAACGCTTGAAAACCATGCTCCAAACCATTGAAAACAGTATCAAATAAATCAGAACAATATACCGCATCAATTTCGTAGCAGTCTGTAAACTCAACACAAAAACAATAACGAGTTAAGCTCATTTTGGAGAAAACAGGCCTCATTTCCGTCAGGAAATCTCTTAGAAGACAGTGGAAGTTTGACACAAAAGGCACTCAAATCCTTTATTTTCGGAGTTTACGATACTCCATAAATCGAGATTGGTGCGGTTTTTATTATTCTCTCAACAAGTTCCATCAATTCTCTTTGAAGCTCCAGGCTTATATAACTAACTTTTTATAGAAGAAACCATGGATATAATTATTGGAATCGTTATCGGAGTGGTTGTTGGTTTAGGAGTCGGTATAGCACTTTCAGCAACCAAATTAAGAAGTACTTTAGAGAAAAAAAGTCTTCAAGTATTGAAAGAAGCCGAAGAAAAAGGCGAAATAATGAAGAAAGAAAAGATTCTTCAGGCTAAAGAGAAATTCTTGCAGATGAAGGGAGAACACGAAAAGCAAGTGCAAGAAAGAAACAACAAAGTAATGCAAGCCGAAAATAAAATCAAACAAAAAGAGCAGGCATTAAACCAAAAAGTGGAAGAACTTCAAAAGAAAAGCAACGAATTTTTGGCAGCAAAAGAAAATCTCAACAAACAAGCCGAAAAACTTCAAGTTCGCCAACAAGAAGTTGAAAAAGCATACCGAGACAGCATTGAAAAATTGGAACAAGTTGCAGGATTATCAGCAGAAGAAGCAAAATCCCAACTGATAGAAAGCCTGACCGAAGAAGCAAAAAATGATGCCGCAAACAAGATAATGGAGATTGTCGAAGAGGCAAAGCTGACTGCTAATCAGCAAGCAAAGAAAATCGTCATCGAATCCATACAACGCACCGCTACAGAAAACGCAATAGAAAACACAGTCTCTGTTTTCAATCTCGAAAGCGAAGAAGTAAAAGGACGAATCATAGGAAGAGAGGGACGAAACATCAGAACATTGGAAAGTCTTACCGGTGTTGAAGTAATCATCGATGATTCGCCGGACGCTATTCTTCTTTCTTGTTTCGACCCTGTAAGAAGAGAAATAGCAAGACTTGCTTTACATAAATTGGTTACCGACGGACGTATTCACCCTGCAAGAATAGAAGAAGTCGTTGCAAAAACCAAGAAACAGATTGAGCAAGAAGTCATCGAGACAGGAAAAAGAACTTGTATCGATTTAGGAATCGTGAACATGCATCACGAACTCATAAGAATGATAGGTAAAATGAAATATCGTTCTTCTTACGGACAAAATCTTCTACAGCACTCTCGCGAAGTTGCAAACTTGTGTGCGACTATGGCAAGCGAATTAGGCTTGAATCCTAAGATAGCTAAAAGAGCAGGATTATTGCATGACATAGGTAAAGTGCCGGATAACGAACCTGAATTGCCACACGCAATCCACGGAATGAAGCTTGCCGAGAAGTATAAAGAAAAAGCAGAAATCAGCAATGCGATAGGCTCGCATCACGACGAAGTTGAAATGCAAAGTCTCTATGCACCAATCGTTCAAGTCTGCGACGCAATTTCCGGAGCAAGGCCGGGAGCAAGACGAGAAGTTGTCGAGGCTTACATAAACAGGCTTAACAAACTCGAAGAGATGGCAATGAGCTATCCGGGTGTGGTAAAGACGTACGCAATTCAAGCAGGACGCGAACTGAGAGTGATTGTATCCGCCGAAAAAGTGTCCGACGTCGAAGCAAACCAAATTTCCATAAATCTATCTAAACAGATACAAAACGAAATGGTCTTCCCGGGCATGATAAAGGTTACCGTGATTCGAGAAACCCGAGCAGTAAACTACGCAAGATAAACATCACAACATTAAAATTCAAAACAAGCGAAGCCGATACCGATTCGGTTTCGCTTGTTTGTTTTTACAGACCGACATAACAGCAAAGCAACAAGTTACTTATTTAACACATCTTCACAAAAACAAAGTTCCTAAAACACGGAAAGAAGAATACCTAATTGAGAAAAACATTTCGGACGCACCATTCAAACACTTGTCGATACCAAAGCGGGAGAATGAAAACAAATGCAAAGAAAAAATCCAAAAAAACAAAGAAATATTTTAATAAAACAAAGAAAAAATGACACGGTATCAAGATATATTCACACAACTCTTGATACCGAATCGATGACTCTTATAACCGACAGACCACCTCTGTTTCCCACCACGAATTTACAAGCAGGCTCATTTTCATGTACGAAATCTTCCAATATCAAAGAGCGATTCAGATAAAACGTTTTGCATTTGAATGTATCCCCTATTGATAATTTGGAATTCTTTGAAGAAATCACTTCAAATTTATCGTCTCCCAAATAAGCCAGATAGCATATTCTGTCCGGATTCCACTGAATCTCCACTACATCACAAAGAGACAAATCAGCCGAACACAAATATTTTTCCAACAATATTTGAGATGATTCAAATTCTTTGTTGCAACAAAAATCCGATATGAAAGAATGATAATCCGGATAGCCGACAAAACGACACAAAACGTCCAACGAGCTTTCACGAATCGAACGATAACCCTCCACATACCCCCAAATCCTTTTCAAAGTACTTATTCCCAAGGAGTCATGCAAGCGAGAATTTATCGCCTCCGCCAAATAAATAAAATCACTCGATGTTTTAATCTTACGTTTAATCGATTCCTCCACAAGAGTTTTTAGCAATAATATATTTTGCTTGGTATCCATATCGTAAAATATTTAATTCAAAGGTTTAGGATTAAGTTTTGAAAACGCCTTATGTGTTTTGTACGCATCAAGACTTTCTTTCGGCACTAAAAACACGAAGTTTTCACTTCCACTATTAAGGAAGAAATTTTGACCTGCAAGAGGCGGCGTTGTTGCTCTTATGATTAAAGTATCTAAATCAAGCAAATCGGCAAGAGATTTTTCTCCCAACACTTCAATTTCCGAACCTATATCAATCTTTCTTACCGTTGAATAATTGAAAGCATAACTTCTTATTTCCTTTACGCTCTTTGGTAGAATCACACTATCGATTTTTGCATCAAAAAAGGCACTCCAACCAACTGTTTTCAAGTCTTTGGGAAACGAAACCCTACCCGAAATCTTTGCATGAGCAAAAAATGCCTCGGGAATCTCGTTCAAACTCTCGGGAAACACTACTTCTTCAAGATTATGAGCAGAACGCAAAAGACTAAACGTCAAATTCTTCACACTTTGCTCGCAAACAATCGTTTGAAGGTTTGCACAATTAAAGAAAAAGTTGTTTTCAAGTGTAGAATCTATCGGTTCAAGTTTTTCACTCTTTATCACCAAACACGAAATATTTGTTCCGCAAAAAGCATCGTTACCAATCTCTTTCAAATTCTTTGGAAGAACAAGCGTATCGCTTAAAGCTGGACAGGAAGAAAATGTCCACGCTCCCAAATGCTCCAAATTCTCAGGCAAAGTCAAGCGAGTAATCTCATTATTGTGAAAAAACGCACGATCTTCTATTCTTGTAACGGGGAATTTTCTCAAACGATACGACACAAACTCAGGAATATGCAAATCACCCTTTAGATTATTATTAGCAAGCACCACTGCCTTTGAATCAATGATTTGCATTTTCAATGTTTGTCCCGATGCGATTTGCGTTTCAAAAGGTTTTGAATAATAATGTATGTAATTATATGTCAAATAAGACAAAAGACCAAGAGCAATCACCACAATAGCCGCTCTATACAACTTTTTCTTAACCGAAAACATTGCTTGATAAACATAATCCGCATTAGGATAACGCTCTTTTCTTTTTTCCTTGCTACATTTCTTTGCAATCCTTTTGTATGACTTCGGAAAAATCTTTTTAAGCACCTTTCCAAAACTATAAATATCACTTCTGCAATCGAGTTTTTCCCCATTTAATTGTTCTGGAGAGGCATATTGACGAGTGAATGCAGGCTCTTTGAAAACAGCATAATAGTCTGTGTCTGCCAAACCAAAGTCTATGATTCTTACATTATGAGCATTATTTGTTATAAGAACGTTTGAGGGTTTCAAATCGCGATGTACCAATTGCAATTCGTGATAATAATCCATTGCATTCAGCATTTGCTTTACAACCTTACGCCTTTGAGCAGAAAAAGGCTTTGTTTCCAAAAATTCACCCAAGGTAACCCCATCGACATACTCCATAATAATACACAAACCCAAGTCTTCAACCTCCTCAATGCCATAACAACGTACAATATTAGGGTGATTGAGCGAAACAAGTATGTCAAATTCCTTTATAATTAAACCTCTATACAGATTATTATCCCGATATTTCTCCTTCAATCCTTTAAGGACAAAATACTTTCCATAACGCACCGCCTTAAACAAACGATTGTATCCCTCGGAAGGCAGTTCGCATTCAATTTCAAACCTATCGGACAAAACGTAATCAGGTTCTATATCATCTATATAGCCGGAAGTTTCTGTTCTTTCATTGAGTTTCATAATGCAAAGTTAATATTTTTATACTAAAAACTTGGTTTTTTATTTTTTTTTGTACATTTGCAACGTTTAATCACTTAAAAAACAATTTTATGAAAAGATTAGCATTATTATTATCAGCAATCTTTTTGACAAATATGGCGTTTTGTCAAGAAGAAAAGAAAGCATCCGTAGACGATGAAGTATTTGTCGTTGTAGAAGAGCAAGCAGAATTTCCCGGAGGTATGGATTCAATGTATGCTTACATTGTAAAAAATCTCAAATACCCTGAACTTGCAAAAGAAAAAGGCATTGAAGGAAGAGTTTTCGTTAGTTTCATTATTGAAAAAGACGGTTCAATTTCAAATGTTAAAATTTTACGAGGCATAGGAGGCGGTTGCGAAGAAGCAGCGGTGGAAATGGTAAAAAATATGCCTAAATGGAAACCGGGAAAACAAAGAGGAAAACCCGTAAGATGTCAATTCACCCTGCCAATCAAGTTTGAACTACCAAAAAATAAAGAATAAAAAAATTCATTACACAAAGTGGTGCGTCAGAAAACTATTTTTGACGCACCACTTTGTATTTTACATTTCTTAAAGCCTCTTTAATTCCCTTGGAAGGTTTATAAATAATCTTGGTTTTCTCCACCAAATTCTTATCAAGTTCCTCAAAACTATCAACAGCATTGGCTTTGACCGACAATTCAACACTGCCGAGTCGTCCTATCTCAGTTCCGCGACCGAGTTCGATGTTTTCAATCACAACCTGCTCGACTTCCGCCAAAACAAATGCCACTTCAAAATCCGTAAGCGTGGTTCGTTCGGCAATCAAAGCACATAATTTTTCAAAATCCATACGTGTTTTAGGATTTATCCTTACCGAGTACTGATCTTTATCCTCGCCGTTGATGTGCATTCGTTTTTTGTAGCCAATCAAATCAATCATAACTATATTGTTTATGTAATTTCTGAATTTATAGGAGGTAATCGTTGCAAAAAGGGAGATAAAACAAATAAGTCCGGAGCATCTTCACAAAAAGATCCGATCTTTCACCCCAAAACATCCGATCTTTTACCTCAAAAGATCCGATCTTTTGCATACTTCCCTGCCGACTTATCAAATTCACATCAAGCTTTGCAACCATTACCTCCCGTTTTTTCACTTTACCTCAAACCCTTGTGTCGTTTTCTCAATTAACCGATTGCAAAAATATCTATTTTCTTCCAAATAGAATTAAAAATCGTTTTCTTGACTCGGCTTTTATTTGTTTTATTCTATTTCTATATTGACTATATTAATATTAAACAAATTAGTATAAGGAAGATCTTCTGTATTTCCATTATAAGTTATCTTGTTATTTACTACCCATTTTCCTTTTGGTATATTAGTAACAAGAATATTTTCATCTCTTTGGCGTATACAATTACATGCAAAAGTATTCAACCATCTTTCATAAACGTAAATAGTGTCATTGGAGACCTCAACTTCAAGACTAACAGTTATAGGTTGGTCGTTGGTGCTTGCATGAGGTACGTTCCAATTTTTTTTCTTTATCAATAGACTATTATCATTAACAATGCAAGTAACAGATGTTTCCGGATATTCAGGAAGATCATAAGGATCTATTAAATCGCTTAAATAAGTAAACTTTGCCTCTATATCTTCCTGTTCAGATTCGCAACTTGTGAAACTAAACGAAATTACTACTAAAAATATAGCAAGTAATAAATCAATCCTTTTTTTCATATCTTTTAATATTTTCTTTATTATTTATAAATTACTCTATTATTAAATTTTTAGCATCTTGACGATAACCATCACAATATAAAATTACTGTATAAATACCGCTTGGTAAACTGCTACAATCAAAAGAATATTGATTTAACTCAGTATTTATTTGGAAATTTTCTAAAACAGTACCAAAACCATTTGTTATTTCTATGTAAGCATTATTTGCTTGCATAATTTGATAATTAATTACTGCAAAATCTGTTGCAGGTTGTGGAGTTATATTGTTAATGATATTTTTCTTTACGACTACATTAAGGCTATCATATCCGATATAACCATTATCTGTTTTGACTTCCAATTTATATTGTTGTGTTTCAGTAGGTGTTACCTCTGCAATTTGATTATTTATCATTGTATCGCTATAAGAATCTATCCATTTGTATGATACATTTTCACCTGCTCTTTGAGCGGAAAGAGTTACTGTTTCTCCTAAAGTTACAATTTGATCTTCTCCTGCATTAACAACAATTTCTTGTCTTAGTTCTGGTTTGTGTATAACGTATTGTTCTCCACCAACAATCGTATTGGTTTCTAAATTTCTTAATGTTATATTATATTTATAATCTTCTTTATCGGAATCTTTGTCAATATAAAAATTAACACTTAAACCCAATAGATTTAATTCTTCTTGTTCAAACAATAAACCACTTATACTTGCACTATCTTTTGTTATAATAAAAGAATTATCTCTGTCGTTTGATTTTTCCAAACCGTATGTTAAATTCCAATTATCAATAATAGTTTTATAAATTTCTTCATTGAAAGTAACAGTGATTTCTGCTACATCATTCAATAACGGAGAAGATTCATCTTTTGGACTTTCAAATATAATTTGTCCCCTAAAATTTTTGCCAGTCCAATTGGTTACACTTACATATGCAGGATTATTTATGTTTTCTTCATCAATAATTGTTATATTCTTCCATGCTACATTATTGTTATTTTTTACAAATCGGGTTAAATCACCAGTGCAATCAGGATCTGTCAAAGGGTCTATTTCTGAATCCATCACTGCAAGGAGACAAAAGTGCCAATTTTCAGGTAAATCTGCATAATCTTCTATATTTGGAACGTTCCATTCAAAGCGATAAATTTGTTCCGTACCACCTACGTATTCTGTATGGGTAGGAAGCTGTGTGTCTATAACGCATCTTTCCCCAATAAGACCTCCTAACTCTAAACCATTTATTTCACCTCCTTTCCATGGTTCTGGCCAAGATAAACCTATTCCTGCTTTTGCCCAGTATAATGATAATTTACCTTCATTAGTTCCAGGTGCATAAGTTGCATAACCATTGTTTTTTACTTTTACATACACGTATGCTATTTGGCCAGAGATTGGATTTTGGTGTTCTCCATCAATATAGTCATTATCCGACAAACTTACGTATATATCACTACTTTGATATAAATACTCAGAAACAACATTCGGCTCTTTCCCGCTATCTTCCGAACCATCTTTAATTACAAGATCCACTCCTTTCTTATTGCACATTGTCAAAACGTCTCTCAATGTAGAAGGATTTGATTTTTGAAAAGGATTATCTCTATAATCATGCTCATTTGTATAGATATACGCTTCATACATGGATACTTCTCCATCATTATTTGTATCTACATCTACTATATTGCCGTGAGCGTCTCTTCCGTTAATGGCAGAAGTGAATAAATACACAAACAAGTCAAAATCACCAGACCAATCAGGCCAAGACAATCCATCTTGTGTGGTTGCGAATGAGGAAACAGTATTTGCTCTATTGTTTAGCCAATTAGAAAATCCACCTGCATTACATTGCCCCATTACAACGTTTACAATACATTGATAATTTATCTTATTTATTTCAGTCAACAAATCATTAGCGAAAAATTTCACGCCACCCCATAAGGCTAAAAAAGATCCTATCTCTTCATCATAATTACCATGACCAATTGTATATATAAATAAATTATCACCTGCATTCATTTTTGTTGATAATTCATTAAATACAGAAGTAATATTTTGTTTTGTTGCAGCATAACCTATATCAGCAATGTTATCTTCATCTAAATCTAATGGAGAAGAAATCGTATTATTCCCATTTAATAGATCTGCACCAGGATTTTGTCCATCTGACATAAGAACATACACATTAGATTTCTTATATCCATAAGTATGAATCAGCGTCTCGTAAATAAAAGAACAGTCATTCCAATATCTTGCATAATTATCATTTTTACTAGTTCCTCCTCCTATAATTACAGCATACTGACTTTCGTTGTTATCACACGCCTTGCTTTCTTGTGGATATTTACTGAAATTCGGAGACATAATAACAGAATTATAATCTATTGATGTTTCTTTTATTATAGTGTAATCTTCCAAATTAGGATGCATATCTGCGCTGATGTTTGTTATACTTCCATTTGAAGAATTAACTAAAATATATTTACAACTGTGTGCCCAATTACCGTAAGGTACCTCATCAACAAAAAATAAATAAGAATCACTTTCAACCTTTGTAATAGTATCAAACAGTGAAAGAATATACTCATTTGCATTTATAACTTCATTACGAGTATAAATCTGATATGTATCATAAATAGTATCAGAATACATCTGTAAAATTAAATTCTCTGCTTGATTATATGAGAAAGTTTGTGCTATGGATTTTAATGGAATTATCCACGCAACTGCCATTAGTATAAGAACTAATGATTTTTTTATTTTATTTACCATAATTTTATTCTTTTAATATTTTTATTTTCAATTATTAAAAAGCCGATTTATTTGCGAAAGATCCGATCTTTTACACACTCCCCACCTATGTTTTTTAGTTTTTACTTGTTCAATGGGCTGTAATCTTTGGAATATCTTAGCATTTGTTCGCTGTATCCTTCTTCGTATGAGACTTTTACGTCTGTTATATTGCCTTTGCTGTCTTTTACTGCTGTATAGACTGGGTTCACAAAGCCTTTGTATGGTGCAATGTTGAGTTTTTGGTATCTGTCAAGGATTTCTTTGTGTAATTCGGGGTCTATTTTCACTGCATAGTTCTCTACCAAATCTCTTGCTGCGTTGTAGTCGCCTGTTGATTTGATTCTTTGGATTTCTGCCAAGAGTTGTCCGAACAAATTACGCAACTTTTCATAGTCGTTTATCTTTACAAATGTTTCTCCTTCGCGTTTTACCATTTCTATTACGTCTTTTCCGTCTTTTGCTGCTCCTTTTCCTTTTTCAAATGCCCATCTTGCTATCAAAGCTCTGTCTCTCATGTGTGATTCTTCTATTTGATCGCCAAGTTTTATGCGAACTACTTGTGTTAAAAGTCCGTTTTGCATTTGTGAAATATAGCTTGCTTTATATGCTTCTGCGTCCGGCAATAGTCCTAATTCGACTAATTTTGCGTCTGCAAGGTAATAAAGTGCAAAAAGGTCGGCTCTTGCTTCTTCTATCGTGCTTCCGTATGCTTTTAAGGCTTCCGGATCAACGCCCGGCAAGAGTTTTCCGCTTCCATGACCAAGACATTCGTGTAAATCGGTGTGTAGGTCGTCTGTGAATTGACCATATTTCTTTATAATCTCGATTTCTTCTTTTCCGTATGCAAATTCTTCAAGCATTCCGCTACCATTTGAGGCTTGTGCATAGGCTTCTGTAAGGTTTGCAATGGTTACAGACTTGCTTCCGTGCTCTGCTCTGACCCAATTGCTGTTTGGAAGGTTTATTCCTATGGCTGTTGAAGGGAAAAGGTCGCCTCCAAGAATAGATGCACTGATAACTTTTGCTGAAACGCCTTTTACTTTTTCTTTCTTAAACTCTTTTGCAACAGGAGAATTATCTTCAAACCATTGAGCGTTGATACTTAATTGTTCGGCACGCTTTGTTGCTTCTATGTCTTTGAAATTAACTATACTTTCCCAAGATGCTTTCATTCCAAGAGGGTCTCCGTATGATTCAATGAAACCATTTACAAAATCAACATTAGGTTCTGTGTTTTCAACCCAAGCAATGCTGTACTCATCAAATGTTTTCAAATCACCTGTTTCATAGAAAGAAATAAGCAAATCGATAACTTGTTGTTGTTTTGCATCTTCTGCAAAAGGACGAGCAAGCTTTAAGTTTTCTACTATCTTGCTTATTGCTTGTCCGTACTTGCCTCCTACTTTCCAAACGTCTTCATAGATTTTTCCGTCCTTGCCTTTTACAAGTGTAGAGTTCATTCCATACATTACAGGGTGAGTTTGATCGCCCTTTGCTTTCATTTCTGCATAGAATGCTTCGGCTTCTTCTTGTGTTACGCCTTGATAGTAATTGCAAGCACTTGCAAGTAACAAATCAACGCCTTCTGCAAGAGATATTTTCTTAGGCATAACCTCAGGATTGAAGATTACCTCTGCAATTTCTTCGCTACATTTTGTTTGTTCTACGAACCATTGACGCTCAAACTTAGGAACAAATTTATCACTTCCGTAATGATGATGAATTCCGTTGCTAAACCAAACACGTTTCAAGTATTCCTCAACGCCTTTGAAGTTTTTATCCTCTCTATCTCCTTTATAATTTTGATAAAAGTCTTCTAACATTTTGCGAATTTCAAGATTGTAGCGTCCGTTTTGGTCAAAAAGAATATCTCTTCCCCAAAGAGCAGCCTCATTCAAATAATAAATAAAGGTTTTTTGTTTAAGGCTCAATTCATCAAAGCCATCAACTTTGTAACGCAAGATTTGAATATCTGCAAAACTTTCTACATTGTAGTCAAACTCTGTTTGCTTTTGCTCTTTCTCACCGCAAGAAACCGCAGTCAAAGCAGCTGTGAATAACATCATTGTTTTAAAAATTTTCTTCATAGATAAATAATTTGTATTTTTAAGTTTGCAAAGGTACGAAATTTGACTAAGAAAAATAAATCGAAGAAAAATATTCTCCTTTTCAGAGTTTTTTCTTTGCAATCCAAGGAAAAAATGTATTTTTGCAAAAAATAATTTAGTAACAACTAAAAACAAAACGAGTATGAAAAGAAAAACGCTCGTGAGTCTTTACTTTAATTTGACTTGCGAGCGTTTTGTTTGTTTATAATAATAAAATTGTTATTTTTGCAGTTAATATTAAAAGATGTTTACCATGAACAGCATCACTCAAAGCCAGATTATTCCTTCTATTCAGAAGTTTTTTTCTACTCAACCAATAAATAAGGCTTGGTTATTCGGCTCTTATTCTCGTGGAGAGGAGACTGAGCAAAGTGATATAGACATTCTTGTTTCTTTTGACAAGGATGCGAAGATTTCTCTTTTCAAATACGCTGACATAATCTGTCAATTAGAAAATATACTCAACCATAAAGTTGACTTAGTTGAAGAAGGTTCCCTATTACCTTTTGCAAACGAAACCGCAAATAAAGATAAGATTTTGATATATGAGAGAGACTGTTAAAGATAAAGGCAGGATAGAACACATGCTCTTTGCAATAAATAATGTAGAAGAGTTTACGGCAAACTTAAGTGTAGAAGAATTCGAGCAAAGTAAGATATTATTTTATGCAGTCGTTAAAAACATAGAAATTATTGGCGAAGCATCTTATATGCTTACAAAAGATTTCAAATTATCCCACCAATTTATCCCTTGGCAAGTAATAGAAAAGATGCGTCATGTTTTAGTTCATGGTTATTATACTATTTCTCCGAAAAAAGTTTGGACGACTGTACAAGAGGATTTGCCTGTTTTGAAAAATCAACTTGTTAAATTATTAGCGAAAATATAAGTTTTAATTTGACTTGCGAGCGTTTTGTCACAAAATAAAACACTTTCATTAAGCATTAAGCCCAAATGCTTGCGATATCTTCAAGCAAAAGATTCCCGACAGCAAACCTTAAGAATACAAAACCTTAACCAAAAGACATAAAATCAAAGACTTAACATTTTTAAGTACTAAAAACGCCGAATTTTTCTTTGTTTTAGTTGATTTTTTCTTGATTTTATAGAAATATTTCTTTGTTTTTTTAGAATATTTCTTTGTTTTAGAGAAATAATTCTTGATTTTAGAAAATTATTTCTTTGTTTTATGAAATTATTTCTTGATTTCAGTAAAGCGAAACAAAGATTCATTTTTTCATTGTTCGCTTTGCAAATTTTATGTACATTTGCACTTGTTTTTGAAAGCGGATATTTTAATCAAATACAAAAGAAAAAAATCATGGAATACAACTTCTTGAAATCAGAAAAACGTGGAGAGATTCTCATTCTTACGATTTCGGCTCCCAAGTCGCTCAACGCATTGAATTCAACCATACTTGCGGAGATTGACAACTTTGTTTCAAATATAGAGAAAGACACAAGGGTTTTGATAATCACCGGTGATGGTGAGAAATCTTTTGTTGCGGGTGCGGACATCTCGGAAATGGCAAACCTAAACCAAGCTGAGGGTGAAGCATTCGGCAAACGCGGTGCCGACGTGTTTAGAAAGATTGAGACACTTCCTATTCCTGTGATTGCAGCCGTTAATGGCTTTGCATTGGGTGGCGGTTGCGAATTGGCGATGGCTTGCGACATAAGAGTATGTTCTGCTAACGCAAAATTCGGTCAGCCTGAGGTCGGCTTAGGTATCGTTCCGGGATTCAGCGGTACTTATCGCCTTGCAAAACTCGTTGGAATGGGAATGGCAAAACAGCTTATCTTTACCGGAAAGCCTATTAAGGCGGATGAGGCTTTGAGAATCGGATTGGTAAATGCTGTGTATGAACAAGCGGAACTTATGAATGAAGCTGTCAAAATGGCTGAAAGCATAATCGTAAACGCACCTTTGGCTGTTGCTTACGCAAAAGAGTGTATCAATGAGGAGTATGACTTATGTGCAGACAAAGCTATAGAGTACGAAACCAAACTTTTCGGAAAATGTTTCGCAAGTCAGGACCAAAAGGACGGCATGCGTGCTTTCTTAAACAAGGAAAAAGCAGTTTTCAACGGTAAATAATGATTAACAATTAAAACATAAACAAAATGAAAATTTGTGTAATAGGAACAGGAACAATGGGTTCCGGAGTGGTTCAAGCGTTCGCACAAGCAGGAATGCAAGTTGTTGTAAAGAGTCGCAGTCAGGCAAGTTTGGATAAGGCTGTTGCAAGAATAAGCAAAGGTTTGGCTCGTTTGGTTGAAAAAGGAAAAATGGAACAAGCTGCAATGGATGCAGTGCTTGCAAACATCAGCACAACAACCGAGTATTCTCAGCTTGCAGATGCAGACCTTGTGATAGAGGCTGCTGTTGAGGAAATGGAATTGAAAAAAGAGGTGTTTGCAGAACTTAGCAAGATTTGCAAGCCTGAAACAATTTTCGCAACAAATACTTCATCTCTTTCAATAACAGAAATAGCTGCTTGCACTGATCGTCCTGATAGATTCATAGGTATGCACTTCTTCAACCCGGCTCCTGTAATGAAACTTGTAGAAGTAATAAAGGGACAAAAGACAAGCGAAGAGGTTTGCGAGAAGATTGTAAACCTTGCAACCGAAATGGGAAAAGTTCCTGTGAAAGTAAATGAGGCACCCGGCTTTGTAGTAAACAGAATATTGATTCCTTTGGTTAATGAGGGTGTTGGCATATTGGCTGACGGAGTTGCAAGTGCTGAGGAAATTGATACAGCGATGAAACTTGGTGCAAACCACCCTATGGGACCTCTTGCTTTGGGAGACCTTATCGGATTGGACGTTTGTCTTGCTATCATGGAAGTTCTTTACAACGAATACGGAGATCCGAAATACCGTCCTCACCCATTGTTGAGAAAAATGGTAAGAGCCGGACTTCTTGGTAGAAAAACAGGAGAAGGATTTTATAAATACTAAAAACGAATACCCTTGCGGGGGATTAAATCAAAGAATCGGCTGCGTCTTTCAAAGATTCAGCCGATTCTTTCTTTGTTTTGTTATTTCCTTTCTTTATTTTATTTTTTTGCTATAAAATCCAATTAAACAAATAACCCGATATTATAATCAACAAACTTACAACGCCAAAAAATATTCCAATCAATCGCCAAGTCATTACCTTTTTCAACATAGTTGCCTCGGGAATCGAAAGCCCTATTATAGCCATCATAAAAGCAATCGCAGTACCGAGAGGAATACCCTTTGCAACAAAAACCTCCACAATAGGAACAACCCCCGCCGCATTAGCATAGATAGGCACCGCAACCAAGACCGCCAAAGGCACACCCCACCAATTTTCAGAGGAAAGATAATTTTCAAAAAATCCCTCAGGCACATAACCATGCATTGTTGCACCAATACCAATTCCTATCAAGATATAAATCAACACACCTTTGACTATTTTCAATGAATCCTTTGCAATAATTGGCAAACGTTTAAGAAAAGGAGTTTTTTCCATTTCCCACGCCTTAGTTTGCAAAGACGATTCTCTTTGAGCATTCTTTACCCAATTGCTTAATAAAGATTCAAGACGCATCTTACCCAAAACAAATCCCGCTATCATAGATAAAACCATTCCACTTACGATATAGATAAGAGTTGCCTTAATACCAAAAGTTCCAAGAAACATTGCAATCGCTATTTCGCTAATCAAGGGCGAAGAAATCAAAAAAGTAAGCGTTACACCCAAAGGAATACCACCCTTTACAAAACCTATGAAAAGAGGCACCGAAGAACAAGAACAAAAAGGTGTGATTCCACCAAACAAAGCCGCAAGAAAATAATCCAAACCATAAAGTTTATGTGTTGAAAGATAATTCCTAAGACGCTCTATTGGGAAATACGCATTTATAATCCCCATTATAATACTAATTGTAAAGAGTAGCAAAATTATCTTCACACTATCGTAAACGAAAAAATTAACCGCCATTGCCAATCGTGAAGTTTCCTCCAAACAAAACACATCATAAACCAACCAATCTGCAAACCTTTGTATCATAATCCCAATATTTCTTTTATTTCACTTTCATTTGGCACTCTACCCTTTATTTTCACCTCGCCATTTACGATTATAGCAGGGGTAGAAAGAATATTATAAGACAAAATCTCCGAAATATCCTCCACCTTCACAACTTGAATATCAAGACCATTGTCTTTAATTACTTTTTCTATTGTTTTAAAGGTTGTTTTACACTTTGCACAACCTGTACCTAAAACCTTTACTTCCATAATTTTTTAAATATAAATTGTTATACAATAATAAATTCCTATCAATACAAAGATTACTCCAACTACAATGTTTAACCATTTTTGCATTAGTTGCATTTTACCATACACCTCTCCTATTTTATTTGTGCTAAAAGCCAATATCCATGCGACAAACAACACAGGCAATCCGGTAGCAATAGCAAAAACAATAGGCAAAAAATATCCCATTGCAATAGTTGCCGAGATTGGTATAAGCATTCCAAAATAAAATACACAACTTGTTGGACAAAAAGCCAAAGCAAAAAGAATGCCTAAAAGCAAAGCCCCAAAACCTCCCTTACAAGAAAGATTTGTGTGTTTATTACTAACACAAAAAGAAGGAAGATTTAAATTCTTGCCAAAAAGCATAAACAACCCTATCAAAAGTAGGGCAGGTCCTAAAATCTTTTCTCCATAAGTTGCAATAAACCTTTGAACACCAAATAAGCTTGTGCCACTTTTCAAAATAAGTATAAGAACTATTCCAAGCAATGTATAAGAAAGCGTACGTCCTAACACATACAACAAACCATTGATAAACATTGTTCTTTTCTTTTCTACATCTCTAACAATGTAAGCAACAGAAGCAATATTTGTTGCCAAAGGACAAGGAGATAAAGCGGTCAAAAGTCCAAGAATAAAAGCGGTTAAAATCGGCGTTGTAGAACTATTCAATAATGATTGCAAAAAATCCATAACCCTAATTATTTAACATTTTTACAATCTCTTGATGCAAACCTTTCTTAAACCCCTCCGAATTTCTCAACGCATTAGCAAAAGCAAAATCCGTAAGATTTCTCACCCTCTCTTTTGAATTCGCATCATAATCAACAAGAATCAAAGAAGACCAAGCTACCTCATATTTATTAGCAAGAGCCTCATTTTGTGTTAAATCTATTGATTGAAACATCAAATCACCTTTTTGCAATTGCTCAACAAACTCTCTTTCTATCAACTCTTTGCTACTTTCCTCTATTGCCATACAAGTAGCACAACGTTGCGAAGAATGAAAGTAAAGAACCTCCACTACATTTTTCTTAACATCAACTTTCTTTTCATCTTTCTTAGACTTGTCATTAGAACAAGCCACAAACCCTACACAAAGGGCAATCATAAACAAACATTTTTTCATATTCATAAATTATATCATTAAATTAGTAATTCGCAAAACAACGAACAATATTTACAAAAAAAGAGAATAGTCGCTATTTGCAACAATCCTCTTTTTCTAAAAGCGTATTATTAAAAAACTCTCCAAACAATTCCTTTGCCAAAAGCCAATTCTCACGATTTATACAATACTTCACCTTTGGCGTTTCCACCTCCCCTTGAATCAATCCCGCATCTTTCAATTCTTTTAAATGTTGAGAAACCGTAGCCTTTGCAATTGGCAATTCCTCATGAATATCTCCAAAGTAGCAAGTGCTTTGTTTAGCAAGGAATTGTAAAATTGCAATACGCGTAGGATGTCCCATAGCCTTTGCAAAACGTGCAATCCTTTCTTGATTCAAAACCCTATTTTTATTTTCCATTATTTTATTTGTTTGTTATTTGCAAAATTACGAACATTATTTAAACCCACCAAATAAAAATCAAAAAAACGCTTACCCTTTCAACAACTCCATATCAAAAATTCTTTAATTTGCTCAATGGATTAAACAAAAAACACACAAATTTGCTCAATAGATTAAGCAAATTGCGTATCTTTGCAGAAAGATTTCTTAATATTGAAAGATTATGGAACAACTTTTAAGCCAACATTTACGTCTTTTATCTCATCTAAACATGCCTTTTGAACGTAGTTTAATGAATAAAATCAATTGGAATTCGCGACTAATTGGCATTCGTGGTGCAAGAGGAGTCGGAAAAACAACTATGATGCTACAATACCTAAAAAAAACCTATGGAAACAATCCAAACATTGCATTATATGTCAGTCTTGATCACATATATTTCACACAACATTCTCTTATTGATTTAGTAGAACAATTTTATCAAAAAGGAGGTAAATGTTTATTCTTAGATGAAATACATAAATACGAAGGGTGGAGTAGAGAAATAAAAAACATATATGACGGATTCCCCGACTTAAAAGTTGTTTTCACCGGCTCCTCTTTACTAAACATACTTAATGCGGAGGCAGACCTTTCTCGCCGATGTGTAAGTTATGACTTACAAGGACTTTCTTTTAGAGAATATATTATCTTTAAAGAAAACATTCCTCTACCCTACTTTTCCTTACAAGAAATCTTAGACAAACCAAACGAAATTATTGAAAAAATTCTTTCTAAATGTAAACCCCTAAAACATTTCTCTCAATACCTAAAAGAAGGCTATTATCCATTTTTCTTAGAAGAAAACATTGACTACCTAACACAAGTACAAAAGGTAGTAAATATGATTTTAGAAATAGAATTACCTCAATTAAGCAAAGTAGATATTGCAAACGTAAGAAAATTAAAAAGCCTACTTGCTATAATAAGTAGCAATATTCCTTTTTCCGTTGATATTAGCAAAATAGCACAAACATCGGAACTAAGTCGCAATACAATCATCAATTATTTAGCTCATTTACACCAATCTAAACTACTAAATCTTTTATATAGCGACAACTTAAATCTAAAAAGAATGCAAAAACCCGATAAAATATATTTAGAAAACTGCAATCTTCTGCACGCTCTTTCCCTCTCACAAGTCGAAATAGGAACAGAACGAGAGACATTCTTTGTTAATCAACTATCCTACCAACATTCTATTGAATATGCAAAACAAGGAGATTTTATTGTAGATAGCAAATACACCTTTGAAATAGGGGGAGCAAGTAAAGACGGAAAACAAATCGCAAAAATAAATAACTCCTTTATTGCAGCAGATAATATAGAATACGCCATAGGAAATAAAATTCCTCTTTGGATTTTCGGATTCTTATATTAACGCTTCCCCCTCAACAACTCCATATACCTTTCATAAGAAATAAACCTACCACCCATTGATTTGAGGTGAGAGGTTTCAAATTGACAATCAATAAAGGCACAACCAACCGAGGAAAGCATTTTTGCAAGATAGATAAGAGCCAACTTTGACGCATTAGGCACAAGAGAAAACATACTTTCTCCTATAAAACCATTTCCAATAGTAACACCATAAAGCCCTCCAACAAGACGTCTTTCATCTTTTTCCTCCTCTCCCCTCTCCCACACTTCAACACTAATAGCAAATCCCAACTCATGCAACCTCTTATAAGCCTTTATCATATTCTCTCCAAGCCAAGCACCCAATTCTTCCGTTCTATTATTAGCCGTAGCACAACCATTTATCACCCCATCAAAGTCCTCATTCACCGTAACCAAGTATTTCTCTTGCCTAATCAATTGTTTCATAGAATGACTTATGTGAATTTCATCGGGAAAAATAACAAACCTTTTCAAAGGACAATACCATAAAGGCTCCTTATAATGACGAAACGAAAACCAAGGAAAGATTCCATTACTATAAGCCAACAAAAGCCTATCCTCCAACAAATCTCCACCAATTGCAATAAGCCCATCTTCCTCTCCCTCATAAGGATTAGGAAACCACAAATCACCATCCAACCTATAAACCGCCATTTTCTTATTTTTTTCTCAACTAAACGCCTACAAAAATAAACAATTATTCGAGAAAAAGACAAGAAAGGCTAAATCATATTATTCTCTTTCAACCATTTTATTTGATCTCTTAGGGTTTGATGCATAGGACGTGTTCTATAACCAAGTTCATTAATTGCTTTACTATAATCAAAGACATTATTTCTTTTAAGATTATAAACCGAGAAAGTAGTCAGGCATCTGACCTATCTTCTCAGCTTTCTTTTCACATTCTTTATGCTCTAAACACACATCCACAATATTTTCCGTACTACCCACATTTACATCAAGTACCGTCTTACGATAATAAGGATTCACCGTTACCATGCTCGCAACATGAATACATATTGTCTTCCTACCTTACTCAACAGCAAAGAAGGGAAGCAAAGAAAGTTCACACCTTTTCACCGCGTTCCAACAATTGAGTACAAATATTAGAGCCCAAAAAACCAGCCGCTCCCGTTACAAGATAAATCACATTATTCATAATCTTTTGCCTTTAAATAGTTAATATTTTTTTGTTCGCAAAATTACTATCCCGATGTTTCAATTATTAGATATATCTTCTCAATTATTAGTCATATTTTCTCCATTCCTTACATACAAAAGGAAACCGAGTTTATTCTTTCTTGAAATTAAAATATTCAAACAAAGAAACAGTAAATTGTTTCTTGATTTCAGTAAATTGTTTCTTTGTTTCAGCCGAGCGAAATCAAGAAAAAATTCCGAGCTTATTTTATTGTAATGTATAAAAAAGCACTACATTTGCATTTATATTTGATTTAAGAATCTAAAGCACTAAAATCAATTGTTATGAACAATACAAAAAAGGGATTCAGTTTGGAAATCATTTATTGGGTTTTATTACTCATCATGGTAAAACTGATACCTGCAACAGGGCATACAGGAATAGGTGTATTGGCTTTGAGTTTGATGTTGATGGCCGGAATATTCCTTTGGGCGTGGGACTTTTTCAAATCATCGAAAGGTGAAATAACTGCACACTCTATTGTTCTTTTTGCTTTAAGTCTTGTAATCAGGGTTTCAATATCTGTCGGTGCGATTTTCTCTATGGGAAAATATCCGGGCAGTCTGCACATCATGTTGGTGCCTGCCGTTTTGCTATGGGTGTATCTTATAACAAGTTACATCAAAGGCAAGCCTCAGATTTTTTCTTTTCTGATTCTGCAAATGGTTATGGTGATTTGCGTTTAAGAAGTCATGATTTATCAAAATAAAAAAGGCAACTCTGAAATTGGGTTGCCTTTCTTTTGTTGTTTTAATCAAAAAACACTATTTTTGCTGTATGATTAAAGAGATTTATTTCGCAGGAGGTTGCTTTTGGGGTACGCAACATTATTTCAAACAGATTTACGGTGTGATTGAAACCGCAACCGGTTATGCCAATGGCAAAACTGAAAACCCCGTTTACGAAGAGGTATATACCGATATGACCGGTTTTGCTGAGACGGTCAAAGTTGTTTACGACTCGAATCGTATAGACTTGGAATTACTTGTAGAATTGTTTTTCAAATCAATCGATCCGCTTTCTCTCAATCGCCAAGGAAATGATGTTGGAACGCGTTATCGCACAGGGATTTACTATTCTGATAATGAGGATCTGCAAACGATTAAAGCTGTTTACGAAAAGGTAGCGGCGGAATATGGTTCCGATTTGTGTGTTGAGCTTGAGCCTTTGCTGAATTTTTATATGGCTGAGGAATATCACCAAGATTATCTCGACAAAAACCCGAATGGTTATTGTCATCTTCCGACAGCTCTTTTCGAATTTGCACGAAAGGTTAATAAATAACCAAATCTGTTTTCTGATTCATATTTATAAAAAAAGCGTGTCAAATCTCTTCGACACGCTTTTTGTTTTCATTCTATTCAATTACCTTGCTATTATCATCTTCTTGACTTGCTTTTCATTGTTATAGAACATTGTGTAGTAGTAAACACCTTCCGGCAATCCCAAATCTTTCAAGACAATCATGTTATGACCGCTTCGGTAAACGCCTTTAATGGTTTTCACTACTTGACCAAGGTTATTGGTGATTGTAAGCACAGCTTCTCCTGATTGAGGCAAGGTAAATCCGATTGTTGTTTCGTTCTCGAACGGATTAGGTTGGTTTTGTTCCAATACAAAGCCGCTTGCCTCTTCCGCATCTTCCAATCCCACGTATGAACGCACTGCATAAACGTGTGTTGTGTCGTTTCTGTGGTCTGCATCATAAGGATATTCTATCCATGCCATGATGTTGTAGTTTCCATCTTCACTCTTTGGTATTCTTTGTGTGAAGTTCATGTAGCGAATCATATCCGGATTTGGTTCATCATGCTCCCATACAAAATCTTCTGTAATTCTGTTCGCAAAGTCTCCGTTAAGAACCAAGTGTGCTCTGACTTGTGTCGTTCCTCCTATGGTTCCTCCGTTGTGTGCTTTCAACTGTACTTTGCAATCAGGAAGATGTGTCTGCTCTATCAATATAGAGTCTGCCACTCCGTCTCTATATCCCATGTAAAGCACGCTTGTGGTGTCGTTTGTTCTGTCGTTTTCATCCGGAACGGTGATAAAGGCAGATATTCTCGCATATGGAGCATTCGCTCTCGGAAGTGTAGCTTCGAATTTATGATAACCATAAGAGCCTGCAGGAAGAACATTACCTAACCTATAGGTTTCTGTAACCATATTGTCTCTATCGCCATTTATAAAGTAGCCTACGGTTATGTTTCCAACACCTACAGAACTTCTATTCATGATTGCGAGCTGCAATGCTATGTTGTCTGGGTCTGCATCATCGATTGTTACGTACTTAGCTTCCAAGTCTTTTGTCGTTCCTACTCCTTCCAATCGTTTATAAATGGTATCGTTGTCGTGATAGAAGTCTCCTTCCAATCCAGTCCAACATTTCAAGTTCACTGCACCGAATGATGAGCGGAACGTTTGATTGAATCGGTAAACGTACTCGTCTCCGTTATACAATGGCGGATTGAAATAAATTGTTTCCGATACCTGACCGTTTCCAGGTATATTGTAAGCCACCGGAAGTTCGGTTACAGGATCTAATCCATAGTTACGTATTTGTATAGCTACTTCTATCTGGTCATTAGATACGATTTGTGCGTTCGGTGAATTGATACTGATTATACCAACGTCCTTTTGCAATGGTCCTATCACTATTTCCTGACAAATAGAGTCGTTATCCGAATAAACGTCTGTCGGATTCAATCGGGTGAATGAGCATATCTCGAATGGATCAGGAGAATCCACTGTCAAATATGTTCCTGTTTGGAATGTGTATTCTTGGGTTGTTCCCGGTTCTATACCTGCATTTGTCAATTGTTCACAAATAGGAATGTACATTCCTTCAGATACGTAGCATACTTCCACATTATCCAACACTTGTGTACCATAGTTGTGGATTCCAACTTTAGGATAGTAGTTGCTTCCGTAGTTTGGCAATGCAGTTGGCTCCAATACCAAGGATACTACACCGGCATCTTGCTCTCTTTGTGCTCTTTGGATTGAAAAGTCATCGATTGCAAAACCATCTTTCTGTATTCCATTGGCTGAACGGAAGACAAATCTCAATTGGAATTGGTTTCCAAACATGTAGTTCAAATGTTTCAACGAGTAAACAACTTTCGTCCATGATCTTGTACCTTGCCAATAATTTTCTTCTGAATTATACCAATTCTCAGCATTGTCATCATCGAATGATCCGAGAAGTACCCACTTTCCTTCCCAGTTCAAATATTCTACATACATTTTTGCGTTAGATGTAGCGGCATCCATTCTCATCATAAAGCTTAATGTATCCGGCTTAACTATGTTTACGTCAAATATAGGCGTATACAAAATACTCTCGTTATTCTTCGGATGCTTTCCTGACAACTTCGTCTTCCAGCAATTCGGCTCGGAATAAGATGTCTTGATAACTGTATTGGTTTCATCCGGAACTCCCATTTCCCAACAGTTTGTCGGATTTGATGCTATCGCATTATATGCATAGAAATGGTCGTTTCCTTCTTCTTCATCAAACTCCGTGCTGTATGGAACTGTGAATGTTCTGAAGATGTACGTACCTACGCTTACCGTATCGTTGTCATGCGTTTCGTCTCCCGGAACATCTACGAATGCTTTGAGATTGTTCATTCCCAATTCAAGGTCTATGTTGCCTATGGTTACAACCTCAGATTGTCCGCTTGCTAAACTTCCGTTCCAATTGTAGTTTATGATTTCTTGTCCGTTGAAGAGACAAGTGATGTTTGCACTTGTCAATGGTTGCAATCCTGCATTACGCAACATAACCGCAACATCGGTTTGTTCAACTGCTGACAATTCTGTCGGTGTTACAAAACGTTTCAACTCTGCATTGATAGGCTCTGCTGTTTTTATCAAGACTTTGTAATCTTCTATCTCACCTCTTTGAATTCCATCAAATGGGTTGGAAGTTGCAACCTCTTCTCCATTTCCTCCTTGTTTAAGTATGACACGCATTCTTGCCAATCCGCTCACTGTATTTGCAGGAACATTGACTGTTGCATTTACAATGCTTCCTGAATATGCCGTATCGCTCAAAGCCCATTCAGAATAGCTTCCGCTATGTTGGCATAACCCATCTCTGTTCCAATCTATCCAAACACTCGCCCAAGCTCCAACAGAAGAAAGAGGGTCCATTGCAGTGGAGTTTTCAACATGTATATCCATCTGGTCCGGAACGCCTTTATACAACACTGGAATTACAACGTTGGTATCAGTGGTGTAGTTAGTATATGTATTTCCGGATGGAGTGGAAGGATTATCCAATGTTCCAAGTTGAACTCTTGTAATATCCAAACTTTCACCGTCTCCAACAGTTGGGTTACCGTAAATAGCATCTCCATTCTTCGGCCTAACTATAATAAAATTAGTTGTGTCATTTAACGCAGTATAATCTCCCGGCATCGAAGTCCACGCTCTCACAGCATAAGATTTAGCATGATTAGACATGTCTGCCAATTGATTAAACTTGTATATGTATTGTTGATTTGGCTGTATGGTTGCCGTACATACTTCATCTACAATCGTTACTCCTGCCGTCGAAGGCGTTGTTTGATTGATTGAGTACGATACAGGTATATTACTAATCGGCTGCGTACCAAAGTTTGTAAGTTTAACTTTGATTGTATCTCCCAATGTCATATACACCCAACCATCTAAAGGCGGTTCTACAACTGCAACTGCAGAAGCGTCAATATCAGCTCTTGGATCCAAATGAACAGTTACAGGAGTCCTTTCACTCGCACAAGGATACGCTCCGGTTGCATTCACTCCCACATAGAATGTTGTGTCAGCAAATAATTGTGAAGTGGTATATGTCTTAGATGCATTATAAGTTGTTGGTGCATAGAACGGAGTTGTAGTAAAGTTATCCGAATACCATTTTATCACTAAATTATTTTCTTGCTCTGCTTGCGGATGTCCCCATGTTCCGTAAGGAATGTAGTCATCTGTTACTGTTGGTGCAGGTGGAGAAACTTTGGAATTAACGACTTTTGCACTCGAAGCGGTATCATTAAGTTGTTGATTATCTCCCAATGCTTTGACACATGTCCACAATCTCCAAGTTGCGTCCTCATCTCCCAAAGGATATAAGTTTGCTGTTTGGTTGAATGCGAATGTGAGCGATGCTCCCGGCTGTAGATTTTGGAATGTAGTACCTGTCTCTGCATCAACGTATGGGAATGTAAGGTTTTCCGTTACTACAATATCGGGTCTGTCTTCAATCCAATAGGTTAACTCTACTTGATCTCCGGGTTCTATGTTTCTTTCACCGACATTCTTTATCTTAGTCTTGATTTGAACGTTTGTCAAAACACATCGTTCGGTTATTGGCACAGTTCCATCCAATTTCAAGTCTTTTGCAGGTATTGATAAGAAGAATGTATAAGCTGTATCATTCATCGGTACTGTATCTCCGTCCATTATTGTATATGCAACTACATACAAATCTTCTGTATATGGATCATTCAACGGCGGAGTAAACGTTTGTGTGAATGTATAGGTAGTTGTTTGCAATGATGCCAACAATCCGGTCCATGTTTCTGTGATTGTCTGAATTGCCGTCTCAGAATATCTTGCAGACTTCAACTCAGCAACCAATTGAACTGAACTTATACTATAGTTTCCATAGTTCTTCAATTCCACTTCCACAGTCAATGGATCCCCTTCCACATATTCATCACCTTCGATAGGGTTTATAATTCGAGGAATACCAGTATCATCTCCCGCAAACTGATATTCATATGCTCCTATTGTTGGTTTTGGAGAAACTGGTCTGAAGTTACCTTCTATATCCGTTGCAATATCATCTATCGGTTCTGCTACTCTTACTATGTCTGAAGGGAATGTCAATCCCAATACCGAATCACTCACATATGTATTCTCAACAGATACAGATTGTGCGTCCATAGAATTTGCCGTTTGCAATAATTGAAGAGTGTTTTTGTCACTTATCCAATAAGTAAACTTGCTTCCGGTTGTGTAATAGTTGTTATTGTTGGAAAGAACGACTTGTGTACCCGGTGTTTGTACATGAAGAGCATATCCTTTTCCTCTGTTGTCAAGGTTATTGTTTTGTACAAATATGTTTGAACCGACTTTTCCGACAGCCAAACATTTAGATGCTGTTGAATTTCCTTTTGATGGTTCGACATAAACCGAATTGTAGTACACATTCACCCAATCCACTGTATCAATATCTATTCCCACATAAGCTAATGCAGAACTTGAGAATCTCGGTCCTATCAATGAAATTGAGTTATTTGCTATCATGACAGGTTGGATCTGAGTTGCAGATGTTTGTTTCAAAGAAATACCAGTTCTGACTGCAGAACCTTTTTTCATATATATTGAATTTGCCAAAACATCTATGTCTCCTCTTAAATTTGCCAAGTCAATTGCTATTGCAATATACTTAGACGTATCAGTAGAAAGGTAGTTATTTCTTATGAATACTTCTTCCGCTTCCCTCAAACTTATTCCGGAGATTCCGAATTCCAAGAATTGATTATTGTCAATAGTCAATGATGTTGTTGTGTCTGTAACTGCAAATTGTACTGCTGAGCCTGTGAATGTATTATCTGTTATTTCAATATCTTCGGATTTTGAAACTGTCAGCATAGATCCTGACATCGTTTTTGCAGATTCAAAATTCATTTCATTGAAACTTACATTTGATGAATTTTCAATATTGATAATCGTATTTGCGGTTGTATCTGAGCTTTGAATTGTAAAGTTTTCGAAATGTATGTTTTCTACTCCATTAAGATTCAAAACATATTTATCTTCTGAATCTGCAGCAGGAGTATATGTAAGAATAACCTGACTATTATCTTCAGGCAATCCGACAAATTTTATGAAGTTAGTTTCTGATAAACCTGCAATTCCTGGTAATGTCAATTGCTCGTTATAAGTACCTTGTTTCAAATTAACGATTATAGGTCCACAAACACCTGAAGAAGTTAAATTATTCAACAAAGCACTTATTGTTGCATAGTCATCTGTTGCATCTTGACCGATGGTAATTGTTGTTACTGCATTACTGTTTCCTATACAAGATGAGAAATTTGCTCGAATGGTATCATTACTTGCTTCCGTATCGCAATCTTTCACAAGCCATGCTATCAATTCTACCTCACCTGATGTGAATGTATAATTACCTATGGTTACTATCTCTGAAACATTTTGAGCCAGATTACCCGCCCAATTGTACACTGTTTGCTCTACTCCATTTATAGACCAATGTAATTCAACTGCTGTCAAGACATCTGTTCCAAAATTCTTTAATTCAACTTGTATTGGCACTGAGATACCGGACATAACCACCTCGTCATTTTGTGGAGCCACGACTTCCGTCAATCCCACCTCACACGCAGGCGGTGGTGCTACCGTAACAACAAGTGGTGCTCTTTCACTCTTACAACCGTATTTGTTGATACCAAATTTAACATTAGGTCGTTTTTCGTAATCTGCCGATGGTGCTCCACTATATTGGCAAGCATTGTTGGTGTTATCGTGATATACTATTGTTGATACAAAATCTGTCGAAGTATTGTATGTTTTAACTTTTCCTGTTGTAGTTGTAGTATTGAAGCATATTTCAACCACCAAATTTGAAACACCGTCATAATAGAACGGAGTCGCAAATGTCATATCTTTCCATACTTCTGCTGTTACCGGATTTTTGGTGATGGTTATGCTTCCGGTATACACTTCTTCCAATCCAGTAATCCATGTCGTCAAATCATTTTCCGATGTTGTTCCGATCTTGATTGTGTAGTTATTCATTGTTACATCGGCACTCTCACTCTTAACTTTAAATCCTAATGAGTTGATGACACCTTCTCCCAATGTTGATAGCTCCTCTGCTCTCCACAGATATTGTTCTTTTACTTGTTTTTTCGAGTAAGCGAAAGGTGTAGGTGCGGCATCATTTGAGTTGGTTGTCGTTCCCGTTCCCACAATCTCATTAGCTACATTCTCCAACAATGCTGCTACATAGAAAGTATCTGTCTCATAAAGTATAGGTGTATTATAGGTATTTCTAGAAAGTTCGATGACAGATTCCGGAGTATCATACCAAATTGTTTGGTTGGAACTTTCGGCCGTAAGAGTCGCCGAACTTGCATAAGGTATTGAGATATTTTGTGTCAAAGGGGTTAATGGTGTTTGTAATGAAACTACCTCTATGTAAGAAGTGTCATTATCGTGTAGCAAATCCGTATCAAGATTTGCAACTGCAAATATCTCGAATGTTTGATCTGTTGTTGATGAAGCCAAATTCAATGTTCCTCCTGCAAGAACATATTCAATCGTATCATAAGGAAGTATTGTTTCTGTATAAGTATCTGTTTTTTGTTCAAAGATTGCATTGTTTTTCTTGCTGTAATAGGTTATAGGAATATTGGATATAGGTTGCAATCCCATGTTTGTGATTTTCACTTTTATTTGTTCATCACCTAAGGTACAAGCACTTTCCGACTCCATTCCGACTACAGACACCTCAACTATACCCGGATTGTATGTAGGTACGTTTTGAATTGAAACATTATAAGTCGCTTTTTCTCCCAAACAACCATTGTTAGGATGAACCGTCAAAGAACTGTTATATGTTCCCAAACTCATAGGCGTTGTTGCACTTGCCTTTGTCCAACCCGCTTGTGTAGTTGCATTGGCAGAAGTTCTTACTATACCTGCTGTGTTATCCAAAGTAAGGTTTGCAGATTCTCCGGACCACATTGTTGCAGGAACATTGTGTGCGGCCACAAAATTACCTCCATTGACTGCTACGGCATCAACAACTGTGTTTTCCGGATTTTTCAAAACAAATCCGACTTTTCTTGTAACTGCAACGCTACCTGTTCCAATGCCAAGAACGCCTTCTTCTCCTTCAATCGAATTTGCTGAAACAGGCAATAACACAACCGAACTATTGGCTGGCAATATGTAATTGTCTGGGAAGTTATATGTTTTCGTTGCTGAAGTAGGCAAATTGGTATTTGTTCCTGAATAATATATGAATTTATATCCGGTCATATCCAAATCACCATCTCCAAAGTTACTTATCTCATACGCATTTGCAGTTGTAATCCAAGATGGCAAAGGAGAAGTTATACCTTCTGCAACTGTGGCTGTTTTGTCAAACTGTAATTCTGTTATTTTCAACACAGGTATTTCCTGCTTTGCTGAAAAGTAAAATACAGTATCGGAATACAATGGTGTTGTTGTCAAAGAATGAGATTTCAAAAACGGAAGATCATCATTCGGATCTTTATACCAATAAATGGAATCATTGGAAGTTACGGTAAGAGTTGCTGCATTACCATAATTAACGTTAGTCGTCTGATTCTGCATTGCAGGAAGCTGATAGTTGGACACAACCATAAAACGTGTCGTGTCATTTGTATTTACCGTATCTGCAGCAAGAGACGAATAAACCGTCATTGTTTTTGTTGTAGTGCTGTTTGTGGTTGCCAAGTTTGCTGTTTGAGTGAATGTGAATGTGTAATCTGTATTCGGTGCTATTGCATGAGTTATATATCCACCGTTTACAGGAGACCCATTATTTATTTTGTAATACATTCTTGCTGTATTCGCAGGTATGGTATTTGAACTTATGTTTTTATATGATACAGTTACTGTTTCTTGTCCGAAATCACAACTTGTGTATATAGGAGTTCCGTCTTGAGCTTCGCTATATGTTCCGTTGTTTATTGACGCTGACATAACGTAAATATTACTTGTCGGCGGCTCAAACTCTAAGGCTCCGATACATGGGGTTGTCGATGGACGTGGTCTGCCGAAGAAATCTTCAGTTACCCCGGTAATCGGAACACCTGTGTTACACAAAGATGTATTGGTTGAGTTCAAATCATTCCAAGCGGCAAAGAACGGATTGATTGTATAGTATGAATTTGTTTCTCCTGAGATAGTAGGCCATTGTGCCACATCTGTTAAGTTACTTGTGTTGTTTCTGAACATAGGATTTGCAGATGTTGCCTCTGTTTTGTAGTACATATTATTAGAAAAGGTGAATGATGAGGAAATACTTTCACCCGATGGTTTTGTCCAAACAGCATAACCGCTTCCATCTGAAACTATCAAATTATTCTTTACATTTATGCTTGAGGTGCTTTGTCCCTGACTACCCAAATTAAGAGCTGTAGCTTGCTTTCCAGGAACTGACTCATCCAAAGCATATATATTATTGTATACTATGTCAACATTCTGACCGGAAAGAAGCTTGATTGCGGAGATATGAATATTTCCAACTCCGGAATTGTTATTGTTTATACCGATCTTGTTATTTGCAATTTTCGAATTTCCTGCCAACGCTTGAGAAAGGCTTATCGCTGTTATCTTTTCCAAAGAGAACTCATTTCTGCGTATATCGAAATTCTTTGACGATTGAATCATCAACGCATATTTTTCACCACCAACTGTAGATATATCAGGGGAGGAAGTGAATACGTTTTTGAATACTTGTAAACCATTGTTGTACTCTGCATAAACTATGTTATCGGAAACGGTAAGCAAAGAATTTATCAATACGGATTCATATTCAAATGTATTGTTTTTAATGGTTATTCCACTTGACATTGATGTTGGTGAAAGACCTTTTACGTTTATCACTTTATCTGCAACAGCACCAAATCTACATGAATCAACCGTTATATTGCTTGCTGCAGACATGTCGATAATAGACGTTGGACGTATTACGTAAGAAGGTTGTTGTTCAAACGAAGCCGGGAATTGACAATTCTTAAACTCTATATTGCTTGTCGTTTGCGACATTTGAACTACCGTTCTTTCACCCATAAATCCGAAACCGTTTGCATCCATTTGGAATTTTGCTGGAGTTATCGCAAAATTCTCAAATTTCAAAGATTTGGAACCCGACAAATCAAATGCGGAAGAATATCCGTAAAGAGTATCTCCTACATAAAATTTAACAGGTTCTGCAGTTGCCGAGGTGAATGTTACCATGTTAGTCGCACTTGCTCCTTGTATATTTGTAGGGAACTTTAACACATCGTTAAATATTCCATTTTCCGGTTGGGCCACTTTGATTGTTACCGGAGCTCCAACACCGCAGACCTCCAACATTTTGAACACCTGACCGAAATCTTCAAATGTTCTTGTCGTTGGAATACCTGTTACGGTACCTATGGCATAATTACCACTCATCGCTCCATCGCACGATACTATTTCATATACCACCGTATCATTGTCTGTATTCCAATCTACACTTGGCGGTAGGATTTCCGTCCAAGCAGTAACTTTTCTATATCCGGGCGTCAAATTCAACGATGATGTAACGTTAAAACTTACCGAATCGTCAGGAGCTACCGTTCCATTCCAAGTAGCATTACCGGAACTACCATCATCGGTTGTATAATTAACCTTTACTTGCGACAAACTTTCGGAACCATCATTCCTTATATATACACTGAAATTGGAATTGGTGTTTGCTGTTACTCGTTGGTCTGCCGGATTTGCCAATGTTTCAGATAGAGCGGCATCAACCGGCAATATACAATTCTTAAGAAAATCAAACTTAAAATTAACCTTGTAATTTATCAATGGTTCCGCAGGGTTGTACGGAGCAGAACAAGGTTCAACAAAAGATGTTCCTGTTTGAGTGAATTGACCTGTTCTATAATTTCCGGAAGTCGATATACATTCCACCTTGGTTACAGCTCCAACATTCTGAACCGTACCCCAACATGTTTTAATCATGATATCACTTTCTCCGTCCCATAGGAATGGCTCCTCAAATTCTATGTAATGTTCACCCACAGCAGGCACACTGTAGAGCGGATTATTGTAAACACGTTTCAAAGTCGTAGCAGTATATTGATATTGTTGGTCTAACACCCAATTAGGATCAACATTCCCTATATAGACATTGAAATTCGGTGCACCAAATCCTGCATTCGATTGAGTAATCGTGTAATACAATCCACCAATTTCGCCAGCTGAGAATCCGGCCTCTGTTAATTCTTCTGCCGAATACCTCATTTGAAACATCGCTGCCTTTTTATTTGTCGGCAACATCAATTCTTGGTTGCTTGTTTGTGTCTCTCGTATTTTTTGAGTCAACTCACAAGGTCTTACAATCGTATACTTGCTATACGTTCCATAAACATACGGATAACGAATTTGGTTTCCTCTCGAGTCTGTTGCAACCACACGCCAAAAAGTAGTCTCTCCAAAACCATTAAATGGGATAAAACCCTCATAAGTATTTGTTGCAGCATCCACTAACGTCATATTGACAGAAGCGTTCTGCTCTTCACCGTTATCGTCTGTTTGAACGAATTCTATTTTTACGGCATCCTCTGTCGTAGCCATGGCACCGCCGGCATCTCTTATTTGCATTTGCACCACTATATCATTACATGTAGGATAGTTTGCAATGTTCGGAGCTTTTACAACGCTTCTTATCTGCGGTACTCTCATTTCATCTCCGACTACATTGGCAACAAATAATCTCACATCATCTATAAACCAACCTGAAAAGGTCGCTGCAGTTCCACTTGATGCAGGCAAAATGAATCTTATCTGCAATTCTGTCGCCGAAGGTGTCAATGTAGAATAGAGATAAAAGATTTCATTTCTCCAATAGGTACTATCGAGATCTTCAAGTGGAATATTGGTATTTCCGGCCCAATAAGACACTTTCTTGAAACTTCCATCAAATCCATAAACTCCGGAACCATAACTTGGGTCATAACAATTCGGATTAGCTGAATTTTGAAGCGTCAGCGTAGCCCAAGTTCCGTTCGGTTTCTTTACCTCAATTCTACCACCGTTTTCATTAAACAAGATTGGTATATGACTGAATTCCAATCTTGTTGCACAACCTGCAGGAATCTGAAACACAGGAGATGTTATCGTTACCCCATCCGAACTTGGTTTTAACCTGACAGAGCTATTGCCTGTTGCGGAAAGATCGTTATAAATCACCGCATTACTTTGATCGGATACCGTCCAACCGGCAGGAATTCCCGATTCAAAATCGGCATGTGTCAATAGAGTTGGTCCTTGTTGAGCAAAACAAATCTGCGTCATGAACAACAATGACAGCACTACAAAAAGAGAACTTTTTTTCATATCTTAACTTTTTACTATTTCACAATCAAGTATTTATCTTCTAAATTCAAGAAAACAAATCTACATAATTAACTCGCAAATATACAATTTTTTCTGGTTTCTACAAAAAACAAACCGAAAATAAAGACACTTAAGCAACTTTTTTCGTTAGTTAACAAATATTAAATATTGTACAAAAACATTTTTTTGAAGACTTGTAAGGAGATGATGAGAAAAAATTACATACCTTTGCAGAATGAAAAACATTTTCACATTATTATTGTTGATGCTTTTATCAATCCCGTCTCTCTATGCCCAGAGAGATAGCCTGCATATGTTTGATATGACGATCAGACCTAACAATTACACGATTTCTGTTTTCATTTACACAGACGATGGCAAGATTGATTACGATACAAAGTTTGTCTATTTTCTCAAAGGGACGAATAAGCAACTTTCCAAGAAGCAAGTACCAAAGGAATGCAGAGTAAAAATAAAAAGAAACAAAAAACATTCCGATCATTCCTACATCTTC
>JAZNIO010000038.1:0-3130 GCA_045577535.1 Candidatus Onthomorpha sp. | reverse complement strand
AATGGCACTTCGAGTCTTGCGCCCGAAGAGTCCCCACTCTGAGGAAATAGCGCAAGACATAGAATGGCGTGACCCACCGCGGTCGCGCAGCCGTATGGCTATAGGGTAGTGCCGTACAGGGTAGGCACGACCGCCCATATTGTTTGATGTATTGCACATTTCCTTTCCCCAAAAAAGTGCTATTTCTTAAGATTCGTTTCCTTTTCGTTTCTTGATTCGTTGCCCGATTTCACCGAGAAACGACCCTGAGAACTCCGAGAGAACTCCCCGACACCGCCAATTTGAAAAAAGTGCTTTTTGTTAAGATTCCCTCTTGATTGGTTTGGGGTTTCTTTGTGTTACCGCCATAGGTTTAGTGCTCGGCGTTAATTCGCCGAGTATTCTCGCCTTCTATGTTCATTGCCCCGAATGTCATTCGGGTATTTTCGTCTTCTCTCCATCTGTCCTGCTCTGCGGGGTCCCCGAAATAATCGTTCGAGCGAATGCGAGATAAGAAAACGCTCGTGGCGTTTTGGGGTGCACTTTGCGATTCCCATCGCGAGAAATCCCCGCCTTTACACCTTACACTTTCCACTCTGCACCAATAAAATCGCTCCAATTTGCGATTTTATTTGCATTTATGCAAAAATTGTTGTAACTTTGCAGGCAAAATAGGTTTAAGCCTAAAAAAGGCATTGAAATGATTAAAGCAGTTTGCGTATGTTTTCACTAACAGAAATGGACACTCTTATAAGGAGAAAAAATATGCGACAAAGCTGCTCATGCTATCGAGGTGTGGGCTTTTTGTCGTATTCTCCGATGGTGAGTGTCCAAGCTTAGACCATGCAAGTGTACGACAATGCCTGCGCCTTTTTATTTGGAAATAAAAATGATCATCGACAACCCTGACATACCTGAAAGCAAATTCCCAGAAGAGATTCTGATGCGCCTTTTGTGTGACCAGTCGTCCAAACGAAATATCATTTGGGCGACGGATGATTATGCGCATCTTGGAGAAGGTTTTTATTTTAACCAAACCATAGAGATTCCTCTTATTACCGGAAGTTTTGAAGGTATTATAAAGCCTCGTTCAGAAAAAGCTAAAGACATTCAAAACGCTCGCAGCAAGGACAAAGCAGAAGTCTTTACGCCATCGTGGGTGTGTAATAAACAAAACAACCTGATTGATGAGCAATGGTTTGGTCGTCCCAATGTCTTCAATACTGAAACTGAAAACGGGTGGATAACCAATTATAATAAAATTGAGTTCTCAGACGAACCCGGTAAAACTTGGCGTGACTACGTCAAGGATGTGCGTATGGAGATAACCTGTGGTGAAGCACCATACATTACATCACGCTACGATACTGTTACAGGCAATTTCATTGAGCCATTAGATCGTGTCGGTATTCTTGACCGCAAGTTCCGCGTTGTTTTAGAGAACTATGGTCCAGGGACAGAGTACAAAAAATGGTTTAAATGGATGCGTATAGCTCTTGAATCAACCTACGGCTACGAGTGGCAAGGAGATAATCTCTTACTCGCGCGTGAGAATGTACTCTCTTCCTATATCCGTTTCTATACACTTCGTTTTGGCAAAAAGGAATTTCCGCCAATCAAAATGCTGCAAGAAGCCATAGAGGTTATCACATGGAACTTTTGGCAGATGGATGGTCTAAAAGGTGTGATTCCATGTACATGTGTTGATAAAGAAATATACGATCCACAAATCTCACTATTTGATTTTGGCGATTCATCTCCAAAATATGAGCCATGCCCAGGCTGTAAGAGCGGTGAACTCAAAGACATGAAATTGCATACGGGTATTCAATGCAAAATTAAAGATTGGGATTTGGAAAACGATGGCAAGAAAAAGAAAGTAATCTATTTTCATGAACTAATGAAATAATCATATTATGTATCAATCATTCCATTTTCGGTTAATCTACGTCTTTACAATCAATGATGCGAAGCACCGTGGTTGTGTCAAAGTGGGAGAAACATCCCTCGGAGATGATGTGGATATTATGAAGGCTTTACAGTTGCAACCATGTTGTAAGGAATTGAACAAAGCAGCAAAAGAGCGCATTGATCAATATACCAAGACAGTTGGTCTGGATGATGATGTGCAATTGCTACATACTGAACTAACTGCTTTTTCGTCTAAAAACAAACTTGTGCAGTTCAATGATAAACAAGTTCATGAAATTCTTGAACGTTCAGGCATCAAAAAGAAAAAACTTGGTAGTTCTACTGAATGGTTTGAGTGTGGAGTTGCAGAAGTAAAAGAAGCAATCAAAGCAGCTAAAGAGGGGCGATTGTCTATCAATATTATAGACATAGCAAGCAAACAACAACCCATCGTATTCCGTCCCGAGCAGTTGGATGCTATCAAACTTACCAAGAAACGATTCGCTACTAACAATCAATTCCTATGGAACGCTAAAATGCGATTTGGCAAAACGCTTACCGCATTGCAAGTGGTTAAGGAATTGAGTTTTGATAAGACAATTATTATCACGCACCGCCCTGTTGTGGATGAGGGATGGTTTGATGATTTCAGAAAAATATTCTTTGATAGTCAAAACTACAAATATGGCTCAAAGAATAATGGTGAGTCTTTTGATTCATTGATGAAACTTAATAAGGAGCAAGGTGTACATTTTGTATATTTTGCTTCTATGCAAGACTTGCGTGGCTCAGAAAAAGTAGGAGGAAATTTCGATAAGAATGACGAGATTTTCTCTACAGATTGGGATATGCTTATCGTGGATGAGGCACATGAGGGAACAAAAACAGCCCTTGGACAAGCTGTTATTCATGAGATATTTAAAGGCAACACCAAGATGCTTCAATTATCAGGTACTCCTTTCAATCTTATCGACGATTATAAAGAAGATGAGATTTACACATGGGATTATGTTATGGAGCAACGAGCAAAAGCAAACTGGGATAAAACACACTGGGCAGAGCCTAACCCTTATGCTGGATTGCCTAAATTGAATATCTACACATTCGATCTTTCTCTTGAACTTAAAAAGTACCAAGATAACGAACATGCATTCAACTTTGCTGAGTTCTTCCGTGTAAATGAAAATGGTACATTCAAACACGAGAAAGATGTTGATGCTTTTCTTAATTTGCTTGCTTC
>JAZNIO010000037.1:0-44946 GCA_045577535.1 Candidatus Onthomorpha sp. | reverse complement strand
TAGAGCAGGTGAACACCTTTTACCATTTCGAACAGAGAAGTTAAGCCCTGCATCGCCGATGATACTGCTATACCAAGTGGGAAAGTAGGTCGCCGCCGGATTAAACAGAGAGCTTCGCTGAAAAGCGAGGCTCTTTTTTTTGAGTCTACGAGACAACAAGACAAAGGGTCTATGAGACGATGAGTCTACGAGTCTATAAGAAGGGGGAAGAAGGGTTAAGGTTTAAGGTGTAAAGATTAAAGTTTTTTGCAGGAAGACTTTATGAGATTAACGCTTTTGTTGTAATCTTTAAGCCAATGAGACAACGAGACTATGAGTCTACAAGTCTACAAGTCTACAAGACAACGAGACTACAAGTCTACAAAATAAGACAAAGCCTTCAAATCTGTTAAATGCCGTTTAAGGTGTTCGATTCTTAGAGAATAAATATCAGAAATCAAGGATTAAAACTGCAAAACAAGGCTTTTCAGAAATTATCACGCCGATGATAATCTTTTATCACGCTGATGATAATTTTTTCTCATGCCTATGATAATTTATTATCAGCACGATGATAATTTTTTATCAACAAGGAAAAATCACTTGAAGAAAGACTTTCAAACTTCGTTTACAAGCTATCTGCTCATCAAATCGAAGACTTCCGGATTTGAAAAATAGGAAAAGAGACACCAAAATAGTTTTTAATATATGGGTCGATTGATAGCGAGATATTTACGAGAAGGTGGTTTTTGGGGGTAAGAAGAAAGTTGTAAGGAGTGGGTGGTTTAAGGTTGTTTCTGTAGAAGAGAACAGATGTGTTATCAAATATCTACTTTCAAATTTGAAGTTATTTATTTTTACACATAACATAAAGTTAAGTTGATGCACAAAAAAAGCGTACCGGAATTTACCGACACGCTTTTTTTATGAAAGTCTTATGAAGTTAAAATATTTACTTCATCAACTTCTTTGGGATTTCAATGATTTAACGATATTTTTGGACTACATCTGTAATATTGAAATTACCTGCCATATCTTGAATTGTAATATTGCCGAGAAGAATTCCAAAAAAGAATTCTCGCAAACGTTCAAATGATATTATAGCCAAATTACCATCTTTATCTGGACCAAGATCATATGTCTTCAATAATTGCGGACCAAGAGCAGCAGCCACTAATAAGAAATGATTCTGGAATTTATCCATATCTATAAGATCTGCTGCAAGCACCTTGCCTACAATAGAATAACTGCGTAAATTTTTCTGCATTTCCTCACTTGTAAGCGTAGCTCTCAGTTCATCAACTTCAACATCTATAGCGACACGACCTGATTCTGGAGATTCTGACTCACCTTTATATAACGAACCCAAGTCAGCTAAACTAAGATTATACAACTTTGCTCCTGTAGCAACTATCATCTTTTCTATTGAAAATGCAGATGGCAATAGTAGTTGTATTGTTCCATTAATACTAATTGTTGGGGTATTAAACGTGCCTACGATACAATTATTGAGTTCTATGTTTTGTGTTGCGAACACACCACCTATAACTACACAATTTTCAAGCACAACATCATCAGCATAAATACTACCAGCCACAAATGCATTAAAAAGCGTAACATTTTTTGCATTGATATCACTTTGAAAAGTTAACTGACAGTTAGATGCTCTGGAGGCAATAGTATCAACAGATCCTACACTCTTACGGAATATAATATTTCCCTTAGCATCTGTATTGACATGCAATTCAAGTTGGGTAAACACAGCTCCACATAATTCGCAATCTCCATTTTGAATTTCAAGACGATGAGCATAGACAGCACCTTCTATTACAGTGTTTTCTTGGATTGTTATATCTCGTGTTAATTCACTGACTTGCTCAGGAATAATTGAACCTTTAACCAAGTTATCTTTTAGCAAAACATTACTACCACTAAAACGTATTTCTTTCAATTCTTTCATAGTTTGGATAATTTTTAATTGTTAAATAATTGAATTAATTGTTCCCGTACGCGATCACTATGTTTATCCGAGGTTGTCATAGCCGCAACTTGCTCGTTAAAATAACGACGAATCGCGTTTTTATCCTCTTCAGAAGACT
Organism: Candidatus Onthomorpha sp.; assembly: GCA_045577535.1. Taxonomy (GTDB): domain Bacteria; phylum Bacteroidota; class Bacteroidia; order Bacteroidales; family P3; genus Onthomorpha. The sequence continues at coordinate 42,868 of JAZNIO010000037.1, read as the reverse complement.
CTGACCATTTATGAGTACGCAAACTTTCTCCAATTTGTATTTTATATGAAGACAATTCTTCGGAACTATGTAAATCACTACGCATACTTCCTTTGTTGTCTACAACCTCCATATAACATACAGGCAGGAAGATTTTACCTTCATTACTACTATCAATAATACTTGACGTTATTGTATTTGCTGTATATTTCTGTACTTGTAAAAAATGTGCAGCTTTACTAAGTGCCTGATATGCACGATTCTTAATAAGCGTAGAACTTAGTTGCGTTTCCAAGCGTGCATTTTCACCACCAGATACAGATACAATAGGAATCATATCGCTTTCAGACATACGACCATTCAAAGAATCTGCATTATTACGAAATTCAAAAGATGGTTGATCAAGATTGCGAATACGATTTTCTAATTCATGGTCAAGATCAGAGAATATTTTCAAATATTGCTCACACTTACGATTATAATCAACCTCCATTTGACGCATCATATCGTTACAACGTCGACTATCTGATTGTAATTTTAGTATCGTTGCTTCAATATTATTTTTCAACTCATTAATTTGCTGACTAATTTCACTCCTAACCGTTTTGAAAAAGCCATCAATAAGAGTTTTTCCAATCTTACGAGAATTCTCTCGAATAGAAGCAACTTGAGCTGCTTCTGTAGCAGCAACAGAGGTTGTCAATAAATCAACTTTATTTCCACAATCATTAGTAGAAGCATCAAAAGGTGTTGTATCTACATGTAGATTAACATATACATCCTCATAAGCAGTACCACTATAAGAAGCAGTACCACCATTTTGAGAAGGACCATAACTGACAGTACCTGAATAGTGGACAGCAATTGTTGTTTTTATTTGTCTTGTATAACTCATGATACCTCCTATTGTTTAAGTGTTTGATAAGAACTAGCTTGAAATAGTACATTCATCGTTTCTTTTACGCGATCCGATAAATTAGTTGATGATACTATTTTTCTAAATTCATTTACAGTCTCTTTATCTTTAGCAGAGGTATTTACCCAATATATTTTGTTATCCTTTGAAGCAATGGTATTTTGAATATTACGTTGCATTGATTCTGTTAATCCGGTTTTATTCATTACAATATTTTCAATAACCGTTCCTTTAGAATCAATACAAGATTCCATTATCATTACAGGTATAGCAAGACTTGATTCATAAGCTTCGCCACCAAGTAAAATATTGGAAGTTAGTTGGCGTTGCTCGTTAAAATCAGACAAAAAATCTCGCATAGAATTTATAACTTTCATACCTTGATATTTCGCATTTGATGCAAGAATTTTTTGGCTCTGCATAACCGATTCCAATTGACCAACCGGTACTGTTGCTGTAAGTAATTTACTACGATTGTTTATTTGTTCTACTTCACCAAGTGCAAAATTCATAGTAGGACGATCAAGTTCAGCAACTCGCTGTTTCAAATTCTGATTAAGTCCTGTAAATAGTTTTGAATAACGAGCAAGAAGCATATTATAATCTCGCTCCATACGGGTTCGAATATTAATCAACTGCTTTTGTTGCTGAGACAATTGCATAAGTAAAGAATCAACATCGCTTTGCAGTTTAGCCATTTTTTGCGTTATTTGCGAACGAATCATTGTGTAAAATCCTAGATTTACTTTTTCACACACATGATCAGATGCTTCTTTCTCAGCAGCAATTACAGCAGCTTTCATGGCAACTACTGCCGTAGTCGTAGCAGTTACATGATTTGACACTTTATTTATTTCATGTGCCATTGGTTTGGTATCTACCGTACAATTTATATTTGATGCCATAATAAGCTTTATTTAATGTTATTAACTATTTTCATTATTCTCTTCTTCATCCTCAAGCAACTCATCCGTCTCATCGAACGAAAGATACTCATCTGAATCTTCTTCGATTTCTAATTCTTCACTGTTTTCCAAATCTTTCAATGCTTTCTCAGCTATGTTTGGAAGATCTAAATTAAGGTATTCAAAAGTTATTTCATCTACCTTTGGAACCGGAGGCATTTCAGCCTGCTTTGCAAGAAGAGGATTGGCTGCAGCCAATGGCTTACGACGATTGTCTAATTGATTAACTTCTCCGGCTGCAACAGCTTCTTCATTAGAATGTCCATCACGCAATTTGGCATCGAAATATTCCACATGACCAAATTTCTCACTTTTCATACGGATATCATCTTGTAAACGATCCATATAATCTTCAAATTGATTTTGTACTTGTTTGAATTGTTGTGATTGGGTTTCAAATGCTAAAGCTGTTTCTGCTACATTATCATTACTTTCAACAAGAGCAGAATCAAGTTGTCCCTCACTCTTTGCCATATTAGCTTCGGTACGTTGCAAAGAGACAAGTGTATTATAGGCTGCAGTGTATTCTCGTAAGCTTTCCTGCATAGCAGCAATAATCTTATTCGCTTCAGAACGATTATCTCTATAAAACGCATCTGTATCTTGATTCCATTTATTCAAATAACTTATCTTTTGATCTTTAATATGATTGTAGATCTTAAGTCTTTCAATTCGAGTTTCTCTTAAGAGATTTTGAACAACCGGAGCTACTATCTCTTCATATAGTTGATGAACACCAAAAGGTACAGTAGTAGTACCTCCATCCTCTGCTGTCCAAACACCTGTTACAAGGTTGAAGCGTACACGAGAACTTTCTTTAAGTTGAAAAGGAGTATAACCTTGAACATCTTCTGCAAAATCGAATTTTTCATTTCTAATTCTGTCAATCTCGTCATGCTCTAAAAGTTGTGAATAATGATTGTACGGAGATTTAAGTATCTGATATAGCAATTTATTTGATTCAAACACAACTTTGTCTGCTGAAGCAACCTTCAAATTAGAAATAGCTTGAACAGAATGTGCTATAGTAACCATAAGTTTCTTCAACACATCTTCAAACTGCTCTGTCTTACTAGAAAGAGAATCTTTCAATTTATTTAACTCCTGGAATTTACTGATACTATCTATATAACGACTCTTGTCAAACACCTCCACAATAGGAGCATCTTGAGGGATTTCTCGCGTAGCATACTCATTAAGGAATTCATGATATTCACTTCTATCTGCTACCAACGGAAGACTTACACTCGATATATCAAGATCATCCATACAATAGCCAATAGTACGTAATGAACGTTCCATCTTTCCAAAATAATCGTGTTGAGTAACTTGTTGAATTGAGGTAGAATAGTCATTTGTATCTAATGATTCTGATTCAACGGAACTTTCTACTATCGGTGCATCTTTAGATAACTCTTCAATATCTGAAATTGTTGATACCAACAAATCGTTTTGACGAGACATTTGTAAGGTAACCTCAGAATCTTCAACAGCACCTGTATAATCAACAATAAAACTCTTATCTTCATATTTTATTTGATCAGCCACAGGTACATAAGCAACCCCTAATTTATTCACTTTGTAATCACGAAAGATTTCTTCATGTTGCTTTTCAAATTCAGCTATTCGTACAGCAATGTCATCAATCTCTTTTTGCAATCTATTTTTCTTAACAAAATAAATAATTATCGGAATAATCAATACAGCAAGTGGAAACAACAATGGTAACCACAATTTTGACTGTACCAATTCTTTCTCTTCTTTTTCGGCTTTCAGGTTAAGAATTTCTTCTTCAATTCTTTCTTCTTCGTTAACAATCTTTTCTGCAGCTTGACGATAATAATCAAACAATATTCTCGCTTGATCTTGATAGATGTTAACCGACTCTGAAAATATTTTTCCTGTCATAATGAATGTTTTTTTATGATTACTAAATTATTTTAATTTGAATACTGAGAACGACGACGTTGTAACAATCGCTCACATTGTGCTAATCTAATCTTTAATTGTTCTGAATTCAACTGATAATTATAAAGCATATGACTAATTTCATTGGCTCCTTCGATCAATTGACGATCAATATTCATAGCTTCTGTATTATTAGTAGGAGACAAATAACGCATATCTTGCAATATTTTATCAGTACGCTCTCGAATAGCTATTGGTAAATCAGCCTGAAGTTCTATATTTTCCAATAAATCACGCCACGCTTGCTTTACTCTATCTCGATCTTTTACTATTCTACCTTCTTCATTGCCTACTTCGGTTATTCGTGTTTTTGTAAATATAATTGCTACAAAACCAAGTATTAACAGAACAATAAGTCCTCCATGAACTAATAGCTGTAAACTGAATTCACTTTGACGCAACAAGATCATCACAGATATTGATGATATGGTAAAGATAAAAGTAATTACCCATCTTATTCCCATTGCACCAAGTCTGGCTGAAAATCTATCGCTCCATGAACATATAATATCCACAAAGAATAACCCTATGATAATTGTACACACAGCCATATCCAAAATCATTACTTCGGTAGGCAATTCTTTTCCGTATATCAGAAAAGCAGCAATCATTATAGCTTCACATGCTATCAATGACACCCAAGACAATATTTTTTGTATCATATCCTTAATTATTTATATAAAACATAATTATCTTTTATTACCGCATTTTGGACAGAATCTGACAGATTGTGGTAAAACACTGCCACAACGACTACATACATCTTCCATTTGCGTCGATTTGCCACAATTACCACAGAACATTGCGCCCGGTGTTATAGGGGTATTACAATGTGGACAACGACTTTCCATTACCTGTAAATGTGCACCACATCCCACACATCTTTTTGCGTTTTCATCATTATCTCTACCACAATTAGGACATGGATTGTATTTATCACCACAGTATGGACAGAATTGAGAAGTTGTTGGAAATTGTTTTCCACAGTTGCTACAGAATACAGTTGCAGGAAGTGGCATTCCTCCTTCTAATTTGTTTCCATTTTGAGTTTGTGCATTGGAACCAAACGTAGGATGTTCATTATTAGGTGTCATAAGCGGTTGTCCTATATTGCCACCCATATTACCACCAAAACCTCCTATCATTCCTATTGCCATCAAACCTCCTAATATTCCACCCTGACTATTTCCCATACTATTTACAGCATCTTGTGCAGTATTAAACATTTGTTCTTGTTGCCAAGTGTGACCTGTTATATGCATAGAACTTTGTTGTGCAATAGCCTCTTTTACTCTACGTCCTTCCTCTGTAGAAACATCTATATCTATTTCTGTAATATAAAAATGAGATAACTCTATCCCAAATTGCATCCAAAACGAAGCAACATTACTTTTCATGTATGAGGAGATTTGATCCAAATGTCCTGAAACAGACTTATATCCAATATGATTATTAGTCATATATTGTACTATTGCAGATTTTGTTTTGGTAACAAACTCTCCTAAACATTGATCGGTAATATCATCTTGAGAAAATTGCTGACGAGGTACTACAAGATTTATAAGGAACTTTTCAGCATCAACGATCTTAATACCATATCTACCTTTAGCCATAAGTGGCAATTGCGTCTGATAATCATAATCATGAATAGACATACTGCCTGTATTCCATTCTAAATTGGCAGGCTGTAATAAATTAACATACCAGATTTCTGCAGTAAACGGATTTTTACCACCAAATGGAATACCAAAAAGAGAACGCAAAACAGGTAAGTTTTCTGTATTAAGAACATGTTTTCCCGGTCCAAATTTACCTAATAACTGTCCTTTTGAGAAAAGCAATGCTTGCTGAGATTCATATACCAACAACTGGGTATATGTACTCAAATTAGTCTCAGGGAAACGATATGCATATAACAACGTTTCGTTATTAGGAGACCACCTAACTAAATCTATGATAGCCATCGTACAAAAATTTTATCAATTATTTCAATTGTGTTGAAATAAACAAATTAAACATTAAATTATTTACGGATTAACATATAACAACTTATTAAAAATCAGTTGTAAATATACTGTTTCTCTATAATCCCTATTAATAAATAGTTGTTAAGAGAGGAATTTGAACCTATTCTTTGATTACTTTCTTCGTCGTTGTCTTGTCTTCGATGGTTAATCGCAAATAATAAGCTCCTGCAGGCAAAGCATCGATGTCGATTTGCTCAGTCTCAAAGAAACGCATAACGACTTTACCGATGTTATCAATCACTTCAATCCTTTCAATCTCCTTGCTGAACGTTATCATTCCGCTTGTAGGATTAGGGTGGAAGGTGATTTCTGTCAACTCCGCAATATCTTGCAAAGAAGTGTTAATTGTAAGATTCAAAGTAATAGTACTATCACAACCATTTATAGTTTGAAGATTTTGGACATAAGTGCCGTCTTCTGTTTCGTTAAAACCATATTCCGAATAAACATCACCTATGTTTATTGTTGCATTGATAGTTGTGTCAAATGCAGGATTAACGTTTAAGGTGAGCATAACAACACTATCACAACCATTGCTAGCTTCTAATATTTGAGTATAAATACCTGCCTCACTTGCATTAAAGCCTTGCTCTTGGTAAACTTCGCCTTGGCAAATAGTAGCGGTAATAGAGGAGTTTAATATACCATTAAAAATAGCAGTAAGAGCAGTATCACTTTCAAGATTAATCGTTCTTGGATTGTCTGTGTTGCCATCACTCCAACTTATAAACTCATAACAATCATTTGCTGTAGCAGTAAGAGTTGCAGTAGGACATTCGCTGACAATAGTAACAGAACCAAATAGATCATTGTTTGCAGTTACAGTAACATTAAAAGGAATTTCGTAAATATTATTAGGAGCAAAATCAGTCCAAACTATAGCATAATCATCTCTCAATTCACAACCGACATTTAGTATCTTATTCGATGGCGTATTATAAAAAGGTGAATTCCCAAAAGAAGTTGGCTCTCCTAAAATAGGAGGAATAGATGCAAAACAGGTAACAGTATTTAATCCTGTGCAACTAATGAAAGCTTCAGTATCAATGGTTTTGACGCTATTAGGAATAATGACAGAAGTTAATCCGCTGCAATCTCTAAATGCACCATGATCAATCGAAGTAATCGGATAACTTACTCCGTTATATACATAAGAAGTAAGTACTAAATCTCCGCTTAATTCCGGAGTATGACTCCAAACCGTTGCACAATTCGGAGCATAAATACTATCTCCAATAGTAAATGTAACATTAAAAACTCTTTCAAAAGTATAGTTGCCGATATTTGCAAGTGGCTCGTGAGATAAACAATAAACCACATTATCAACAGTATCAATTGTTGAATAGCCGGATTGATAAAATGCAGAAGTGTCAATTGTCGCATTCTCAGGTAAAGTAACCGAAGTTAAATATTCACAATTTTCAAACGCAGCTCTGCCAATAGAAGTAACACTGTTAGGAATCGTGATAGAAGTTATCAAAGAATTCATTGCAAAATATGCAGGTATTTTTTGCACACTTTCCCCAATGTTTAATGTGGTTATTGGACAATAAGTAATCTGAAAACCATCCTCATTATAGGTATTATTACAAGTAGCAAGCTCACCACCAAACTCATTACAATTTATAGCATTGAAGTTCATGGTTGTCAAACTACAACAATCGGAGAACGCACCATAACCAATCGAAGTAACATTTTCAGGAATAGTAACTGAAGTTAAACTACTGCAACCATAGAACGCCCTAGAACCAATCGAAGTAACACTTTCAGGAATAGTAACTGAAGTTAAACTGCTGCAGCCAGAGAACGCATATTCTCCAATAGAAGTAACGCTGTTAGGAATATCGATAGAAGTTAAACTACTGCAGACACAGAAAGTAGACGGAGGAATATTCGTCAAATTAATTCCTTCCTCAAATGTAACAGAAGTTAAACTTGTGCATTCATAAAAAGCCCCTGGACCCCATTCCTCATATTCAATGGTGGTAACACTGTTAGGAATAGAAACTGAAGTTAAACTACTGCAAATAAAAAACGCTGTGTTGCCAATAGTGGTAACACTATAAATTGTTTCGTTATACGTTACTGTTGCCGGAATGTTTGCTATTGTAATTGATGAAGCCGCATCATAAACTTTTACTTTCGGTGGATTTGTTGAAGTTACTTCATATTGTAAATCATCAATCCAGAACCTTGTTTGTGCCAAAAGCACGTTTGCACATAGGATTGTGCAGATTGCGAAAATAATTCTTTTCATTTTTTGTACTTTTTATTTGTTAATAAATTATTTAATGTTCAAAAAAAGCATAAAAAAGTCGTGAAACTTTTGTCTTATCGAAGTACGAGGTTTTGGAATACCTAATCAGTCAAATAAGAAAAGCCCACGAAGAATCATCGCGAGCGTTTTCAGCTTATCTATTGACTGATTTGTATGAAATTTTCCAGATTTCGTACGTCTTAGTATAAGTAAAAACGCTTTAATATTTTACAATTAAATTGCTAAGTTTCAGTGTAATTTATTCTTTGTCTCCTTGCATTCCTCTTTTTCAAAGGGTTAAAAACTCGAAAGCCTTGTTACGCTTTCCGATTACAAAAATATAAAAACTTTTCAACTATACAAAATTATCTCTCGCAAAATCGCAAAAAACGCAAAGAAGCTTTGGCTGTTGGTATTGGCTGTTGGTAGAAATAAAACTGCGTCAGCAGAAAGCCAAAGGCTAAAAGCCAATAGCCAAAGTAAAAAAAAAGAAAGTTCCGTGCAGATTCGCGAGATTTGTGAAAGCGGTTTCTAATATTTTTTCTTACTTTTAGGATTTTCCTGCTTACCGGTACAGTCGTATCACTCGGCGATAATAGTATATCAACAAGGAAGAATCATTTGAAAAAAGATTTTCAAACTCCGTTTACAAGTTTCTATTGCTCTCAAAAAAAGATATAGCAAAATAAGTCTTCGTTTCAAGAAATTGAATCTTCGTTTTAGAAAATTGTTTCTTGATTTCGTTGAGCTGAATCTTTGATTTAATTTCTCAAATAAAGAATCTGAAAACAATAATGTATTATTAAAATCTGCCACTATTCGTTTACTTTCCAAACTCTAATTGTTTGATCAAAAGATGTATAGACTATTTTTTTCATCATTTGGATTAAACGATGCAGAAATTGCAAAATCCTTATGTTCTTTTAATGTCTGCAAACAATTTCCTTTTTTTATGCTCAAAATCTTTATTATTTCGTTGTCTGATGTAGAAATTATATGTTTGCTATCTGGACAAAAGAAACCGAATTGACATTACTACTATATCTTTCTAAGGTTTTGCTTAATTTATAATTATTCTTTTGCATTGCTTTGTTGCTTTTTTTTACCTCTTTTGTATTTCCAAATTTTCGGGTATATACTTGGTTTGTAAATAAAAAGTAATTCTTTGCCATTCGGGAGCCATCTGACCGCACAAATAGGCTTATCCTCATCATCTGACCAAAAAGTGTCTATACATTTTCCCGGTCTTGGTTCCCATTTCTTTCGTTTTTGATTTGAGGAACTTATAAGTCTTTGAATTTTATGTATTTTTAGAGATGATGTTGAAAGAAAAGAACTGATTGATTTGAAAAGTCAATAATAAAAACGATATGTTTATTTGTGTTTACTTAGTGAAAAATCAAATTGCAGTCCTCCATTCACACGATTTTTAACCGTTATCAATCCTCCATGAAATTGAACGGCGTGTTTTACGATGGCAAGCCCAAGGCCAGTTCCTCCTTTTTGACGAGATCTTCCTTTGTCGACACGATAGAATCTTTCAAAAAGATATGGCAATTGTTCATCTTTTACGCCTTTACCGTCATCTTCAAATCTTATTAAGCAGTTTTTTTCGTTGTTTTCCATTAACGAAATGTATATGTTTTTGCCTTCCGAATATTTGATTGCATTTTCTGTTAGGTTGCGAAATATTGAGCCGATTAAGGATAGATTGCCTTCGATTCTAACTTCTTGTGAAAAATCTGCATGTAAAATCAAGCGTTCGCTCTCAGGCATGATCTCCAATTCTTCTTCAACTTCTTTTATTATTTCGTTTATCACAATCGTTTCTTTGGTTATCAGTGTATTCCCCTCTTCCATTCTGGTAATAAGAGAAACGTCATTTAACAGGTTTCTGAGTCGTTCGGTGTGTATATAGCATCTTTCTATGAGCTCTTGACGTTTTTCTTCATTCAGACTGATGCCTGAAAGCAGTGTTTCAAGACATACTTGAATTGATGCAACGGGAGTTTTTAATTCATGATTTATATTGTTTGTCAATTGTCGTTTCACTCGATTTTTTTCCTGTTCGGCCTCATATTGATTGACTTTTTCTATATCTTTTCCAAGTCTGCGAGTTGTAAAGTAAGCAATGAAACTCATCGATAGCGTGATTATAACCATTATCAAGATAAAACTCCAATCTGTTGCAAGTAAATCGCGCAAAGTATTGGAATAAGGTATTGCTGTTCTTACAATGCTTCTCTCTCCTTTTGTTGCTGAGTAGAAATATTCTTTACCATCGCTTGAGGATTGTCGTCCTATATGATAACCGAAACCTTTTTTCATTGCCTCGATTATTTCGGGACGATTGCTGTGATTGCCGAGTGCATCGATTGAAATTGTATTATCATAAATAACTGCCCCGGATAGTGTGATGAGTGTTATTCTGAGGTTTTCAAAAGGTTTTTCGTATGATGCCATATATTCTTCATAAGAATTTCCCTCTTCAACAGTAGTTATCAAATGACGATTATATTGTTGCAGTTGTGCATTTAAGTATTCTGATTTGTAATCTTTTTCTCTTATGTATTGAAAAACGATGAAACATATTACGATTGCCCACGAAAAAGCAATGAGTTGCAGAAATAATCTTTTGTGAAAGGATAATTTAATTGCGGAAGCCATAACCAAAACCTGATCGTGTTATAATATAAGAGCCGTATATTCCTATTTTTGAGCGTAAACGTGTTATATTTACATCTATTGTGCGATCAAGAATTACGACTTCTTCATTCCATACACTGCTTAATATTTGTTCCCGAGAACAAATCTTTCCTCTATGTAAAATCAAATATGCCAATAATTCAAATTCTTTTTTTGCAAGTTTTACATCCTTCCCATCTACAATACATCTTTTGAATTCCAAATCCAATTGCAATCCTTCGACTTTTAACAAGTTTTGTTGTTCATTGGTATTTGGTTTATTTCCCGATGTTCTTCTTAAAACACTTTTTACTCTTGCTATTACATTACGGATAGTGTAAGGTTTTGTTATATAGTCGTCAGCTCCGAGATTTAATCCCATTATCATATCATCTTCTTTATCCCGTGCCGTACAGAAAATAATTGGAATTTCAGAAGTTTCTTCTTTGGATTTTAGCATTTTCAGCATTTTAACACCGTTTATTTCTCCCATCATTATATCAAGTAGAATAATGGAATAAGATTTCAAATCATAAGTTAATGCTTGTTCTGCACTAAAAGCAATATCAACATCATATCCTTCACTTTCGAGATTAAGCTTCAGTACTTCGCATAAAGTTTCCTCATCATCCACAATCAATATCTTTTCTATTGTCATATCATTAGTTGTTGTGTTGCAAAAATATATAAAAAATCTAAGTAAAAGATGCTCAAAGAAACATTTAATAAAAGTTTAATTTTCTTGTAACATTTATGAAACATTGTGTTTGTTACTTTGCATCATCAAATTTTAATTATAAGAAGATGAAAAAGAAATTAATTATGGCAGCTTTTTTAGCTTGCTTTGGTATCACAGCACAGAGTCAGAGTGCAAAAACGGAAGAGCCTAAAGGCAATGCAATTGTTCAATCGTTTGGAAACTTCCATAGTGGCTTAGGTTCAAGAAACAATAACTTGGGTTTTGAATTAGAACGAAGTTACTTAGGTTATGAGTATAAATTAGGAAACGGTTTGTCAATAAAGGGAGTAATGGATATTGGAAAATCTTCTGATGTAAGCGATTATCAACGCATAGCTTATATAAAAAATGCATTGGTTTCTTGGAAAAAAGGAAATTTAACATTGAATGGAGGTCTTATATCAACAACTCAATTCAATTTCCAAGAAAAGTTTTGGGGTTATCGTTACATTATGAAATCTTTCCAAGATGAATATAAATTTGGGAGCAGTGCTGATTTAGGTCTGTCTGCTGCATACAGATTTACGGATTGGGTTAGTGTTGATGCAATCATAGTAAATGGAGAGGGGTATAAAAAAATCCAAAAGAATGATGGATTAAATTACGGATTAGGTTTTACATTTACCCCTTTGAAAGGTTTTCAGATAAGATTATATGGTGGTTTGAATGAAGACCAGGAAAGAAGTATTTCAAACGTATCTGCTTTTGTCGGATACAAAAATGATAAATTCACTATCGGAAGTGAGTATAATTATATGGCAAATGCCTTTTGTTCAGATGATTTAGACCGAAGTGGTTATTCTTTGTTTGCATCAATAAATCTTAATAAAGAAATTTCATTATATGCACGATTTGACGATTTGTATTCAAAGAATGATTGGAACAAAGTAAATGATGAATCAGTAGCAATTCTTGGTACTCAATTCAAATTAGGTAAATATGTTAAGATAGCACCTAATTTTAGATTAGCAATGCCAAAAGCAGAAGGGGTTAAAAATACTTATTCGGCTTATATAAATTGCTACTTTGGTTTTTAAGAAAAGAATTAACGTTTAATAAATTAATTAGTTTTAGTATGAAAAAGATTTTTAGAACAGTTATGACACTTGTTATTACCCTTGCCATGATTGGTTGTGGTAATAATTCAAAAAATGGAGTTCATCAACCGCAAGAACTTTCAGGAGCCGGAGCCACATTTCCTATTCCTTTTTATAATGTAATATTTGAGCAATTTGCAGAAATCAATGGAGATGCAATTGCTTATGGAGGAATTGGTTCTGGTGGCGGAGTGAGAAATCTTCGGGATAAAATAGTTGATTTTGCCGGTAGCGATGCATATCTTTCAGATAATGAATTAAAGGAAATGGATTCTGTGATTCATATTCCAACGTGTATGGGTGCAGTCGTTTTGGCTTACAATCTTGAAGGTGTGAAAAATCTTAAATTGTCAGGTGAAATTATTGCAGAAATCTTTTCTGGAGAAATAAAAATGTGGAATGATTCTCGTTTAGCAGAACTTAATCCAGATGTTAAACTTCCTGCCGAAGCCATTATTCCTGTATTTCGTTCAGATGGAAGTGGTACAACATTTGTTTTTACAGATTATCTTAGTAAGGTTAGTCCTCAATGGGCTTCTAAATATGGGAGTGGCAAATCTGTGAACTTTCCTTGCGGACAAGCTGCAAAAGGGAATCCGGGTGTTGCAAGTGTGATCAAGCAAACAAAAAACTCTATCGGATATGTAGGTTCTGAGTATGCCTTTGCACAAAAGATACCTTATGCAAGTATTAAAAACAAACAAGGTGAATTTGTATTACCTTCTTCAAAAAGTATATCTATTGCTGCATCTGGTGAAATACCTAATGATACTCGTTGTTCGATTACTGATTCAGAAGCCTCGGGAGCATATCCGATTTCTAATTTTACTTGGATAATCATATATAAAGAACAGAACTATTCCGATCGTTCAAAAGAACAAGCAATGGCAACTCTTGATTTTTTGAAATACATTTTGTCTGAACAAGCACAAAATATTACCTCAGAGCTACATTACGCTCCATTACCAACAAAAGCAATCGAGTTAAGTTTACAGAATCTAAAGAATGTTACTTATAACGGAATGCCAATTTTGAAATAACAAGAAACTATTATGAACGACAAGCTATATAAGTTCCTATTATTCTTATCGGCAGTCATTATACCAATAATCTGTGGAGGAGTAGTTTACGCTCTTATTATTGATGCTTACGATGCTTTTGAACATTTTGGCTTCTTAAACTTTCTTACTTCTTCCGAATGGAATTATACAGAGGGCAATGAACAATATGGTGCATTGCCTTTCATTGTAGGAACACTTACCACAACTTTATTAGCCTTGATATTCTGCATACCATTTTCCTTGCCGGTAGCATTATTTATTGGAGAATATTTTAGAAATAAGAGAATTGCCACTATACTAAGCACTATAACAGATTTGTTGGTGGGTATTCCTTCTATCATTTATGGATTATGGGGATTCTATACCTTGCGTCCTATTATTATGGCATTAAATATTTCTCCACAAGGTTCAAGCATTTTAACGGCATCACTCGTATTGGCAATTATGATTATGCCTTACGCAGCATCATTGAGTGCAGAATTTATCAAAATGGTACCAAATGATTTGAAAGAAAGTGCTTACAGTTTAGGAGCAACGCGAGCAGAAGTTATAACCCGAATAATGTTTCCCGTGGCTGGTTCTGGAATCTTTTCATCTTACATATTAGCAATCGGACGTGCATTAGGAGAAACAATGACAGTAACAATGTTGATAGGAAATACAAATAATATCCCAAGTTCAATAACTTCCACAGGTAATTCAATGGCTTCTATCATAGCCAATCAATTTGGGGAAGCTGATGGGTTGCGTCTTTCATCTCTCATTGCCATTGGACTTATTTTGTTTATGATAACTGCAATAATAAATTTAATAGGTAAATCAATGATAAAACGAGCAAGAATATCATGAAAAACATAAAACAACAAAAACTTAGAAATCGATTATTAAAAGACAGACTAATGTTATGGGGAATATGTTTGTTTGCTATGCTTTCGGCCATACCATTATTTGCCATATTAGGAGAAGTGATATTTAGAGGTTGCGAACAATTATCTTGGGAATTCTTTACAGAACCAACACCAACTGCATATAAAGTAATGAAAGCAATTGAAGCCGATAAACCAATTCCCGGAGGAATAGCAAACGGAATAATAGGAACAATTATAATGCTCGGTTTAGCATCTGTATTTGCCATTCCAATAGGTATTTTATGTGGAGTGTTTTTAGCGGAAAATCCTAAAAATAGATTTGCTAAAGTTGTAAGTTATCTTACTGATTTACTACAAGGCACCCCATCAGTTATTATAGGTATTGTAATTTATGTTTGGGTTGTTGTACCTACTAAAACATATTCCGCTCTTGCAGGGAGTGTTTCTTTATTTGTTATGATGTTACCACTTATAATACGCTCTACCGAGGAAACTCTGAAAATTCTTCCTATCTCTCTAAAAGAAGCAGGTCTGGCACTTGGAGGAAATAGAGCACGCGTAATGCTGAAAGTACAACTTCCTGCAGCATTTGGAGGCGTTTTTACCGGTATGTTACTTGCAATATCACGAGTAATAGGCGAGACAGCACCACTTATGTTTACAGCATTAGGATGTTCGTTTATACGTTTTGCAATAGATAAACCAATTTCAGCAGTTCCCTTGCTTATATGGGAATTTTTCAATGATCCCAATTTGCAAGAATTGATTTGGGGAGCCTCTCTCACCCTTTTATTATTTGTTTTAATACTAAATCTTATAGCAAAATATATTACAAAAAAATGGAATCAATAAACCCGATACTTGAATTGAAAAAGACGTGTGTATCATATACCAAGCAAACAATGGCTGTGAAATATGTATCTGCAACCATAGAGAAAAATGGCATAACAGCCATTATGGGACCATCAGGTTGTGGCAAATCAACACTTTTACGAGCAATAAATCTAATGCACAATCTTTATCCGAACATAGTTGTAGATGGTCAAATATTGTTAAATGGAGAAAACATACTTGCAATGCAACCAATAGATGTGAGACGAAAAATAGGAATGGTTTTTCAACGGCCCTCACCATTTCCTACAATGAGCATATATGAAAATGTATTATCAGGTTATGCACTAAACGGAATAAAGCTATCAAAATCAGAAAAAGATTCAATTGTGGAACATACGTTGCAAAACGTTTCACTTTGGGAAGAAGTAAAAGATGTTCTAAACAAGAAAGGGACATTTCTATCAGGAGGACAACAACAACGTTTATGCATTGCACGAGCTTTGGCAATGCAACCTGAAATTTTATTGATGGATGAACCTACTTCAGCCCTTGATCCTATTGCAACAAATCATATAGAAGAGCTATTAAAGGAATTAAAAAAAGAAGTAACGATTCTGATAGTGACCCACAATATGGGACAAGCAAAAAGAATATCGACAAAATCTATGTTTATGTATTTAGGAGAGTTGGTGGAATATGGAGATACGGAAACGATGTTTACAAATCCAAAAGATGAGCGAACAAAAGCATATTTGACAGGTAAAATAAGCTAAATCAATAAACAAAGATTTTATGCTTAGTGCTTAATAGTGAGAATACCTGGGTTTTTCAATATAAAAAACCCAGGTATTTTTATGTAAAAGCCCCAGGTTTTTCTACTACTCTGCACCGAGTTTTTTTGATTCTCATTCATCTAATTCTTTTCTATATACAGAATCTAAGATGTTGCCGTCTTTGTCTTTCCATTCAATCCAGCCATTACTACTACGACCAAGGCAAAAACAAGCAGCAGTGCTTAGGCTTGAAAAAACTTTGTCGTAAGTCATTACTAATTCCTCATTCTCTGTTGCTGTGTATTCTTTTAACATTGTTTTACGTTTCTCTTTCCAAGAAAAAAATTGCACAGAAGCATCTGCAATTACACGATCTTTCAAAACAGTAAAACCACTTGAATTGTAGAAACCAACGGCATAACATTTGCAAGTTTTTGTCTCATATACTGACAAGTTCTTATTACGAAAGAAGTGAAAAACTTTATGTTTTAGAAAAATAAGTCAAAGAGTTGTTTTCTTATAGTGTGAAAGAGGTTCGCCCTGCTAATGTATATTCAAGGTCGCGTTTTGCGATAGTAACTTAGCTTTGTTGTATAGGCTTTTGAGGTGAAGGTAATATTTTACGTATCGGTTTTGTATTGCCGGTGTTTAAGCAGTCAGATGGATAATGAAAAGGGTCGTATCTTTGAAATCGATACAACCCTTTTTCGTATAAGAATCTGTGATAAATAATCCTAATATTCATCACAATTACTCTCATACTGCTTCAATCAATCCTTCTTCGAATACTACCGGATATGTCCCTACGTCTTCCGATGAGTTTTTTATCTGCGTGCAAAGTAAGTGTAAATATTCGAAGTGAAAAAATAAAATCTGGTTCTTTTTTGGTTCTTTTTTCTTTGGATATTTTAATTGTCTGATTTTTAGAGGTGTCTATAGGAAGTGCATTTTGACTTTTATATAGAAAAGTTATGATTTTTTCTGATTTTGAAGTGCCTTCAAGGTCTATCGTTCTATGATTCTATCTAAAATCATGCGGATTGAAGTTGTTTGATTGTATTCTATATGCCATTCAATAAATCCTTTTTCTTTCTCAAAAACATATTTGAACGACCATTCGCCTGTTTTGTTTTTTGCTTTCCCCGAATAGATTGTAAGATTTGATTTATCACATTCAATCTTTGTTTTATAGCGAAGAAGAGAAAATTTATCCAAAAAGTCTATACTGCCAAGAAAAGCATATTTCCCTTTTTTCTCGCACTGAACAGGAAAGTTCATTTCCGGAAAGGGGAAATATTCAAAAAGATAAAAATAATCTTCTCTTGGAGGGTGAAGCCAGATTTTTTCATTTGTTTCAATAAATCCCGTTTCCTCTGCTTTATCGTAAGGAAAAGTTTTTTGAGTTTCAAAATCTGCATTCTCGTGATAAGCATAAAAAAGTTGCTTTTGAGCATTATCATAAATCCAAACACTGTCTTGTGTCCATAAGCTAAGATAAGACTCTTTCACAACACCATTATTCTCATACCTAACCTTAAAAACGAACTCTTTATTCGGTGTATAAATCTCTTGCGACAAAAGAATAAAGGGAGAAAACAGCAGAATGAAAAACAATCGTATTGACATAAGATTTTAACTTTAAGATACAGCGCAAAGATACGAAAATTCAACTATTTTAATTGCAATATTATTTTCTCGTTATTTGGGAGTGTGTATTCCCAACGGACAAATCCAAGAGTGGTGTTAAAGAAATATTTTACTCGATATTGTCCTAATTCTTCTATATGGTTAGTATTTTCGCCTGTTATTGTGTAGCACTTTATTTCTTTGCCGTTATGATTTATTGTTTCGCTGCCTTTTTGTTCCGATTTATAGGATATGGTTTTGCCTTTTGCGAGTGCGAAGGTGGTTTTCTCAAAATATGTTTCGCCATTTATTGAAACAACACAGCCTTCCGGGTAATGATAATTCGGAAATGGCAAAACAGCGGTAAAAGATAGCAATCCCATTCTCGGAGGGTGCAATTCAATGTAATTTTCGTTGTCAATGTATGAAGTGATTTCGTAATATGCCGGGTTATTACCACATTTTTCATAATCGTAACGAAGACTTGCACTGCCGAAAAAAGATGTTTTAAGTGTACTCATTTGCAAAGAGCAATTATTTATAGTATCTCCTTTTTCGTTTATTTGGATTACTTGATAGGAATATTTGTTTTCAGGTTTGTAAACGTTATATCGGCTCGAACTACAAGCCGATATAACTATTGAGATTAAGGTAATGATTATCGTTTTCTTCATCTTTCTTATTTTTCAAATTGTTTTAAGATTTGAATTTGTGATTTTAGTTCTTTAATCTGCTTTGCGTAATAGACACTTACTAATATTGCGATAGCAGTTGCTATAATCATAATCGAAGTTCCGTAAGATGTCGGTTTAAGTATGTAGTCTGCTTGAAGATTATTGTAAATAAAGATGAATGCAACAACCAAAGGAATTGAAATAACACTCTGCCAAATTATGTTTATACGCTCACAGATGCGAAATTTCATAAACCAATGTTCTCTTTCTATGATATTGTTTTGCGGCTGCTTCATTTTAAGTAGAAAATATAGGCTTATGCTTTGATTTATCAAGGCTCCATCTATTGTAACATAGATAAGAATAATATACCACATAGGAAGAAGTTGGCATAATAGGTCATTATTCCAAATTAGTATGAAATTTGCAATCACAGCCAAACACATACCAAAAACAGAGTTGAATGTAAGATAGTTTGTCTTTGATTTGCAACTTTGTTCTATGATTTGACGGTTGATTATCTTTTGTTGCTCCAATTCTTTGGACATTTCTGCCCATTGTTTTTTTAATTCTTCTAATTCCATTTCTGTAATTTTTTATTGGTTCGACATTTTCTTTAATTTTTCCTTTATTCTGCTAAGTTTCACTCCTACGTTTGAGATTGAAAGTCCTGTTATGCTTGCGATTTCATCATAAGATAAATCCTCCAACCAAAGCAAGACTAAGGATTTTTCTAATATATCTAAACGATTTATTAGAGTGTGCAAAAATTCTATTTGCTGTTGTTTTTCCTTATCTTCAAAGGTTAAATCTACTTCAAGAGGGGGAATCTTTGAGAGTGGATTGCGTTTTTTCTTTCTTACAAAGGAAATGCAAGTGTTAAGACTTATGCGATAAATCCACGTACTTACTTTGCTTTCTGAGCGAAAGTGAGGGAAACTTCGCCATAATTCTATCAACACTTCTTGGTAATAATCCTCAATATAGTCTTTTTCGGCATAAATATAGCAGACTTTGTAGATTATGTCCTTGTGTTGCATAACCATTTTGGTGTATTCTTCTTTCAAACTCATCTTCTGTTGTTTTGTTCTTTTGCTATATTAGTCGTTGTTTTGCTTTGAAAATTACACTTTGGGGAGAACTTTTGTCGATTCTTTGTTTTGAAAAAATAAAACTTGATTTCATTTTGCTGAAATCAAGTTTCGTTCGACTGAAACAAAGTTTCATTTTAGCGGTTTTGATAACCGGTATCTCTTCGCTTTAATTTGTGGTTTTACTTTTTTGCATCACCTCTGTCAATCACCACTTTGTAACCTATTTCCTCGGCTTCCTTTTTCAAAATTGCGATTCCTTCGGCAGCTTCTGCGTTTACGTATGCCTTGTTGTCGTAAATCTTGTACAGATTTCTCACATCCAATGGCGAAAGGTTGGGCATGACAACATTGGCTCCGCATCCGAGTCCCATTTTTCTGCCTTCAGGATGTATGCTTCCCAATGCGGTAGTTGAAGGTAAAAGAGCATTTGGAAACATCAGCCTAAGAATGGCTATCAATCGCAATGTAAGATGCAGATCTCCTTGTTTCTTGTCTGCAAACGGTGTTTGATGATGCGGAATGAATGGTCCGATGCCTATCATGTCAGGTTTGAGTTGTTGCAAATAACGAAGGTCGGCAATAAGATGCTGTTTTGTTTGATGCGGACTGCCAACCATGAACCCCGAACCGACTTGATAGCCGAGAGATTTCAAATCTTTGAGACATCTTTGTCTGTTTTCGAAACTCATCTTTTCGGGATGCAACAACCGATAGTGCTCTTCGGTTGCTGTTTCGTGTCTCAAAAGATAGCGATCAGCACCTGCATCTCTGTAAGCTTTGTAGCTTTCGTATGATTTCTCGCCTATCGACAGTGTAACGGCACAATCGGGGTGTTCGGTTTTGATTTGTCGCACTATTTCGCAGATTTCCTCGTCTGAATACGCCGGGTCTTCTCCTCCTTGCAAGACAAAGGTGCGGAAACCAAGCTCATGGCCGTATCTTGTGCAGTCAAGGATTTGTTCTTTGCTTAATCGGTAGCGTTCAATCGCAGTATTGGCAGCACGTATCCCGCAATAAAGGCAGTTGTTTTTGCAATAGTTGCTCAGTTCTATGAGTCCGCGGACATAGATGGTGTTGCCGTAAATTTCTTCTCTCTTTTGGCGAGCTTTTTCAAACAAATACAGCTCTTGCGGACTACCGTCTGCAAGAGCTGTTATTTGACAAAGTGCGTTGTCATCAAGATTCCGCTCTTTGTATAGCAGATCTATCAGTTTTTCCATTACATTTATTTGTCGATTCTCATTTTATAGAACGAACGATAAACGAAATAGCAAGCCACAACAAAAAGAACGATTCCTATGTATGGAGCTATAGTTCTGAAATCTTCGCTTATTGCTATTTCCATTGCCAAAAGTCCGAATAATGTGGTGAATTTGATTATCGGATTCAAGGCTACGGAAGATGTGTCTTTGAATGGATCGCCTACAGTGTCGCCTACGACTGATGCATCGTGCAAAGGAGTGCCTTTGGCTTTCAAATCGACTTCGACAATCTTCTTCGCATTATCCCAACTGCCACCTGCATTAGCCATGAATACAGCTTGGAACAATCCGAATAAAGCTATGGAGATCAGATAGCTGATAAAGAGTGATACAGCCTCTGTTCCACCGACTGAAGATGGCGAAGAAAGGCAGGCAATTCCCAAAGCAAAGAAGAATATTGCGATGAAAATGTTGAACATTCCCTTTTGTGCATACTGGGTGCAGATGCGGACAACTTCAACCGAACTTTTCTCATCTGCTTTCTTAGGTGCGTTTTTGTCAAGGTTGATATTGGCTTTTATGTATTCAACAGCTCTGTAAGCACCTGTTGTAACGGCTTGTGTCGATGCTCCGGTGAACCAATATATAACTGCACCTCCGAGCAAGAAACCTAAGATTGTGTATGGGTTAAGCAAGTTTAATAAGCTTGCTGGCTCAACTCCGAGCGTTTTTTCAATCATCAAAATCAATGAAAATATCATTGTGGTCGCTCCAACGACAGCCGTGCCGATAAGAACCGGCTTTGCGGTTGCTTTGAATGTGTTTCCGGCTCCGTCATTTGCTTCAAGATAATATTTAGACTTTTCCCAATCGGGTTTGAAGTTGAAATCCTTCTCAATTTCTGCGTCAATGTTTTCTTCTTCTTCGATGAGAGAAAGTTCATATACGGATTGAGCGTTGTCGGTTACAGGTCCGTAGCTGTCAACGGCTATTGTAACAGGTCCCATTCCAAGCATACCGAACGCAATCAGTCCAAAGGCAAAGATAGATGGGTGAAGCATATTGATTTGTGTTAACTCCCCTGAGAAAATATAGCCGATGAACATAAGGAATACAAAAATCAAACCTGTCCAAAAGCCTGAGAAATTACCGGCAACAAATCCTGATAAAATGTTCAGCGATGCTCCACCTTGCTCTGAGGCTTTAACTACTTCTTTTACGTGTTTTGATTTTGGTGATGTGAAGATTTTGGTTATTTCCGGAATGACTGCGGCTCCCAAAGTACCACAAGAGATTATTGTTGCCAAAATCCACCATAAGTTTGTGCTGTTTCCAAGATTTCCAATTAAGAAATATGATACTATATAGGTGCTTATGATAGACAGAATAGAAGTTATCCAAACCAAATTGGTCAAAGGTGCTTCGAAATCCAATTCGTCTTTCTTTCCGTATAGCATTTTGCTCATGCCGTTGTTTATATAATAGGAAATAACTGAAGTAACGATTCCGAGAATTCTCATTGTGAATATCCAAACCAATAATTGGCGTTGGATTTCTGCGTCCGGAATTGCCAAAAGTATGAAAGAAACAAGTGCGACTCCCGTAACGCCGTAAGTTTCGAAGCCATCGGCTGTAGGACCTACGCTGTCTCCGGCATTATCTCCTGTACAGTCTGCTATGACTCCCGGATTACGTGGGTCGTCTTCTCCAATCTTGAATACTACTTTCATAAGGTCTGAGCCTATGTCTGCAATTTTGGTGAATATTCCTCCGGCAATTCTAAGTGCAGACGCCCCAAGACTTTCACCGATTGCAAATCCGATAAAGCATGCTCCCGCAAGATCTGCAGGCATCAGCAATAGGATAACCAACATTAAAAGAAGTTCAACGCAAATTAAAACGATACCTATGCTCATTCCTGCACTCAAAGGTATGTTTAGTAATCTGAGCGGATTTCTTTTTAGTGATGCGAATGCCATTCTTGAGTTTGCCAAGGTATTCATACGTATTCCGTAAGCTGCAACGGCATATGAACCAATCATTCCTATCACGGTCCAAACCAAAATCAAAAGCACATCACCGACTCCAAAACCTGTGCCATCTTCTCCTTTGGCAAGAAAACCGAAATAAGCAGCTACCGCGATGCCGATGAAGATGAATAGCTTGAAAAGAAATTTCCCTTGTTGTTTAAGGTAAGTCGAACAAGTCTTGTAAATAACCTGTGCAACGTCAAGCATACTCCGATGAGATGGTAGCTTCTTTACTTTTACGAATTGGTATAATCCGAAAAGTATGCCTAAAAAGGCTACAAAAAATCCCCAATGTAATACTCCGAAATTATGTATCTCATTGGGGATTTTCAAATCTGCTTCACTTGCCTGCAATAAAACAGGCGTTATGGCAGAGATTAGTAATAATAAGATCTTTTTCATATAAATTTAATGTTTTGTTGCGATTGTTGTTTTTTGATTTTAGAGTGGCAAAGTTACAAATAAAATTCAATAAAAAAAGGCCTTATGAAGAAAAAATATGGCAAAGAGCGAACATTCGCAGGCTTTTTTCGTTTAATCGGTTAAAGGATAATTTTTTTCGTTATGAAAATACCGTTGGAAGTTGTTGCCGTAAGGGCATCTTGCGTGGAGGGTTTGTCGGATGTTATTTTGCTCAACCGCTCTTCAAATTCCGTTATTTGTGTTTCCGTAGGAGAATATGAAGCAAAGTTGATTGCTTTGTCTGTAGATAAGAAAGAGTTGCTTAAACCAATAATGTTTGACTCTTTTGTCAATATGATATATTATTTTGGTATAGAATTGGAATATGTTCTGATAGATTCATTCAAAGATGGTGTTTATGGAGCGACGGTATATTGTAAATCGGACAAAGAAAAGGGCGTTTTCAATATGAGAGTGTCCGATGCGATGAATTTGGCTTTGAGAGCAGAGTGTCCTATATACATATATGAGAGTTTGTTTGAGGAAGTCGGTTTTGATGCAGAATTTTTAATCGAACAAAACCCAATTAAGGAAGAACCGGATGTGTGTTCCAAGGTTTCAGACTTTAATTTAGAGATGTTGGAAGAAATGTTGGAAGATGCAGTTGAGAATGAAGATTATGAATTGGCTGTTTTATTGAGGGATAAAATAAATGAGATGAAAGAGAGTAAGGAAGGAAATGTTTGATTTTTGGGGAGGTTTTTTTGAAATGGGATTCTGAATTTATGGAATGAAGATTTGTGAGAATGTTTTTTTGAAAATATGATTTGGGACGAGAAAGAGGAGCAAAAATGCTCCTCTTGATTTTTTTTAGATTCGTTCGAACTCGTCTTTTCCAACTCCGCATAGCGGACATAGCCAATCGGCAGGAATGTCTTCGAACTTTGCGCCTGGGGCAATGCCATTTTCCGGATCTCCTACGGCAGGATTGTAGATGTATCCGCAAACTTTGCATTCGTAATTTTGATTTTCCATATCTTTTTTTGTGTTTTAGTGTTATGTGTTATTAACGTTAAAAAGTTGAAAAAGTTCTTGAAAATGCAATTTTTTCTTTGGTTTTCTTGCTATTACAAAAAAAAGTTGTACCTTTGCAAATCGAAAAATCAGCGTTTCTGTATAGACACCTGTTATTTATAGAGCTTCTTCGGGCTTTGTTTTTTAGGGTTGCGTGTCTTTGGAAAATTGTTCCTTCGGAATCATTTGGCTGTGATTTTGAGGACGTTGAGATTTCACTAAGGCTGAAACGGATGATGGGTTCCAAGTTTCTTGGGAGCTGTTTGTTTTAGTTGATATATGTCCTTTTGCAACCCGAATTCAGGTTGAAAAGGGTGTGTGAAAAAGTAAAGAATTAACAAAAAAAGAAAGAGAACATAGTTTAGTATGCCAACAATTCAACAATTGATCCGTAAAGGACGTACAAAATTGGAGTACAAGAGTAAATCTCCTGCTTTGGATTCATGTCCTCAACGCAGGGGGGTATGCACGAGAGTGTATACAACTACGCCGAAAAAACCGAATTCGGCTATGAGAAAAGTAGCAAGAGTTAAGTTGACCAACGGAAAAGAAGTGAATGCTTACATTCCAGGTGAAGGTCATAACTTGCAAGAACACTCTATAGTAATGATCAGAGGTGGTCGTGTTAAGGACTTGCCGGGTGTAAGATACCACATCATTCGTGGTGCCTTGGATACAGCGGGTGTTGACGGAAGAAAACAGAGACGTTCCAAATATGGTACGAAACGACCTAAAGAAGGAGCAAAGAAGTAGTTGTTTAATTTGGTAAAAGAGTTAGAAGAGTAATGAGAAAAGCAAAACCAAGGAAGAGAATCATACTTCCGGATCCTAAATTCAATGATGTATTGGTGACTAAATTTGTCAATAACATCATGTTGAAAGGAAAAAAGACCATAGCTTACAATATATTTTACGAAGCAATTGACATCGTTTCTCAACGTTCAAATGAGAACGGTTTGGATGTGTGGAAAAAAGCGTTGGCTAATGTTACTCCTGCCGTAGAGGTAAGAAGTCGCAGAATAGGTGGTGCAACATTCCAAATCCCTTCAGAAATCAGACCTGAAAGAAAACAGTCAATGGGTATGAAAAACTTGATCGGATTTGCACGTAAGCGTAACGAAAAGACGATGGCAATACGTTTGGCGTCAGAAATCTTAGCTGCTTACAAGGAAGAAGGAGCTGCATTCAAGAAGAAAGAAGATATTCACAGAATGGCTGAAGCTAACAAAGCATTCTCGCATTTTAGATTCTAAAAATACTGAAAGAAGATGTCAGATCTAAGATTAACAAGAAACATTGGAATTATGGCTCATATAGACGCCGGTAAGACAACGACTACCGAGCGTATTCTGTATTATACAGGTAAGAACCATAAATTAGGAGAAACACACGACGGAGCTGCAACAATGGACTGGATGGCTCAAGAACAAGAAAGAGGTATCACCATTACGTCAGCTGCGACAACAGTGTTTTGGAAATATAACGAGAAACAATACAAGATAAACATCATTGACACTCCGGGTCACGTCGATTTTACGGTTGAAGTGGAGCGTTCTTTGAGAGTTTTGGATGGTGCTGTGGCTTTGTTCTGTGCTGTCGGAGGTGTTGAACCTCAATCTGAGACTGTTTGGAGACAAGCAGACAAATATAAAGTGCCTCGTATTGGTTTCGTTAATAAAATGGACCGTGCAGGTGCTGATTTCTTCAATGTGTTGAAACAAATGAAGGAAAGACTTGGAGCGAATCCTGTTCCTTTGACAATTCCTATCGGACAAGAGGATATGTTCAAGGGTGTTATAGATTTGATTTCCAATAAGGCGTTGATGTATGATGAAGAATCAAACGGAACTAAGTCGTATGAGGTTCCAATGCCTGATGATTTGAAAGAGATTGCTTCTGAATACAGAAAGAAATTAGTTGAAGGCGTTGCTGAGGAAGATGATGAATTGTTGATGAGATACATGGAAGATGAAAATTCCATCACAGAAGAGGAAATGATTTACCATATACGTAAAGCTACATGCGAAATGAGAATCACTCCTGTTTTGTGTGGCTCTTCTTTCAAAAACAAAGGCGTTCAAAATCTTATAAACGCAATATGTGAGTTCTTGCCTTCACCTGTCGATATTCCTGAAGTGGAGGGAACGGATCCTGTAACCGGTGAAATGATTACAAGAAAGGTTGACCCTAAAGCACCGTTCTCTGCATTGGCATTCAAGATCGCGACAGACCCTTATGTGGGAAGAATTTGTTTCTTCCGCGTTTATTCGGGAACTCTTGATGCAGGTTCATATGTTTTCAATGTTGCAACCGGTAAGAAAGAGCGTATATCTCGTGTAATGCAGATGCACGCAAACAAACAAAATCCTTTGGATAAGATAGAAGCTGGAGATATCGGAGCAGCTGTTGGATTCAAGGATATTAAAACAGGAAATACTCTTTGCGACGAAAACAATCCTATCGTATTGGAGTCAATGACGTTCCCTGAACCTGTGATTTCAATTGCCATAGAGCCTACAAAACAAGCTGATATTGATAAATTCAACAATGCATTGGTGAAATTGTCTGAAGAAGACCCTACATTGGTTATTCAAACAGATGAGGCTTCCGGTCAAACCATCATGAAAGGTATGGGTGAGTTGCACTTGGATATCATAATGGACCGTATAAAAAGAGAGTTCAATGTCGAATGTAATCAAGGTGCTCCTCAAGTTGCATACAAAGAAGCTATTACAGCTTCATGTCAACATAGAGAAGTGTTCAAAAAACAATCAGGTGGTAGGGGTAAGTTTGCAGACATATTGTTCACTTTGTCGCCGGCTGATGAAGGCGTTAAAGGTTTGCAATTTGTTAATGAAGTCAAAGGAGGTAACGTTCCTAAAGAATTTATCCCGGCTGTTGAGAAAGGTTTCAAAGCTGCGATGCAAAATGGTGTATTGGCAGGATTCCCTGTTGAGAGCATGAAGGTTGTTTTGACGGATGGATCATTCCACCCTGTCGATTCAGATGCATTGTCATTTGAATTGTGTGCCAAGATGGCGTTCAAGGAAGCAGCTAAGAAAGCAAAATCAGTTTTGATGGAACCGATCATGTCCGTAGAAGTCAATACTCCTGATGCTTATTTGGGAGATGTAACCGGAGACTTGAACAGAAGAAGAGCAATTCTTGAAAGCATAACTGCCAAAATCGGAGTTCAAGCTGTTAAAGCAAAAGTTCCGTTGGCACAGATGTTCGGATATGTGACTTCTTTGAGAACCATCACTTCCGGTCGTGCAAATTCCACAATGGAGTTCTCTCACTATGCGGAAGCTCCAAAGGATGTTACCGAAAATGTATTGAAAAGTAAGGCTGAATAAATTAATAATTATACAAATCGTGAGTCAAAGAATTAGGATTAAATTGAAATCATACGATCATAATTTGGTAGATAAATCTGCTGAGAAGATCGTAAAGACTGTAAAGTTGACAGGCGCACATGTTAAGGGACCTATTCCTTTGCCAACCAACAAAAAAATATTTACAGTCAATCGTTCTACTTTCGTGAACAAGAAATCGCGTGAGCAGTTCGAGTTAAGTTCTTACAAAAGATTGTTGGATATAGATAGTACATCTGCAAAGACAATTGATGCTTTGGTTAAGTTGGAATTGCCAAGCGGTGTTGATGTTGAAATCAAACTTCCATAATTTTTTTAGAACATTCAAAGAATTATTTATATCAGTCGATGTCGCGAGATAAGCTGGTGAAACAAAAAAATCAAATTATTAAATGTCAGGATTAATAGGAAAAAAAATCGGAATGACTAGTATCTATGATGCCTCCGGCAAACAAATGCCGTGCACGGTTATAGAAGCTGGTCCTTGTGTGGTGACACAAGTTAAGACGCCTGAAAAAGATGGCTACAGTGCTATTCAGTTAGCATTTGAGGAAATGAAAGAGAAGAGTTGTTCGAAACCTATGAAAGGACACTTTGTAAAGGCCAATACTACTCCAAAGAGATATTTGGCAGAGTTTACCCGTTTTGAGGAAGGTGCAAAGAAAAATCATGGAGAGGTTTTAACATGTGACGTGTTCTCTGAAGGTGAATTCGTGGATGTTGTCGGAATATCCAAGGGTAAAGGTTTCCAAGGTGTTGTTAAACGTCACGGATTTGGTGGCGTTGGTGATAAAACTCACGGTCAGCATGATAGATTGAGAGCTCCCGGTTCAGTTGGCGCATCTTCTTATCCTTCAAGAGTATTCAAAGGATTGAGAATGGCAGGAAGAACCGGTGGTCGCAGAGTTAAAATACAAAATCTTCAAGTCTTGAAGGTTATTGTCGAAAAGAATTTAGTGTTAGTTAAGGGATCTGTTCCAGGTCCGAAAGGTTCTATTTTAAAACTTGAGAGATGGAGTTAAGAGTTTATAGTATTGAGGGAAACGATACCGGTAGAACCGTTATTGTTGATGATGCATTGTTCGGAACTGAACCTAATGATCACGTTCTTTGGTTGGCAGTAAAACAATTTTTGGCAAATCAAAGACAAGGAACACATAAGTCAAAGGAACGCTCTGAAGTGTCAGGCTCTACCAAGAAATTGAAAAGACAAAAAGGTACAGGAGGAGCTAGATCCGGTGATACAAACAGCCCTACAATCGTAGGCGGAGGTCGTGCATTCGGACCAAAACCAAGAGACTATCGTTTCAAATTAAACAAAAAGGTGAAACGTTTGGCAAGATTGTCTGCTTTGTATTATAAATCGCAAGAGGATAATGTTTTGGTTGTTGAAGACTTTTCTTTCGATATGCCTAAAACCAAAAACATGGTTAAGGTTTTGTCGGCATTGAAGTTACAAGACAAAAAAACTTTGTTTGTGGTTAATACAGATCCGAAAAATTTCGTAACTTTGTCGGCTAGAAACCTTCAAAAGGTAAAAGTTATGAATGCGGCTTCTGTTAATGCTTATGAAGTCTTGAATGCCAAGAAGTTAGTGTTTTCAGAATCTGCAATTGTGGAATTAGATAAAATGTGCGCTAATTCTTAATTGCTTAAAATAGAATAAAGAGATGGATATTATTGTTAGGCCTATCATCACTGAAAAGATAACTAAAATGACGGAAAAGTTTCCGAATCGTTTTGGTTTCATTGTTGATAGAAGAGCAAATAAGATTGAAATAGGAAAAGCTGTTGAGGAATTGTATGGCGTTAAAGTTGAGAGTGTCAACACCATGAACTACAGCGGAAAAAGAAAAGCAAGGTTCACAAAGACAGGCTACATACAAGGTAAAAAAGCAGCGTATAAGAAGGCTATCGTGATGTTAGCCGAAGGTGATACAATAGATTTTTTTAGCGAAATTTAATATAGAGAGATGGCTTTAAAGAAATTAAAACCGACAACACCGGGACAACGTTTCAAAGTTATAAGCGCTTTTGATGACATAACAACCAATGAACCGGAAAAGTCTTTGGTTTATGGCGTTAAGAAAAGCGGTGGAAGAAACAACCAAGGAAAAATGACCATGAGATATATCGGAGGTGGTCATAAGAAATTGTATCGTTTTGTTGACTTCCGTAGAGAAAAAGATGGCATACCAGCTGTTGTTAAAACGATAGAATATGATCCGAACAGAACAGCACGTATCGCTTTGGTTTGTTACGCAGACGGAGAAAAAAGATACATCGTTGCTCCTCACGGCTTGAAAGTCGGTCAGACTATAATGTCAGGTATAGGAGTTGCCCCTGAAATAGGTAATACATTGTTGCTTCGCGATATTCCTTTCGGTACAATGATTCATAATATAGAATTGAATCCCGGACAAGGAGCCAAATTGGTTAGAAGTGCAGGAGCGTATGCTCAATTAATGTCGAGAGATGGTAAGTATGCAATCATAAAGATGCCTTCAGGTGAAACACGTATGATTTTGCAGGCTTGTCGTGCCACAGTGGGTATAGTTTCAAATGTGGAACACAATCTTGAAGTTTCAGGTAAAGCAGGAAGATCAAGATGGTTGGGAAGAAGACCTCGTACGAGAGGCGTAGTGATGAACCCTGTTGATCACCCAATGGGAGGTGGTGAAGGACGTCAATCAGGAGGACATCCACGTTCAAGAAAGGGCATACCTTCTAAGGGCTACAAGACTAGAGCTCCTAAGAAACAATCTAGTAAGTACATAGTTGAAAGACGTAAGAAATAATAAAATCATAGATAGATGAGCCGTTCATTAAAAAAAGGACCTTATATTCATTATAAGTTAGAGAAGAAAGTTTTGGCTGCACAAGAACAGAACAATAAAAATACCATAAAAACATGGTCAAGAGCTTCTATGATTTCCCCAGATTTCGTAGGTTTGACTATCGCTGTTCATAATGGGAATAAACATATTCCTGTTTACATAACTGAGAATATGGTAGGACACAAATTGGGAGAATTTGCCCCTACAAGAATTTTCAGAGGTCATGCAGGTCAAAAAGATAAAGGTAAGAAATAAAAAAGAGTGCAGAAATGGGAACAAGAAGACGTGAATGTGCAGAAGCACGCAAAGAAGCAAAAAAGACACAGTATATAGCGAAGCTGATGAATAATCCAACTTCTCCAAGAAAAACACGTTTGATGGCAGATGCCATAAGAGGAGTTGATGTGGAAAAAGCACTCGGCATATTGCAGTTTAGCCGCAGAGAAGCTGCACCAAAGTTGCGTAAACTTTTGCTTTCCGCCATTGCAAATTGGCAAATGAAAAATGAAGGTAAACGCATTGAGGAAAGTAATTTGTATGTTAAACAAATAAGTGTTGATGGAGGAAGGCAATTGAAAAGACTTCGTACAGCACCACAAGGTAGAGGATACAGAATAAGAAAGAGATCCAATCATATTACGCTTGTGTTGGGAAGTAGAGTTGAAGAGAAAATGTCTGCAGTTCAATCAACTGATGCTGAAAAGTAATAGTTTGTAAAATTTGTAAATGATTTAAATCGGATGGGACAAAAAACAAATCCAATAGGTAACAGACTAGGAATCATCAGAGGTTGGGATTCTAATTGGTACGGCGGAAGAAGATTCGAAGCCAAATTGGTTGAAGACGACAAGATCAGAAAATATTTGAATGCTCGTTTGGCTAAGGCAGGTATTTCTAAAATATACATAGAAAGAACTCTGAAATTAGTTACTGTAACTATCAATACGGCAAAACCGGGCATGATAATAGGTAAGGCCGGACAAGAGGTTGACAAGTTGAAAGAAGAATTGAAAAAATTGACACAAAAAGAAGTTCAGATAAATATTTCAGAAGTGAAACGTCCTGAGCTTGACGCTGTGTTGGTTGCTGCTTCCGTGGCAAGACAAATCGAAGGTCGTGTATCCTATAGAAAAGCAATAAAGATGGCTATAACAACCACTATGAGAGTTGGAGCAGAAGGTATCAAAGTTTCTGTTTCCGGACGTATAGGTGGAGCTGAAATGGCGAGAACAGAGCATTATAAAGAAGGAAGAACCCCTCTTCATACACTTAGAGCCGACATTGACTATGCTCATGCAGAAGCTCATACAACATATGGTCGTATCGGAGTAAAGGTATGGATTTGCAAGGGATTAGTTTACAATAAGAGAGAATTGGTTCCTTCAACTGTAGGCGGCAATCTAAGAGACAACAGAATGGGACAAAGACGTCCGAGTGGTTCTGCACAACGTCCTACAAGAAAAAAATAAGTTTAACAATAGTCAAAAAACAAGGATATGTTACAGCCAAAAAAGACTAAGTATAGAAAACAACAAAAGGGCAGAATAAAGGGATTGGCACACAGAGGTCATGAGTTGGCTTTCGGTGCATTCGGAATAAAGTCTTTGGAAACATCTTTCATCACGGGACGTCAAATAGAGGCAGCTCGTCAAGCTGTTACTCGTTATATGAAACGTGAAGGACAAATTTGGA
This sequence comes from Candidatus Onthomorpha sp., assembly GCA_045577535.1. Taxonomy (GTDB): domain Bacteria; phylum Bacteroidota; class Bacteroidia; order Bacteroidales; family P3; genus Onthomorpha. The sequence continues at coordinate 10,693 of JAZNIO010000037.1, read as the reverse complement.
TCAGAATATTCCCTGACAAGCCTATAACAAAGAAACCTAACGAAGTTCGTATGGGTAAGGGTAAAGGAGCACCGGAATATTTCGTAGCAAAAGTAAAGCCGGGAACGATGCTCTTCGAGGCAGAAGGAGTTCCAATGGAAATTGCAAAAGAAGCAATGAGATTGGCAGCTCAAAAATTGCCGGTTGTTACCAAGTTTGTTGTTAGAAGAGATTACGCTGAAGAGGCATAACAATTATAGATAGAAAAATAAGATGAAAAATAACGGATTAAAGGATCTTACTGTTGCTGAGCTACAGGAGAGATTGGAAACAGAAAAAAAACAACTGACAAAGTTGCGAATAAATCATGCTGTATCTCCTATAGAAAATCCAAGTCTGATACAAAAGACACGTAGGAATGTTGCAAGAATCTATACAGAAATCAGCCGTCGTCAGTCAGAAGATTCAGCGAAGAAATAATAAGCAATCTTAGCGATATGGAAAGAAATTTAAGAAAAGAAAGAGTAGGTATTGTCGTAAGCAATAAAATGGATAGATCTATCAGCGTAATGGTTGAGAGAAAAGTTATGCACCCTAAATATGGAAAATTCGTTAAGAAAAGTACCAAATTCATGGCACACGACGAGAAGAACGAATGCGGAATGGGTGATACAGTTCGCATAATGGAGACAAGACCTTTGAGTAAGAATAAACGTTGGAGATTAGTTGAAATAATAGAAAGAGCTAAATAAAATGGTACAACAAGAAACAAGATTAGTTGTTGCAGACAATAGCGGAGCGAGGAGTGCCCTCTGTATACGAGTATTGGGTGGCACAAAGAGAAGATATGCATCCGTTGGCGACAAAATCGTAGTAGCGATTAAAGATGCAACCCCTTCAGGAAACGTTAAGAAGGGCTCTGTATCGAAAGCGGTAGTTGTCAGAACGAAAAAAGAAGTCAGAAGAATGGATGGTTCTTATATTCGTTTTGATGATAATGCCTGCGTTTTGCTTAACGCAAATGATGAGATGAGAGGAACCCGTATTTTTGGACCTGTTGCAAGGGAGTTGCGTGAAAAACAATTCATGAAGATTGTTTCATTGGCTCCTGAGGTATTGTAAAACGCAAAAACGAATAGAAGATGAAATTGCATGTTAAAAAAGGAGATACGGTTAAAGTTATAGCCGGTAACGACAAAGGAAAAACAGGAAGAGTTCTTGTGGTATATCCAGCAAAAAGTCGTGCCATCGTGGAGGGTTTGAATAAGATTAAAAAACATACAAAACCAAATCCAAAGAATACACAAGGTGGAATAATTGAAAAAGAGGCTCCGATTCATATTTCTAATTTGATGGTTGTCGATTCTAAAGGAAATGCGACCAGAATTGGAAGAAGATTGGATGAAAAAACAAATAAATTAGTGCGTTACTCTAAAAAAACAGGGGAGGTAATTAAGTAATGGGATACACACCGAGACTAAAGCAAAAATATAATGAAGAGATAGTTGCTGCTTTGATGAAAGAGTACAACTATAAGACTGTTATGCAGGTTCCGCGTCTTGAAAAGATTTCATTGAATCAAGGATTGGGACGTTTGGCTGTGGCAGATAAAAAAGTCATTGACAAAGGTATAGAGGAGATGACTTTGATTGCCGGTCAGAAAGCAGTGGCAACCAGATCAAGAAAAGATATTTCCAATTTCAAATTGAGAAAAGGTATGCCGATCGGAGTAAGAGTAACATTGAGAGGAAATAAGATGTATGAATTTTTGGACAGATTGCTTTCTGCATCAATTCCTCGAATAAGAGATTTCAGAGGAATCAGCGACAATGGTTTCGATGGTAGAGGTAATTTCTCATTTGGAATCACCGAACAGATAATATTCCCTGAAATAGACATCGATAAAGTGAACAACATTCAAGGAATGGATATCACATTTGTTACATCTGCCAAAGAGGATAAAGAAGCAATGTCTTTGTTGAAGGCATTCGGTTTCCCATTTAAGAATCAAAACAATTTGTAAGATATGGCAAAAGAATCAATGAAAGCGCGTGAGCGTAAAAGAGAAGCGATAGTAGCAAAATATGCGGCAAAGCGTAAAGCATTGTTGGAGGCAGGAGATTATGAAGCTCTTCAAAGATTGCCGAGAAATGCTTCTCCGGTAAGATTGCACAACAGATGTAAATTAACAGGAAGACCTAAAGGTTATATGCGTCAATTTGGAATTTCCAGAATCAATTTCAGAGAGATGGCATTGGCAGGGTTGATTCCCGGAGTCAAAAAAGCAAGTTGGTAGGATATAAGTCAGTTACACATAAAAACAGAAATAAAAAATGGTTACAGATCCAATAGCAGACTATCTAACACGCATTAGAAATGCATCAATGGCAAAGCATAAAGTGGTTGAGATTCCTGCTTCCAAAATCAAAAAAGAAATAACCAAAATATTGTTTGATAAAGGTTACATTTTGAATTATAAATTCGAAGATGAAACTTTTCCGAGGACGATAAAAATAGCTTTGAAATATCATCCGATGACCAAAGAACCGGCTATGACAAACATAAAGCGTGTCAGCACTCCGGGTTTGAGAAAATACGTAGGTGTTGAAAACATGCCGAGAGTATTGAACGGATTGGGTATAGCAATACTTTCTACATCAAAAGGTTTGATGACGGATAAAGAAGCAAGAGCTTTGAATATCGGAGGAGAGGTAATTTGTTACATTAGTTAATTTTAAGGAGGAAGACAAGATGTCAAGAATAGGAAAATTACCGATAAGCCTACCCAAGGGTGTGGAAGTAGTGGTAGATGGAAATAATTTAGTTACAGTTAAAGGTAAACTTGGGACTTTAACACAGAAAGTTGACCCTGCGATAACTGTCGGAATAGAAGGAGAACAAATATTAATTACCAGAGCATCTGACCAAAAACAACACAGAGCATTGCATGGATTATACAGAGCATTGATCGCAAACATGGTTAAAGGTGTGTCAGAGGGCTTCAAAACAACGCAAGTTGTGATAGGAGTCGGATACAAGGCTCAAGTGCAAGGTCAGATTTTGGAATTGTCTTTGGGATATTCGCACAACATTTTCTTCGAATTGCCGCAAGAAATAAAGTGTGAGACAGTTACAGAAAAAGGAAAGGATCCTCTTATCATAATGACAAGTATTGATAAGCAATTGTTAGGACAGGTTGCTGCCAAGATACGTTCTTTGCGTAAACCTGAGCCATACAAAGGAAAAGGTATCAGATTCCAAGGTGAAGTTATTCGTAAGAAAGCAGGTAAAGCGGCTGCTAAGTAATTTTTGAATTAAAATCCGTACAAGGATGGCAACTAAGAAAGAAATAAGAAGATTTAAGTTAAAAATGAGGATCCGCAAAAAAATAAGCGGAACAAGTAACAGACCTCGTTTAACCGTATTCAGAAGCAATAAAGAGATTTATGCTCAGTTGATAGACGACGAAAAAGGAGTAACCTTGGTGTCTGCGTCCACAATGGAGAAAGGTTTCGAGAGAACAGGAACAAAAACCGAAAGAGCAATATCTGTTGGTAAATCTGTTGCTGAAAGAGCCAAGGCAGTAGGCATTGAAGCAGTGGTATTCGACAGAAACGGTTATTTGTATCATGGAAGAGTTAAATCATTGGCTGATTCTGCCAGAGAAAATGGCTTAAAATTCTAAGTAGTTATGGCTGAAGTAAATGTAAAAAGAGTAAAGTCTAGTGAAATTGATTTCAAAGATAGACTTGTAAGTATAAACAGAGTTACTAAGGTAACCAAAGGAGGTAGAACTTTCAGTTTTTCTGCCATTGTGGTTGTTGGAAACGAGAATGGTGTTGTCGGATATGGTTTGGGAAAAGCAAAAGAAGTTGCTGCTGCCATAGCCAAAGGTGTTGATGATGCTAAGAAGAATTTGGTTAAAGTGCCGATTTTGAAAGGTACAATTCCTCACGAACAAATTGCAAAGTACAGTGGTGCAAGAGTTTTCTTGAAGCCGGCTGCACCCGGAACAGGATTGATAGCAGGAGGTGCTATGCGTGCTGTTTTGGAGAGCGTCGGAGTAAAAGACGTGTTGGCAAAATCCAAAGGATCTTCAAATCCGCATAGCGTTGTAAAAGCAACTATAGCAGCTTTGATGCAGATGAGAGATCCTTATACCATAGCAAAGTTGAGAGGTATAGAAATGGATAGAGTATTTAACGGATAAACTTAACACTTGAACGCTATGAAATTGAAAGTAACACAAGTAAGAAGCAGCATCGGACATCCTGCAAGACAAAAGAGAACATTGGAATCTTTGGGACTTGGCAAGATTGGTCGTACAAGACTTCACGAGAAGACCTTACCGATAGAAGGAATGATAGCAAAGGTTAGTCATTTGGTTAAAGTAGAGGAAATAAATTAAGAAAATTAAAGGAAATAATCATGGATTTAAGTACACTAAAACCTGCAGAAGGTTCAACAAAGAACCGTAAGAGAATCGGACGTGGACAAGGTTCCGGAAGAGGTGGCACTTCAACAAGAGGACATAAAGGAGCGAAATCTCGTTCCGGATACTCTCGTAAGATAGGTTTTGAAGGAGGTCAGATGCCTCTATACAGACGACTACCTAAATTCGGTTTCAAGAATATCAACAGAGTTGAGTATATTGGAGTTAATCTTGATGTTTTGAATGAATTGGCAGAAAGAACTCAAGTAACGGATATTACAATTGAAGTATTGAAACAACATGGATTGTTGTCTTCAAGAAATGCTAAAGTGAAAATTCTTGGAAGAGGAGAATTAGGTACAACAATCAATGTAACAGCACATGCTTTTTCACAAACGGCCAAAGCCGCTATAGAAGCCAAAGGTGGTGTTGCAACAATAATCTAATAGCCGATGAAACGATTTATCAATACATTAAAAAATATCTGGAACATCAAAGAGCTACGGGATAGAATTCTATATACGTTGGCATTGGTGCTGATTTATAGAGTGGGTTCTTACGTTGTTATACCGGGTATAAACCCTGCTGATTTGGCAGGATTGCAAGAGCAGACCAAAGACGGAGTCTTGGGATTGTTGAATATGTTTTCCGGAGGTGCGTTTTCAAATGCGTCAATCTTTGCATTGGGAATCATGCCATACATTACGGCTTCGATTGTCATGCAATTGCTGACCATGGTTGTACCGTACTTCACTAAAATGCAGAGAGAGGGTGAAAGCGGAAGAAGAAAAATCAACCAAATGACAAGATGGCTTACCATCATAGTAACCATATTCCAGTCATTTGCCTATCTTGCAAATCTTAGAGCTCAAATCAATGGTGCTCCTATTTATAGCATAACTGGTTCTGACAGTCTCAATTTCTTCAATTGGGTATTGCCTATATCGATAATGCTTACATGCGGAACATTGTTTGTGATGTGGCTTGGAGAAAGAATAACAGATAAGGGAATCGGTAATGGTATATCGTTGTTGATTATGGTCGGTATCGTAGCTCGTTTACCATTTGCATTATTTGCAGAATTTGCTTCGAGAATGGAAGATCAGGGCGGTCAATTAGTTATGTTCTTTGTGGAATTGGTCGTTTTGTTGGTAGTGATAATGCTATGTATTCTGTTGGTTCAAGGAACAAGACGAATCCCTGTTCAATATGCAAAGCGAATAGTGGGAAACAAGCAATATGGAGGCGCAAGACAATATGTTCCGATAAAGATCAATGCAGCCGGAGTAATGCCTATAATCTTTGCTCAAGCAATAATGTTCATTCCTGTCACATTATTCGGATTTTCTGATTCGGAAAGTATGTCCGGAATAGCATCGGCATTGTCGGATTTCAACGGATTTTGGTATAATCTGATATTTGCATTGTTGATAATTGCATTTACGTATTTCTATACGGCAGTTGCAATCAATCCGAAACAAATGGCAGATGATTTGAAAAAGAACGGCGGTTTCATTCCTGGTGTCAAACCGGGCAAGAAGACAGAAGAGTTTTTCGATAACATTTTGTCAAAAATGACATTGCCTGGTTCAATATTCTTGGCTGTGATAGCGATATTGCCGGCTATAGTAAGTTTGTTCGGAGTAAACCAACAGTTTGCTCAATTCTACGGAGGAACATCGTTGTTGATTCTTGTCGGAGTCGTATTGGACACTTTGCAACAAATCGAGAGTCATTTGTTGATGAGACACTATGATGGATTGACAAAATCCGGAAGAATCAAGGGCAGAGGTCAAATGTAAGAAAACTCAGGACGCAATGATCCCGGTAAAAACAAGAGAAGAAATAGAGCAAATAAGAATAAGTGCATTGAAGGTGGGTGACACTTTGGCTGAAGTTGCAAGACACATCAAGCCGGGTGTTACTACCGAGCATTTGGACAAAATAGCAGAGCAATATATTTTGGATATGGGTTGTATACCTGCATGCAAAGGTTATTGCGGTTATCCTGCTACTTTATGTATCTCGGTAAACGATGTCGTGGTTCATGGAATTCCAGGAAAGAGGGAGTTGAAAGAAGGCGATATTGTTTCGGTTGATTGTTGTGTGTCTTGCAATGGTTGGATTGGAGATTCTGCTTATACATTCGCGTTGAATGGAATTTCAGATGAAGTCAGACAATTGTTGGAAGTAACCAAACAATCACTCTACTTGGGAATCGAAAAATGTCGTATAGGTCAGAGAATAGGAGATTTGAGCAATCAAATACAGACCTATTGCGAATCTTTCGGTTATGGCGTTGTCAGAGAATTGTGCGGACACGGGGTCGGACGTAAGATGCATGAAGAACCGAGTGTTGCCAATTATGGTCGCAAAGGAACAGGACCAAAATTCAGAGAGGGAATGGTGATAGCCATCGAGCCGATGATAACCTTGGGTAATAAGGAGGTTTTGTTCGAATCAGACCAATGGACTTGCAGGACCGTCGATGGTTCGCCTGCAGCACACTTTGAGCATGACGTTGCCATAACTTCAGAAGGCGTCGACATCTTGTCAAGTTTCGATAAGATAGAACAAGCAATCAAAACGAATATAAATTTAGAGCAAATTTAATATGGCTAAACAAGAATCAATACAATTAGACGGAACGGTATTGGAATCGTTGGGAAACGCTATGTTTAGCGTTGAATTGGAAAACGGACACGTGATAATTGCACACATTTCGGGAAAAATGAGAATGCATTACATCAAAATTTTGCCCGGAGACAAGGTGCAGGTCGAAATGTCTCCATATGATTTGACCAAAGGTCGAATTACATATCGACATAAGTAAAACTACAGAGAGTAAAAATAAAAAATAAAATTTACCGAAGATGAAAGTTAGAACCTCAGTAAAGAAAAGATCTCCCGAATGTATCGTAGTGAAAAGAAAGGGAGTTGTCTATGTTATCAACAAGAAGAATCCAAAGTATAAACAAAGACAAGGTTAATTTAAGTAATTAAATAATAGTAAGAATTTATGGCAAGAATTGCGGGTATAGACTTACCAAAAAACAAAAGAGGTGTTATCGGTTTGACATATATCTATGGAATAGGTAGAAGTTTGGCTTCACAAATATTGGCTAAAGCCGGAATCGATGAAAACAAGAAGGTAAGTGAATGGAATGACGATGAACAAAATGCAATCCGTACAATAATAGGTGAAGAGTACAAAGTGGAAGGTGCGTTGCGTTCGGAAGTACAGATGAACATCAAGAGATTGATGGATATAGGCTGTTACAGAGGAATTCGTCATCGTAATGGTTTGCCTCTACGCGGACAAAGCACAAAGAACAATGCAAGAACGCGTAAGGGTAAGAAGAAAACTGTTGCAAACAAAAAGAAAGTAACTAAGTAAAAGTAAGTTAAGTTAGGTGAATGCGGACTATATCGAATTAAAACAAAAAACGGAGCATTCATAAGTAATAATCAATAAATATTGTAGAAACAATATGGCGAAAAGTTCAAAACCAACGAAGAAAAGAGTAGTAAAAGTTGAGCCGATCGGAAAAGCATTCATATTTGCTTCATTCAACAACTGTATTATTTCGTTGACCAACAATGCAGGACAAGTTATCGCTTGGTCATCTGCGGGAAAAATGGGGTTCAGAGGTTCTAAAAAGAACACCCCTTATGCATCTCAAATGGCAGCAGAAGATTGCTCAAAAGTTGCATTTGATTATGGCTTAAGAAAAGTAAGAGTATTTGTAAAAGGACCGGGAGCCGGACGTGAGTCGGCAATCAGAGCGATAAACGCTTCAGGTATAGAGGTAATGGAAATAACGGATGTTACTCCACTACCACACAATGGTTGTCGTCCTCCAAAAAGAAGAAGAGTTTAATTAACGTAAAATTAATTTCAAAGGTAAAAAAAGATTAGACTATGGCAAGATATACAGGTCCTAAGACTAAAATAGCAAGAAAGTTCAGAGAAGCCATTTACGGAGCTGACAGATCATTTGAAAAAAGAAACTATCCTCCCGGACAACACGGCTTTAACAAAAGACGTCCTAAACAGTCTGAGTATGGAGTTCAGTTGATGGAAAAACAAAAAGCCAAATACACTTATGGTATCTTGGAAAAACAATTCCGCAACTTGTTCGAAAAAGCTTCACGTAAGGGAGGTGTTACAGGTGAAGTTTTATTGCAACTCATCGAATCAAGACTTGACAATGTTGTTTTCAGATTGGGAATAGCAAAAACAAGAAATCAGGCAAGACAAATCGTATCACACAGACACATAACTGTAAATGGTAAGGTTGTGAATATTCCTTCATACTTGTTGAAAGCAGGAGATGTGGTAGGAGTCAGAGAGCGTTCAAAATCATTGGAAATAATAGAAGACTCATTGTCGTCAAGAGTAAATTATTCTTGGTTGGAGTGGGATAACACTAAGATGGAAGGTCGATTCATGAGCTATCCGGAAAGAGCAGATATTCCTGAAAACATAAGAGAACAATTGATAGTTGAGTTGTATTCTAAATAATAAATAACGAAAATAATGGCCATATTAGCTTTTCAACAACCTGACAAGGTTATCATGATAGAATCCGACGATTACAAAGGGACTTTCGAGTTTCGTCCCCTTGAACCTCGTTACGGAGTAACAATAGGAAATGCATTAAGAAGAATCTTGGTGTCATCTTTGGAAGGATTTGCAATAACCTCCATAAAGATCGAAGGCGTGAATCATGAATTCGACACTATACCCGGGGTTATAGAAGACATGACAGAGATAATCCTAAACTTGAAACAGTTGCGTTTCAAGAGACAGATAGAAACAGAAGAAAGAGAAACCATAAACTTTAAGATTGAAGGTAAGAACGTTTTCAAGGCAGGCGACATCAACGCATTTTTGAACGGCTTTCAAATTCTTAATACAGAGGTCGAGATATGCCATATGGAGCCTTCTGTAACGCTATCCATGGAGATAACCATAGAAAAAGGTAGAGGATATGTGCCTGCTGAGGAAAATAAGAAAGCGGATGATGTAATCGGCACCATTGCTATCGACTCTATTTTCACGCCTATAAAGAACGTCAATTATACGGTTGAGAACTATAGAGTTGAACACAAAATCGACTATGAGAAGTTGATAATGGAGGTAACGACAGACGGTTCGATCACACCAAAAGACGCTTTGAAGGAAGCCGCGTCCATATTGATACAGCACTTCTTATTATTCTCAGATGAGAAAATTTCAATTAAGACAGACCTTCAAACACCAACAGAAGAGTTTGATGAGACTACATTGCACATAAGACAGTTATTAAAGACAAGACTCTTAGATTTAGATTTGTCTGTCAGAGCATTGAATTGTTTGAAGAGTGCAGAGGTAGAGACATTGGGCGATTTGGTGGCATTCAACAAAGCAGATTTGTTGAAATTCAGAAACTTTGGAAGGAAATCTCTTACAGAGTTGGAAAATTTGGTCAAGTCTAAGAACTTGGAATTTGGTATGAATGTTTCAAAGTATAAATTAGAAAAAGAGTAACAAGAAATGAGACACGGTTGTAAAATAAATAAGCTGTCAAGAACTCACGCACATAGAGTGGCTATGCTATCGAATATGGCGTCTTCATTGATATTTCACAAGAGAATAAATACCACTTTGGCAAAAGCAAAAGCTTTGAGAGGATATGTTGAACCATTGATCACAAAAACAAAATCAGATTCAACACACCAAAGACGTATAGTTTTCAGTTATTTGCAAAATAAAGAAGCAGTAAAGGAACTATTCGGAGATGTAGCAACAAAGGTGGCAAATCGTAACGGAGGTTACACCAGAATCTTGAAGTTGGGCAGACGTATGGGAGATGGTGCAGAAATGGTTATGATGGAGTTGGTTGACTACAATGAAGCAATGTTGAAAGACACAACAGCTAAGAAAGCAAAAACCACTCGTAGAGGAGGAAAGAAGAAAGCTGTGGCTACAGAAGAAGTTGCAGCACCTGCTCCTGAGGCAACAGCAGAGGTTGCTGAGGAAAAAGCTGAGTAATCGAAATAATCGGCAGGTAAATGCTAAAATAGGAGGTTTCGGACAACTGAAACCTCCTTTTTTGGTGATGGTAAGTATATGCTGTTAGCAACTAAAAGAAATTAAAATATGGAAGCATTATTAACAAAAGCAATAACTCTTGCTCTCAAAGCTCACGAAGGGCAGGTTGATAAATCAGGTATGCCTTATGCCGGACACATTATGCGTGTGATGGCTGCTGGTAGGACGATGGATGAAAAGATTGT
>JAZNIO010000036.1:0-16773 GCA_045577535.1 Candidatus Onthomorpha sp. | reverse complement strand
CATACCATTGTCAACCGCAAACTGCAATAATTCCTTGTCGGAAAATCTATCCATTATTGCACCTCTCCATTTTAATATTGATTGATTTAATTTTATTGTCTACCGTTCCGCATGATATTCGGCAGTTATCGGAAATGACAACCTTGCTTCTGCCTTTTGATAACTGCACAAATACCATTTCTTCATCGTCAGTTAAATTAAGTTTTTCCTTAAGCTCTTCTAGTTCCGGCTTTGTGAGAGATGATAAATACTTACCTAATCTTTCACGCATAGCCTGTTTTCCTTTCTATTTATTCAAATCATAGTTACAATAATTAAATATCGTATATCCAATAATCAAGTGAATATCAAAACACTTATCACCGTTTTTTCGTCTTCCTCCGTTTTCAAATATTTTTAATCTCGGCTTATTTCCATTTTGTTTCCAAGCATCCTTGTAATTGATAACGGAAAACACTTTTGTATCTCTATCCCACCATTTTTCATATATTATCTTCATCAATAACCCTCCACATTTTCTCCTTTGCACCATAACCAATATTCGCAAAATTCGCTTTGGCACTCGGAACACCTATACGGCTTGACAATTATTACCACATCTTCCATATTATCCCTCCCATCAATATTTCGTTATCGGTATAGGGTAGCCATCAGGCAATCCACCGATTAGATTTTTTGTTATTCTCAAACGTTCCATTTGCATATTTACAAAAACATTGCTTTGGCAAGTCCGCAACTCCTGCATCTGTTTTTCAATCGAATTGTTTATCTCTGCCCTAAGATTTGGTGTTAATGGTTTGTAAAATGTTTCTCCCATATCATTCCCCCTTCATCTTCGCAAGTGCCTGCTTTTCAATATCATACCTTCGCATTACATCTCGTAAAAATACATCAAAATCAACATAAGCCGCCTTGAATATCGGATATGATTCTTTCATTGCTTTTAACAACAATTCAAAATCTTTCTTTTCTTCCATCTTCCCATGTTCTTCTGCATCTTCTTATTCTGCAAGTTTGTCAACCGCTTTCCCTTCGATAAATGAACCATGCTTCGGATTTGTTACATACGCATAATTCTCTTTCAACACGTTTCTTCCGTCTGCAAGTTTTTCTGTCAATCTTTCCATGTCACACCGCCTTTCATGCCATAAAATATCCTTTTTTCTGTGCTTCTTCCCATTCTGATTTGAAAAAATGCATTGTTCTTCTTTCAACAATTCCGTAACAGTCGCATGTTAACCTAACGCTGTAAACAGGTTCATTTGGTGAATAACCTTTCACTCCTTCAAATATATTTGACACATCATCTACTGAATGCACTTGTTTGATATAATGTTCTAATAAGTCCATCACTCCACCCTTTCAAATCTGCTCATTGTTTGCTGTTTCCATGTCGGTATTTCAACATCTTCTTTTGATTTGAACCCTGTCTTGCAAGCAGGTGTATGTTTGTATTTCAAATGCCCTAAAGTTCTCAATCTGCTCATTCTTCTTTTTGTATTCGTACAAACATAACCGACTTTGCTCTTTTGGTTTAAATCAAGATATATGCAATCTTTACACTTCATCTTTATTCCTCACTTTTCTGTGTTTAATCTGTTCCAACATAATTTTTGATACTTCCGGCAATCTCAAACTTTCCATGCACCCATTATACAATCCGCTTTCTTTATTCCATTTTCTGATAGGACATTTTTTGCAAGTGGTATTTGTGCAAAACTCTCCAATCTGTCTGATTGTGATTTCTTTATTGCTCAACATCTTCATTCCCCTTTCTTGTATGGTGCGGGAAGTGGTTGCCATGCGATAACGCACCTATCAATTACAAATTTTGTAATTGTAGGTTCTCCGAATTTCAAAGTATCATAAATATCAAAATAAGTTGCATAAGTTCTATTGCCATCTGAAACAATGAATTGTCCATTACACTTTTGATATTCTTCTTTACTCGGCAATCTCTCACTGCATGGAATCCATCCGTTGTTGTGTTCTTCTGCAAGGTCTTTGACCGCATCTTTAACAATTTCAAAAGGCTTTATGTATGTGTAATCCCCTTCTGATTTTGCTGTTTCTATAAATTCTTCCAATCTCTCAATCAGCTTTTCTGCAAATTCTTTCATTTCGCACCTTCTTTCTTTTGAGAATCTTCTTGCATAACCTTATTTTTCTTTTGTAATACAAAATGTTTGACTTTACGTTATCTTCCTGCACTTTTCTCCATTTCGGGTTTTCATCCCAATCGGAAAAATTGTATTCGTATTTCAACATATCTTTGTAATACCGCAGTCTGCTTTTTATCATGTCTCGGCAACTAGGATTCCTTGAACAGCATCCACATCTAACACAAATTACTCCGCACGAATAGATATTGATGCAATCATCCGATATACTAACATCCGCAATCATTCCACACCGCCCTTTCTGACTATTCTCACAATAGTTTCAACCATACTTTCTCTTATTCCCATAAAGTATGAATGCTTTTTGATTTCAGCCACAACCGCATTCACATCATAGGCTTGCTTGCTATCTTTGAATGCTTTTATAAGCATTATTGCTGTTTCCTTCTCGTAGTTTCCTGCAATCAAATGAGCATCTGCGTTTAACCTATATAATGTATCTTCAAACTTGTCTTGCTTAAAATGTTCTTCAAACTCTTTCGGTATCTCGATTTCAATACGCATATCATTCACCGCCTTCCCAATCCAATTTCTGACCGCATTCGCAATGATGGTTCTGTTCATCGTTCCATGTTCCAAATTCAAACTCATGCCCACATATAGGACACACCGCTTTGTATGGAATAATATATCCTAATTCGTTTTCGTCAAAATTACTGTATATCGGCTTCTTCGGTGTATTCTTCTCTTTCAATGCCTTAAATTCTTCAATAGTGCCGATTTCTCTGTACTTCATTAACATTTCAAATTCTTCTTCACTCTGTTTAATTCCTTTCAAAATATCCTCAACTGTTCCGATCACTCTATACTTTTGGATTTCCTCAAGCGCTTGGATTGCCAAGTTACACATTGTTATACTAAATGGACTTAATGGCTCTTTAAGTTCCTGTTGAAAATTTTTAATTGCTTCATTCTCCGTCATTTCCATTCCTCCTAACCTTTTCTCTATAAATCTCTTCCTGCGTGTCAAGAAAAGCCTTAATCATGTTCCGTGCCAATGGGATAGATTTGTACTTGATTTCAAAATCGGTAGCATCTTTCCGTATCAACTGCTCCCAATATTCATCCGTCAACTCAACTTCCCAATGTTTCTGACACAACTGCCAAAAATCCGTGAACATCATCCACTCTTCCGAACCTTTACTGAATTTTACTGATGACAAAAACTTCCACCAACTCTCTTTTTCAAAGTATAAGCAATCGTTCCGTCAAAATTAGCAACTGCAACATTCGCAATTTTAGGTTCGTCATTTTCTATTGCTTCATATATTGCTTTTGCTATTTCTTCTCTGCTTTTTTCATCTAACACACAACTATGTGGCGCAAAACATTCACTCATCACTCACTACCTCCTAACTAAACGGGTTATCACAATTAACCGACTTCCATTCGGACGCTTCTTTCACATCTTCGCTAGTTTCCTCAAACCGCATCGTGTCTCCGTTAAATTTCATAACAATTTTTCCGCACTCGCCTTGTCGATTCTTCTCAATTTTACAGCCTTTACGACTTCTATCGTTTTCGTCCAAATTCCACATCAAGATAATTACCGATGCGTCCTGCTCAATGTTTCCTGCCTCTCGCAACTCTGACATAGTAGGCTCTTTATTCTCTCTTCCCTCACTCGCTCTGTTCAACTGTGATAAAGCAATGACCGGAATATTTAATGTTTTGGCAAGCTGCTTGAGTTTTCTTGAAATTTCTCCGACTTCCGAAGTTCTATTGCCTTTGTATGTACCCTCCGGCTCTAACAACTGAAGATAATCAATGATGATAACGTCAAAGTCCATGTTCTTGCTTTCGTGCATTATTTCGCTGACCTTTTTACAACCATCACTTGTGACGATGATGTTTTCCAATTTCTCAATCTCTTCATTTGCATTGTTAAAGCGTTCTTCTTCATCTCCGAGAAAATAATTTGCGTTACGCACTCTGTTCAAGGACAATGCGCTTTCATTTACCAAAAATCTTTCGTAGATTTGGTCTTCGTTCATTTCAAGGTTATAAATACCAATCCTCAAGCCCTGTTTTGACAGATTCCTCGCAATTTGAGTAGACAAAGCAGATTTTCCAACCGCCGGTCTTGCCGCAAGCACAATCATATCTCCCCGTGTAAGTCCACCAAGGAGATTGTCTAATTTATCAAAACCAATCAAAATCCTATCTTCTTTTTTCTTTTCCTTGAAATATTTGCTCTTATTTTCTCTCGCTATCTCGGCAAGCGTCTTACTCTTTGACCGTCTATTTACAACAAGTGCCTCTAGCGCTTCGATAACAGCCCCAATTTCGGCTTTTAACTTGCTAGGTGTAAATTTCCTCGTTGAAATGATTTCATTGGCTTTATGAGCCTTATAATCGCTTTCTACGACCATTGCATGAGTTACTACGTTTGCGCTTGTCTCTGTATTGCTCAAACACTCTTTCATTTCCGAAACAATCAAATCGCTCGGAAAACTATCTGACCGCAACTTCTGCTCAATCAACGACAAGTTCAGTTCGTAATTTCGGTCATAAGCTCTTTGGTACTCGTGATAAACCCTGCCTAACAATTCGCTAGTGAACATATCCGGTTGCAATATCTGATAGATTTTATCCATGCAACTCTGCTCCATCAAGAGCGAACCTATGATATTTTGTTCTGACAAATAACTAATCTTCAACACCACCCTTTACAATATCAATGCACGTTTCTATAAAACCGCTGTTAATCTCAAATTCATTTTCGTCATAAAATTCTTCCAACCGCTCCACAATATCATCCATCGGCTTGCGTGCGTTCCATTCGTTGATTGCTTTATCCATATTGGCTGTCATAGAACTTTGCATTTCGCATTCATTGCATTGAACATAGTATTTATATACGCTATGAAAATCTATTGTAAAATCTTCATAAATCCTTAAATTTGCCTTTCCGCCACAACAAGGGCAGTTACGTAATTTTACTTCTCTCATTCGTCTAAACACCCCCTCTGTTTTGCTATTTCCAACAAGTCAGATATTGACGGTGGATATTTGTTGTTTGCTATGTACTCATAAATCACATTCCACAAATCCTTGTTTTTGATCTCGCCTAAAAATTTATGCCAAACCTCAACCATATTGTCATCCGTTATAATAAATCTTCCCGGATATGCACCGACCAACAGATTAAGGCATATAGCAAAGTCACCAAGTGTCATTTTCTCGTTTTCCATTATTGCTTACCTCCGTTCAAATATTTATCAAGAACGCTATTAGAATTATTGTTTTTCGGAGCAATGTATCTACAACCTTTATCCTGCTCTTTCATAAGCCAAGATGTTATAAAACGTTTTACTCCCCGTTTTGTTTTGCGTTTGGCAGGATTGCTATCGCACCATGCTTTCATATGCCTTAACTGTTGCATAACATCTACCGCCGGATATAACTCTTTCCATTCATCAATATCTTTTTGAAAAATAGGATATTCAGATTTATCATTAAGAGTTAATGTTATTACCGACGGTTCGGATGCCAAATCTTCTTTTGGCTCTGAACAATAATTATTATCTTCTTTACATTCTTTATCATTCTTTACATTCTTGTTTGTCACTTGCTCGTGTTCGGCTTGCTCACTTGTCCGTGTTCGGTTCGTTCCCTCGTCCGTACACTCGACCGTGCTAGTGCAATCTTGATAAACCTCATAATTTACAATGGTTAGGAGCGTTCGGAAATTGTCGCTTTCCTTTTGCAACATTCCATCATCAATAAGAAGTTTCAAAAACCTTGAGCATTTGTCATAACTCCACTTCCATTTTTCAGAAAGTTTACGAATGCTAGTCAAAATTTGACCTCTCTGAACGGTTATCAATTCTCCGTTAAACAGTATTTTTTTATCAGAATGATTGGCAGTCAAAATCAAATCAATCCAAGCACTTCTTTTGTCAAATGGTTCTTTATCAAGCCATATCCAACACTCTTGAATTTTCCTGTATGTCTTTATCCACCCTTTGTCATTCACTCAATCACTTCCCTTCAAGTTATTCTGCTTCGGATTGCAGGTATTCAATTTCGTGCTTTATTGCATCTTCATGGCTATCATAACGCTCTCCGTCGCTACAATAATATTCTCCGTAATAATCGTTGTATGTAATCGTCAATCCCGCCAACTCTTCATCCGACATTGCCCGGATTTTGTCTGCGTTGGTTATCGGCTCATAAACTTCGCACTCGCCTGTTCTTCTAACTTTATCAATATCCCATGCTTCGCATCTGTCTGCGTTTTTGCATTTACTACAATCTGCCATTTCGCCCTCCTAATTCGCTACCTTAAATGTTTCAAGCAATTTATTTTTTATGTCATCATCTGAATCTATGCTCCAAATATAGCAACCTGTATAGGAAGCATTTTTTGACAAATCACCTTTTTTCGTGTAATGATGAAAAACAATTTCGTAATCATTTGAAAAATCCTTTTTCTCAACGGTTATCCTGCCTGTTTTTTCGCCATTTGCAACAACATCAACTCCAAAAAGACCGCACTCGGAACAAATTTCAATTAGTCTTTCCTCGTACATTTTTCTGAATTTTTCATTTGCATCTTTTCTTTGTTTTAAAATCTCCCTTATTTCCATAAAATCCTCCTAATTCGCCGCCGATTGTTTCTTCCTGCTTTTTTGCAATCTATAATTTCTCTGATACTCTAATATTTTTTCACGGTTTCTCTCATAGTATCTGCGCTGGCAATCCGACTTTTTGTCTTTATTGTTATCAGCCCATTCTTTGCATCTTTCTTTGTTTTTCTGCCGATATTCTTCGTCATTCTGTCTCTGTCTGCGATATTCCCGAGCGCACGCTTTTTCCTTTTCTGCATTTCGTTTGTATCGTTCTTTTCTTCGCTGACTTTCCAACTCTTTATGAGCGTAATAGTAAGCCATGCGTCTATCTCTATCGTCCTGCTTATCATCACGTATGCAATCCTCAAACGGACAGTTAAAGCAGTCCATGTTGCAGATTTTATTTACATTTTCTGTCATTGATTACCTCTCAAATATTCTTCAAAAGTGTTGCATTTCGCAAAAATAAATCTGTTGTTTACCCATCGTTGCAATTTCCTAAGTTCATGCCCTTTGGGAATATTCTCTTTGTCGTAAAGCATCACATAAGCCCAATATCCCATATCTCGCAAAATGTATATTCGTTCCAGATCACTTTCTAAAACACGTTTATCCCTATCTCCGCAAAGTACAAAAACAATCAATTTTCTTATGTCGATATTCGTTTTTTCTTTGAACATTTTGAATTTCGGAAGAACGATGTCCTTATCTTCGTATCTATCCCATGCAAAATGCAGTTCTTTGATTTTCAACTTCTTTATCATTTCCGACTTTTCTTCTGTCATAAGTCGAATATCCAATCCTTGATTTATATCTATCCATGAACCGCTATCAATCAACTGTTGCAATAATTCTTTCCAATCTTTGCAGGCTAAAATATTCGGATCACACAACACTATGTTTTTCTGACCGCTCCAAAATTCCGATAAATCCGCCACTTTATACGAACACTTACCCTCTTTTTCTGCAACATGGCAGAAATCACAACCTCTCGGACAACCCCTTGTGAGAAATCCGTATGCCGTATCTTCTATTCCATAAAGAGAATAATCGGGATATATGTGCTCAACCTCATAAGGCAGTTCAATGTCTTTTGACTTGTCAAACACTTCTTTTCCGTCAACAAGACTTATGCAATAACCACTACCACCCTTTATAACCTTGTCTGCATCAACAAAGTATTCGTAATCGGGAGAAAAACTGAAAACCTTTGACATATACACAATATCCATGTGTCCGCTGAGCATCGGAGAATACCACTCAACCGTATCTCCCTGCGATTTATGCCATGCCGATATTTTCATCAATGGCAAATTCGGAAAATTATGTCCGTCAACGTCTATCAGTCCGATTTTCAAAACATTCTCCTTTCCGGGCGGCCACTACGACCGCCCACTCTTCAAGTTTTGGTAATATCATGGCTAAATACTGTGAAATACTATAATTCCTTACCAATTCGGAAACGTGCCATGAATAGTTTCTTTTATGCTTTTAGCAAAGGTGTTGCAACCTGTTATCTCCCGCTACTACCAAACCCATCGGCACCACGTTCTGACGCTTCAAATTCGCTCAAATTATCAACTTCTTCAAGTTCAATGAATGGAATAGGCATAATCACAATCTGCGTGATTTTATCGCCTTTTTCAAAGTGTTTAGGGGTATCTGAATGGTTGTAGAGTTTAACCACAATGCTTCCCACGTAGCCCGCATCCACAACACCTTCGCTCAAAATTCCACTCTTTACATTCAATCCGCTTTTGGATTTCAACATACTGACATATCCTTCAGGAATTTCCATGTGTACTCCCGTGTCGATAATTGCGCTACTTCTCGGCTCAACAACGACTTCTTCCGGCGTTCTAATATCAAACCCTGCGTCCGTTGTATGTGCTTTCTGCGGAACGTAACAACCGCTTTCTATGTATGTTTTGATTTTCATTTTTTATTCCTCCTGCTTATAATTCTGATTGCTCTCTCAAATACTTTGAATAATTTATTGATTGATTTAAAACATAGACAGATACATTATTTGTCAATCTCCCTATCAGCTTGGAACTATCTTTGTTTTCTTCGTATGTTTTCTTGATAATATCTCCAATCTGCTGATACTGTGATTTTCCCTGACTATTCAAAAAAGCCGTAAAATCCTGCACTTTTCTGATTTCAATTTGCGATTTCAAATAATCAGTTATAGTAATCTGCCCGTCCACTTCGTAATCACTCCAATCCATGTTAAATCTCCACTTCCTCGTCTTTTGGAAACTGAAATACTGCGTTGTCGATATACTCAATGCGTCCGTCTTTATCTTCGGTATAAGCGCAAATCACATTCTTCTTTTTCAGCATTTCAATCACTTCTTCCGCAACCTCTGCATTTTTCAAAACAACTGGAAGTGAATAATATGCGTCTCTTACCATTTCCATTACTTTTAAGGCTTTTTCTTCTGTTGAATAAGTTGCAAATTCACAAGGTTTTTCGTCAAGCAACTTTGACCTAATGTAAATTGTAGAAACCCTGCCATAACAACCCACGCTCAATGCCGATATTTCATACGGGACATCAATCATTCCGTTCTGCGAAACTAATCTCATTTATCTTCCTCCACTTCCTCAATAATCACTTCCACACGGGGATTTAATCTATCTAAACTTGTGTGAAATTGACTATCGTAAACGTCATCATACCCGTCATTTTTAATTACATTTTTCTGTTGCAAAGCGTCCATGAATGATTTTTCCAATGCAGAATTGATATTGCCACGATCGTGCATCTTGTCCTTTGCGAACACATAAAAATGACAAATAATAGGCTTATCAATTTTCACACCACGCATATACTTCTGAATTGCTAATCGGCATATCTTGTCATTGTCAGCTTTAACTTTGTTTGAAACGATTGTTTTTTTCATTCTTTCATTCCAAACGTGCTTTTCTGCTCTTAACAATTCATTCAGCCCCTTAATCGGAAATGTTTTGTTGTTTTTACTGATTGTTACTCTGTACTTCATTTTCTACCTCACTAACATCTATTGCGTAGCTGAAATAACCCAAACGCATAAGACGGTCAACTGTCCGCATCTGCATACTTCCTAAAAAACCCATGTGTCTCGGACTATCGCCCCACATTACCCATTTCTGCTTCATAAGTTCGTCAAGACTGAGAATAGGCTTTCCTTTCTTGAACTTCTTTTTGTATGCCACTACTCAACCACCTCGCCAACTACAACAACATCATCATCTGCCAAAATGTCATTCAGACTTGCTTTGCTCTGTTTCTGTGAGTTTACAAAGTTAATGTCTCTGACTTCCTCTGTGGTGTACAAACCTAACGTAATTTCCGGGCAGTTAATGGATGCAAACCTCGATACCGCACGATATGTAAGCATAAGAACATGGTCTTTATTCCAAAAACTATTGTTCTTTTTAAGCAATCCCTCTTTTTCTGCCTTTGCCATCGTGTATGGAATGCCCTCAATAACTTCTCCGTCTTTTTTCGTCCATGCAAAACAACTGTCAATTTCTCCTTTGTCATTTTTTCCGTATGTAAAACGCAAATCATGGTCGTACTTTCCGCTCGTGTTAATCATACCGATTAAAGCTTTGCTATCCCATGACGGGCGTCCTTGAATTACATTAAGAGACTGCATTACCTGTAAAGGACTTTGACCTGTTCTGTTTGCGTATTCTAATGCCACAAGACAGTTTGCGTAATTGTTCTGATACTGCATAGGTATCATGGTACTTCTGGATAAATCCTGCGCAAAGTTTCTCGCAATTCTCAATGTGTCGGAACTGCTATACAACCCACCCTCTAAATCTGCAATCATATTTACGTGTTCCGCATTCGCAACTGCTGTATTTTCTGTTGTCAATGCCTCTGTTTTCTTAATTTCTTCGCTCATTCTATATACCTCCTACGCTTTTCTTATAAAATCTAGTATCAACAGGTTTATCTACCGCATCTTCTACAGTCCAACCGCTTTTCAATCTTCTCAAAACCGTTCCTCTTTTTATGTTTTTGGCATTACACAAAATTGTTAATGGAATTGATTGACCTTTATAAACCAAAATGGTTGTGCGGCTTGAATTGTATTGATTTTCGCTATTTGTAACCCATCGCAAATTTTCAACCCGATTATCATTTCTAATTCTGTTAATATGGTCTACCTGTGGCTTGTTATCTTCGTTGGAAATAAACGCTTCTGCCACTAACCTGTGAACCTTAGTGTGCTTTTTTAATTTTCCTTCTTTGGAAAGAATCACAACTAAATAACCCTTTTTGTCTTTTGACGGTGTTAAAATATGATCTCTCTCAACAACATTGACTTTCCCATGATTGCAATGCACTTTCTTTAGACGTTTTACCCTGCCTAAATTACTAACTTGATACCACCCTTCGTAACCTTGTATGTCTTTCCAAACTTCCGTCAATCTTTCGCACCTTCTTCCAAATCTTCTTCATCCGGCTCGCCCAAAATACTAATTCCGTCTCGCATATAGCCGTACCAATTACCTGTTTCCTCACAATTCTTATAAACTCTAAGCATTTCTTTGTATAACTGTCTGCCACCCTCAAGGTAGTTTTCTGACAACTGAAATACGTTAGTAACATAAGGTGCAGTTTTTTCCTGTGCTATAATTACTACCATGTAATCTTTGCCCGTATTCTGACGGAGAATATCAAGGTAAAATGCTAACTGTAAATCATAGCCGAATTTGATACTGTCACGGCAAAACTTTGTATTTTCTACGTCCTGTGCCGTCTTGTAATCAACGAGAACATTTACTCCGTTCCATTCCGTAATGCAGTCCGGTCTAGCCTTGATTTCAAGCCCTGTTTCTTCATCTACGCCCCAAAACGACAACTCTTTTTCTCCGCTCAATAATTTGCTTACAAAAGGTGTTGCATAAGCCGCAGTTCTCATAGCATCAATCTGCTCAAACTGTTCCTGCGTAATAACGTCTTTACCTTCGCTTTCTGCAACAAATTTCGCCCATTCCTCTTTACCCTCTTTTGTCCGTCTTTCTACATTCGGTGCAACAGCAAATTCGTTGTAAAAATCGTAAGTTTCCAAAACGTATTTATGTGCAGCCCTCCCCATGAGTAAAGCGGGCGTATCTTTCTCCTGCGGGTTATCTTTCCAATAACGATAATGTGCAGGGCTTTGCATGATTTTCTTTAATTCCGAACTGCTGATACCGTCCCGATTTCGATACTCCTTATTGCTTATTCTTATTCCGTCCATATCAAATCCCCACTTTCTCAAACTGTTTTACAAGGCAATCAACGCATAGCATTTGGTCTTCGTAATGGTAAAGTTCCGATGGATGAAATTCCTCTCCGCAATTTTCGCCGTCACAGTAATAGTGCGGTACGTGTTTATGCTCGCCCGTGCATGGATAACTGGGAACGGCGCAATGACAACATTCGTCTTCGTATCTAATTCCCATTCTCTTTCTCCTTTAAACTCGCTAAGAATTTCTCATGTTCCTTCTTCTTTTTATCAACCGCAGATTTAAAATCATCAGTTCCAATAGCCAAGTAAACCACTTCTTCTGAAACTCCATGTAAAGCAAGTTCTCCCGCCGCTCTTACTCGACTTTCAATATCAAGCAATTTTTCATATGCTTTCAGAGGTATTTCTACCATCAATTCTCTTTCCTCCATTCCTCGTAGTCCTCCTTAATAGCCTGCGAAATTACCTTTGCCATGTCTACATTGTTTAATTCTCTGAAAATCTTTCCAGTATTATAAATGGTATCGTTTGGCTCGCTTGATACTGATGTAACATTGAAATTTGGAACCGAAATAAAATATCCTTTGCTGGTCTTTCCGTAAACAATGTCAAAAACCCAACCATTCCACTCAACAACAATATTCCTCATTTTTGTCATTTTTTTAGACGAAACCACTCTGTATTCCTTATTCATCTTCCGCACCTTCTTTCAATTTTCTGTTCTTTGCCAAAATCTTTCCGTATACTCCGCACTCTTCAAGAGGCACTTCTCGCAAAACCTTGACTTCTTTGCAACGAACTTTGCCCGGACAACCATTCGGAAGAATAATGGATGATAAATCAGCTTCTACTTCAAGAATCGCTAAGTCATCCCAACTTCTGCCGTAATCCAAACACCATGCCTTGTGTGCAATATGTATTCCTTTTCCGCAATCTTCTGTAACGTCCGTGTCTAATCCGTCTGCTACAACTTTCTTGCCTATTACATACTCAAAATCGCTGTCTCTATCCGAAAAATATCTACCATTCGTTTTTCGTACCGCTTTGAAAAACTTTCCTTTTCTCTTGTTGTGATCAATTCCGTAAAATGCACAGTATTCTTCGATTGTTTTAGGCATATATACGATTCTTGCATTGCCCGTGATTTCGATGCGACCGCCTCGCAATCTGTCAACGACCTGCGCATTGGCATTTGCCTCAACGGAAGAATTTCCCCTAGCCACAACGGAAGAATTTTCCCAAGCCACAACGGAAGAATTTTCCCAAGCCTCAACGGAAGAATTTTCCCTAGCCACAACGGAAGAATTTTCCCTAGCCACAACGGAAGAATTTTCCCTAGCCTCAACGGAAGAATTTCCCCTAGCCACAACGGAAGAATTTTCCCTAGCCACAACGGAAGAATTTTCCCAAGCCTCAACGGAAGAATTTTCCCTAGCCACAACGGAAGAATTTTCCCTAGCCACAACTCTCTGTCTGTATCTTTTTCTCACAATAGCCTTATTCCAACAAGTTCCAAATTCGATATAAATTCGCCCCGCAAAGTCATCCGGAATTGCATCAAGTTCATCCTGCGACTTTACTGTTATTTCTTCTAATTTTGAATAATCAATGCTCATTCCTCTTCTACCTCGCTTTCTTCCAAAATCTCTGCACGCAACCGCATATCAATCATGGAAAACATCAAATCCATAGAAACAGAGTTCATCATTGCCAAAAGACCATCATCCGTCAAAGCGCAAAGCATAGCCATTGTTTCTAAAAATTTGTAGGTTTCTTCGCAATCTTCTTCTTTTACTCTTTTTTCATACAGCTGATAAACAGGAAGTGTTTTGATTTTTTCAATCACATCCTCTAATGTTTTCCCTGCCACATTCTCTTTGAAATCTTCATAATTCATTTTTTTCATCACTCTTCCTCCCATTCCTCAATCTTGCTAACCGAAACTTCGTATGCAATTCGCACTTCATCTTCTCCCTGTCGGCAGTATTCACGGCTCTGTATACGACCGACAACTTTTACTTTTGTTCCGATTTTGTATTTCGCAGAATATCTTGCGTTTCGTCCCCATGTGATTAGCGGAATATAATCCGTTCTCCCATAAGGACGATTGACGGCTAATAATAAATCCGCAATCTCACGCCCAAGTGGTGTTTTGCGATAAATCGGCTCTTTGCAGACATATCCGATAAGGCAAATGTTGTTATCGTTGTATGTAAAATCTTTCATCGGCTCAAACTCTTCTGCAAATACGGAAAGAACAAGTCGTGTGCGATTTTCCTCTCTTTTGTTGTAACTGCGGAACTGTCCTTCGATTTTCACGCACTCGCCCATCCAATCCGCTTTCACACCTACCGCTCTGCCAGAAACCATAATCGGTATTAAATCCGATGCAGAACTAAGTCGGTCAACCTTAACGTGGTTGGTATAAAACTTCTCGCCGTAAATCTCGTGGCTGTATTCAAAGTGGTCTACTATCTGACCGACAATCGACACGTGGTTGTTTGTTAAGTCCATCTCTTTTCTCCTTCCAAAATTTTGTTTATTTCTTATTGCTTTTCACATTGCAGTAAACGACAAAACCGATAAGTCCTAAAATCTCTACCAAAATCGTCGCTCCTACTCCGCACCAAAATGGATGTATGTACATTTTTATTCCTCCTCTTCGTCAATTTCTTCGTACCACATTTCTAAATGGTTATCTGTAAAAGGTGTTACATACGCATCGTAAATATATTGTTCAATTTCATCTTCTGTTTTCCCTTCTAATTCGGAATCGTCAATATTGATTTCTTTGGTGTGTTCTGCGCCAACATATCCAATTCCGCATCCCATTCTTATTTTCATTTCATCCCTCCCCATCAATAATGTAAGCAATCACTTTTTTGCGACCAAACTGTTTGCACCACTCACGGCTTTCGTTGTAAATGTCAATTACTTCGCCGTTTTTAATTCGTTCGCCGCCTGTATCAAGGCACTCAAAATAGCCGATAAATTCTCCGATTTTCCCGTTGTCGCTTTCATACAAAGCAATAATCTTTCCGTACCATTCGGGCTTTCCTGCGCATATACCCCATCTCGGTATTTCTCCACGGCAACAAACTTCTCCGTCACAATATGCCGTTGCTTCTACTTCGAAGTATTCCGGCTGTTCAAAATCAGCTTCCTCGACTTCGTAATCTTCCTGCGATGCCGTTGCACATAAACCCATCAAGGAAACCAAAAACAAAATGCCCGCTATGATAACTATTCCTTTAATCATCTTCCGCACTCCCTTTTCCTCCATTTCATTCTGTCAATCCGCAAGTCGATTTCCCATACTACTGCTGCGACCACGACAAACACTCCAATGTAAAGAACAAATGGCTTGTCAATCCAAAAATCAGAATTGCAAACAAGTAATGTTGTTAAAAATGTAATCAACCAATTTTTCATGCCTGTTCCTCCACTAAGAAATATCTGTCGTAGTGTGTTTTCTCGCCGTATCTGTTCAACTTGTGAACTCTCTGCTTTCGGAATGTATAGCCTTTCTCTTTCAAATCGAAAATTCTGCTCGCCAAACGACAAACCCCTAAATCTTCCATAGCCTCCCACGTACTTATGCTCCCAAAATCCTTTATGTAGCGAATAATTCGGTCGCATTGCGTAGGACGGTTTAATCTCTTACCCATAAACCACCTGCAACTTTCTCCTAATTGCGTCTACACCCTTTTGATAAACAAGTGTCTTTGTAGTCACAACCGGCTCTCCGTCTTTCATGTACTTCTGCTCGATAACCCTGAACCATCCGCAATCCACATACCGCTGATACGGCACGTTGTAGCGGTCAAGTATCTTCTGTTCTCTCAAAAACTCGAACAGTTTGTTTCTTCCTATTCCTTTGTAGTCAAGGACTTTTGCAACCTCGTTCATGGAAAATGCGGTCTTGCTGTCCGTAACTGCATCAAAAAACTCTGCTTTCGGTTTCATAACCTCAATCTGTTTGTTGCGTTCCTCAATCTGTCTCTGCGCCACAAGAAGTGCCTTTGCCATAAGTTCCGCATCTGACATTTCTTCCTGCCCTGCTATGTAACCGCCGCTTTTGCGAATGGACGGAAGAACCTCGGATGTTACCCACTTGCGAAACTTCTTTGCGTTTGGCAAATTGCTTTTGATTATCAATGTGTAAAGACCGCTTTCATTGATAAAATTAGTTTCTCCTGCACGCCCTAAGGAAAGTTTAGTGCGTTCATCATCTTCCAACATCTGCATTGCTACCGACGTGTTTGAGTGATTTAATACCTCACACACATCTTTCGCCACAAACCAAGGCTCATTATCAATAGTTACTGTTCGTATCTGCCCGAACTCGGCATTATTGAAAATCTGTAATTCGTTCACTTAATACCCCTTTCGTGTTATAATCCACCATAAGGAGGTGGAATTATGGATAATCAGCAAATTGCGCATGATTTAGCAATCGCAAAACTGTACGGCTCCAAATTGAGTACAGAAAAACTCGTTGAGCAGTATCGCCAATACTATGAAAAAATCAACAAATATTTGAAGTCTCAAACACAACCAAATACAGTAAAAATAGTCAAAAACCCATTCAGATAACTATTTTTTGATTGCCAATAGTGCGCCGGAAAGAGAGTCAAGAATTTTGCAATCCTGCATTACATCTTCGATTCTCTTTTTGTTTTTCATAATTTCTTCTGCAATGCTTACCGCAAATATCTCTACGGCATCTTGCAAACTCAAATCTTCTCCGTTGTAATTAAATGCTACTGGTTTTTTCATTTT
>JAZNIO010000035.1:0-22177 GCA_045577535.1 Candidatus Onthomorpha sp. | reverse complement strand
GATAATATCCTTAAATTGACACTTGTTGTTGCTGTATTTCCTGAAATGCCTCAGACTGCACTCAAATTTGATTCCGTAATACTTACAGTTGTTATGAAAATACTCAATAAAATCACCCGAGAGTTTGTCTTTCGATAGAGCTATATAATCTTTTTGCACAAGAGTAATATACCTTTCGCATCGAATAGTTTCAGCTATTTCATTAATCATTCTATTATGCTTTTCTTGAATCTCGTTAGCCGGATTAACATACAATTCCAGATTGAGATTTTCATATCTGACACATTCACCATTAGGCGTGACATAGGGAGGCATAAATTCTAAGTATAAAGACAACATTGCTCCCTTGTTCTTTTTTCTTTCACGTACTTTTACTCTATAGCTCATTGTGGTAATTTATTTGATTGTCTTTTATAATCCTTAATACATCTTTCTGTGAAAATTGCATTATTCCGCCATGAAATCGTGTTCTGACTTCTCGTTTGGCAACGCAGGAGAATATATTTGCTTTTGAAATGTGTAAGTAGTTTTCTATCTCATCAATGTCAATCCACTCTTTAAAATATATTGATTCTTTCTTCCAGCACTCTTCTACATCATATTTGTTAAAACGTCGGAGTGAACCGATGAAGAATGTTTGAATATTGTACCTTGAGACAGATATTAATAACCACGAGCGGCTTCTTCCCATATAATTCATCATCCCTTTAAGTGAATAGGAGGGAGGACCGAATGGAGAAGCCGGCAATACATCAAAATGCGAATACCACATAAGAAATCTTCGCCATTCGATTTGAAGGCTTTTGCTGTTTATGTGTTTTGATAGTGGGTCTCTGTCGATCGATAATAATTTCGTGCTATGAATCTGTGCATAGATGAAACGTTTACTGAAACCAGACAACTCACTTGCTTGGGAAATTGAAAGAACATCACCTGTGATAATCTCTTTCCATTCATTACCCAAGGTATCCCATTCTCTTGGATAATGATTAAAAAACTTTGTATTCATTATATATATATGAGCCACATTAGAGCGGCACAATAATATATAACTCAACCCTATTGACTATTCGCAATCTGATGAAAATAGAATGTATATTTAACAATACACTTACAAATTGTAACTAAATATTGAATGCGAAAAATTTGAATTTTCTGTCAAATATATGCTTCGTAGTAAAATCGCTTTTAGGTGCAAATGTTAAACACTTCATACAAAGCATTTTAACGTAATTCAAAATTGTCACATGGGTGCCCAAGGGACAAAAAGGGACAAAAAACTGCGTCCCTCGAGTGTCTGGGGCACAAACGAGGGACAAAATTGTATCTCATAATAGAAAAGAAACGAGTAATAAACCACTATGAAATGCAAATATCACTATGGTGAATATATGCACATATTGCAAGTTTTCAAATTCCTTGTTAGAGATTGTAGGCGATTTACAGTAGATAAGAGCTTTATTACATTATAAATCTGTACACAGCCCCTAAATTTCGTCGCATATACGTATCGTAATTGTAAAAACTATCGAAAATAGGACGGTAAATATGTAAAAAGCCCGAGTTTTTCGTTAAAATTCAGGCTTTACATTTTCCAGGATGGAAAATTTATTGTACATCTTCAATTTTTAGACCTAATTATGCAATTTTCTGAAATACAATTAATTACAATCTTCTTATAAGTCGAAAAATTGCTAATTTTTACACATAAAAATACAACTTAAAACATTGTGTATCAATGCGTTATAAGCATTACTTTCCGATGCAGAATTTTGAGAATATGTTGTTTAGTATCTCTTCTGTTGTTACTTCACCAGATATTTCACCTATGTAATGTATTGCTTCTCTTATGTCACTGACAATTATGTCAGTTGGTTGTCCGTTATCCATGCTTTCTTCTGCGACCATAAGTGCTGCAAGCGTTTTCATTATTATTTCGTAATGACGTGCATTTGTTACCACAATATCAGAGTCGTATATGTCTTTATGAGTTGATTGGACTATGTTATTGAGCAGTTCGCCTATTCCCAAACCGGTGGATGCTGAAATGCGGATTGCTTTTGCCATTTCCCATTCTTCTTTTTCCTCATCTGTCATTTCGATTAAATCAATCTTGTTCGCCAAAATAAATATCTTTTTATTGTCAAGGCTGACATCTTTATCTAATGCGAGAAGATCTTTTTGTGCGGTTCTTGCTTTAGTGTTTGTTGCATCACATACATATAGCACTATTTCTGCTCTTTCAATAGCTTTTAAGGAACGTTCTATGCCTTGGTTTTCTATGCTGTTTTTTGTTTGACGTATGCCGGCAGTGTCTATGAATCTATATTCCAAACCGTCGATCTGCATACTCTCTTCTATGGTGTCTCTTGTTGTTCCGCTGATGGATGACACTATGGAGCGTTCTTCGTTTAATATTCTGTTTAGAAGAGTTGATTTTCCTGAGTTTGGTTTTCCCACTATGGCTACAGGAATGCCGTTTTTGAAAGAATTACCGACTGCGAAACTGGCTGCCAAACTTTTTAATTCACGGATTGATCTTTTTATAAGTAGTCTTAAATCTTCCCTATTGGCAAATTCTACGTCTTCTTCAGAGAAATCCAATTCCAATTCCAAAAGACTGAGTATTTTTACCAATTGTGCTCTCATGCGACTTATGGCTGTTTTATATCCTCCTTTCAATTGTTGCATTGCAAGCTTGTGTGCCATGGCTGTTCTGGCACTGATCAAATCTGCAATGGCTTCTGCTTGCGATAAATCCATCTTTCCATTTAAGAAAGCTCTTTGTGAAAATTCACCATTTGTGGCTACGCGTCCGCCTCTCGATATTATACTGAGAAGAATCTGTTGTTGGATATAAACAGAGCCGTGATGAATTATCTCAACCAAGTCTTCGCCGGTATAGGTTTTGGGAGCTATGTATGTAATACATATAACCTCATCTACGATTGCTCCCTTTACATCAATGATACAGCCATATTTGGTTTTGCCATGGGAAAATCGTTTAGCCGGAACTTTGGCATTTCTTGCATCAAGAAAAATTTCGCTTAGTATGTTCAAAGCATTAGTCCCGCTTATTCTTACTATGCCTAATGCTGCTCTGCTTCTGGGGGTTGCAGGTGCGCAAATCGTATCATGTTTGTTGGTCTGAATTTTTGTATCGTTTGTCATATTTGTAATGTTTTTTAATGGTTATTATCTTGTTTTAATCTCATTATTTCGTCTCTGTATTTTGCCGCAGCCATAAAGTCCAATTCTTCCGCGGCTTGCTTCATCAGTTTTTCTAACTGTTTTATCTGTTTGTTTTTGTCTTTAGTTTGAGTGTAGATACTTCTTGATTCTGCTATTTTGTTTTTTGAATCCGTTTCGCTGAATCTTGAATCCGTTTTATCAGATCTTGATTCTGTTGAATTAGTCGTAAGTGTTTGTCTATTAAGTGTTCTATTTACTTGTTTGGGCGTTATTCCATGAGCTGTGTTGTAGGCTTGCTGTTTTTCTCTGTTGCGAGTGTTCTCATGTATTGCTCGTTTCATGCTGTCTGTTATGTGATCTGCATAAAGTATTGCTTTGCTGCTGACATTTCTTGCTGCTCTTCCGATTGTTTGAATTAAAGCTCTGTCGCTTCTTAAAAAGCCTTCTTTGTCTGCATCTAAGATGGCAACAAGGCTTACCTCGGGTAGATCCAAACCTTCTCTCAATAAGTTTACACCTATCAAAACATCAAAAACTCCTTCTCTCAATTCCTGCATTATTTCAACGCGTTCCAATGTTTCTATGTCTGAATGTATATATTTGTTTCGAACTCCCACATTGGTCAGATAACGACTTAATTCCTCCGCCATCCTCTTTGTGAGCGTTGTAACCAAAACTCGTTCTTGCTTTTCCACGACACGATCGATTTCTTCCAACAAATCATCGACTTGATTCTTTGCCGGGTGAATCTCTATCGGTGGATCCAACAATCCGGTAGGGCGTATGATCTGTTCGACTATGACTCCTTCCGATTCATTTATCTCAAAATCGGCAGGAGTTGCCGATATGTATATCGTTTGATTTTGCAACTGCTGAAACTCTTCAAATTTCAATGGACGGTTGTCAAATGCAGAAGGTAGTCGAAAGCCGTATTCGACCAATGAACTTTTGCGGGAACGATCTCCTCCGTACATTGCTCTTATTTGAGGTACGGTTACGTGGCTTTCGTCTATCACAAGAAGGAAATCATTCGGGAAATAATCTATCAGACAGAAAGGTCTCGAACCGGGTTTCCTTCCATCGAAATATCTGGAATAATTTTCTATTCCACTGCAATAGCCTAATTCCTGCAACATTTCCAAATCATTATTCACTCTTTCTTCCAAACGTTTTGCTTCAAGGTTGCGTCCGCTGTCTCTGAATTCGTCGCAGCGCAGGAACATATCATTCTGAATTTGTCGCAACGCAGATGCCAGCGTGTTTTTGTTCGTAAGGAAATTGCCTGCAGGGTAAATCACCATCTCATTCAATGATTCGATTCTGCTACCGCTTACAGGGTCTATTGTCTCCATTGCTTCTATTTCATCGTCCCAAAATATCAATCTGTAAGCATAGTCTAAGTATGGAGGGAATATGTCGATTACATCTCCTTTTATGCGGAATCGTCCTCGTGAGAACTCTATCTCATTGCGTGAATAAAGACTATCGACCAAATCCAGTAAGAATTTATTACGCTCCAAGTACTGTCCCTTATTCAGATATATGGTTCCGTTTGCAAAATCTTCAGGATTACCTATTCCATATATGCACGAAACAGAACTGACTACAATCACATCTTTTCGTCCGGAGAGTAGGGCAGAAGCGGCTGATAAACGTAGTTTTTCCAATTCATCGTTAATAGAGAGGTCTTTTTCAATGTATGTGTTGGTTTGGGCAATATAAGCTTCGGGTTGATAGTAGTCGTAGTAGGAAACAAAGTATTCCACAGCATTGTCTGGAAAGAAGTTCTTGAATTCACTATATAATTGAGCAGCGAGGGTTTTGTTGTGGCTCATCACAAGAGTTGGTTTCTGTATCTGTTCGATTACATTGGCTATTGTGAAGGTTTTTCCGCTTCCTGTAACACCCTGCAATACTTGAGCAGGCAAACCGCTTCTCAATCCGTTTACCAATTGAGATATTGCCTGAGGCTGATCGCCCATAGGTTTGAATTCTGCTTTTAATTTGAAATCCATTGTCTTAGAACCTTCGATTTGGTATTGCTATTTAGTGAAACATTATACGGATTCGTAACTTAGATTTTGTTCTACTTCACACAAGATGTCATTTATTTCATCATAGCTTTCCGCTGTTACGAGTCTTATTCTGTAAGGTTTGAAATTTTTAAGCTCTCTGAAGTATCCGGAGTAAAATTTTCGCATTTCAAGTAAAGCATATCGTTCTCCTCTCCATCGTTTCAGTCCTTCAATGTGTTCTTTGCACACTTCCGTTCTTTCTTGCACGGAAAAGGTCTCGATGGGTTGATTGTTTAGAATTTGTTTGCATTGTTTGAAAATAAAGGGATTGCCCATTGCTGCTCTGCCTATAAGTATACCATCGACACCATAACGATTTTTATACTCAAGCATTTTTTCTGCCGAATCTATATCTCCATTTCCGAATATGGGTATATGCATGCGAGGATTGTTTTTTACTTTTCCAATCAAATTCCAATCAGCTGTTCCTTTATACATTTGAGAGCGGGTTCGTCCATGAATACTCAGCAATTGAACTCCGATATCTTGAAGTCGCTCTGCAACTTCGACTATTGGTTTGTCTTCATCCGAATAGCCCAATCTCGTTTTTACACTTATTGGAATGTTGACAGATTTGACAACGGCTTCGGTCAGTTTTATCATTTTAGGAATATCGTTCAGAATACCGCTGCCACAACCTTTGCCTGCAATCTTTCTAACAGGGCATCCCCAATTTATATCAATGAAATCAGGATTCGCTTGAGCAGCTATTTGAGCAGCGGTACATAAACTCTCTTCGTTGTTCCCGAATATCTGAATCGCCAACGGACGTTCAGCATCGTCGAATGTCATCTTTTTAAGAGATGAATCCACATTGCGAGAAATGGCGTCCGATGAAATAAACTCACTAATCAGAACATCAACACCGTATCGTTTACATATAGTTCGAAACGGCGGAGTGGTAACTGCTTCCATTGGAGAAAGTACCACAGAAAATGAAGGTAGTAATTTTTTTATTTCCAAAGCCATTGTTTATTTGGAATGCAAAGATAATACTTGTGTTCCAAATAACAAAGTAAATAAAACTTTATTCCAAATTTATTTTGTTTTTTCTCGTTGCCGAACAACTTCATACATCATCACTCCTGCGGCGACAGAAACATTCAAACTTTCGATACAACCTTTTATTGGTATGCTTAACAATCTGTCAGCCATCTTTATAATTTGAGGATTTACGCCTTTCTCCTCGTTACCCATGATAATCATCAAGGCTTCTTCAGCATTCATGGAAGTATATGATTCTTTTGCTTTTTCGGTTGCCACATATGTAGTGATATTTAATGATTTTACTAAATTGAGTAAGGTTTTTGGATTTGCAACTCTGCAAACAGGTAATCTCAACAATGCACCAGCCGAAGTTCGAATGGCATCTTGATTTATTGGAGCAGTGGATTGTTGTGGAAGAATCAAGGCATGAACACCTGCACATTCGGCACTTCGGGCAATGGCTCCAAGATTACGTACATCCGTAATGCTATCCAACATCAAAAGGAACGGTTTCTCATTATTGTTTTCAATCTCCTCAATGATTTCTTCAATATCCCTATACTCGATCAGAGAAAGTTGTGCGACAACTCCTTGGTGGTTTTGTTTCCCCACAAGTTTGTCTAATTTTTCAATGGGAACATATTGTGTAGAAATAGTCTTTCCGCTTTGTGCCAACAATGCTTTGAGTTCGAAAAACAACTTTCCTTGCAAGTTACTTTGAAAAAAGATTTTGTCTATCCCTTTCCCTGATTTTACTGCTTCCATTACCGGTCTTAAACCGTAGATTATTTGCTTTTCCATCTTTATATTATTTTTCCGTCTTGCATTTCTATCATTCTGTCTGACATCCTTGCAAGTTCCTCACTGTGTGTTACTATTAAAAATGTTTGTTTGTATGTTTCTCTTAATT
The DNA here is from genome assembly GCA_045577535.1 of Candidatus Onthomorpha sp. GTDB lineage: Bacteria > Bacteroidota > Bacteroidia > Bacteroidales > P3 > Onthomorpha. The sequence continues at coordinate 15,013 of JAZNIO010000035.1, read as the reverse complement.
TGAAAAAATATTCGTGTAGTTCTTTTGCGTTGCGGCTATCAAGATTCCCACTTGGCTCATCAGCCAATATTATTGATGGAGAGTTGATCAAGGCTCTCGCAACAGCGACACGTTGTTGTTCTCCTCCGGATAATTGCGATGGCTTGTGATTTGCCCGCTCATAAAGGTGCATTACATTTAACAATTCTTTGGCTCTCTCTTCCACTTCTTTTTTGTTGCGTTTTCCGATCAATGAAGGAAGCATTACATTCTCCAAAGCAGTAAACTCTGCAAGCAAATGATGAAACTGAAACACAAAACCGATTTCTTTATTGCGGAATTCAGACAATTTGTTGTCCCCAAGAGTGGTAATATCTTTGTCGTTTATGAAAATCTGTCCGCTATCTGCTTTGTCCAAAGTGCCGATGATTTGCAACAATGTTGTTTTTCCTGCTCCGGAAGCTCCCATGAGTGCAACTATTTCTGAAGGCTTGATATGTAAATCAACATCTTTCAAAACATGAAGTTCTCCGTATCTTTTGTTTAACAGATTTGTTCTTATCATTATTTTTCTATGTTTCTATTATTAAAGATTGCATATCCTAAATTCAAAGAAAGTGTGTACGGATTCAAATTTTCGTCATTTCTTTGGTGATAAGACAATACTAAACTTATTGGTCCGATTGGAGTCCTTAACACAACAGCAGCAGAAGTTATGAAATATGCAGTTTTGAACAATTCACCGTAATAAGGAATAATGTTGTCTTCGGTTAGAATTTGCTGAATAGGGGCGTAAATGTAGGATGATAATCTCATAGACAAGTTTATGTTCAACATGGTTTGCAAAGAATATATCCCACCTATGCCAAACGCCAAGTACTTATTTGATCTGTATTCCGGAATGTATTGAGTAAGAGTTTCGAGCGTAGGAGAATACACTCCTGCGTTTAGAACGCTCGGTTTATATGTGTCAAACAATTCCTGAAACGAATAAAAAACATCTCCTCTCAGTCCTAATTTGAAATTATCACTTAAGTCAAAATACATTTTTGACAACATTTTGATTTGAAACCAGGAATGAGGAGAACTATATGAATAAGCATTATTGGAGCTATTGCCGGGAAAACATTTCTCTTTGCCATTGATGTATTGCAAGGAGATTTTGTGATAACGTCCGCTTGTCGGATAAAAATCATCATCAAGATTATTATATTCTTCTTTAAGACCTATCGCAAAATGTTCAAAGGTTGATTTATCCGGTATATCGGTTTGAATGATTCCATATTCTCTTTGAAAATATTTATCGTTGATTATACCTATTCCGGTAGTGAAAACCAATTTCCCTTTTGTGTCAAGCGGCATGCCGAAACTCATCTTGATGTTATTTTCCGATTGTTCCAAAAAGTTTATCGGAGAATAAGATAAAAGACCGGCTTTCATACGATAATAATTCCAATTATTGACATTCAGTTCCGACTCCATGAAAAACGCATGTCTTGAAGCAAAATCGACTCTCGCCCTTAAAAATAAAGAACTGTAATATCTGCCCAAATATGCGTTTGCCTGAATCAGCCAAGCGTGCTTATCCAAAAAATTGAAGTCCAATCCGCCGTAGATAAAGCTTATGGGATTGGTCGATAACATTCCTCCGAGATTCATTTTCAAATAACTCTCGGTACTTACATCCAGATTAAGTATGTAAGAGTTGAAATACTGAGAATATTTCAATTCAGGATGTATGCTTTTTATATTATTATCCAAATAAAGTGAGAGATAGTTTCTTTTAAGTATCTTTGTAGTCAGATATTCCTTGTTTTCAACGAGATGGTCTTCATGATGAATGACGGAAGATACGAATTTCTTCTGATTGTTATTGATACCTTCAATGCTTATGGCTTCAACATTCAATCGAGGTTTCTTGCGGTTGAATTCTTTTCGTTTTTCTGAAATTTCTGCTTCGTTTACACTATCGAGAAGAAACTCTCTGATTTCCGGAATCTTTTTAACAGCGGCATCATATCCTGCTATGTCGCATTCTTTCATCTTGTCGAATTCCAGAATGTTTATTCCTGTCAGTTCGGGTTCAATAAGCACTCCATTCGAACAATACACTGTGTAATCGGAACTTGTTGTCAGCATATTCTCCACATAAGAACGCACATTGCCATGCTTAGGTGGTTCGAAATTTCCCACAACTTTGACTCCAATTACAATATCCGGATTATAAAGTTCAAGCATTTTTTTTGCGGGAAAGTTGTTGTACATTCCTCCATCAAACAAAACCTTTTCTTCTATTTCAATCGGAGAAAATACAAAGGGAATCGTCATCGATGCTCTTATAGCTAAGCCCAAGTCTCCTTGTTTCATGACTTCCTCCTTGTGATTTTCAATATCCGAGGCAATGCAAAAGAATGGAATCATCAAACTATCGAAATCGTTTTTACAGGCTTTTGAAGCGGGAGTGAATATTTCCATAAACGCATAATCCATCTGAGCCGGATCAATTATGCTTGAAGGCAGGTTGAGTGAGAATTTGTTTTCTGTGTCAAAAGAAAGGGTGAGAAATTTAGGCGTTTGAGGCTTTTTTTTGAAGAAATAAACATACTCTTCTTCAACTTTCCCCGTGAGCCAATACTGAAATTCTTCAGAGTAAAAAATATCCTCTATTTCGTTTATTGAGTAGCCTGAGGCATATAAGCCTCCTATTATGGCACCCATTGAAGTGCCACAAATGTAATCTATAGGTATTTCAGCCTCTTCAAGAGCCCGCAGTACCCCTAAATGAGCCACGCCTCTTGCTCCGCCACCACTTAATACCAAACCAACTTTTTGAACTCTCAAACTGTCGGGCATGGCAGTTGCATTCTCATTTTTGAAAAACGAAAACACCAACAACGACATTGCAAGAAAAATTCCCGTCATTATTCGTGTTGATTTTTTCTGCAGTTTTTTCATACTGAAATTTGTGGCTTAGTATCTGCTTTTTAACGTTTTTGTATAATCGTATATTGCAAAACAACACCTTTATGTAATCAAAAAAGCGTTTATTGTCTTTTGAAAAGAATAAACACTTTTTTGATGAGGTTGTTCTGTTTTCGCATTCAGAACCGTGTTATTGTTTTCTTAATTATTTTGAAAGAACTCTTTGACTTTGGCTGTTATGTATTCCAATTGTTCTTTATCCAATTCAGTGTGCATAGGTAAAGATAGAACTTCTTCGGACAACTTTTCAGAAACTTCAAACGTACTTCCCTGACGAGCTATAGGAAGAAAGGCTTTCTGTTTATGTAAAGGTATCGGATAGTATACCATTGATGGTATATCGTTTTTAGCCAAGAAATCTTTCAAATCATCTCTTCGTCCGTTCTTTACTTTCAAGGTGTATTGGTGATAAACATGTGAAGAGAATGGTTCTTTTGATGGAATGATTAAATCATCGATGCTTTCAAAGGCTTTGTTGTATGCTTCTGCTGCATCGTTTCTTGCCAAAGCATATTCATCAAGATATTTTAGTTTTACAGCCAAAACAGCTGCTTGAATAGTATCTAAACGAGAATTGATTCCCAAAATATCGTGATGATACCTTATCTTCATGCCATGATTGGATATCATCTTCATTTTTTCAGCTAAATCATCATCATTTGTAAATATTGCACCACCATCACCATAGCAACCAAGATTTTTTGACGGGAAGAAAGATGTGCAACCAATCGTTCCGATTGTTCCAAGTTTTTGTTTGTTGCCGTTTTCGAATATATAATCAGCACCAAGAGCCTGAGCAGTGTCTTCAATCACGTATAGATCATACTTCTTTGCAATTTCCATTATGGCTTCCATCGGAGCAGCTTGTCCGAAAAGATGTACCGGAATAATCGCTTTTGTTTTTACTGAAATTGCTTGCTCGATATTTTTCGCCGTAACATTGAATGAGTCATAATCGACATCGACAAAAACAGGACGGTATCCTAAAAGACCGATTACTTCCGCAGATGCAATGAAAGTAAAAGCAGGACAGATGATTTCATCGCTTGGTTTCAACCCTAAGGACATAAGAGCTATTTGCAGAGCATCAGTACCGTTTCCGCAGGGTATAACATGTCTCACATCCAAGTAAGCAGACAATTCTTTCGAAAAGTCTTCTACTTTAGCCCCTCTTATAAAAGCAGTCGAGTTTATTACTTCAGCTATTTCGCTGTCAATTTCCGTCTTGATTTTTTCATATTGCAGACGTAAATCAACCATTTGTATTTTTCTCATATCGGAATCCAATTTTGAATTTCAGCGTTTGCAAAGGTAGAAAATAAAAATGAAACAATTAACTGTGAAATATTCAAAAACGGTTTTCAACATATAAGAGAATCATTTAATCCTTAAAAGCAAAGAGATTTGAGATAAAGTTTGCATTATTTGTTAATAACTTAATCGTAGGCTGTTTTTATTTCCAAGAATAATATTTGTAAGTTTGCAACTCAAATTTGTGCAATTATGGAATTAGACCTTTTTTCATCATCAACGGATCTTTCTTCTGCAAATCAAGAGATAGTGGAAGAAAATAAAGTTTCAGTGGCACAAAATGGTGAAACAAAAAATCCAAGTAAAGAAGAAACGGACAATATTACAAAGACAGAAATGGAACTTAAAGAATTGAACAAAGAAGATATTATTAAATCTTGCGTAGATTATTTTAAGGGAGATGCTTTGGCTGCAGATGTTTGGTTAAATAAATATGCACTCAGAGATGGCGAAAGAGTATTTGAACTAAACCCGGATCAGATGCACAGACGTTTGGCGAGGGAATTTGCGAGAATAGAACGCAAATATGTCAACCCGATGAGCGAAGATGAAATCTATGAACTATTAAAAGATTTCAAATACATAATTCCCCAAGGCAGTCCGATGGCAGGAATAGGCAATGATTTCCAAGTGGTTTCTCTGTCAAATTGTTTTGTGATAGGCAATCCGAGCAATTCGGATTCTTATGGTGGAATATTGAAAATTGATCAGGAACAAGTTCAATTAATGAAAAGACGAGGTGGAGTGGGGCATGATCTATCACATATCAGACCAAAGATGAGTCCGGTTAAAAATTCAGCATTGACCTCCACAGGTATAGTTCCATTCATGGAAAGGTATTCCAATACGACAAAAGAAGTTGCACAAGGCGGTCGAAGAGGTGCTTTGATGTTGTCCATTTCCATTAAACACCCTGATGCGGAAGATTTCATCGATGCCAAGATGGAATTGAATAAGATAACGGGTGCGAATGTTTCTGTCAAGATTGATGATGAATTCATGCGTTGTGTAGTAAGCGGAAAGCCTTATACACAACAATTCCGTACAGATTCGGATTTGCCGGATGTTAAAAAAGAAATCGACGCACGAGCTTTATGGAGAAAGATTATTCATAATGCTTGGCAGTCTGCCGAACCGGGAGTATTGTTTTGGGATACCATCATAAGGGAATCGGTGCCTGATTGCTATGCATCTTTCGGTTTCAAAACCATATCTACGAATCCATGTGGAGAAATCCCATTGTGTGCGTACGATAGCTGCCGTTTGTTGGCCATAAACTTGTATTCGTATGTAGAAAATCCTTTTACGGATAAAGCTCAATTCAACTTTGAATTATTCAAAAGCCACGTTCAAAAAGGTCAAAGGTTGATGGACGACCTTATAGACTTGGAAATGGAAAAAATAGAACGCATATTGGCAAAAATAGAATCAGATCCCGAACCGGAGGAAATAAAGAGAGTCGAAAAGGAACTTTGGTTAAACATCAAGATGAAGTGTTTGGAAGGCAGACGAACGGGATTCGGTATAACCGCAGAAGGAGATATGTTGGCTGCAATGGGCTTTATATATGGCACAGACGAAGCAACAGATTTCGCAGTTGAAGTTCAAAAACATCTCGCTTGCTCAGCCTATCGTTCATCTGCAATAATGGCTAAAGAGAGAGGGGCATTCCCTATTTACAATTACAAGTTGGAAGAGAATAATCCTTTTATACAGAGATTGAAAGCTGCAGATGAGGAGTTGTATTCCATGATGAAAGAATACGGAAGACGAAACATCGCCCTTCTGACTATTGCTCCGACAGGCAGTGTCAGCATTTGTACACAAACATCTTCAGGAATAGAACCTGCATTTTTGGTTTCATACAAACGTCGTAGGAAAGTAAATCCAAATGACAACAATGCAAAAATCTCTTTCTACGATTCAGAAGGACAGGCTTGGGAAGAGTATAATGTGTTGCACCATAAGTTTGCAGTATGGGCTGAAATCAACGGTTACGATGTTGAAGAGATGAAATACAAATACACAGAAGAACAACTGCAAGCAGTGATAGCGAAATCTCCTTACAACAATGCGACAGCCAATTGCGTGAATTGGGTGAACAAAGTGAAGATGCAGGGAGCTATTCAAAAGTGGGTGGATCATTCAATCTCAGTTACGGTGAATATTCCTAAGGAAACCACAGAAGATATAGTGGATAAGATTTACCAAACAGCATGGGAGAGTGGCTGTAAGGGAATGACGATATACAGAGACGGCTCTCGTGATGGTGTATTGGTGTCTGGAAATTCTAAACCAAGCACCTCATTTATAGAAACCAAAGCTCCGAAACGTCCAAAAAAACTTGAGGCAGAAATTATCCGATTCCAAAACGACAAAGAGAAGTGGATAGCAGTCGTAGGCTTGTATGAAGGACGACCATACGAGATTTTCTCAGGTAAAGCCGACAGTTTCGTATTGCCAAACACCATAGAAAAAGGCTGGGTCATAAGAGTAAAAGAAGGAAACACACCGGCAAGATATGATTTTCAATTTTTAGATAATGACGGCTACAAAGTAACAATCGAAGGTCTTTCTCGAATGTTCAAAAAGGAGTATTGGAATTATGCAAAACTGATTTCCGGAATACTACGTCATGGAATGCCGATAGCAAATGTAATAGAACTGATTTCCAAACTTACATTGGACACCGATTCAATCAACACTTGGAAAAACGGAATTGCAAGAGCATTGAAGCGTTATGTAAAAGACGGCACCGTTGTCGAGGGAGAGAAATGTCCTCAGTGCGGAGAGCCGATCATATACACAGGAGGTTGCAAGCAATGCTCATCTTGCGGTTGGAGTAAGTGCGGTTAGAAAATCGTTCGTTTGATATAGTTGCACAAGATGAATAAAATAAGAGTTATCTTCATTATTTATCTTGTGCTTTTTTGTTTTTGGAAACTTGAAGCACAACAAGACGTCAGTCAATTTTTAGAACAGCGTTACAAATACATAGAAGACTCAGAGTTAAGCGACGAAGCAAAAGAAGAATGGCTTGAACGGTTGCATTCCTTTGCCTTATCACCTCTCAACCTCAATAATGCCACAGAGTCAGACTTGCAAATACTCGGCTTGAACGACTTTCAGATTTTTTCATTGCAACATTACATTCGAGAAACAGGCGAATTGATGTCCATACATGAGCTTTCACATATCAACGGTTTTGATTCAGAGACCATAAATCGAATAATACCGTTCATATATGCGAAAAAGACTGTATGGAAACCTCCTTTGCGATTTGACAGCATAAGCAAACATAACCGTCAAGACCTGAGATTGCAATACAAACAAGTAATCGAACAATCCAAAGGCTACACCCGCACCGATGGGAAAGGCTATCAAGGACCTCCATTCTCGACAACATTACGTTACAACTTCAAATATTTTGACAGACTTCAATTTTCAATAGTTGCAGACAAAGATGCCGGAGAACCATTCTTCGATTCCTTGCAACCATACGGCTTTGACCATTATTCTGTTCAATTGACACTGAAACAAATCGGCATTTTGGAACAACTCACTCTTGGAGACTATCGTTTGAACTTTGGAGAAGGTTTGGCAATCTCGCAAGGCTTTTCACTTTCTTATTTGAATACCGATGCCGTTGTAAGGAAACGCTCCTACGGAATAACGCCTCATCGTTCCAGCTCTGAGATAGATTACAATCGAGGCATTGCGGCAAACATCGATCTCTTCAATACAAATCTTTTTCTCTTTGCAAGCCTTGATCGAAGCGACTATTCGGGAAACCTGATGACCACAGGATTGCATCGAACACCACACGAGATAAACACAAAAGACTCAACAACAACTCAAATGGCAGGACTGCATTGGTCATACGACAGAAGAGGATTGCAAATCGGGATTACAGCATTGTGTTATGGCTTTAAGGATAGTCTGCATCACCAAAACAGAACCTACCAACAATATTATTTCGAGGGGAAACAAAACAGCGTTTATTCGATTAACGCATCCTATCTTTTCAAACAAATGATTATGTTTGGCGAAACAGCTGTCAGTCAAAATAAAGCCCCTGCCTTGCTCTTCGGATTGCAGTTTAACTTGGACTACAAAACCACTTTGTCCCTTTCATTTAGGAATTACGACAAACGATTTCAAAATCACTATGCCTCCGCTCTTTCAGCCCAAAGTCGCATTGCAAACGAGAAAGCAATCAATCTTGCATTTGCACACAGAATCAACAATATTCTCAGATATTACATAGGCTGCGACATCTTCAGATTCCCATTTTCCACATATCAAAGCACATCCGAGGCGAATGGAATCAAAATCAAATCAGAATTGATATACACTCCGACAGAGCAAAGCATGATAAAACTACTGGCAAGGCTCAATTCACGAGAACGAGACGACAAAACAAACATGCCGAATCTGAAAAGAGAAAATTTCTTTCTTGCACAGCTGACAATGGATTATGCTTTCAATCGATTCTTTACATTGAATGCACGTGCCGCATATTGCATCAATCAATTTGAAACAACATCACAAGGAGGGCTTTTCTACATCGAGACTCTTTTTTCTTTGCCTCGCCTGCCGTTGAAACTCAATCTGCGTTATGCTTATTTCAATACAAATGATTATGACTCGCATTTCTCGGTTTATGAGTATAATCTGCCGCTTTCTTTCTCCACCGTAAGCGTTTATGACAAAGGACACAGAGCATATATCTTCCTTCGATGCAATCTTTTTCAAGACATACAACTCTCGATGCGTTATGCTATTACATTGTTTAGTGAAAAGCAAAGCATATCCTCGGGAAACGACCTGATAGACTCTAATCATAAACAGGATATAGGCGTACAGCTTTATTTCAAATTTTAATCCTATTTTTTCGATTCTTTGTTTTGCAAAAATAAAATCAAGATTCAGTCGAGCGAATCTTGATTTCAGAAAATTGTTTCTTGATTTGAGTAAATCAAAACAAAGATTCGCAAAAGGGATCGTTTTAACCCTTGTTGCGAATCTTTGCTCTATTGCCCTTGCAGGCTTATATTGTTTGTCTTAGCGTTTGTTTTGCTGATTTAGAACTTGGAACTCAACCAGCGATATAGGTCGTTGCCGTTTGCAAATATCAACAGAGCAAACAGTATTGCCATTCCGACAGCTTGAGCTCTTGCAAGAAATTTGTCTCCCGGTTTTTTGCCGGTTATCATTTCCCAAAGCGTAAACATGACATGGCCTCCGTCCAAAGCAGGTATTGGTAATATGTTCATGAATGCCAAAATGATCGATAAGAAAGCAGTCATATTCCAGAACAAAGCCCAATTCCAAGTTTCCGGAAACATGGATCCGATCGCTCCAAAGCCACCTAATTGCGATGCTCCTTCTTTTGTGAATACTAATTTGAACTGCTTAACGTAGTTTACAAGGGTTTCGCAACCTTGATTTATGCCTGCGGGAATCGATTCCAAAATATTGTATTCCGTTTTCTCGGTTTCGTATATCAAAGCAGGATTCTTGCATGCCGCACCAATCTTTCCATCTGTTCCGAGTTGAATCGTAGCAACGTTTTCTTTACCTTGACGATAGTAAGTGATATCTATTTTTTGTCCTTTTTTGTTTTCGATTTCCTTAACGAAGTCAGAGAAAGACAATGTCTTGATTCCGTTCAATGCTGTTATGCTGTCGCCGATTTTCATCCCTGCTTTCTCTGCCGCACTTCCGATTACGAAGTTGTCTATTATGAATGGGAAACGAGGAACGGCGAATTGTTTGGCATTGGCTGCAAGCATTTGTTTTGCAAAATCTTTTGGAAGATCAATAGTTTCTCTTTTTCCGTCTCTCAATACTTCGATCTGTTTTGTGTCATCAAGCAAAATTTGTTCTACTGCATCGCTTAGTTGATATACTTCTTTGCCGTCGATTTTTGTTATTATGTCTCCGTTTCTGAATCCGTTGTTCAATGCCACTTCTGTGTAATCATAGCCTTGTGTTACGTTTTGCAGAGGAAGCGTTTCTTTGCCCCATGTGAACAAAATGCCCGAAAAAATTACCAATGCTCCGATGAAGTTCATCAAAACTCCACCTAAGACAATCAAAAGCCTCTGCCAAGCTTTCTTACTTCTGTATTCCCAAGGCTGAGGTTCGGAAGCAAGTGAATCAGCTGAAGTATTGCTCTCGTCAATCATGCCCGCAATCGAACAATATCCGCCGAAAGGAAGCCAACCCAAGCCCCACTCGGTTTTATCGGGGTGTTCGGCAAACTCTGCCGGTGCTTGACGACTGAAAAAACTAAAATGCCATTTTCCATTGTAGCGTTTCGCTCTTATCAATGAAAAATAAGGATTGAAGAAAAGGTAAAACTGTTCTACTCTTGTCTTGAATAAGCGGGCGAAAAGGAAGTGTCCCAATTCGTGGATAAAGACAAGGAAGGATAAACTGAGTATCAGTGCTAAAACTTTCATATTCTGTTTCTTTGCTTATTTGTATTCTTGTTCTAAACTTTGTCTTACTTCGGCGTCAGTAAGGAAATAATCCTCCAATGACGGCTTTTGCACATAGCTAAACGTATTCATGGCCCGTTCTATTATGTTTGCGATGTGCGTAAATTTGATTTTACCATCTAAAAAGGCTTGAACAGCCATCTCGTTTGCAGCATTCATAATCGCAGGAACGTTTCCGCCTCGCTCGATTGCTTCATACGCCAAGGCAAGACAAGGAAAACGTTTCGTGTCCGGCTGTTCGAAAGTGAGAGTTCCTTGTTCAAACGGATTGTAAGCAGGAACGTTGTTCGGCAATCTTTGGGGGTATGTCAGTGCGTATTGAATCGGAAGACGCATATCGGGCATTCCGAGTTGTGCTTTCAAACAACCATCTTCGAACTCAACCATAGAGTGAATTATGCTTTGAGGGTGAACGATTGCTTTTATGTTTCGTGCCTCCATTCCGAACAACCATTTTGCTTCAATCATCTCCAAGCCTTTGTTCATCATACTTGCGGAATCTATCGTAACCTTTCGCCCCATCGACCAATTGGGATGTTTCAATGCTTGTTCGATTGATACGTTTTCCATTTCGTTCAGACTCATTGTTCTGAAAGGACCTCCGGATGCAGTGAGGTAAATGGTTCGTATTTTATTGTTCAATTCTCCGCATATGCACTGAAATATTGCCGAATGTTCGGAATCGACCGGTAAAATGGGAACTTGTTTTTCCAAAGCCAAGCGACTGATGTACTCTCCGCCGACAACCAAAGTTTCTTTATTGGAAAGGGCAATGATTTTCCCGCTTTCAATTGCTTTAACCGTCGGTTTAAGTCCCGCAAAGCCTACAACAGCCGTCAGAACCATGTCAACACAATCCAATTGCACCACATCGTTTATCGATTCGCTGCCCGCAAAGACTTTGGTCTCGGTATCCTTCAATGCTTCTTTTACTTTGGGATAGTGAGTCTTGTTTGCTATGACAACGCAATTTGGTTTGAATTTCAGGGCTTGAGCTATCAGTTCGTCGGCTTGATTGTTTGCTGTCAAAACTTCTGCAGTGAGTAAATCACCGTGTTGACTTATGACATCCAAAGCTTGTTTGCCTATCGAGCCTGTTGAACCTATGATTGCTATTCTTTTCTTTTCAGTCATTCTTTTTTGTGTTTCTCAGATTGGTTCCCCACATCAGTTTATTCCTTATTGCCGAGAAAAAACTGTTGTTTTCCATTCTGACCAATTTAAGTGTGGATTCGGCTTTGCTTATAAAGATTCGCACGGGCGGTTGCAATATGCGATTTTGTGAATCCAAGTGAAGGCTTACGTTGTTTTTTGAATGAGATATGTGAAACTCGATTTGAGAATCTTCAGGTATGATAAGCGGACGATGAGTCAAGTTATGAGGAGAAATGGGAGTGAGACACAGACATTTGGATTGAGGACTGATTATCGGACCTCCGCAACTCATCGAGTAGGCTGTTGAGCCTGTCGGTGTGGCTGCAATAAGCCCGTCGGAGGAATAAGTACTTAAATATTCACCATTAACAGACACTTCCGTCTCCAAAAGCTCTGACGGCGACAATCCTCTGACGCATACTTCATTTATTGCATAGAGCGTCCTGTCTGCCCCTTTCCATTCGGCTTTCAGCAGACTGTGTTCCTCTATTTTGAAGGCTCCTTGTTCCAACTTGCTCAACAAATTGCCGCAATCTTCTCTTCCGACGCTTGTAAGAAAGCCTAAATGCCCCAGATTTATGCCTAAGACAGGTATGTCGCAGATTCCGCAAATCGAAAGCGTGTCCAAAAGCGTCCCGTCGCCACCAAGTGAGAACAAAAAGTCAGCCTGCAGCTTCTCGGCGTCATTCGGGGAAAACGCTTCGAAACAGTATTTGTCCGATATGGCGTTTTGACTTTTTATTTCTTTGAGAAAATCTTCGGAAATCAAGATCGGCTCGTTTGTTTCTTTGATCTGTTCAAACAGATTGAAGATATGCACGAGGTCTTCTTTGCGAACGATTTTTCCGAATATTGCAATTCTCATTCAGGTGCGCTTTTTGATTGATTCTTTTCGGGTTTTATTCCGATTGATTTTTACTGCATTGAAATACACAGTCGCCACAGCCGGACAATTCGCCGTTCAGTCTTCGTTTAATCAAGTCTCCGAGACTGTCTTTCAATTCTTTGATGTCGCTTTTCGCCAATACCTCCTCACAAAACGCATACATGAGCAACATTTTCGCACTTCTGTCGCTTATGCCTCGCGTTTTGAGATAGAATAACGCCTCTTTGTCCAATTGTCCCACCGTTGCACCATGAGAACATTTGACATCGTCGTTGTAGATTTCAAGAAACGGTTGAGTATTTACCTTAGCCTTGTCGGTCAATTGCATATTCTTACTGCTCTGAAGAGCTTCCGTTCCCTTAGCTTCATAATCCACGAAAATATGTCCTTGAAAATCGGCTTGCGAAACGTCGTCTGCAATTCCTTTGAACAATTGTCGTGATGTACAATCAGGAGAACAGTGCATTACTTTTACCTCTGTAGACGATTTTTGTTGCTTATCAATCAGGTAAAGCCCGTTCAAATCTGCCGAAGCTCCACTTTGCGTAAATTTTACGTTGATTTTGTTTGATGTTATTTGCCCATTGAGGCTCAAACCAAAAGTCTTTAATGCTGAATCTTTGCCAAGAGTGAAGTTTACACTGGTATAGATAGATGAAAAATCGTTTATGTTTTCCAATTTGTAGTAATCCAACGATGCACCGTCGTTCAATATCACGTCAAGTTTATTATGCTGTTCGCAAACGGCGTTTGGCAAAGAGTCATCGCAGTGTACGAGTTTCAGATGCGAGTTTTGGTTTAGCTTAATGATGCTTATGCTTTCCGCCTTGCTTGATATGATATTCTGAATCTGCAAAGGAATTTCCACAAAACAGTTTGCAAGCACCTCTATGCTTATTCCGTTATCATTAACGCAAAATATAATCTTATCCTTTACTTCTTCAGACAGTTCAATCTTGCTTTCAAGTTTCCCATCTTTCAAAGGAATTTTCACAGTATTGAGTTCAGGACAATTACAACCCGAAGAAGTGAAATATTTCTCGAATCCCATCTTATCTTTCCTTTTCAAGTTCTTGTTTTATCCACTCGTAGCCTTTTTCTTCCAATTCCAAAGCAAGCGTTTTATCACCGCTCTTCACTATTCTGCCTTCGTATAAAACGTGAACAAAGTCCGGAACTATATAATCCAACAATCGTTGATAGTGAGTTATGACAATGGTTGCGTTATCTTTGGTTTTGAGAGCGTTAACTCCGCCGGCAACAATTCGTAACGCATCTATGTCCAAGCCGGAGTCTGTTTCGTCCAAGATAGACAAAGTAGGGTTGAGCATAGCCATTTGAAAGATTTCGTTTTTCTTCTTTTCACCTCCTGAAAATCCCTCATTGACTGAACGATTTGCCAAATTGCTTGTCAGTTGCACCACTTTCTTTTTCTCTTCCATAAGTGCAAGAAAATCTTTTGCACTCATAGGGTCAAGACCTTTGTATTTACGTTGTTCGTTTATAGCAGTACGCATGAAGTTCGTTATGCTCACGCCGGGAATCTCGACAGGATATTGAAATCCCAAGAATATGCCTTCGGCAGCCCTCGCTTCAACAGGCAGAGATAATAAATCCTTGTCGTTAAACAAAACCTCGCCTTTTGTAACCGTGAAAGTATCTTTGCCGGCTATGACAGAAGCCAACGTGCTCTTGCCATTACCGTTAGGACCCATTATTGCGTGAACTTCACCTTTGTTTACAGTTAAATTAACTCCCTTAAGAATCTCTCTTTCTCCTATTTTTGCGTGTAAATCTTTTATTTCCAATAAAGCCATAAGCCAAATGTTTTTTTCCTTGTTAAAAGAATCTGCAATATTACAAAAAAAAGCCCAATTAGAGAAACGAAATATCAAAAAAAAGTCTTAACCGTCAAACTTGATTTCAGACAAGAGTTTTTTACTTTCCAAAAACATTTTCTTAAATCATGAAAAGCAAAAAATAAAACAAAGATTCAGAAAATTAAATCTTGATTTCAGCCGAGCGAATCTTGATTTCAGAAAATTGTTTCTTCGTTTTAATTTAGCGAAATCAAGAAATAAAAAACGCAAGACGGATTTTGCATTCCTATCTTGCGTTCTCAATAATTTATCATCAACCTATTGAACTATCATCTTCTTTTCCACGCTGCCCTTTACGGTGTTGATTTTCACGA
>JAZNIO010000034.1:0-4876 GCA_045577535.1 Candidatus Onthomorpha sp. | reverse complement strand
TGTATCGCCTTTGGAACTTGGGCAAAGTAAAGTAAATAGTTATTAAACAAGAATTTTTTAATGTCAGATAAGGACTGACGTTAAATTAAAAAGCATGAAAAGATTTAAAAGAGCAATTCTACTTTTGATAATCGGATTATCAATTGCTATGGGCTTGCAATCATGTGCCTTGGTGGAAGATCCGTATTTTCAAGAAGGTTTCAGACAAGGTTGGAATGCTACTACACCTTCTGAATATCATTACTAAAAAAACAATGATCGGATTCTGAAAATCAGAAAGTAAATTAAATGAATTATTAAAGTTAAATTAAAATTATTAAAGAGATGAAAAAATTTTTCTTAATGCTGTTGGCTGTAGTAGGAATCTCAGTCGCAGCGAATGCACAAGTAGGTAGCTGTAAAATAAGCGGTGCTGACTATGAAACAGTCCAAGCAGTAGTAACGAGAATAGACGGAAACACAGTCTATTTCACTCTTACAACAGAGTATGATAAACCTGTAAATGCTCAGGTTGAAGTTGTTGCATATACAGGAACTTGCCGCCCCTGTACCGAAAAAGGTGGCGGAACAGCTCCCGGTAAAGGAGTGGAATCAAAAGTGTATTCTGTTACTTTTCCTGATGAGGTAGAAGAAGTAGTATGTATTGAACCAACAAGTGCAGCTTGCAACTAAAACTCAAAACAGCCTTTATAATATAATAAGGTAAAGAAAAACGAGCGTTCGACCTGCTTTTGCATTTGCGAACGCTTGTCTGGTTTTTGCGAAAAGACGACTGACGGCGGACAAAGGTTCGTTACAAAGATACGGGTCGATACGTGGGATTCGTGGAACTCGCTTTGCGACTTTGCGAACTTTGCGAGAGAAAAATTTGTCGGTTTATGAAAGTTTTATACCTTTGCAAGCGGATGATTATTTGTTGATTAAAAAATAGTATATGAAGACAAGAAGATTTTTAACTTTGATTGCAGTGTTTACTGCTTTCTTCGCAGGTTGCGGAAATTTTTCAAAAGAAGATATAAGTAAACTTAAAGAACTCAAGACTTTGACAGGACATTCCGGAAGCGTCGTATCCGTTAGTTGGAGTCCCGACGGAAAATATTTGGTAAGCGGTTCAGGAGACAATACTGTTATTATATGGGATGCAAAGAGCGGTGAAAAACTCAAAACTTTGGAAGGACATTCCTCTACCGTCAATTCCGTTTGCTGGAGTCCCGACGGAAAGTATTTGGCAAGCGCTTCAGCGGACAAAACCGTTATTATATGGGATGCAAAGAGCGGTCAAAAATTCAATACCTTGAAAGGACTTTCTTATGGCGTCATTTCCGTTTGTTGGAGTCCCGACGGAAAATATTTGGCAAGCGGTTCACATGACAATAACGTTATTATATGGGATGCAAAAAGCGGAGAGTGCATTCGAACCTTGAAAGGACATTCGTATGCCGTTGAACCGGTTTGCTGGAGTCCTGACGGAAAGTATTTGGCAACCGGTTCATGGGACAAAACCGTTATTATATGGGATGCTGACAGCGGTCAAAGACTCCAAACCTTGGAAGGACATTCAAATTTGGTCAATTCCGTTTGCTGGAGTCCCGACGGAAAATATTTGGTAAGCGGTTCAGGAGACAATACTGTTATTATATGGGATGCAAAGAGCGGTGAAAAACTCAAAACTTTGGAAGGACATTCCGATTGGGTCAATTCCGTTTGCTGGAGTCCCGACGGAAAGTATTTGGCAAGCGCTTCAGCGGACAAAACCGTTATTATATGGGATGCAAAGAGCGGTCAAAAATTCAAAACCTTGGAAGGGCATTCGGATATCGTTAGTTCGGTTTGTTGGAGTCCCGACGGAAAATATTTGTCAAGCAGTTCACATGACGGAACCATTATTATATGGAGCTTGAAGTAAACCCTATATATATAAGGTAAAGGAAAACGAGCGTTCGACCTGCTTTTGCACTCGCGAACGCTCGTTTTGTGTTTGCGAAAAGACGATAGACGACAATATAAAGACAACAAGACAACGAGACTACAAGTCCACAAGTATGCAAATCTTGTTGTCTCGTAGTCTTGTTGACTTGTTGTCCTTTTACCTCAGCCTTTGCGACTTCGCGTCTTTGTGAGAGAAAAGCTCAAAGCTCACCGCCCAAGGCTCAAGGCTCAAAGCTCACCGCTCAAATCAGATATAAGGATTGTCGAATGTCGGTTTGTGTTTTGCAAGAGCGGACATATAGTCTTCCAAGTCGAAAAGGAAATTGTCGAGTGCCTTTGTCGATATTCCCGAATGAGGTTTTGAGGTTTTGTTTCGTGCTTTGGATGTTTTCTTTTTGACGACTTCGCCGAGCAGGTTGAACTGCGGTATTTCTTCGGCTTCGTTTTCCTGATGCGGAGCTTCGTTCGAGTCGTGTACGATTTGCACAAAATGTATCATGTCGTCTTTGTATAGTTGTCCGAGCAGTTCTTTGGCAATCGCGGAGTTGTTCAAACCGAACACGATCAGCAGATAGTCGTACGCAGTGCTCAATCCGAGTGTGCCTGACGGGGTTTCGTAGGTTTCAAGCAGTATGTGCCTGCCTCCGTTCGTCTCGCTATGCCAATAAAACGTCTTGAGAAGAATCGGATCGCCCTTTTCGTTCCACAGGGAGAAGTCTTCGCTTTTCTCAAAATCGGTTCTCAGTTTTCTGTTCATTCGTCCTGCAAACATGAAACCGGGTTCGCGACTTATGATGCCTATGATGCTTAAATCGTTACGGCTGTATGCGGGTTCGTTGTAGGCGTCCAAGCGTATCGTTGTCTTCATTCGGATTTTTTTTCTTGCAAAATTACGTATTTTTTCGGTGTTTGAAAAAGAAAAATCTTTATATTTGCACTTGCAAACCTTGTTTGGGAGTTTTTTCTCAAACCTTAAATATTTTTATATGAACAACGCAACATTTTTCTTTGCAGAACCGAAAAACGAACCGGTGTTTTCGTATGCTGCAGGCTCGAAAGAGAGAACCCTTTTGGAGAGTGAATTGAACAAGCAGTACAATGAGTGTATCGAGATTCCGCTTATCATCGGCGGAAAGGAGATTAAAACCGGCAATATGGCGGAAGTGGTTATGCCGACGGAGCATGCACATGTTCTCGCCAAGTTCCACAAAGCCGACAAGGAGCATGTGAAAGCTGCGATTGCTTCTGCGTTGGAGGCAAGGAAGAAGTGGGAAAAGGTGGATTGGATTGATCGTTGCAGCGTCTTGCTTAAGGCTGCCGAACTTTTGGCTACGAAATACAGATACGTGATCAACGCTTCCACAATGCTTGGTCAGGGAAAGAATCCTTTTCAAGCGGAAATCGATTCGGCATGTGAGACGATAGATTTCTTGAGATTCAATGCTTACTACGCCTCAAAGATATACGCACAGCAGCCTTTGAGCGACTCAGGTGCGATAAATCGTTTGGAATATCGTCCTTTGGAAGGATTCGTTTACGCTGTTTCGCCTTTCAACTTTACTTCCATAGCTTGCAACCTTAACATCTCGCCTGTCTTGATGGGGAATGTAACGATTTGGAAGCCGGCCACGACTGCTGTTTTGTCGAATTATTATCTTATGAAGGTGCTTCAAGAAGCGGGAGTGCCGGATGGAGTCATCAACTTCCTGCCGGGAGACGGTGAAACGATTTCCGAAATAATCTTCTCTTCGCCAGACTTTGCCGGAGTGCACTTTACGGGCAGCACAAGGACGTTCAACAACTTCTGGAAGCAGATAGGAGAAAACATAAACAACTACAAAACCTATCCGAAGATTGTCGGAGAAACAGGTGGTAAGGATTTCATTTTCGCACATAAGAGTGCGGATTGCCGACAATTGGCAGTTGCCATCGTGAGAGGAGCTTTCGAATATCAGGGACAAAAGTGTTCTGCCGCTTCAAGGGCGTATGTGCCTAAGGAAATCTGGAATGAAACTTTTGAAAACATAAAAGAAATGATTCCGGAGATAAAAATGGGATCGTCGATGGGCTTAAGCAATTACATGAACTCGGTTATAGACGAGAAGTCTTTCGATACGATTATGCAATATGTCGAAAGAGCAAAAGCAAGCAAGGAAGCAGAAGTCGTAATCGGCGGAAATGCAGACAAGAGCATCGGTTACTTTATCGAGCCTACCATTATATTGACATCAAACCCTGAATACGAAACCATGTGCACCGAGTTGTTCGGTCCGGTCATCACTATATATTTGTATGACGGCGACAAATACGAAGAAACCCTTGCATTGTGCGATTCAACTTCCCCTTACGGATTGACAGGTTCGATTTTCGCACACTCACGCTACGACATAGAAACAGCAATGCAGGCTTTGAGATATGCGGCAGGCAATTTCTACATCAACGATAAGCCAACGGGAGCGGTAGTCGGCAAACAACCGTTCGGCGGAGCAAGAGCGAGCGGAACAAACGACAAAGCCGGTTCGGAATTGAACCTTTACCGTTGGGTGTCTCCTCGTTGCATAAAAGAAACACTTAATCCACCGACTGATTTTACTTATCCTTTCATGAAGTAATCAGGCTTTAATAAAAATCAAGCGGGCGTTTGAACTTACACAACAAGTCAAACGCCCGCTTTTGTTTTGATCTGGGCAATCTTCTTTTTGTTTGAAAAAAATACTTCTTGATTTCAGTCGAGCGAAACTTGATTTCAGAAAAATGAAACAAAGAGGTATTTTCTTGCTTTCAGGAAACAAAAAAGGGAGAAGCTGTTTGGCTTCTCCCTTTGAGTGTTATCGATTGTTCGTTCTTACTTTACAATCAATTTTTGTGTGTTTACTGCGTTGCCGCTGATGATTCTGATGTAGTAAACGCCACTTGCGTAGTTGCTTGTGTTGAGTTCGTATGTGCT
>JAZNIO010000033.1:0-32243 GCA_045577535.1 Candidatus Onthomorpha sp. | reverse complement strand
TTCAAACGCACGAACATTCAAATTCGCCCCGTCTCATTCTCACAATCAAATCATTGCTTTTGGAACTTTGAAGAATCACAATATTTCATCACGATTGAAACGTCTTGATTCAACAAAATCCATTTCTTTTTGACTTGGATTCATTTGACGATATTTCAAACCACCCGTCAATATTCAAATTTTATGTGCATTGTCGGTTCAACGATATTTTTGATCCCGCTTGTTTTGGATCTTTTCAACGCTTTCGGGTGAAAGATTTTGATCCGTTTCAAGAACCCCGTCAACACTTGCGTTATTATAGAAAAATTTCCAATTCCATTTTGACGCTTGATAATCCGAATCAATTGCGGTTGCTATTCATTGAACATCGGACATTCATTCAATGTTCAAAGGGTATGGAAAACGCGGATTGAAATTTTGAATTGAAATGATTTCATCTTTTTCAAATCTTTTTGTTTTGTTTGGTGACAAAACATAATTATAATGATCAATCGTTGTCTTTGAATCGTCCAAAATTGCGTGAACTAAATCCGGACGCAATATCACCAAATCAACAACTTTATTTCAAACCTTATTTTTCCAAATATAAACGCCACCGTTCAATTTCATGTATGAAACAACATTCAACAAGAAATCGTCCGAAATTAAATCAAGCAACGGATCATTGACGGGTTTTCATTTTCCGTCCGTGACTTGACGATCCAATTGTGCAACGGCTTGTGCAATTGTTCAAACCGCAACAAAACATCGTCATTTATAAAAATTCAAATAATCCGTTTTTGATAATTTGTGCAAATCACGGCTTGAATATTCATTGAACAAATCAACGAATAATCAATCATCAATTCAATTTCATGTTGTTTCGATGAATCATTTTTTCGTTGAAAATATGTTTTTGATGTTTTTGATCCAACCCATTTTTTTTATTTTTTGGAATTAAAGGATTTCTTTTTTCAAGTATTATTATTCTTTTGATTTTTTTCAACATCTTTTATGTCACCGACATCAATGTCGGAAACATTTTCAACCGGTTCGTTGTTTTCCGGTTTTCTGTCTTTTTCACGTGGAAAAAATTTGAAATCTTTTTTCATGATTATTCTGTAATAGGAACTAAAACACGGCAATTCAAATTGCTTGATAAATAAAGACACGGTCATTTTTCCATGTCAATTTCACCAAATTCACCATTGGTTGCGTCAACCATTTGAACAACTCATCAAAGCGTCCAATCTTTATCAAATGCGTCAATCATTTGTTCAAAACAATTCAACAAAATGTCCATTGCGTCACCGCGTGAAATTTGATTCATTTCTTGAACAATCACAATTTGAAACACAAAATTTCTGTAATTGTTCGCGGTGTCTTCATAAACGCTCGACATTTCAGACGGTTCAAACATCACAAAAGGAAATCAAATCGCTTTTTGCGTGAAAAAATTTGACGCTTGAACAAATGGTTTTCATTCACCCGTCAATTCATTCAATTTTGATTGAATCGCATTTCTTACATCTTGAATTTTTATCATGATTTATTTGAAAACTTCATAAAAGAATTTGTCAATTTCCTTTGAAAATATTTCGTCAACTTGTTCTTCTCATTGTTCAACCGCACGATCCATGAATGGATTTGCTTTTGTTCACTTTCTTGCAATTGACCACCATAATTTTCAAACCGGTATTCCGTGACGATCCGCCCGTCATTGCAATTTGTCAATTGGTGCATAATGCGGACGCGTTCATTCGTGAACATAAATTCAATATTGTGTCGGATTGAATAAACGTCACCGTGATTTTCTGAATTCCGTGTGAAAATCATTTCTCAAACGTCATTGATCCGTTGGTGCTTCTTGCGTTGCGTATCTTTGCAATAATATCACGGATTTTTTGATCGAACGGTCAAGAATGTCTTGAACGGCTTTTGATCCGAAAATTTCTTGAATTTGTTTCAACTGTTTTTCCTTATATTCAATATCTATCATTGATTTTTTGGAAGAACTAAAACAACACGAACACGATCAATCCTTATTCATCTAACACGTGCAAATGATTTCACTTCATAATCAACGCCGTCAATCGTCATGATGTCGGATTCTTTCACGTCAAGCGGTGCATTACATTCAAAATTCCGAACTTGTCAAAATCTATCAAGTCAAACATCTTGATTGTTTGATCCAACGGGTGAAAGGTATCATTTGACGGTTGCAATGATTTGTTCACCATAAATTGATTTTTTGTTTCAATTTGTGTCGGTTGTGTATGTTCAAAGACGTTTTACGGTTGCGGTGAAATAATCAAGTTTGAATTTTGTCATGATTCCGATCGATTAAAAAGCAAAAACAATGTATTTGTCCAATAATGTTTGAACGTTTTTCGTGATTGTTGTTTTGTCAAATGTGATTGATGTTCAAGACACGCTTTCGCTTGAATATCATGTTGATTCTTGTGACGCTTGAATATTTCAAACAAGCAATGCAAGTGCAAGTTTCAAATCAGAAAGATTGCGTGGAATTGAATTGAAATCCATGAACGAATATTTGAATTCGATCAAAATATTTCAAAATCATCTTGGAAGATTATTTTTGAAAACAAGTTGTCAATCGTCTTTCAACAAATATGAATTTGGTTCAAAATCTGTTCGTTCGGGTGTTCACCATTGATTCGCATTATATTGAACTTTTTCCAATGATGAAATATATTTCGTCAAAAATAAAATTCTTTGTCACGCCCCGTCGAATTTCTTTTCAACGGCTCACAATTGCAACAAATCAATTCACGTCATTTCGTATATTTCCGCAACGGCACTTTGAATATAAATTCACAAAATCGTGTCTTGATCCGTTCAACTTATTCATAAAACGGATTTGACATAATCAACCGCATTTTGCAAATTTTGTGCGTCCGTGATTTCGTTTTCGTTCGGCATGTTTCAAAATATATTTAATAAAAAACGTTTGCAATTATCTTTTATTGTTTTTTTGATAAATTGCAAACGTCCATTTTGATTTTTTTGTTATTTTATAAAGTTTCAAATAATCCGTTGTATGAATCAAAGATTTTCTTTGAAATTTCATATTCAACGCCCTTTTTGAATGATCATCTGTTTGATTTTGCAACAACCTTGACACGTTCAATTGATGTATTTTGAATTTGATCGTGGAAATCATTTGATTGATTTTCGTTGTTTTCGTTGGTTGTGTTTTCGTTTCAATCCTTTTGTTTGTCACTTTCCCCGTTTGTTTCGTCGGGTTGTGAATTTTCCGCGTTGTTTGTTTCGTCGGTTGGATTGTTGTTCAACTCGTTTTGATTTTCAACGTTTTCGTTGTTTTCATTTTCAACGTTTTCGTTGGTTGTGTTTTCGTTTACATCAACGTTTTGATTCTCTAAATCTTTTGAAACGTTTTGATTTTTTGCATTCTTTGACATGGTTTTAATTGTTTACAAGATAAAAACTGAAACAATATTCACAAAAGCGGAATAAATCCGCCCTTGTGATATTATTGCAAATTTTAGCTTGCGGCTGTTGTCAATTTTGCAAATGCTTGAGGAAATATGATTTTTCCGGCAATTCTTTCATTTGCTTTTAATGATTGAATGTCTTTTTCCCAATTTCCTGACATGTATCATGCAGAAAGTGAAAGTTGACGTCTATCACCGAACGCATAATGTTTCAAATCTCCGAATAAAACGAAAGGTGTTTCAACGGCGTCGTCTGTATCTCATGGCATAACGTCTGAAATTTCTAATGGATAACCAAGAAGTCTATATTCAAGCTGTCTATCTTTTAGATCTCTTGTTGAATAGAAAATTGGTTGTCCGTTTTGATCCTTTAATTTTTCGATATATTTCACAATATCTTGTGACATAAAGAATCTTGGTTCACCTTTCTTATATTTCATTGGAACGGCTCTTATTAAGTCGATCAAATAATCGTAAGAAATATCCGCAAAACTTGTGTCTCATGAATCCATGACAACGTCATTGATGTTTGCGTCTGGTAATAATGCGTCTAATTTTGTTGAACTTGCAAGAACATTTGCGTCTTCAAATTCAGCCATTTTTTCACCAATCAATTCAGCCATTAAACTCCAAACTTCTTGATCAGTCATGTTGTCTTCGATCAATTCGTTTGTTGCACTAACTAATGCAGTCGCTTTGTTTGCAACTAATTCGCATTGTCAAATTGTTGGTTTGCTTTCTGTATATGCAGAACCCTCACTTGTCCAATATACAACGATTGAATTCACAAGTGTTGCAATATCTTTTTTATCTGTTCACATTGGAATGATTCTTGCGTGACGTCTAACGATTCCACTTTCACCCGCAATTCTGAAAACTTCTCTTGCAAATTCAGTAGGAACCATGTATCATCATTCTGCGTCTGTTCATTCGTTCAAGAATGTTGCTTTTTGAACGCTTAAAATTTCGGCGTCATTGTGACATTTTGCAAGTTCTTTGAAGAACTTTCACATTGTCTTTTTTGCTTCATTGATGTTTTCTTTGTCTTCATCAACGGTCATTTTTACAGATTTATTCAAATCTGCAATTGCTTTTTCTAAATTTGAAACTTTTTCTTCCATTTTTGCGTCAACTGTTGCGTCAACAACTCATGGAAGAACTTCTTTCAAAGTTGTTTCAAGTGTTTCTTGTAATTGTTTTGGATCCATTTGAATAATGAATAAAGAATAAAAAGGTTTTTTATAACTTGATTTTGTGCAGAACGTCTGACACAACTTTCGAAACGTTTTGCAACGCTTCTTTCTGCAATTTCATCTTGCTTTCAATGTCTTTTTTATCGACATCGTCGTCCTTGTCATTGGACAATCAAGATTTTATTTCATCAAGTAATTCACGATTTGATTTTTGAATTGCTTTCGCAATCCATGTTGTTTTTGGTGCAACTTCAACCGGCTCACCGTCAACAACTGCGTTTTCACCTTTTATTTTCCAATTCTGATCGAAATATTTCAAATTCACATCGTCTCGGAAAATAAAATGTTTTGTGAATATTTCAACAACATAAATGTATTTTGTGTTGCGTATTTCACGAACTTGATCTTGAAGTTGATCATAAATATCTTTTTCAAGATTGACTTCCGTCATTTCCTTTATGCTTTTTTCTTCACCGTTGTCAAGTGAATTTTCATCACCACTATTTTCATTCTCGTTTTCTTCTTCGCATGTCGTGTTTTGTTCAACTTCTTCGTTCGGGTTTGATTCTGTTTCGTCGCTTGTTTCGGGTGCGTCTTCGGTTTTGATTATCAATCATTTTTCAATCAATCCGTCAACAATTTCTTTTCATAAAGACAATGCGTTCGGATTACAAGGAACTGGAACGAATGAAACTTCAAGCAATTCCGCCCTTGTGATTATTTTTTGATTTTCCGGATCTCTTTCTTTTGGAATAAATCCAACTGAAACGGTTTTCAAGAATCCGCCGTCATATAATTTGCGGACATCTTGTGCAAGATCCGTTGTTGCAAATACTCATTCAACAACCAATTTGTCATTTTCAACGAAAACGTTTGTTGCTTTTCAAATTATGTTTTCGACTTTATAAATATGATTTGCAACAATCACCGGATTTTTCATGAAGTTCAACAAATCCCGTCATGAAACTTTGATCACTTCACCGGCACGGTCAACCGTTTCGTCACTTGCAACGACTTTGAATGTTCAATTTTCCCCGATTTCTTTGATGTCTAATAATCAAATTTTTTCGGAAATTTCTTTTGCAAGTTTTTCAGTTAAAATTTCAAACATTGTTTTTGTCATTACAAAATAAAACTAATATGCACTTTGTGAATTGATAAGTTTCGCATTGATCATTGTTGCGTCACTCATTGAATATAAAGCCCTGAAAGTCAATCATTGACGAACTAATGCGTCATTGTCTTGTGTTTTTGCAAATTCAGTCACGATCACGCTTGCAAGATCAAACGTCAATGTTGGATTTCATGAATCAAGTGTTGTGTTTGTGTCAATGATTTCAATTCTCATTGCTTGTTTTGTTCAATTCATGAATATTGTCTTGTATGTTTCATCGTCTCGCAATAATTCAACGTCTCATTCAACCCCGAATTGTGCATTGCAAAAATCGTCCGGTTCAATTGATCCAAGAACGTCAACGTCTTCAAGGTTTTTATTTATTGTCAATGAAAGATTTGTTGCTTTGATTGGTTGTGCTGAATCTAATCACGAAAGATCGTTCGCAAAATAAACTTGAACGTTTTTTCCTAATAATGCAAAATCGTTTGAATATGTTGGTGTCAAACTTGCATTCACTCATTTTTTGGATCTAAAATCCACGTTTGCTTTCACAAAGTCGCCCGTTTCGGCTGTCAATTCAAATGAATTCACCATTGCAAGTGGAAATTGTTTGTCTTGCGTATCGTCTGCAAGTCAAATTGTCAATGATTGATGTTGATTTGTTTCGTCAACTTCAAATGCGTGTGTATATTCACCACTTGATCATGTTGTCGTCACTTTTCCGAAAACGTTCAAAAGAATGTATCAAATAACGTTTGCGTAAACGTTGCATTCAAAAGATCATTCCGCAAATTGTTTTGAAACGTGTCCGTCAAAAGAATCTTCAATCACTCCGATTGAACTTTCATCAATCACCTTTTCAGATTTTTCGTCAAAATCCAAAGACGCTTTCGGACATCGAATAGCGGGTGCAACGGCTGTTCATCTTGTCGTTTCTTTTCCGAATCCGACATTGATTTTTCTTCAAATGTATCTTGACATGGTATAATTAAAAGAAAATAAAAATTTTATATTTTCTTTTTATCGGAATTTTTTTTGTTTTCAATTGCTTTTTTGGATTTTGCGTCATTTTGTCGTTTTATCAAATCCGACATTTTCTTTTGTAATCTTTGAAACGTCCTTTCATTATCAATAAAAAGTTTTTTCATAATTTGTTTTTTCGTGAAACGTTTTTGAAACAAAAAAATCAAATATGCTTTTTCACGGCTTTTCAATCAATCGAATATTTTTTGATCAATGAATGGTGGTGCAATTATTTTCATTTCCGTTGTTTTCTCATTGTGTCGATAAAATAACAAACTGAAAAGGTCATCACAACCCGCCCCGCACAAATTGAATTTTCCGGTGTTGGATTCGTCACGGCGTCAAATCAAAATTTGAAGCACATTCACCAACAAAACCCAAATGCAAAAAATCGAAATCGTTTCATGATTATTTTTTTTATTTAATAAAACATCGGTTCGTTGCGTTCAATCAATTCAAAATAAACACGCATTGAAATCACGTCCGCAAGATCCGGTGAACGTCACAAAATTTTTCTTATTTCGTCTTTTGGTATTATTTGCAACGGTCAATCTTTTTCAATTTTCCACGCTTGAATCACGTCCAATTCTTCAAGGATTTTTGTTTTCATGTCTTCGTCAACATTCGGAATTGACAACGAACCGTCTTTGATTCGTTTCGCAAGCATGAAAAAACATTGTGAACGTAAATTCAAATAAGTTTTGTTCAATCATTCTTTTTCTTGATCCGTTGCGTCTTTCGTCGGAATAGGTTTTGAACCACCTTGAAAAATTTCACATCATAAACCGGACAATCACCGTCACAATCACGATCCGTCATAAACCATATTTTTTAATTTTACATTATATTCAATTTGTTTTTGTTGCATGATATGTTTGACGGTTTCGGGTGTTGATTTTTCTTCAATCACTCGATCAATAACTTTTCGTCAATCTCGAACCGAAACAACCGTTGTGTCTTTTCCGGATCATGCAACGTCGGTGATTATGTATTTTTCGCCCGTCGTTCAAACATTCGTGAAAATTGATTGCAAGTCACGATAAGAATAAACCTTGTTTTCGTCATCGTCATATTCTCGATTTCAATAATACAATCTTTGTTTCAACGGTCAATCCGGCATAAGTGATAATTTTTCAACATAGTCTTGAACATGCGGATTGTCTTTCGCAAGAATCTGAATGAATTTTTTGTGCGGTTCAATCGTTCAAGCGTTTTGCAGTTTATAAAATTCTTGATAAACCCGATTTTTTCACGGATTGCAAGACATCAACAACATCGGTTTCAATCACAATTGTTCGTTTTTTCGTCTTCAAATACGTGATGAAAAAACTTGATATGCTTTGTGTGTAATTTGAACAACTTCATCAATAAATCACCCCGTCAATTCCAATGATCACAAATCGTCAAAATCCGGATCAAGTGACGGGTAATATTTCAAATCCAACAATAAAATTTCCGAACCATTCCAAAAAATCACGGTGTTCGGTGTTTGCGGATCGTTCGATCATGTCACCTTGAAATGTTTTCATTCAATCAATCAAAATTGATTCGTCAATAATTTCGTCAATGTTTTCAATGATGTCATTTTCAAGGTTTTCATTTTTGAACGTCACAATCACCAACGCGTTCACGGGTAATTCAAACACATTGTCACCAACCACAAACAACCGGTGAATGTTTTGGATCAACCCGCACCACCACCAATCAACAATTCCAAAATTGGATTTTTTTGATCCGTCAAAATATCTCGAACCTTTGTTTGTTTTCAAAATAGTTTTATTTGATTTGTCATTTTAATTTGTTTTTGATATAAACCCCGACTTGTAATTCATCAGACAAATTGATTTTCATTTTGCAACATTCGTTTTTGATTGCTTGACGTGATATTCAAAAAACCGCAACCAACAAATTCAAATGAACCCGCTTTTTCTTATTGCTTGAAATTTTTCGATTCCTGGATCAAATATTGTTTCATTTTACAAACATTATATTATTTTATCATCGATGATAGAATAATATTTTTATATTATTTTTTTATTAAATTGCAAATATAAAAAAAGACGATTATTCGTCGTCTTCTTCGTTTTTATCGTCGTTTTCTTCCGAACGTATAATTGCAACCAACGGTCAATTTGATTCAATTGTTGTTTTTCATTCATTCTTTGCAACAATCGTCGGTTCACCAAGTTCAACTTTTGCAACCTTTCGGATTTTTTCCACTTCTTTCATATTGATTGGAACATATTCACCGTCCGCAAGTTTAATGCTGTCTTGATATTGCTTCATTTTATGTTTCATCAATTCGATTACGTCTTTTTTTATTTTGAAAAGATCTTCAACCGGAATTTCAAGTTCTTTTGCAATCTTGTTTTTCTGACGTTCAAGTGCCTTTTCAAGAATCTTGTCTTTCCGTTTTTGCTTTTCTTGTCACCGTCCTTTCGTATGTTCACGCACCTTTGAATTGAATGTCAACCCCTTGTCAATCCAAAACGCTTTGATTTCGTCGATTTCAGATTGAAAATATTCAAGTTTCAATGCGTTATAATCAAATTTTGTTTGTTGCATTCTAAATTTTTATAATATCAAGTAAAAATGATTCAAGTTCGGTTTCGTCTTTCATTGCACATTCACAAAATCGAAAACTTGGTTGTGAATAATCTGAATTGATATAATCACCTTGAATGAATCGTTCTTTCAACAATCTATTTTCACAAACAAATTGTCGCAATCACGATTCTTTGCTTGTCAATTCACGAATGCTTTTCCATTCATTGTTTGGACTTCAAACATATTCTTCACAACGCACCATTTCCATTCAAACAATCAGATTCTTATAAATTCATCGTGGCTTTCGTCATTTTTTTATCAATCCGTCCATTAAAAAGTTTATTGCGTCCATGATTTATTTTTTGAATATAAATTATTTTTTGATCGGTGGCTTTGGTGCTTTTCATATTCATCAAAATTGAATATAAATACAAACAAAAAACACAAGAACAATGAAATATAAAACACAAAATCCGTATATCACTATTTTTTCAATATCGTCCATAATTATTTTATATTTTATAAAACTTCTACATTTACAACGTTTTTCATATATTCAATAATTTCTTTAATGTCTTTTTTGCTGTATCATTCCATATTCATAAAACGTAAAAATTCAAATTTTCAATTACGAATTATAATTCCGATCGCCGTCAATAATGTGCTGTCGGAAATATAATTTCAAGATTTTAATTCAAATCAAACACTTCAATCGGAATATTTATGTCTTTGCATTATTTTAATATTGAAATTAAATATTTTATCGGATCGTCTTGAATCGACAACAACATCAGAACCAAATTTTCTTTGATGTCATTTCGTTTATAATCCGCAACGTCCGTCAAATACGAAATTATTTTTCCGTTTCAATTCATTGATTCAAAATCAATCAAATCTTTTTCAACTAATTTTCTAATAAATCCACGATTTTTTGAAATTATCAAATAATCACAATTTTGAACGGAAGTTTCCGTCCAATGTTCGATTTTTGAACTTGGTTCAATTTCCGGATTGTTCAACAATTCAAGCAATTTTTCCATGATTAAAAACAAAATTGATATAAAGACATCAACGCAAGAATCAACCACATCGTTCAACACATGATTGAAACACACATGAAATATTTGTCGGATCTAAACAATGAAAAAGCCGTGAAATATCGAACTAATGCACAAATAAAAGAAATCACGCATTCAAAGACGGGTTGCAATTCAAACATTTTTTTATTTTTACATATAAACTAAAACACAAACAAGTGCAATCAAGAAAACAACGCTCAAAAATTTGAACAATGCAATTTCAAATTTCACAATGCAAACAATCAAAAGGATTGCAAGAACTAACGCAAGAATAATTTTCAACATGATTATTTTATTAAATCAATTAAAAATTCAACAATTTTCCGAAATCCAACCCCGAACACAATCAATCAAATCACAAGCATTGTCCAATACAAAACCGTCCTTTCATTTGCTTCATCAATTGATTTATTCAAGCGGTCTTCTATTTTTTTGCGGTATTCAATACCGTTTTGATAACTTCTAATTGTCAATAAAGCATTTATAAACATATAAGACGGACGATTTGATTTTCTGAAAAAATCCAATTCTTTCAAAATTTCGTCTTTTGTAATTTTGTCTTCATATTCTCAATATTTAACGCCGTCGATTTCGAAAATATTTATTTCTTTTTTCATTTTATTCTGCTTGATTATGAAATAAAACAAATCAAAATAATATTCACATAATGATCATTGACAACACATATTTCGATTTATCTTTCCGTTTGTGTCATAATGCAAACGAAATCCATGTCGCAAAAACTCGATAAATCGTCAACAATAAATAATGAAACATGTTTTTTTTGATTAAGGAATAAATTATTCGTCAATCGGTGATAAATCGTCGCGTGGATCTTTATTCATGCACTTTTCCTTGTAATATTCCCCGTCATAATTCAACAAAACGTCAATTATTGCGTTTTCAAATCATTTCGTCCGAACTCATTTGTTCACCGTCAAAACCTTGATCAATTGTTCAACCGGTGTGTCGTTTCAATAGACGGCGTGTCGGTTGGAATGTTCTTTCATATCTCGAATTTTTATATTTGATTTGTCGGCGGTTCAACCCCTTGATTTCGGCAACTTGTGATGTTTGTTGAATTTTTCCATTTCATTCGATCCATGAAATAAAAACAACTAAAAATTATTTTTATTTCGGAACTTTGCAACGTTTATTTTTTATCATTCACCAAAACGTCAACACAAGAATTGAAAACATATTCCGCAACCAATCCAACCGTTTTTTTGATTGTTTCGGCTTGCGGATCGTTTTCTTTTTCTCAAAACGAATTTGTGAACATCTTTGCAAATTCTCATTGAATCTTTGATTTATTTTCAACCAAAAGCAAGATTGCGTCAAGGTGTTTTGACGCTCTTGCTTTATCAACTAAATTTTGAAAATCTTTTTCCATGATTGAATATAAATAAATTAAAATTGAATATTTTTGAATATATGTGACAACACATCAACCGTCCAACCATTTCACAATGTCTTGAATCTTTGCGTTTCACTAATTCAAGCGGTGTAATTGTCCGGTAAATTTTGCAATCTTTCACATTCAACCGGCGTCAATCTCCTTATTTTTCAATTTATAAACACGCAACTTGAATTTGATGTCATCAATGTGCTTGATTTTTGTTTTATTACGCGTCAACGTCTTGTTTTACTGTTTGGAAAAGACAAACAAATTCAATCTCAATCGTCCGCAACAATAAATCATTTTTTCGTTGCTTGTCTCACAACACATTTTCATTCAACAACTTGAACAATCGGTGAATCTTCAACGAAATATTTGGATCCTGGATCTGTTTCAA
This sequence comes from Candidatus Onthomorpha sp., assembly GCA_045577535.1. Classification (GTDB taxonomy): domain Bacteria; phylum Bacteroidota; class Bacteroidia; order Bacteroidales; family P3; genus Onthomorpha. Next base: position 20,033 of record JAZNIO010000033.1, on the reverse strand, counting down.
GAATGTCTTTCAATAATATGTTTTTGTTTTCCGGTTGCTTTATTCATTCAATATTTGTCCAATATAATCTTTTCCTATTTTGTCCGGAAACTAACGATGAATTGATTTCAATTGGTTCAACTCATAAATATTGACTTATAATGTCTTGAAATTCCTTTTTCATTTTCACGTTTTCCAACAAGAAATATTTCGGTTTTATTTCTTCTTTGATTCTTACAAATTCAAAGAAAAGTTTACTTCTTGGATCGTCAAAATTCAACATCTTTCAAGCCCTTGAAAATCATTGACACGGACTTCATCACATCAAAAGGTCAATATTTCATAGATTCCCCCCCCCCTTGACATTTTTCACATCTCAAATTTGAATGATGTCGGGGTGATTTTTCATTGCAATTTGAATTGCGGGTTCATCAATTTCACTTGCAAGATATTTTTCAATTTTTATTCATGCACGAATCAATGCTTCATATCAACACGCAATTCAATCAAACAATGAAAGGACATTCAATCATCTTTGCGGATTTTCCATTTTCGAAACATATTTCAAATTAAAACGGCAAAACTTCTTCGGCGTCTTTTTCGTCCGGTGTTTTCACCGCATTTATTTTTCGTCATCTGATTGTGTTGAATATTCCGCCCTTGTCGGTTTTCTTACATGAAATTGAAAAATTCACGTCATAAATTCCCCCGACTTCCATTGCACCGGCAAGACTTAATTTGTCATTTGAAAAATCAATTGCAATGGTGTTCGGAAATTCAACTTCCGGTTCAACTTCAACGAATATCAATGTTTGTTTTTTGAATTCGTTTTCTCATTCACCGAACGTCTGAACGTCCAATTTTTCTTTTAATTCTCATCTGATTTTCATGATGTTTTATAATTATTGAATAAAAACTTTAAGAATTTTTCATTCGATCGTTTACTTCGATCGATTGTGTTCAACTTTGTTCAAGATTTTGTGTCGTTTTTGTGTTGGTATAATGATTGACGCGTAATTCCAAAGAATGCACAAACATGTTTCATTCAAACACGCTTTCAAAATCACGGGTATTCACGCACAAATTCTTTTTGTAGTTGTTTTATCATTTCAAGTGGCGTCATTTTATTTTGGCGTAATTTGTAAACTATAAGATGTCCTAATTGACGCACCGTCAATCGTTTCACCATTTTGAATTTTTTCTTTGATTGCTTTTTTATCAATCACAATTTCGGTTTTCTCTTTTTTGAATTCGTCCGGAATTTTGCTTTCGTCTTCAATCACTAACGCTCACGGGTTCTTTTTAACTGTAAACTTCTGAAACGTGAATTCAATTGATTTCAACTGATTTTGCAACATTGAATTGACAATATTCTGTTTCATGTCATTTTCTTTTTGTTCTAATTCCGCAACTTCCATTCTTTTCGCTTGAATCTGTTTTCGAAATTCGGTTTTTTGCAATTCCATTTCTAAATCACGCAATTCCATTTGTGCATTTGCACGTTTTGTTCATAAAGTTCGGAAATTTTCCCCGAACGTTTGCAAGTCTGTTTGTTGGTTTTCCATAAGTCAAAATTTTTAATGAATAAAAGTCAATTTTTTGATTTTATTTTTCCCACGTCGAACGTCATCTTTTTTTATTTTCCGTCAAATTTTCATTTAATTTTTCGTCAAATTTTTCCTTATAAAATTTTGAACGTGGATCATCGTCGGGGTAAATATCTCAATCATTGTGAATTGTTTCAACGTTTACGAGTGGCAACGATTTCAATTCGTCATTTTCTTTTTCAAGTTCTTCAATTCTTGCGGTTTTTTCGTCAAATTCTTTTATTTTATATCATTTGTCTTGCATAACACGTCAAATTTGTTTCAATGTGTTTTCTTCTCTTACTTTGTTTGCTGTTTCGAAATCACAATAAATCGTTCATTCAAAATTTTTCCTTTCAACATGTCAAGTTGCATAGTGTAAATATTCAACTTTTCAATATTCGTCATCAACTTTGCTTGGATCATATTCAAGCATTTTTCTGACGGGTTTTCAATAAATTTCAACCAATTTTCAAAGCCGGTTTGGTAATATCAAATATTCGGCTCAAACGTGATAGAATCATTTCTTCATGATATTATGAATAAGGAATAAAAACTTTTTGAATTTTGTTTTGATTTTGTTTGGTGCGGTTCGTGGTTTTATGGTGCAATTTTTCATTGATACTTTATAAAATCACCCCCCCCCTTGTAAATTTCCAATTGTCAAGATATTTTACATCGTTTTCATTCGCAACGCTTTTTTTTCATTTTCCGTCCGGAAATCCGCATGTGTGAACGTCCGAACAACCACGTCATCGGTGACGTTATCAATGCAACACGGCGTCAATTCACTCCAATTTTCGTCAAATATGTTTTTGAACAACGTGTTCTTGTTATAACGTGAACAAATCAAATCATTTTCATTTTTGCGGGTTTTATTATTTAATAGGTGGCGGAACTTTTATTCAAAGATTGTCCGCAACTTCAATTGCTGTTTCAATCAATTCGGAATATTCAAATTTTGTCATTGTCTTTGATGTTGTTTTCTGCAATAATCATTTCATCACGGCGTGCAAATATTCCTTTCAATCCATGATGATCGGCATTCATCACAAATAAAACCATTGAACGCCGGCAAATCATGTTTCTTGTGCAATTGTTTCCAACACGACGCCCCGATAATATCAACTTTGTGCGTCGGTTTTTTTTCAATATCTTTTCACTTCAATCGAATATTCACCGTCTTTTTGATCTTTCAACCATTCAACGATTTGTTTTCGATTGATTTTGTTTTTTTCCGCAATCCATTTCATGATTTATTTTTTCAACTTCATAAATCATTGAATTTCAAGTTTCCATTTTGAAGAAATATCATATTTTTTCGAAATTTCTTCAATCACATCACTTGCTTTTTTATCTTTTATGTCAAATCTTCATTCTTCAACCGCTTTTTTGAAATTTGTGAAATCTTTTTCCGTGAATTCGTCTTTGAAAATATTTGGATCAAAATCTTTGTTTTCTTCATCAAATGCAAGTGGATCTTTTTTCGTTTCATTTTTTAGTTGTTTTTCTTCTTTTGGTTTTCGATCCTTTACGATGTCTTTTTCCGGATCGTCACCCGTCGAAATCTGAAACGTTTTCATGAATATGTATTTCACCGCCCCCGTGATTGCTTTATAAACTCACTTGTCGCCGGTGTCGTTTCAACTTCAACATGCGGTTCATTCAACAAATGATCCGTCTTCAATATCAACAAATTTATATTCAACCAAAACGTCCGTGATGAATTGTTTTGTTCACGAACGGGTTGGTGATACTTCACGGCAACCGGTGATTTTGCTTGAATATAAAAAGTCGATTTTGTAAAGGTTGAACAATCAACGGAATGTTCTTGAAATTTGATCGTCGGAAAAATACAAATAACCTTGCATTTCATTTTCTCATTCCTTTGACATTCCGTCAATTTCGGAACGAACGCCCGCAAGTTTGGTGTAAATTCCGCAAGTCTCTTTTTTGCAATCCATGTTTTTTATAATTAAGAATAAAATCTTGATTTTCTTATAAGTATTTTTTTTACTATTTCAAGTAAATTTTTTATATTTTTTTCTGTGTTTTGATTGTGAATTTCTTGGTGGTGAATCCTACACAATGCAATCAAATCTGATCCGTCGGATTTGTTTTTTCTTTTTCAACGCATTGAACGTGAAATGTGATGAATTTCGGTTGCAATGTTTGGACAATCCGGAATTTCACAATGAATAATGTCCGCCGGTGTTTTGTGACGTGATTTCAACCAATCCGTTTGATATTTAAGCATTTTTTTGATTTTCTTTGATAAAATCAAACGCATATTCAACCACATAATCTTGAAATGTTTCAATCAATTTTTTTGCGTTTATATGATCCGCATTTCTCAAACAAGCCCCCAATGATTTCACGAATGATCATCAATAATTTTCAAATAATTCACAAAGTTCGGATCTATAAAACGAAACGGATTTCATCAATTTCGGTTTTTTATTTTCTTTTATCAAGAATTTGTCTATTGTGAAATATTCACATCATTCGTCATATATAATTTGATTAACTATTCTCATTTATTTTGAAATCAGGAAATAAATTTTCGTAATGATTCGCAACCAATTTGAAACATTTATTGCACAAAACATGTTGTTTTTCTTTTTTCTGATTGTCGAACCAATATCTTTTTTTCATGATTGTTCGTCATTCCGTCATGATTGTTCAACATCTTTCACATTTGAAATTCAATGTTTTGACGCGTGTTTTAATGAAAACAACATCGTCAAGTGGTGTTTTTATGATTTTGTTGTCCATTGATACACAAAAAAACAATTAAAAAGGAACAATCCGAATCAGATTGCAAATATTGAAAAATAAACGGCAAGTGCAAGATTGATTCACGCAAGAATCAATCATTTTTCATTGTCGGTTGTTTGATTCCAAAATGTCTTTTTTTTCGGAAATCAAACCATGATGTTTTTTTTCATTTTTGCGGGTTTTACATGATAAAATTATTTTGCAAGTTCTTCACATCTTTTCAATGCACCTTTTTTTGTTTTGAAATGTGATCTTGAATAAGGAACACGAAATTCTTCACCGTCTCGAATTGAAACAATATAGATCTGATTTCATGAAAAGAAATTGATTTGAAATAATTTTCCATTGATTTCGATTTTTTCCATTTTTGCGGGTTTGTAAGATATAAAATCATTTTGATGTTTATTTTATATCTTTATTTTTTACAATTTCAAGTCAATTTTTATTTTTTTATTTGACAAATTTGATTTTATTCGATTGTTTATGTCTCACTTTATACGCACTCCAAATTTTCGATTTATCTTTCACGGCGTTTCGTTTATCAAGACAAACTTTCGCTTGATAATCACCACTCAATCGACGTGGATCATTCAACCGGACGTTGTTTGTTTTGTTCGGTAATAATTGACAAAGTCATTTTTCACCGGCTTTTCAAACGGCGTCTTTATTGAACATTGATTCTTGCATGAATGTTTCAACTATTGCAACATCACCGGACGTTCAATCAAACCATAAATTCGCCCGACGGTTTGCGTCTGAATAATAATCAAACCCGTCAATCGTGATTGAATAATTCAACGGATTCGTTGGATCAACGGGTTGCGGTTCGTTTACAAGTCCGGAAATATAAAACGCAACCAAAACCAAAATTTCCATGATTATTTTCAACAAATAAAATCAAATAATGTTCTCGTTCACTTTTCCTTTTTGTATTCGTCACCGTGTTTTCGTTTATAATCCGCCTTGATGTCTCGAACCCAAACCAATTTTCGTCAAATTTTGTCGGTTTCTCGTGCTTCATGATCCAACGGCAACGTTTCTTTTCCAAAACTTGCGGATCTGTTTTCAATTTGAATTTGTCATTTCAACCAATCAATTCATTTTTGCGTTGGAATTCGTCAAGATACGGTTTCGCCTTGAATTGCGGTTTTTCGTTTTACGTGTGAAATGATTCCGAAATGTTTCATTTTTCCAAAAACGGAATATTCAACCGGTGACAAATCCAATTCCGAAATGATCGCCGGACGATGTCGTTTTTTATAAAACAAAACCAATTTTTCAAGCATGTCAACATTCCATGCGTTCAGTTTGTGCGTGTATGCGGAAATAACATTTCCACAACATTCGCAAGTCTTTGAATATTTCATTTCTTTTTGAATAAGAAAATAAAAACATTATTGCGGATTTTGTGAATGATAATTTTCTAAATATCACCACATTCTTTCAATTGGATCTTTGAACATTCATTGTGCAACTTCAACAACATTTCACTTGCGGTCACCGAATCTTCATAAAATCCATTTTTTCAACAATGCACGGTCTTGTGCGGTTTGTGAATAAAAAAACTTTTCAATTTCCGATGTATGCGTTGACGGTCTGATTTCCTTGATGTCAAATGTGTTTATGATCACTCATTCCAATTCAATCATTTTGCTATTTTCAACCGCTTGTTTGAAATCATTGATTTTTGTTTCGTCCAACGGCAACGCGGATCTGTTTCATTCTCAATCTACATAGAAAACCAAACACAACGGTTTATATTCTTTCATTTCCATTTTTATCACGAAAACAATCTAAAATTTTGGAATTATTGATTTTTGTTGTTTATTTCTCAATTTTACAACTTCATTGTAAACATCAGAAAAATTTTGATATATTTTTTTTGGTCAACTGCAAGCACCTTTTCGAAATCAAATTTGAACACTTACTTTCAAAATATTTTTTGCAAATTCAATCCTTGTTTGTTTCACTTTTTCGCAAAATTCCCCGAATTCTTTTGCAGTCATGATGTGATGTGCAAAATTGCGTTCGTCCTTTTTGTCATACACAACCCCTATTTCGTCACATGTTTTTTTCAATTCAAAAATCAATTCGTTGATTAAAGAATTTCAATATTCTTTTTTTTCTTCAATTTCTTTTATTTCATTTTCTGAAACAATCGAAATTTCATTTGAAATTTCGTCAAACGTAGTTTGATTATTTTCTTTTATATTTTCTTTTTTATTTTCTATTTTATTTTTACTTTTACTTTTATTTTTATTTTTCTGTTTTATCTGTTGTCAACTGTTTTTATCTGTTTTCATCTGTTTTGATATGTTTTCAAAGTTCTTGACTGCGTTTTGATTTCATTTCATTGATTTTGAAATTTTTTGATTTCTTGCGTTTCGTTTATCAATGGATCGTTTGATTTGTTGGAAAAATGCTTTCATGATTGGATCAATATTTTCGGGTTCTTTTCATTCAAATTGATATTCAAAAATCATATTGAAAAAATCTTTGAATTGTTGTGCGTCCGGAAATTCATTCGCAACGTCAACCCGTGTTTTGAACACAAACGCCGTCAATTTTTCGTCCATTGATTCAATATTAAATAAATAAAAACATCTTGAACAAACACGGCGTTCAAGATGTCTTTACGCAACCACCAGATCCATGTCCGGACGGTTGCATATATGATCCGGAATAAATTCCGTTTTCATATCATGTTTTGATGTGTCACCGTGTTTGACATTCATGATATAAAAAAAATTAAAACAATTTCAAGACGAAAAAGTGTCAAAAAATTTGACAAATATTTTTTTATGTATATAATTATATCGTCAAATTAAAAAAAGACGCTTTTATTCCTTATGAAAAAACACATGGAAACAAAAATCAAAAGTTGTGAAGTATTACGCAACAAAAGAAAATCACTTCGGGTTGATTATTTACAAGAACCCGACGTTTTCAAAAGAACGGAAATTTTGAGAAAACGAAAAAAGACAACGGAAAAAATGTTGAAAGTGCAATCTGAAATTGCACAACTTTTACTTGATGAATTAAAAAATCATGATTAAAAATGCAATCAAAACAAAAATCGTCAAATCAATCGAAAAAGGAAAAATTTTTGAAAACTTGATCCGACGATGTGATAAACGGATCATTTGTGCATTGATTTTCGGCGTGTGCTTTGTGTGAAAAGTTCAAACATTGGATTTTATTCACTCAAAACGAATATTTGTCGGTTGAATAATTTGTGTGAATTTATTTGCATTTTTTGACACGATTGTTTCGGCTTTCTTGAAAATCTGAAAATTGATACCGCATGTTGAATTTATGCAACCAAAAGAAAACGCACCAAAAGACGCAATTGACGGCGTTGAAAAATCGGATTTGATTTCGTTTATATTCAAAAACAAATGATTTCCATTCGTCAACGCAAAAATGCAATTCGGATTGAATCCGAAAGAATATAAAAAAATTGGTGATAATCTTGAACGTGTTGGTGTTCTTGTTCGTGGTGAAAATAATGCAAGAATTTTGAACGAAAATGTGACGCGTGAAATGTTGGAAAATATTTTCAAATGTTCTGATTCAAATGATATGTTCGCCCCCCTACTCCGTGACGGAAATTCGTTCACCGTTCAAAAATTATAAAACCGCACCGCAATTGATAAAAACCGGCAAAAAACCAAAAGAAAACGACGTGAAAACCACGCCGTTTTTTATAAAAAACCAACCCTTTCGGATCGGTTTTCAATTCCATGAAGAAAAAACACAAATCACTGCATATTGCAACAAAATAATAATATTTTTGAAATCAAATGCAAATCAAAAAATCCGAACAATATCTTGTCCGGAAATTTTGCAAACTGAGTTCATGAAGTGAATGCAAGTTGCATTCAAAAAAAAGATAAAAATTTCAAAATCAAATGCAAATCAAAAACGGATCATGAAGATCCGCTTTTGTATGGATTGCAAACCCGCAAAGACTTGCAATTGTTTTTTTATTTATTTTCAAACGGTTTTCAACCGAAAATTCTATATAAAACAAGCAACATTTCCAACCTTGTCATTGGACGGTTCGGTTCAAGACGATTTCATCATTCTTGCGGAACTCCTTTGATGTATCAATTTTCTTTCGCCCGTTTGACTGCTTTGTAAGATTCAGAATTTTCGTCAACGTTCGCAAAATCAATGAATAATGCGTCGGGTTTGATGTCTTTGAAATCCCAAATTTCCCAATATCTCCAACCGAAAACGTCGTTTTCCAACAACTGTTTGAAAATGTCAAATGATATTTCAAACACGGACAATGTTTTCGATCAATCTTTGTTCACCGTGTTTCGTTGTCGGCTGTTTACGAATCAAACGATTTTTCTTTTGAAATCAATTTTTCATAACGCAACCGCATGTCACCAAGTGGTGTCTTTTAATGAATAAACGGTTTTGATTTCACCGGCGGACATTTCTTTTGATGTTTTACTATTCCCCCTTAAATTCCAATAAAGCGGTTTTTTGATGTTCAAATAATATGCAATCACTTTCAGAAATCTTTCAATGTCTTTGTTTCGTCATGAATATGAATATCAATCAATCTTGAATGAAAAATCGGATCAATCCGAAAGTTTTCATTTGATTCAATTTTTTCTTGCACCTTTCAACGCATTTTCCAAATAATCACCACTTTCGTCGGGTTCTCGTTTTTTTCATTGATTGTCAACCCGTTGATTTTTTTGATCCAGGAACAAATTATTTGTTTTATGATCGAAAATGTTTTCAATCAATACGGCGTGACAAAGTGCGGTTGCGGTGCAACATGGAATGGATCATTGCTTGTATGATTCTTCCATTTCTTTTATCAAATCAATTTCTTCCGGCAAGTCTTTCAACATTTCGTCCGTGACGGTTCACATCACCATTTCCGTTTGAAAATCTCTTGCGTCCATTTCTTCCGGACTTTTACATAATGCACCCGTTGTGAATTCGTTTTCCATAATGTTTATTTTTTACAATATAAAATTATTTTTTATCAAGTCGTCATTGTTGTTTTCGGAAATTATAGAAAAGTTGTCAAGACGCATAAGATCCGGACATAAAACCGACGATTTGTTGTCGTGTTGTTTCGTCAATGAAATATTGACGAATTAAATAATAAATTCAACCAAAAACAACCGGCAAAAGAATTGACAACGTTGTTTGACTGATTTTTGTTTTAAGTGACAACCAAGTCACAATTTGCGTGATCAGTCACCCCGCAATACTCAAAAGAACGCTTTCCATGATGTATATTTTTAAGAGTTAAAGAACATTTGTTTTGATAACTAAACCAACCACCGCCGTCAAAACCGCCGTGATTACAATTCGGATCACTTTTGCTTGATTTGATTTCAAATCGTCAAGTGATTTTTGTTTGTTTTCAAGTTCTTTGTTCAACGCTTCAACCGTCAATTCAAATGTTTTTTGTGAAACAAACTTTTCTTCAATTCATCATTCAAAAATGAATGAAGAAATTTTTGAAACATTTTCATCAATCTTGTTGATCGTTTCTTTCATTTGTTTCATTTCTAATTCTAAAACTTCAACGCTTTTTGGTGATTGCATGTCTCCAAAAATTATGAATTAAATTCTATTTTCTTTGTATCTTTTTTTTTGAATAAATCAACAATTATATTTTTCATTTTTTGTGAATCAATTTTTTATAATATTTCTTTGTTTTGTTCTTGTTTTTATTCGATATTTCGTAAAAATAATACCTATTCAAAGACGGTATTATTGGATCAATATATTTTTCATATAATCTATAAGAATCACAATGACAAATTCGTCAAATATAACTGTTTATACTGCACCACTCCTTGAACGTCCGCATAATTCATTTATCTTGCTTTTCTTTTAATTTTAATGCTTTCTTTTTGAATTTTTCCGCCGTTCTTTTTCTTAATAATTTATATCAATAAAAATATCTATATCAAACATAGTCGACTCATCTTTCGCTCGTCGGAAATATTTGATAATTTGGTTTAATTCTCAAATTTAAACACCCGTCGAGATAACCTTTCAACCTACGAAAAACATATCTTAATCGCTTTTTGCTTTCTCATAATATAACTATGTCGTCCATGTATCTTATAACATATTTACAATGGATTGTTTCTTTTAGTCGATGATCACAATATGAAAGATAAAAATTCGCCAAAAATTGTGATAAATAACTTCAAATCGGCAAACCCCTTTTTCAAGGGAATGAGTCAATAATCATGTCAAGAAGTTTTAATAAATCTTTGTCTTTGAATTTTTTTCTTAATAGCTTTTTCAAAATTCTATGGTTGACGTTCGGATAAAATTTTGAAATATCTATTTTTAAACAATACGCCGTTCCTTTTTCATCTCTCATGTATTGATCCATGAGTTTCATCACGTGCGTCATTCATCTTCATTTTACACTTGCACAAGTAAAGTCCGTGAATATCTGCATAAAATATTTTTCAATTTGAAGCATGATCGCCCGTTGAATAATACGGTGCGGGTAGTATTTCAATTTTCGTAATTCTCTTGACTTTGTTTTGTCCCGAATAGTCGAAACGGAATAATCTTTCGCAGAAATAAAATATCTTTTTTCTTTTAATATTTTTTGAATTTTCGTCAAGAAATATTCTTCGCTTGCATTTACCATTTTGACTTCCCTATATAACGCTTTATCTTTTCTTGCTTGTTTGTGGGCTTCTTTTAAATTGTCCAAATCGTAAATTTTCTCATAAATATTTCCATATCTTTTCATTTTTGATTTTGTTTTTTACCTATAATGTTCCTTTACAACCGAACTTTCATTATATGCAGAGATAAACATTGTTAATACCAAGTGGTTTATATACGTATAATTACCAATACAGTCTCCCCAGATTTTTATGTTTTGCCAAGTGGCAGGGTTATATAGCTATCATTTAACACATCTTGATTCAACCTTTAGGGTTAAACCAAGCACATTATAGGATTTGAAATAAAAAGGGAATTTTTAAGAAACGTTAAGTGAGAACCGATATTCGCATTCGTATTCGAAGTGGAATTATTCACATTCAAATAGAAAGTTCCAGCATTCGCACCATTACTATAATTACCACTGGTATGAGCCAAACGAGAAGCATTCACATTCACATTATCGCAATTTTTACAATCCCCATTGAGCTTATACATGGTTTGTTTACAGTCGTATAGCCAACAAAGGCGAAAACGTAATTTTTAACTCGTCTTCGACCATATAACCCAAAATTTTTATATTTTTATTTCCTTGATTTTCTTTTCTCTTATTCTTCTTTCGACTTCTTGATTTATGTCATCTTCGGACGGATTATTTTTTATTATTATATTTACTTCGGACTCTTTGGGGAGTTCCCACTCCCCATAAGGTCACAAAGTATATTCTTGATTTTTGTCGTTTGTTTCAATTTGAATATTTATTTTCATTTTTTGATCGCGTGAAGTAAAAAGCCTTCGGCAGAGTTGAAGTGGTTGACCGTCGCAAGCGACGGAAAAGGGGGCTTCGCTTACGCTTCGCTAAAGGAACATTAAGCGAGAACCGACAGTCGCATCCGCACCCGAAGCGGAATAAAGCACATACAAATAGAAAGCTCCAGCATTCGCACCAGCACCATAATTACCACCGGCACGAGCCAAACGAGAAGCAATCACATACACACTATCGCAATAATAAGTGTTGTAGTTTGAATTGTTTACCGTTCAAAGCGGTGCAAACATTGCTTTATTGTCTCATGATATACTTGAAAGATCATTTCAACTTGTTGTTGTTATAGTCACTCAAGTATTTTCGTATGGTGAACTTGTTGTTATATCTCCGGCGAATCCTTGAAGTGCTGTCCATAAGTTTTTGCTTCAATCTGTGCAAATTCAACCAAGCCATTCAGAAACATTTCACCACCAGTTTTCAAGTCCAAATAATTTCATGTAGCTTGTTTGATTTCAAGTATTTCAACCAGTAGCACCCGCAATTGAATTACTTCATCATGACGCTTGTTTTGATCATGAAACGATTCATTGTCCGATAGTTCATTGAGAATCAATATTTCAATATTTCATCATATATAAAGCGTTTATATACATTCTTTGATAGAATCAAACTATATCATAACCGCCATTTCAAGAATTTCAATCGTTCGCCCTTGCATAACTTATAAAATCTCGCATTGTATGATTTGATTCAACTGTTGCACCCGATAGAGATTTCAAAACCGAATTTGAAAGACTTCATTCATAAACTCATAAATAAAAAGCGTTTTTCTTTACTGGGCTTGATAAAGTTCAACGAGAATGTGCATAATATTGAAATCATTCGTCTTCGGCGTTTGGATTATTTGTTATTGATAAAGTGCAAGTTGAACCACTTTTTGTCATTTTAATTCAACGAATAGGAAATTTTACCATAACATTATCTCATGAAGTCAATCATGATTCACTCGACATGTTTGTTAAATCCACACTTCAAGTTTCAACTCAAGAAGTGTTTAATCTTACTCATTCAAAACCGAATATTGTGTCCCAATCAGAACTTCATTGCGTCATTCATTCTGCGTCGTCTTCGTAATCTACGAAAGCACTTGCTGGCGTTGAAGTTTCAGACCATTTAATCGTCCATATTTCATAACCACCATGAATATAATCGATCAACGATTCATCTTTATGATCCAACCAAACCCCGTCCGTATGTCTTCCCAAAGTTGTCAACTTCGCTTTTTCTCAAAGCGTTTTTAAATTTCTTGGTAGTGCATACGCACCGGCTGTTGTGACTCTTGTTAAGAGTATATTTGCGAATCAATCCGAAACACAATATGGAATTTCTCCACTTTGTTTTACGGTTTCAAGATCGTTTGCAATTTTTAAATATTGGAATGCGTCGGATTGTTGCGTTGAATCGCAAGCGACAACATAATAATTACTTGCGTTTACTATATGGCTTGCTTGATAAATAACAACGTCCAATAATTCTCATTCAGTTCAACCAAAAGAATTATTTAAAGCGACTGTTATTTCTTGATAAGAACTTGAAAATGTTGTATATGGCAAAGTAGCCGTTGCAATAACATTATTCGAGTCTCAATACCAATAAGAACTTTTTTTATTCGTATTTATAACTGAAATTCATTTCCTTACTTCAACAACCAAACTTGTTGTTGGCGATCAAGCCATTTTAACTTTTAATTTTAATTGGTTGCTTGCTGTCCCGCTTCCTTGTCTTTGAATATGAATTTCCGTATTTGCGTTTACATCTCAAACGTTCGCGTCAACTGAAGCGTTGTCATAAGTTGTTGTCAACTGTCTGAACATTGGATCAGTTATTTCATAATAAGATCAAACAAGTCATTCATCTTCCAAATGATCACTTGCACCGCTTTGACTTGCAAGATCGTCAATTTGAGTTTGAAGTGAATCAAGATTATATTCAACCGAAACTTTTGTCCATTTCGTGCTGTCAAATTCTTCGGGCGTTGAAACGGCTGTTGTGCATGAATATCTATCTCCTTTATACATTACAATATCTCAAATAGAATATGTCGCCGTGCTGTTGTATTCGTCCGCAATTGCTGAATCATTTACGGACGTCTCCAATTTTTGTTGAATGTCTGCGACTTGTTCGGCTGTCCAATAAAGCGAAACTTTATCTCATGAATAAAAAGCGTGGGCTGTATTATCTTGACTCCTATTTGAAGCCGTGTCGTCTTGAACACAAATTCAAGCTCATCTCACGATCGTAAAAGAATTTTGATTGCTTGATGTGACTTTCACAATTTCCCTTAAAATAACATTGTCGTCGGTGTCGCAATGTTCCAAAGTTAAAAGAAATGGAAAAGTTGACGGAAATAAAGATTGATCACCGTCTTTAATCAATAACGCTGTCGCACTTGCGGAAATGTCCGCTATTAAGGTGCTGTTCGCGTTGTTTGTGTTTTTGTAATTTGTAAACATTTCTAAACTATATTAAAATAAAAAGGTTGTTTAACTGCTTATTGCGTCCCGCAATGTTTCGTTTTCTTCCAAAGTCAACGTAATTTTTAACGGTGTATAAGATATTTTTTCAATCAATAAATCTTTTATTGTATATTCACTATTTACGACCGTCACCGTGTCTCATGGAACGACGCTTTCAATATCGTATTCGTCATTTATTACGATCGTGCTTGCGTTCTTCGGATTTGAATATTGTTCAAGATAATTATTTCAGAATTCGTCTTGTGTTTGTCCGTCAACTATGCTTTGTTGTTTATTATAAGTTTCTTTTATTCAATACGCACTTTGAGACGTAAAATCTTGATATAATTTCACCGTTCAATCTTTTCTTTCAACGTATATTTTATTTATTATTGATTCCATGCTATAATTTAAGTTCATACTTTCAACCACTTGTTTATTTGCGACAATATGGTTTGTTTGTGTGAATTTCTTTCTGAAATTAAACTTTCAATCCGAATCAACAAACCAATAATAATTTGTGATTTTATTTATTTCGTTGATCGCTTTTGTGCAAGTCACCGTATTATCAAAATCGACGTTTATATTCTCCGAATATGAATCAATTTGTCAAACTGTAATTAAATTTCAAGTGTAATTATTATTGAATTTCGTGATTATTGCTGTCAATATCGTTTCGATCGTTCAAGAATAACTTCAAGTAAATAATATTGAATTTAATAGACTTGCGATTCATAAACAAGTTATTTGAATATATCATTTATTTATATCGTAAATTCTCGAAATTTGCGAAACAAATCACATGTAAATTTGCTTTCATTGTTTATATTTTTCGTTGTAAAGATTTATCTTTATAATTTCTCCGCCGTGAAAAGTATTATCACCAAAACCCAATGCAAGATTCAATTGTAATTGTCATTGTCAACCATTCACGTTTTCGGTGAAAGAAATATCACTCATGATCACATTCGGATTTATCGTCGTTTGATAAATTCATTCTTTACTATAAACTTTTATGTCATATCTATTCATTACAAGAATAATTTTTTATAAATAAAGATCATGTCATAATTTACTAACGCACCCGAATTGACTTTTATTTCTATATGATTCAATCAAGGTTCGATTATTGGGAACGGTCACGAATAAGTGATGACGGTTCAATTTAATTTCGCAAGTTTTGTTTCTCCGTCGATTATTATAAAGTCTCCGGCTTCAAATTCGTTTGAAATCGTAAATAAATATCAATTCATGTCAATTGAAAAAGAATTTAATCACGTTTCACTTTTAATGATTAAATAAATTGACGGGTAGCAATTCACTTTTCAAGAATAGTTTAATTCGGTTGCATAATTTCCGGAAATTCCCGTGTATGTGTTCGTAATACTTGTTAAATTGAAAGATAAAGGATTGACGCAAGTAAAAGTTAAAACAACATTTTGAACGAAAGTTATATTATAATTTTGTCTTCAAAATTTTAATCCAGTCAAAGTTGCTTCCCGTCTTCTTACGAGTCAATTTATAATTATGTCCAAATATCATTGCATTTTACTCGTTTGAAATTTTAATTCGTCAATCAAGTCGTTTAATCCGTCGGCGGTGTTTGAAGTTAAACACATTGTGATTGTGATTGTTTTCGTTCTATAAAATTTATTCAACACATTTCACCCGTCGGCTCTTGGGAAATTATATGTTTCAAGTGCAATATCTCATAAATCGTCATGATCTGAATTTATAACGCGTCTTGTCGTTCAGTTGTGCAAGTTGTATCAATTAAAGATAAACATTCAACTGTCCGGCTGGACTCATCATCTTTTTTTGGGTGCGTTTCCTAATAACCCGCTGTTTAATAAAATATTGTCCATTTGTTTTTTGCTTTTAATATAAATTAAGCGATCCCGAAATTCTTTTCAAGTTTAATCTGTCTCACCATTTCTCTTGCAAGTTCTTGAATGTCGTTTTCGTTTCTCACGGTCACTCATGAAATATTTATCGTGATTCAATTATTATTCGTGATTTCATGATTCGGAATAATTGTTCAGCTTTGTCTTGGAACGAATAATTCCGGTCATTTTTCTCAAACAAGATAAGCATTTCACATTGAAACCGGTCACCCGCTCGCCCTTCATCATGAAACTAAACTTTTCAAAGAAGCAACCGCACTATCATATTTACTTTTAGCACTTGAAACAACACTTTGTGCCGCACTTTTTACATTACTCCATGCGTTTTTGATTCTTTCAACAACTCATTCAATAGCACCAACAAAACTTTCAACCCAACCAAGAACAGTATCAATTCATTCTCTGAATTTTCCTTTTATATTTTCCCACATTTGTCAAAACGCGTTCGTCAACGCCGTGTCTATCGCTTGTGCCATAGTGTTTCAAATCTCGCTGACTCTTTCCCAATCTCCAGTAAATAAAGCGATCCAAAATTCGAATCACAACTTTAATCATTCCCGCAACGCTTGAAATATTCAAATAACGGAATCTTTTATCGCGGTCACTTTTTCCGTGATTCGATTTCGTGCTTGTGTCAATTTATCTGCGATCCAATCAAGCAACGGTCAAAATAGATCTTCCGTCACTTGTTGAATTGTTTCTCGGGTGTTTCTTGTTAAATCGACAATTCCATTCCATGCTCATTCCCGATCTCATGTGAAAATTTTCATAATTATATCAATCGTTTGAAATGCTCATTCAAGAATTCAACCGATTATGTCTAATCATGCTTTGAATATATTTTCAACCGCGTCCCGCAAAACCGATAAAGCGGTCATTATTTCTTCGCCGTGTTCTTCCCAAAACGCTTTGATTTTATCAAGTCGTGGTTTTATAATGTCCGAAATTTTTCAAACAATTTCCGTCGTTTTTTCTCTAATTCATCAAAAATCCGTCGCCCGTGCAATTGCAAGTGCGGCGATTCACGCTATAATCAATCAGATTGGTGACATCAAAAAAGACAATCCGGAAGAAATACTTGAAACAATTCACGGCAACGAACTCATCACAAAAATCAATCATGAAACGGCTGTTGTCACTAAAAGAATTTTTGACGCAAGTTCTGGATTTTTATCAATCCAATCCGCAAGTTTATCAATTATCGGTTGAACGGCGTCAAGGATTTTCTGAATAACCGGCAACAATGCGGATCAAATTTTTGTTCACGTTTCAGTGATCGAATTTTTTAATTTTTGGAATTTCTCCGCCATTGTTGGCAAAGGTTCACCAAATTCGTCAAGTGCTTTTCTTCATTCAACAAGTGTTGCATTCACCAATGCCTGCGTTTTTTCGGATTTTGTCAATTCCTTTGATGACTTTCAAAGTTGTTTTGCGTAGTCTTCGTATGCTTTTTCTGAATCAATTATAATTCAAAGGTTGTCAAGGATCATTGGACTTCCACGTCACAATCACGTCACGATGTCATTGAATGATTGCGTGACATCTTGTCACATTTGTTGTCCGTAAAGTCTCGCAATTTTCATCAAATCCGTCATGTCTTCGGTATTTTGTGCAACTCCTAATTTCATTGAACGGTTTGCGGACAACATCAAATCATATTCCGAAACGGCTCATTTTGACGCTTCTTTCAATGATTTCAACATTGCGTCCGAACTTTCACCGACGGTTTGCGTCAAATTATCAAAAGCATTTCTGACGGGTTCAATGTCGGTTGCTTGTTTCACCATTACGGCTCACAATCAAACAAGTGCTGTTGTTGCAATTCATGAATATTTTTTGACATCTTTCAAACTTTCAGACAATTTTTTTGAATTTTCCGAAATTGCGTCAAATTGCTTTGACGCTTGATCCGTCGCTTTTACAATAATTTCAAGAACCTTTGATGTCGCCATTTATTTTATTTTTTACTTGATAAAGATTTTGATTTTTTTCTTTCGGCTCTTGCGTCCGCTCACCGTTTCAATAATAACAAATCGACGATTTCTTTTGGTGTGTTCATGAATTCATCGTGCGTCCGGTGAAATTTATCAATGATCAAGATTTCCAACAATTCCGGATCATTCAAATTTGTTTTTCATGTGTTCGCTATTTTGTCGAATTCATAGGTGAATTTATCTTTTTTTTTTCGTCAATTCATCGTGCGTTGGTTTGTAATTCTCAAAGAGTTTCGGCAACTTCTTTGAATAATTGCAAATCTGTCAAATTTTCAAGTCGTTTGATTTTTTCCGCGTCTGTCATTTCGGCGTTTCAATTTATTGAAACAACCCAAACCGGAAAGATGTCAAACGTCAATTGCATTTCGTCTTTGCTTTCTTGTCGTTCTCTTACGCTTTTTGAAATCTTTTGTCGATCACGCATGTTGATTTCAGTTTTGAAAACGATTTTGTCTTGTCAAAAGGTTTTTTCCATAATATGTATTTTTTAATAATTAAAACATTTATTCAATCACCGGCAAAATTACACAACGGCAATTCGGGTGAAGTGGTGGATAAGGTGTCGCGGAATAATCAAGTTTCAATTCATGTCCGTTCGCCCCGAGTAAAACATCATTTTTGTTGAAATAATTATCACTTAATCAAACGATTTTTCAATTCATAGGTCAACAAAATTCACAAACTCTTTCGTCAAGTGCGGTGAATCGTTGTTTTTTTTCAACCACTCCGCTTTGTTGTCGTCATAATTGTGAACCCCGATTTCATGCACGAACTGTTTCAGTTCTTACAATCAATTCGGCACGTGTTGACTTCAATTCATCAAATGTTTCAAGCAACAAATCTTTTCATTGATCGAACGATAATCATTCGGACAATATTTGTTCAAAATTGCTTTTCAATTTTTTATTCGTGTCGGTGTCAATTGATCATGCAAATTTTTCAATATTTTTCATCAATTGTTTTTCTAATGCGTCCGAAATCACGAAATCTTGAACAAGTCCAACTTCAATCAATCATTGTTCGGCTTCCGTTTTTACAAGTTCGTCTTGTGTATCTTTTAAGAATTGATAATAAATCAACGCCCGTTTTTCCATTGATAACAATGGAAATTTCATTTCCGCTTTTTTGTCGGATTTGATTGATTTTCATTCAGTCACGTTTTCTTTATATCGTATCTTGTATGCGTCAAGAATTTCTTTTTGTTGCTTTTCGAAAACTTTTTCAATTTTGTCCAAATATAATTGATCGAATTTGTTGTTTCTTTCCATTTTCATTTCCCAATATTTTTGATTATATTCTTCGGTTCAACGTGTGTTTTCCTTTATTTTTTTTTCAATTATTCAATCAACTTTTTTTTTCAACTCCAAATCTTTCATGATTGGCTTTTCGAAATCTTTATCAAGGTCAACAACTTCTTGTTCTTGATTTCATGCGTCACTTCAAGCACCGTATGATCAAAGAATATATGCGGATCTTAATTTGTCACCGTCTTTCACCGGTGGAAGATTACGCGTTGCACGGAATTCGTTCAATGTCATTCCATTTGCAAGTCGATCTTGACGTGTTTGTTCAAGGTCGCTTGGAACAATATTCACGAACTCAAATCGTCTTCATTCACCAAATAATTCATAATTTAAGAACCACGCAATTCTTTTCGCAAGTGGTTGAACGACTTGACGTGCAAAAATTTGTTCAAACGCACGAACATTCAAATTCGCCCCGTCTCATTCTCACAATCAAATCATTGCTTTTGGAACTTTGAAGAATCACAATATTTCATCACGATTGAAACGTCTTGATTCAACAAAATCCATTTCTTTTTGACTTGGATT
>JAZNIO010000032.1:0-62717 GCA_045577535.1 Candidatus Onthomorpha sp. | reverse complement strand
GTTCAAAGTTGCTGTCGCATTGGTGATTTCGGTTGCCGCAAGGGTAACTACTGTTGGCGGTGTTACAACTATTGGTGCCGCAGTTGTGGTAAAGGTCATTGTTTCGCCTTCTACTGTTCCTGTGGCTGTAGTTGCAAATGCCTTGAATGTGTATTCGGTTTCTGCTGTCAAAGCTGTAAGTGTTGCAGTGATTGTTGTTCCTGTTGCGTTAACAGTTGTCCAATCTGCTGCTGCAGTTGATTTGTACATGAATCCTTGTGCTGTGATTTCTTCACTGCCTGCTGTGATTGTACCATTCAATGTAGCACTTTCGTGTGTGATTTCCGTTGCTGCAAGAGTGGTTGCAACAGGTGCAATGATTTCCGGAGTTTCTTCTTCAAGGGTTGTGAATGTTGTTGTAACCCAATCTGATGTTTGGTCGTCGCATACTGCTCTTACTTCAACGGTGTATTGAATGTTTGCTGTCAAACCGGTCAATGATTTTGTTGTTGCCGTAAGTGCTTCTGCCGTGCCGCCGTTTAGTTTGAACTCATAGCTTGTTGCTGTACCGTTCCAGCTGATTTCTGCTGTTGTTTGTGTGATATTGCTTGCCGCAAGTTCTGTCGGAGCGTCGCATGGTTCAGGTTCTGTGCCACCTTCTCCAAATGTATCATATACATATATTGCATCCAAAGCTGCTCCCAGAGCATCTTGTCCTACCAATTTGAACGCAATTTGATAAGTAGCAGAAGCATTAGGTAATGCTATTGAATCTGTCAACCAATTATCATGAGGTGTTGTTATGGAAAGCAAATCTGTCCACTCTGAATCATTAGAAGCTTTATACTGAACAATGATATGTTCCCCTCTACCTGAGTATTCAGGATTCACAGCCGAGAATTTCAAATACGGTGTTTCCATTTCGCTAAGATCAAATACAGGTGTTATCAATCTTGTAACAGCATAAGTATAAGTGATTCTCGCCATATTGTTTCCATCTATAGGAGCATTATACGAAAGCGGTATTGAGGATATTCCCCAATTGTTCATTCCGCTTTCTATCACTGTCTCCCAACAAACTTCTTGGAATTCTGTTGCTCCTTCAAAGCTTTGGAAGTAAGGGAAGTTTGTAATAGTTGCACATTGTGTCCTAAATGAAACATGGGATGATGCTCCTGATTGCACACCTGAACAATCTGCCACGATATAAGCTGTATATGTTGTTGCAGGTTGCAAATCCGTAAGCTCATAAGGGTTTTCCGTTACAACAACTGATGTATATTCTGTTTCACCTTCAGCTTTGTAATACAAGGTCCAAGATGTTGCTTCAGATTCTCCCCAAGATAATGTCGCTTCTGTTTCGGTTGAAAAATCAAATGCAAAATCAGTAACTGCCGCACAAGAAGATGATGTTATGGAGAAATTATCTATCGCAGCAGGAATTGGCGAATTTCCGTTATAATAGCCATAATCATTTTCCCAATAAAACACCAATTTCTTGGTAGTATTAGACAAAGCAACTGATGAGTAACTTACATTCGTCCAATTTGAAACATTGGTTGCTGTGTTAAGTATTATTGTTCCTTGTGGCTCCTCTCCGACAACAATATCTTCTGTCAATATCACCTTAAGGAAATCCCATTCATCAGCTTCACCAATGACTTTATAATCAAAAGAAATCGTGTATTCCAAATCATCACCGAATGAGATAGGAACAACAGCATATGCATAAGAAGTTGAATTTGGAGTGTAGGCATAAGATGTTCCGTTATCACTTGAAATATACATCGAAGAGGTTACGTCATCTTCCGTCTCAACTCCTGTTGCTGTTCCCAACACCCATTGATTTGCACCAGTTCCATAAAATTCCACATTGAAAGGTAATGCTTCCAAATCTTGGAAATCTTGAATGTAAGGAAATTCTGTAATAGGCAACGTAGTCGTTCTAAATGTAATCGGTTGCGTTTGTGATAAGTTATTTTCTGTTCCGCAATTGGTTTGTATATATACAGTATATTCTGTCACCATCTCCAATCCTGTAAGAGTGATTGTTTGCTCTGTCGCATTAACAGCAGTATAATTCTCATCGCCTGCTGCTTTATAATAAACAGTCCATTGAGTATGAGTATCATCTTCATCTATCCATGATATGGTTGCCTCAGACTCTGTTATGTTTGTAACAGTTACGCTTGAAGATAAAGGTGCAGGACAATCAGGGATTGGTTCTACCAAAAAGTCATCAAGATTCCATGATTCATAATCGTCAACCGGCGTATATCGTAAAGCAATTCTTCCCTCAGAATCATCAATGTTGTTAAACACGTAAGGACCGGAAAGTACGGAAGCGCTTCTGCCTAATCCAACAGGAGGAACGGTTGCAATCACTACAAATGAAGATGTATCTGAAACGTTTGTCAAGTATCCCACTTCCAATGTTCCTGCATCTGAAACATTTGATGCTGTCGTGTTTGCATAGAACGAAAGTTGTAAAGCATTGAGTGGTGTTGCGAATTCAGGTAATGCGATGAACCCTGTTCCCTTAAATTCGAGCGTAACCGCTCCCGAGTGAGCCGCAGGTTCATATCCTTCCCAATAAATACGAGGGAAACTTCCGTTGTAATAATCTTCTGAAGATCGAAGAACGTACCAACAAGATAGCTTTGCATTTGCTGCCTCTTCATTATTGAGAACACTTTCAAAATCTTCAAACCATACCGGTGTATCTATTACACCACAAGATGTATTAAAGTTATATTCATCTGAAACAGCAGATGTTTCTTCTCCACACACCGATTGCAAAGTAAATGCATAAGTAGTGGCTGATTCCAAATCTGATAACGTCAGCATGTTTTCAGAAGTTGTGATTTCTATTTCTGATTCCGGAGCGGACAAAGGATAATATGACAATATATAAGAGTCAGCATTGCCTTCCCAAGTAATGGTTGCAGATGTTTCTGACAAATCAGAAACAATCACTCCAGAAGGTTTGGTACATGTAGTTCCGATTATGCTGATGTTATCTACTGCTGCAGGCGGTTGAATTCCGACTGAGCCATCATTTCTCCAGAAAAATACTATCTGTTTTGTCGCACCGATCCAAGATTCAGGTATATTGTATGAGAATTGTGTCCATGAGGTTTGTTCATACAACATATCAGAAATAGGTGTTCCATTATAATATTCTTCAAGTGGGGCTTCTGGTTCAAGAGCGTAAATCCTCAAATAATCATTATAAGCTTCACCTCCAACTTTATAGTCGAAGCTAAGAGTGTATTCCATTCCCGGAGCGAAATAAACCAATATCGATGCAATGGAATTATCATAGTAGTGAGTGTATTCATTAGATACCCCATTATTGTTTGAGATATACATAGAATTACCTGTAGTCTCATCATCATCTTCAGAAATATATGCTGTGGCACTTCCTACTGTCCATTTGTTTGTTGAAGTTCCTCCACCACCATGAAGGAAAGCAATTTCTGAAACAGCTGTCGGATCTTCGAAATCTTGCAAATAAGGCAATTCAACAGGCATTGCAGTCGTCGTAAACTGAACTGTATAAGTTTGATCCGTATTATCATCCGTTCCACAATCGGTTACGACATACACTTCGTAGGTTGTGTTTGGTGTAAGTTCGGTCAAAGTTATTGTTTCTTCAGATGCATCAACCGTAAGCCATTCTTCAGCATTTTGTTCTCTGTAATAAACAATCCAAGCTGTATGTTCCTCGTCATTATCTACCCAAGATATTTGTGCGTTATCAGCATTTGGAGTAACTGTTACACTGTTTCTTTCAGGTGAAGGACAAGTTGGAGAAGTTACAATTTGGAAATTATCCATAAAAAGTTGGTCATACTCATAGTTAGGTGTGAATTTTATTGCAAGATAATACTCTTCTGCTTCACCCAATTCCCAATCGTGCAAAACGATTGTAAACTCTTCGAAGTCTATTGCACTGACAGTAACACTGCTCATTCCCACAAAAGTCGAAGTATCCGTCAAACTGGTTACATAACCCAACGTTATAGTCGGTGGATTAAAGTAATAATACGTACCCGCTTGAAATCTCACCTCACTGGTTGACAGATCAAATCCGATAGGAGCGCTATTCGCAATCATGGTTTGACTACCCGGTGCAGTCAACACATAATTTCCTTCATCCCATTCCATTGTGGTCGGATAAGTTCCATAATAATCAGAATAAGATTGCATGATCGTCCAACAGTTAACGTTGTTGAAAGGTTCTGAATAAGGTAACTCAGTTATCGATTCCATGCAAGAAGTGTTGAAAGTATAAACATCAGACCACATACTCTCATCATCAGCACCACAAACTGCCGCAACTCTGACTTTATATGAAGTTGCAGGCAACAAATCCGTTATTTCCAATGAAGCCGATGTTGAAGTAAGCATTTCTTCAGGCCATTCCTGATCTGCTTGTGCTATTTGGATATTGTAAGAAGCAGCAGAGCTTGTTTCAACCCAAGTCAAATCGACGGTTGTCATTGTTGCGACACCCGCAATGTTGGTAGGACGCGGACAAGTCATGTTAAACAATGAAACATCATCAATAATCGTGCCTGCTCCATTGTCATTCACCAAATTGAAACTAACATAAACATCCTGATTCGCATATTCCGACAAACTGACTTCGTGATACTCGAATACACTTGACGTTCCCGGATAAGAGATTGTTTGAATAGGTGTCCAAGTCAGAGCATCTTCCGTTGCAATTGCCACTTCCACCGTTAACGTTGTTGCACTCGCATAGCCGGGATAAGTACACGCCAACCAAAATGCAAACGTTGTTGTTTCTTCTACCGAATATAGAGGGAGCGTCATTCGTCCTCCCGGCTCCAAATCGGAAGAATACGCAGATGTTGTACCGCTATGTGCGGTATTGGTGTAGGACTCCCAATCTCCTGTAACCGTCCATCCTGTCGGAGGAAAGGTTCCTTCGAAACTCTCATTTATTGCTTGAGAGAATCCGCTTGTCGAGATGAAAAACATCCAGACAAAAATCCATATCATCTTTTTCATTTTAATTGTTTATTAGATTGTTATTAACGTTGCAAAGATATAAAATATCTTTTAATAGGCAAAAACAACTTAAGGATTTTTCTCGAATATACGTTTTCTTTATTTCAAAAATCAAATTCAAGAAATAATTAAATGAATTCAAGTTTTAATTTTCTGAAATCAAGAAACAATTTCACGAAATCAAGAAACAAAAAAAGGAGA
Source organism: Candidatus Onthomorpha sp. (assembly GCA_045577535.1). Lineage (GTDB taxonomy): Bacteria > Bacteroidota > Bacteroidia > Bacteroidales > P3 > Onthomorpha. Next base: position 57,497 of record JAZNIO010000032.1, on the reverse strand, counting down.
ACTTGCTTAGGGTTCTCCTTTCTCATGATTCGTATGTTCGAAACTATTGTACAATGAATTTCTTCGTTAATGAGCCTTTGTCGGTTTTGATTATGATGAAATATGTTCCCGATTTATAGCTTGCAACATCAAGAGTCAACTCTCTCGAGTTAAGTTCCCAATGCTCGATCAAACGATTCATCGCATCGATAACCTCTATCTCCGTTATATTGTATTCAGAGCGTATATTCAAAACTTCATCGGCAGGATTCGGATAAAGTTCTATGTCTCCATCTGCCAACACCGTTGCTATATAACTATCTTGCGAGCCACCGCCCGTTGAAGTTGAATCATCGCTTGTGCCTGTTGAGCCACCACCTGTTGATGTCGAATCGTTATCTGTTATAATTGAGTTTTCCAAAGCCTTGATAGGACAAATGCCAATCGCTTTATAAACAGCAGTATCTGTCGTATCTTGCATATATTCATACTTTGCTATAGAATGATACGATTGAATTCCCCAATTACTCACACTATCGACATGCTGCCAATCTCTGGAGTTTTCACATCCTAACATAATGTACGGTTTGTATTTTGTGCTAATTCCATAAGGCACATCGGCACAAACATAATCACTAAGTGCCATAAATATAGGATTAGATCGTTCAAGATCATTGCATATTTTAGGATAAATAACTGCCACATGATAATCTTCATATAGCGTCAAAGTGTCACTGAATATAAATTCCAAAAAAGGGTACGAAGAGTTAGGAAGTGTTTGATAAGAATCATGACAACCGCCATCAATAAAGGATTCTGAATATAACTCATTACTCATTGTACTATCCCATATACTTATTGTTATGCTATGTGTTTCCCATGGTAGATCTTGTGCTACATCACTAACCATCATGGCAACCCCTACTATCTTTATGCTATCATTTCTTACTTCATAGCGTTGAGCAAATCCTTTTGTCAGTTCAAAAGGCTGTTTATATAACATCAATGGAGAACAAGTAAATTCGGCATCATTGGGCAAACAACTGGTAGGATCATAAATAGTTGCCACACTTGAATAACTTGTATCCATTAGATGAGGATAAATATATTGATTTATATGTGCATATGATATGTGTGCTGTATCAATCTGTGCATCGGTATCTAATGGAAAGAAAAAGATATTTCCTATAATCAATAATTTAATTAGTACGTTTTTCATGATTTTATTTATTTTAATATTATTCGCTACAATATATATGTATTACATTTCCACTATTAGTCGCTGTTTTGTTAAAAAATTACTATCTGCAATCCTTGGTTGGATTTATTTTTCGGCTGTTTGCACAAGGGAATAGAAAACAAACAGCATTACAGGCTCAAATTATTCTTGCCGAGTATTTGGATAGAATTTGTGTTCATATAGTTTGGGAATTTCCTCTGCAAATATATGAATAATATTTTAATTCTCCAAATGAATCTTAAAGAAAAAAATAAAATATTTTCAGAAACCATCTTATTCTTCTTTGAAACGAGCAAAATGATTCTTGAAAAGGGAAAAACGATTCTTGAAAAGAAAAATCTGTTTCTTGATTTTGTTTTTTTCTTGTCGGATTTTCAGAATTTGAATACAAAATCACATAAACCGAGGACAAAAAAAAAGGAACCCCGATTTGGGATTCCTTTTGCTTTATGTCAAGACTTTGAAATCTTATCTGTCGTTATGTCTGTTCGGCATAGGTCTTGAAGGACGCGGTCTTGAGGGACGTTGCGGTCTTGGCGGTTTTGGTGTAAGAACTCTGTGGGAAAGTTTGAATTTACCCGTTTTCTTATCTATATCCACCAATTTAACGGTTATCTTGTCTCCTTCTTTGAGAACATCTTCTACGTTTTCGATTCTGTTCCACGATATTTCACTCACATGTAACAATCCGTCTTTTGATGGAAGAAATTCAACAAATGCACCGAATGCTTGTATGTTTTTAACCGTTCCTTCGTAAACTTCACCTATCTCAGGCACTGATACAATACCTTTGATTATCTTAATGGCTGCTTCAATGCCTGCCTTGTCCGGTGAAGCTATCTCAACAGAACCTTGATCGCCTACTTCTTCGATTGTGATTATGGTTCCGGTTTCTTTTTGTATCTCTTGAATAACCTTTCCTTGCGGTCCGATTATCGCTCCTATGAATTCCTTAGCCACCATCAACTTTTCGATTCTCGGAACGTTTGGTTTGTAATCTTCTCTCGGTGCAGGTATTGTCTGTTCTATTATGTTCAAGATATGCATTCTGCCTTCCTTGGCTTGTGCCAAAGCTTGGGCAAGTATGTCATAAGATAATCCTTCACATTTTATGTCCATTTGACAAGCTGTTATACCGTCTCGTGTTCCTGTTACTTTGAAGTCCATGTCTCCTAAATGGTCTTCATCTCCAAGTATATCGGAAAGGACTGCCCAATTGCCTTTTTTCTCTATCAATCCCATTGCAATACCGGACACTGGCTTAGGAATCTTAACACCGGCGTCCATAAGAGCCAAACAACCTGCACAAACAGTTGCCATTGATGAAGAACCGTTGGACTCCAGTATATCACTTACCAAGCGGATTGTATAAGGGCATTCTTCTTCTGAAGGTATCACTTGTTTCAATGCTCGCATGGCAAGGTTTCCATGACCGATTTCTCTTCTCGAAGTGCTACCTGCTCGTTTTACTTCACCTGTTGAGAATCCAGGAAAGTTATAGTGGAGGATGAAATTATTTTTTCCTTCAACCATTGCTCCATCTATGATTTGTTCATCAAGCTTTGTTCCCAATGTACAAGTGGTCAGTGATTGTGTTTCTCCTCTTGTGAATATCGCACTTCCATGTGGAGTCGGCAAATAGCTTACTTCAGCCCAAATAGGTCTGATTTCGTTCAATGCTCTTCCGTCAAGTCTCACTCTTTCTTTCAAGACCATGTCTCTCATCGCCTCTTTCTCAACATCATGGAAGTATCTGTTTATCATAAATGCCTTTTCTTCGGCTTCTTCTTCTGATAGTGTTGCAATGAATTCTTGTTTGATGGCTTCAAATCCTTCTCCGCGTTCACTCTTTGACTTGATTCCTTTGTGTGCAAAGTCATAACATTTTTGATATACTGCCTGATGTAATCTCTCTTTCAACTCCAAGTCATTCTCTTCATGGCAATATTCTCTCTTTTGTGTCTTTCCGACCATTTCAGTCAATTCATCTAACGCCTGACAGTGCAATTTGATTGATGCGTGTGCCTGTTTCAATGCCTCCAACATGACATCCTCAGAAACTTCCTTCATTTCACCTTCCACCATCATAATATTGTCGGATGTGGCTGCAACAATCAAATCGAGCTCTGCTCTTTCCATCTGCTCATAATCAGGATTGATTACAAAGTTTCCGTCAATCAACGCAACTCTACACTCAGATACCGGTCCGTTAAACGGAATATCGCTCACTGCCAAGGCTGATGATGCCGCCAAAGCTGCAAGTGCATCAGGCGGATTTGAGCTATCTCCTGATATTAAGGTAACTTGTACTTGCACTTCTGCATGAAAATCATCCGGAAACAACGGACGTAATGCTCTATCTATTAATCTTGAAATCAAAATTTCGTATTCACTCGGGCGTGCTTCTCTTTTGAAAAATCCTCCGGGAAATCTGCCCATCGCAGCGTACTTTTCTTGATAGTCAACTGTGAGTGGCATAAAATCAACATTCTCTCCAACCTCTTTTTTTGCACAAACCGTTGCAAGAATCATTGTATCGCCCATACGAACTACTGCAGAACCATCAGCTTGCTTTGCTAACTTGCCGGTTTCAATTTCAATCTCTCTTCCGTCTTCTAATTTGAAAACCTTTTTTGTTCCTAACATCTTTTTATTTTTTCTTTTAACCTCTTCCAAGTGGAGCCTCCTTGGTCTTTTATCTACATCTACGACATCGATTCAAAACTTTGATACGATGTTTCACTTTTGCTCCGTTATACAACACAAAAAAGGCAATTAGCCTCTAATTGCCTTTCAATTTTTCTTTTGTTTTCTTGTTTAAGAATTACTTTCTGATGCCTAACTTCTTGATTAGTTCACGATATTTTTCAATATCCTGAGCCTTCAAGTAGTCCAACATACGTCTTCTCTTTCCTACCAAATTCACAAGTGCTCGCTTCGTAAACAAATCTTTGTGATTCTCTTTAACGTGTTGAGTCAACTTTTGGATTCTAAAGGTGAACAAAGCTATTTGAGACTCTGTTGAACCTGTGTCAGCTTCGTTTTTGCCGTATTGAGCAAAAATCTCTTTCTTTTTGTCAGCTGTCAAATACATACTTACCTAACTTAATATTTTATTTTTACTATTTGCTTACTAATCCCTCTACGAGTTTGCAAAGGTACAACTTTTTTTGAAATTAGCAAAACATTATTGCTTTTTCTCAATTAAAGTTTCATTTTTTTCTTTACAAGAGCTATGATAATCAATCCAAGAACCGCTCCGACAAAATCAGCAATCAAATCTATCCAAGTGAATGTGCGTCCAAAACATCCATGTGTCAACAATTGCAAAACTTCACCTAACAAACCATACAAAGCTGTGATTGTCAAACAGAAAAGATTCAACTTTTTTTCTCCCCAATTAACTCTTGCCTTTACAAACATATAAGCAAAAAAACAATATACCCCGAACAACCCGCAATGAACTATTTTATCGAAATGAGGTATTTTTATGAACCGTTCCGATTCGGAGGCGAGATATCCATTAGGCAACAGGAGCATAACTATGACAAATATGCTCCAAGCAACGAATGCAACATCTATTATTTGTTTTTTTCTCATTTTGATAAACAAAAAACTGCCCGAAATACATATTCCGAGCAGTTTATATGTGTTTGACCGGATTACAGACCTATGAATGCAGAATAAGCAGCAGCATCTTTCAATTCTTCTGCTTCTGCAGGGTTTGTCATTTTTATTTTGATAATCCAACCTTCTCCATAAGGATCGCTGTTTATTGCAGCAGCATTAGCTTCCAAATCTTCGTTGAATTCCAATATCTCTCCGGATACAGGCATCATCAAATCAGAAACAGTCTTCACTGCTTCAATTGTTCCGAATACTTCGTTTCTTTCTATTGTCTCGCCAACGGTATCAACATCAACAAAAACAATATCACCCAATTCATGTTGTGCATAATCTGTAATACCGATATATGCTTCTTCTCCTTCGATTCTCAACCATTCATGGTCTTCTGAATACTTTACATTTGCAGGAATGTTCATTTCAATTATTGTTTTAAATTAAAAATCTTACATTAAATATCTTTCAGACGCCAAAATTAAACATTTTTTACCACAAACAAGGCATACATGTTCAAATATTTTTAATCTCAAAGTTTATCAATTCTTTATAAATTTGAAATTCAATCTATTATTCTTACAATAAAGATTTAGAAAATAAACACCTTCTTCAAGCTTATTTACATCTACAATATTATTTTCTGCATTCGTCCTCATCACTTCTCTGCCAAACATATCACAAACGACTATACAATCACAATCATTCGGCATATTATCTATTCGTAATAGTTCTTTTGTCGGATTAGGGAATATTTTAACATCCGATTTCATGCTTACGCTTTCCAAATCCACCATTTGAACAGCTTTCTTTACAGCTTGCAATGCATCGATTTTTCCATATCCCCAGGTATAATTTGGCAACTCGCCGGTGAATGAATCACTTCTCGCCGTTGAAATAATGATATCTTTTACTTGCTCTGCAGTCAAATTCTTGTTTGCTTGCAATACCAAAGCCACAATGCCACTTACAACAGGTGAAGACATTGATGTACCTGACAATGCAACGAATTCATACGTTCTCGAATTAAATTCGACAGGTGATATTCCGTTTCGTTCATCTGTTGTAAAGGAAGACAATGCACTTACGACAGCAACACCCGGTGCAGATATTTCCGGCTTCATGTAATCACACAAATTAGGACCTTGACTTGAAAAAGGAGCTATATTGCAATTGGAATAGCCATTACGTCTTCCAGATGTATGTGCTGCAACGGCTATCATTCCTCTACCGATTGCAGGTTCACCGATCGAATATTCATCATTGCCGACAACAGAAGAAGAATTGCCAAACCACGAAAACGGTAATCCCCAATTACCTACGCCGGTCGTAAGACAAGCTACGTTCCATGCATGAACACTTCCTGATTCAGCACTCACAACCAACACCGTTTTTTCCAGAAAATTAGGATTTGACAAACGAACTTCCCATTCCATTTGAGCACGACCATCAATTCCACTGACCGAAGTCAAGCGATAAACCAAGGAGTCCGTTTCATTGTAAACAAAAACGCCGGAAGTTACGGTCGGATCATCGGTTGAAAACATATCGGTTGAGAATAACAACTCGTTGGACGAAGAATAAAGTTCTATTGCCGAAGAGAAAGCGTTTGTGCCATCGGCAACCAAATTCACGGTTTCCCCCCAATAATCATCAGATGCTGGAATAGGTAAATTAAAATCAAACTTGGTGCGAATTGTGTCGAAAGTATTAAAATCACATTTAACATGAAAATTGCTTCTTCTGTTATTTCCTGCCGAAGAAACAAAAACCACGCTATCTTCAGTTGATAGATTATACACATATTCATCAAAAAGAGAAGTTCCATCCATTGCTCCGAAATGGTAAATTCCCCAACTATTGTTGATGACCAATCTTTTACCTCTCTTTTTCGCTTCATCTCTCATCCAAGAATAAGAATCCAAAACATTGGTCTCATCTATAAGCCACGTAGCAAACAAAAGCTCAGCTCCATACGCAACACCTTTGTATTTTGTTCCGGCTCCACCACCTGCTGCTATGCTTGCAACATGTGTTCCGTGCAAACCCAAATCGTATATGTTGTTTGTATCGCATTGTGCCGCAAGAAGATTCTCCTCACCCTCTATATAAGCTCCGTAATCATAATTTTCAGGTGGTGCAAATCCGCTTCTATACTGATCCCAAGCCGCTATGACTCTATATTGACTCATAAGGGTGTCGTAAAACACAGGATGCGTATAATCAAATCCCCAATCGGCAACACCTATTATCACTCCGGTACCATCATAACCCTGCGGCAATCCTTCAAATCCGCTTTGCACATAATCTGCATTTACATCCACAAGAGCTTTATCAAGATGCGGTCCACCTATCTTGCGTGCTACATCTATTTTCTCAAACAATCCGCTTTTCAACAATACTTCCAATTTATCGAGTCTTGCTTTCAAACAAACTATCCTTCCACTACTTGATGTTATTTTACAATCATGTGAAAGCACTTTCGATGTATCCACTCCTTTTTTTAATTTTGCCAAAAGAGATACATATTCCACTCCATCTTGCTCTGAAATGGAAAACCTGTCTGCAAAAAGATTGGAATGGTTTTTAGATTCGTTCATCGTACCAAGAAGAGTTCGCAATCCGCAACCAATGTTTTGAGAGAAAATTCCCCCTGACAAAAGAACAAACAACAGAAATAGTACACTGTTTCTTTTCATATCATTAAAATATTAAATTTATATTCAAATTCCATAAACGAATACTGACATTCAAGCCACCTTCAGTCATACTTACTCTCAAAAAGTTTCCATGTTTTCATTTTTCTTTATGATAAATCAAAAAAACTCCGTAAGCGTTATTTGTCAAATAATTACTTTTCTTTAATTCAAAAACATGTTTTTTGAATTCATTGACCTCTTCTCCCAATTCAAGATCAGCATTCTTTTAAAAAAAATCACGTCTTTCAAAAGCAAATAACAAAAACAACGTATGTTCGGTCAACAATCATACATCTGAAAAACAAATCTTGAATGCAAAGATATAAAAAAGGGATATACCGAAAACAAAAGCAGCCTGACTTTTTTCAAGCCAGGCTGCTTTATATTATTTCAGAACAAAATTACTTTTGAGTTCTGATTGTTTTGCATCTCATCATTGCATTTTGAACGCGAGTCTTGTAATCAGCATTCTCAACGCATTCTTTAACAGCTGCTTCTTCATCAGCTGCAGTTTTTAACAAAGTTGCAAATTCCTTCATAGCTGCTGCACCGTTTGATTTGTTCTTTTGAGCTTCGAACAACTTGTCAACAAACTTTTCGAATTTTTTAACCTTTGCTTCGCAAGGGTCAACTTGTGGAGCTTTAGTTTCGTTTTTAACCTCAGCAACTGGTTCTTCAGCAGGAGCTTCAGTAGCTTCTTCAGCAGGAGTTTCTACAACAGGAGCTTCAGCAACAGTTTCAGTGGTAGTTTCGGTTTTTCCACCACAAGCAGCCATCAATGCAACGATAGCTACGCCCAAAAATAATTTTCTCAATTTCATTTTATAAAAATTTTTAAGTGATTAATTCCGTGGCAAAGATACTAAAAATTTCTTAGTCGATTCAAAAAAAAACGTATTTTTTTAATTCTTTCGCATAATTTCATCTTGTACTGAAAGCGACTCTTTGTGTATTTGCTCGAATATTTCTTTTATAAACGCTATTCCCAATTCAAATTCTTCAGCTTGCTTCATCCTATCATTCAATACTTTATCCCATCTACTCATTTGCAAAGCAGAAATATTGTCCTCTTTTTTTATCAAGGCTATATCTTTTACAACCCTCATTCTTTCAGACAATAATTTAACCAAACGAGTATCGATTTTATCTATTTTTTCTCTAAGAACCTCTAAATCTACCTTCGAATCTTCATTTTCTCCATCGAATAATTGCAATTTATCCAACAAATCAAATAATTCTACGGGAAGCAGTTGTTGTTTTGCATCTGTCTTGGCTTCATTCGGTGAGTTATGGACTTCTATCATCAATCCATCGTACGAAAGATTCATTGCAGTTTGAGCCAAATCAAAAACAAGATCTTTGTTTCCTGCGATATGACTTGGATCACAAAGCAATCTTATATCGGGTAAAAGTCTCCTCAATTCTATTGCAACGTTCCACAAAGGGCTTTGGCGATAAATGCCATTGTCTGTCAAAGAAAAGCCTCTGTGAATCGCAAAGACATTACGACAACCGTTCTTTTGAAAACGTTCGATTGCCCCTATCCAAAGTTTAACATCAGGATTTAACGGATTCTTCACAAAAATCGGAATATCGACTCCCGCAAGACTTTCTGCCAACTCTTGGACCGAGAAAGGATTAGTCGTTGTTCTTGCCCCTATCCAAAGTGCATCGACACCATAATTCAAACACTTCTCGACATGACTGCAACTTGCAACTTCGGTACTCACTTTGAAACCGAACTCCTCCTTTATTCTCTTTAACCATTGTAAGCCAAGTTCGCCAACGCCTTCAAAAGCCCCCGGGCGGGTTCTTGGTTTCCACAATCCGGCTCTGAATATTATTTTTTTGTAACAAGATAAGGATTTGGCAACAGAATGAATCTGCTCTTCACTTTCTGCCGAACAAGGACCTGCTATCAGTATTTTATCAGTTGAAACAAATTTTGATTTTTTCATTCAAACATTCGCTAAATACTTCTGCAAACAACCCATCGCCACAAGCTACAACGCCAACTACTTGTTCGTATTCCTTCAAATCTTCTTCCCAAATATCAAGCTGCTTTGAAAAATCGTAATAATCATTCATAGGCATTCTTATTTAAAATATACTTTTGAATAGAACGCAAACGAATGAAAGCTTATTGTCTTTCTAAATAAAAAAACTACATCGCAAGAACAACCGAACGTTCTTCAGCCAATTTTCGCATATTTATCAATGCGTATCTCATTCTTCCCAAAGCTGTATTGATGGATACCCCGGTACGCTCTGCAATCTCTTTGAAAGACATATCTGCATAATGTCTCATAACCAATACTCTACGCTGTTCCTCGGGCAAAAGCTTAACCAACATTCTTACATCTTTATGAATTTGTTTTTTGATGATTACACTCTCGGCGCTATCATCAAAAGTATCCAACACTTCAAAAATATCATTGTCGGCATTTGAATACACAAGTTTGAATTTCTGGCTTTTGCGATAATGATCTATGACTAAATTATGTGCAATTCTCATTATCCACTGAACAAACTTGCCTTCATCTTTATACATGCCTGCCTGCAAAACCGAATGTGCCTTAATAAAACTTTCTTGAACTATATCATCAGCCATTTCCACCGATTTTACCATCGCAAACACATAATTGAACAATCTACTGCGATGTCTTAAATAAAGAACATCAAAAGCTGCTGTTACACCTTCCGCATATGCCTTCAACAACTCATTATCACTTCTTTCCTTCATAACACATCAATTTAATAACCCAAAATACAATCGAAATAATCGACATGCACATACAGATTACATTAAAAATCAAACAATTAAAAAAAGAAGTAATAATTTTTCCTTACAGCTTTCGTTTTTAGTTACACATCTTTCACAACGCAAAGATAATACTTTTGTTCAAATAAACAAGCGATTTTAACATTTTTTCTTCATTTCGACTATTTACATCAAAGTTTCAAGAGTTCGAAACAGCGATTCAATTTTCTTTTTTTGATTTCAATACCATGTGTTTTGAAATAAAAAAAAGGATTGTCACTAAAATTTGACAATCCTTTAACATAAATTCGACTTTTTCAAACGTTCTTAATATTCAAAACTGATCGAATCTCCAAAATCCGATTCAGAAACAGACGACGTAGGCATTTGACTGCTTCGTTCACTATTCGTTTTTTGCAAAGAAACAATCATAGCTCCCACCATCTTGGTCATTTCCACCAAAGTTTCATGTGATTGCTCGTATTGTTCTTGTGAGAAAGTTCCATTTTTGTATGCCAATGTCGAAAATACGACGCAACTTCTTATAGAACTCTTAGCATCTTTCAAAAATTGGATAAATTGCGGTTTATGCCTTGCTGAGCCTTCTGCAATATTCTCTGCCACTTTTGATGCGGCGATAGCAAGTGGCTCTAAGATGACTTGTCTTTTAACTTCATTGACGTCGCCGATTTGTTGCATTACCCAAGTAAAATAATCCAACGCTTTGTCGTAAACTCTTAAATCTTCAAATCTGAAGAAACTGATAACTTTGGTTTGGTTTTCCATATTTGTATATTTTGGTATCCGATTATTTTATATTTGCAAAGTATTTCATGAATTGAACTCTATGGAATGCGGATGATTTTTCGTTTTTCTCCACTGCCAATTTTCCTCTGAATTCGTCTAAACTTTGAAATCCTTTCTCACTCATCCAATCTGTCAACACCTTATTTGCTTCTGCGATGAATTCTACCCCTTGCTCGTAAACGGCTGAAACAACTTGCACGGTCGATGCTCCTGCCAACAGAAGTTTTATTACATCTTGTGGCTTGTGTACTCCTCCGCCTGCAGTGAGAGGACAATGTATTATATTGGATAAAATAGCAGTCCAACGCAATACGTGAGGCAAGTCGGTTGGTGAAGAAAATACGTTCGCAGGTTCAGAACAAATGTTGTTTATATCTATGTCTTGAGCGGCGAAACGATTGAAAATATGAAGGTTTGCAATACCCATCCAAGAAACTTTTTGAGCGAAACGAGCCAATGAAGAAAAGTACGGGCTGATTTTCAAAGATACGGGAATAGATATCGCTCTTCGTATGCTTTGAATCACATCTTCATATATTCTTTCCACATCATCTGTCGTAAGATTCACATCCGAAGGAAGAATAAACATATTTAATTCAACTCCGTCAGCACCTGCCTGCTCCATTTTGCTTGCAAACGAAATCCATTGAGAAGCACTGATGCAATTAACGCTTGCAATGATCGGTATATTCAACTCTTGCTTGGCTGCTTTTATCAAATTAACATATTTGTCTATTGATTGCTCCTGAGTGTGTGAAACAACGTAATCATAAGTTTCAGGAGAGTAATCATAATCAGCCGATATATTGAGACTGTTCGACATTTCCTGCAAAATTTGTTCCTCAAACACCGATTTCAAAATCACAGCTCCGGCCCCGGCTTTTTCAATTTTCTTGAGAGTTTCAAGATCTGATGTAAGACCGCAACTTCCGACGACAATAGGACTTTTGATTGTCAAGCCCATGAAATTAGTAGTTATATTCATCTTTGTAAGTATTTGGTGGCAAAGATAGAATTTTTTTTTCAATCAACTTCATAAAATCACGATAAATGAGAATAATTTTGTGTTTTTTGAAAAGAAAATGTCATTTTCAAGAAAAAAAACGCTCTTTTCAAGAAGAAAAATGTATCTTTGCAAACTGAAAAAAAAGAACACGACTAAAAACTAAAGAGAAATGGATAAGGAAAAAAATGTTAAAGGAAAGGAAAATCAAGAAGATAACAGTTTCAATGTTGGAGAGTTGATCTCGTCTTCCGAACGTTTCATCGATAGAAACAAGAAGATAATAGTGGCAGTTTTGGCTGTGGTTGTGTGCGGTATTGCAGGATATTTCGCCTACAAACACTTTGTTGTGATGCCTAAGGAAAAGAATGCACAAGCCGAATTGTTTGCGGCAGAACAGTATTTCAAAAACGAAGACTTTGACAAGGCTTTGAAAGGAGATGGAAAACATGGCGGGCTTATCAATTTGATGGAAGAGTACGGTTCGACCAAGAGTGGCGAGTTGGCAGCTTATTATGCAGGAAACATTTATTTGCAAAAGGGAGAATATCAAAAAGCAATAGATTGTTTGAGTAAGTTTTCGCCTGATGACAGTTTCATGAAGAGCCAAACAAAAGCCTTGATTGGAGATGCGTATGCCGAATTAAATCAGTTGGATAAGGCAATCAATCTTTACAAAGAAGCTTTGGAAGGAGACAATGATTTGTCCACGCCGTTTGTTTTGATGAAAATGGGGCAGGTTTACGAAATGCAAAAGAACCACAAAGAAGCCTTGGAATGCTACAAACGCATCAAGAAAGATTACGTCAATTCCATGGAGTACAGAGAAGTTGAAAAATACATCTCGAGAATGGAGGCATTGCTATAAGTTATCATAGTAATAATTGGTTTTAAGTTAATGATTGGAAGGGTCGTTCGCTTGTCGGACGGTCCTTTTTTTTGTGTCGTTTGTTTCCTTGTTTTGTTTTTATGTTTTCAGAAATCGGTTTTGCGAAACTTGAAAACAGACGTCCGATTTCGCATCATTCTCTTTTGAAAACTTCAGAAAATCGGAGATAAAAACAAAAACACAGCTTGAAAGCATCAAAAAGATCGGATGTTTTAAAATAAAAGATCGGATGTTTTGTATTAAAAGATCCGATCTTTTTGATGCGATGCAGCGATGTTTTCAGATTCGGCACCGTTTTCGAATGACGGAACGATGAACAAAAAAAGCAAACACACCGAATAACAACTTGCGGATATGATTGACTCAGTGTTGATTGCGGATTCTGAAAACAAAAAAACGGAGTAAGAAACACGAATGCCGCATTCTTACTCCGTTGAAATGTTTTCCGAAGACTTATCTCCGCTTCAAAATCTCGTCATATCTGTTTTCGTTTTTCAGCACATCGATTGCGGCTTTCAATTCGCGGTCTTGTTCGAAAATGGTCTTGTAGTAGTACTTCACCCCGTAGAGATTGCGGGCAATCAAAGCCTTCAAAGTGGAAGCAATATACTTTTCCGATTCTGCGTTGATTCTCTTCGCTTTCTCATCTTCTTGTTTTGCTTTTTCGATGACCTCTTTCAAAAGATTGTCCTCGCTTGTCAGCATTTTGGCATAATCGACGTAGCTTTCGTATGTTGCCGAAGCTGAGTCGGAAGTTTGTTTTTGCAAATAATCCATGACGATTTTGTTCACCCATTCCTTCTTTACTTCATTGCGTTTCACACCTTCTTTCTCGGCGTAATTTTCGAAGTCTTCGAGCAGGTTCAATTTGTCATATTCTTTGGAGAAATCTTTGAATTCCGGAGCTTTCTTCAGGAATGATTTTCGATTTTCTTCGACCCATTTCAGTGAATAGTTGTTAAACAAACCCTTGGATCGCAAATTGATGAGATAATCCGAAGCCCGGGAGGTGTCGATCGGAACAAAAACGTCAGGCATTATGCCTCCCCCACCATAGACAACGCGTTTGCCGGCAGTGTAATAGCGTAAGGAGTCGGCAAAATGAATAGAATCTGCACTTGTAAGCTCACCATGAGACAATCGCTTGTTGTAATCGTTTTGATATTCTTCGACTCCGTCTTCATAAGGCTTTTGAATGCAACGACCGCTCGGCGTGTAATATCTTGAAGTCGTCAATCGGATTTGGGATTTGTCGTATAAATCGAATGGTCTTTGCACAAGCCCTTTTCCGAAAGTTCGTCTTCCGACGATGACTCCGCGATCCCAATCTTGTACTGCACCGGAGAGAATTTCTGATGCGGAAGCGGAAAATTCATCTACCATGACCACCAATTTTCCTTCTTCAAACAAGCCTTTGCGTTCCGCTCTCAATTCTTCCCTTGCCGATTTCAAGCCTTTTGTGTATACAATGAGTTTGTCGCCGCTGAGAAATTGATCGCAAATCTCAAATGCCGTACCAAGATAACCGCCTCCATTTGAACGCAAATCAAGAATCAAATCCTTCATTCCTTCTTTTTTCAGATCATTCAGAGCATCGACCAATTCTTGATTTGATTGCTGAGCGAATCGATCCAACTTTATATATCCTATTTTATCATCAATCATAAACCAAGTATCGATACTGTTTAGAGGAATCTTGTCCCTCGTGATTTTGAATACCATAGGCTTTTTGTTGTTTCCTCTTATGATACTCACTTCCACTTTTGTACCTTTTTTGCCTCTTAGATGTTTGAAAACCCAATCGTTTTTTATCGTGTCGCCTGTTGCAGCAAGGCTATCCACTTTTATGATTTTGTCTCCGGCCAGAATACCTACTTTTTCAGATGGTCCTCCGCTGATTACCTCTACAACATGGATTGTATCATTCATAAATTGGAAACTGACGCCTATGCCATCGAAATTTCCGACTAAAGGTTCGTTCATCTTCGCAACTTCGTCTTTGTCTATGAAAACGCTGTGAGGATCAAGCTCTTTAAGCATTGCCACTATGCCTTTGTTGGTTATTTTATCCAAATCGGCACTATCGACGTAGAAATAGTCGATCATGCTTAGTGTTTGCGTGGCTTTGATGTTAGACATCTTTAATACGTCATCTCCTTTTTTCTGTCCGAAAAGAGGAATCGATAAAAGAATAACCAAGAATAAACTTAAATTTTTCATAATTAAAAGCAATAAAAACGTATTCAAAACGTTCGAAATTGTGAATTATTATTTTGACGTAAAAAAACAAAAAAACAGATGGATATATATTTGATATTGATTGCAGCAGGTTTTGTGTTGTGTATCGCAGGTTTGTGGAAGATATTTGAAAAAGCGGGATTGAAACCTTGGTATGTTTTGATTCCTTTTTATAATATATGGAAATGGATTGAGATTGTCGGAAAAAACAGATGGTGGTTTCTGTATTGCATGATACCGATGTTGAATATATTTTTCATAATGTTGCTTACGGTAGAAACGGTTAAGTGCTTTAGAAAAACCAATTTTTGGTATCAATTGTTGACTATAATGTTCCCTTTCGTTTTTCTTCCGCTTTTGGGATTTAATCGAAAAGAAACATACACCAATCCAAAAGATTTGCCTCCGTATAAGATTTCAACCGCGAGGGATTGGGCAGAGTCGATAGTGTTTGCCGTTGTGGCTGCGTCCGTAATCAAGACTTTTTGCTTTCAGTCCTATAACATACCTACATCAAGTATGGAAAAATCTCTTTTGGTCGGGGATTACTTGTTCGTATCCAACCTTGCGTATGGTCCGAGAGTGCCAAATACATTGTTGTCTTTGCCACTCATGCACCACACCATTCCTTTGCTCGGAACAAAATCTTATCTTGATTGGATACAATTGGGATATCACCGATTACCCGGCTTAGGAAAAGTTAAAAGAGGTGATGCCGTCGTTTTCAATTATCCTGATGGTGATACCTTGTCAACGGTATACCAAAGCAATGTCAGTTATTACTCCTTGGTTCGCCAATTGGGTAGAGAAGCTGTTGTGAATGACAAAAATAAGTTTGGAAAGATAATTGCGAGACCTGTAGATAAACGTGAGAATTTCATTAAACGTTGTGTCGGATTGCCGGGTGAAAAATTGGAAATAAAGAACGGAACGGTTTATATCAACTCCAAAGCAATTGAGAGTCCGAAAGACGTTCAATTCACTCATAGAATAATAACAACGGATAATAATGCGTTAAACGAAAAAGAATTATTGAATCTCGGGGTTTCGAAAGAAGATATGGCATTGATGTATTCATATACCTATATCGACCTTTCACTTGAACAGATCGAAAATTTGAATGATAATCCTTATGGAATCGAGGCAACACCTCTGCATAGTGGAGAATACAAATACAATACAATGACTGATAAAGCTGTAAAGGTTCCTTGTAAAGTGTTCTTTCATCCTGATTTGCAAATGTATGATAAAAAGGAATTTTTCAGAGCGATGGCTATTGACAGCATAAGTATTAACGAATCTGCTACATACGCCACCCTACCTTTGAGTGATGAAATCATAAAGGGCTTGAAAACTTTGCCATATGTTGAAAAGATTGAACCTGTTACCACTATGAAAGGTTTTGCTGATGAAAACATGTATCCGCATAACGATAAATATAATTGGAACGTGGATTTTTATGGACCTGTAACGATTCCGCAGAAAGGAATGACCATACAATTGAACGAAGAAAATATGATATTTTATTCTCGTGCGATAACCGTCTTTGAGGACAATGAATTGGAAATAAAAAATGGAGAATACTACATCAATGGCAAGAAAACGGATTCATATACCTTTAAGATGGATTATTATTGGATGCAGGGAGACAATCGACATAATTCAGCAGATAGTCGTTATTGGGGATTTGTACCGGAGGATCATATTGTAGGCAAAGCAAGTTTTGTATGGTTGTCATTGAATAAAGATAAAAGTGGCTTGGGCAAAGTAAGATGGAATAAATTGTTCCGCATTGTTAACTAAACCTTTAAAATAGAAAAATTGTTTTAATCCAAAAAAAATTATATGGAAGGGAAAATAAGAATTTTATTGATCGACGGTGATTCAGAACTAAGAAAGGACGTCGCATCTTTCTTACATGACAAAGGATTCGATGTAGAAGCCGCTGTTAGTAGCAGAGATAGTATTGAATTTTTATACAAAGAAGATTTCGATTTTGTGATTTTGGAAACCAATCTTAGTGATAGGAACGGATATGACACAGCTATGCTAATCAAAAAAATAAGCCCGCAAATAGGACTTATATTCATAAGCACCGAAAACACAAATGATGACAAACTTCGAGCATTCAGTGTGGGAGCTGATGATTTTATCGTAAAGCCTTTTTCAAACGAAGAACTTGTAATGCGCATCCTTGCCATAACACGTCGAATGAATAAAGATAAAAGGAAGAAAGACGTATTTAAGTACGACAATTTCACATTCGATAGCAAACATCAATTGATATCATACGAGTATCCGGATGGACACGAAGAGCAACTAAAACTAACATCAAAAGAAAACGAAGTGCTTAAAATCTTTTGTCAACATCCCAATGAGATAGTTGATAGAAGCACTATCTTGCATCGAGTGTGGAAAGGCGACACTTATTTCAATGCTCGCAGTATGGATGTTTATATCACAAAATTAAGAAAATATCTAAGGAAATTTCCAAATATAGATATAATAAATCAGCATGGGGTAGGTTTCAAACTTATCTTCAGAGATAAAGAATAAGCATACGATAACTGAAAATCAGTGCTACCGATTAAAGATTTAATGATTTGAAATAGGTATATTTCCTGTCGAGGTTTCAGATCAACAAAAGCGACTTTGGGAAACCGGAGTCGCTTTTTGGTTTCATGTCCTTCAAACAATTATTTGATTATTTCTCTTTTCACAGCCTTGTCGTCAATTGCAGATTCCGGATATTGGAACGAAGAAAGCGAATTTTGTTTCTTTATTCTAAAAAATTGTTTCCTTACTTCGGAATTTCAATCTTGCATAATAAGAATCCATCCACTCCATCTATCACATGATATATTTACCGAAAACAAATACACTGGAAACAAATCACTACCAGATTCCTTAGCGGCACATCTGATTCAAATTTGATTGTCAATAGACAAAAAAATAAGAGAGTGTATCACTACAGTCTCTTACTCTTAATGAAAAAATTAAAAATTTATCTGATTGCAATTTCTTCTTTTATTTTTTTCCAACGTTCGGAATCCATCTTCGTTCCCATTATTTCAATTACATTTCCTGCTAAAACACTACCCCATCTTCCACACTCTTGCAAATCTTTTCCGTAACACAATGCTGCCAAAAATCCTCCTGCATACAAATCTCCTGCTCCGGTTGTATCTATCTTATTTCTCTGTGTTTCACTTATACGATACACCTTTCCGTTATGTGAAATCAAAGAACCCTTTGCCCCTATCTTAACTATGGCAATATCGGAATACTGTGATATGAATTCAAGTGCCTCTTCCGGATTTTGTTTACCGCTGAATGCACGTGCTTCATCTTCGTTTGCGAAAATTATATGCACACCTTTGCAAACTTCTTTCAAGTATTCAAGATTTTCTTCCACCACATTGTATGACGCCAAATCAACACTTATCTTACATCCTGCTTGTTTTCCTGATTTCAGAATCTTATCAAACAACTCATTATTCGAAATAAGATAACCTTCAACATGAAGATAATCAAAACCGAAAAGAAGATTCGAATCAATATTTTCGGCAGATAGAGTTACCGCTGCCCCAAGATGTGTTGCAAAGGTTCTCTCTCCATCAGGGCTGACCAAAGCAAGAGCCAAACCTGTCGCCATCTCATTGTTACGAAATATTTGCGTCGAAATATTGTTCTTTTGCATGTCTTGCTCGTAAAAGCATCCCAACTCATCGTTTCCAACCATGCCGATATAGCTTGTAGGGATCCCCATATTTGCTATACCACTTGCTGTGTTTGCTGCCGAACCTCCCGTTGCTATTTGACTTTGCAAATTTTTCAATTTTTGTTGCAGACGTTCACTTTCTTCGGAATTTATCAACTGCATGCTGCCTTTCGGCAACTTTTCTTCAGCAAGAACTTCATCATTATTCAATAAGCACACCTTATCGACCAGGGCATTTCCTATACACGCTACTTTCATTTGTTTCATTTTACTCTTGTTCTTCGGGGTTTTGAAAAAAGGAGAAATTTACTTTTCCATAGTGTCTTTGTTCCACAAACCAAGGTAATTCTTCATAATTATGCTCCTTGCTATGTTCCAAAACGAACAATCCTTCCTGCTTCAAGAAAGATTTCATCACCAATTCCGGTACCATATCAAACTGTTTGAGATCGTATGGCGGATCTGCAAAAACCACATCAAACTTCTGCTTGCTTCTTCCCAAGAAATTAAACACATCCATTCTCAATGGAAAGAAATTGTTTATTGAAAATTCTTCTGCGGTACGCCTTTGAAATTCGATACATTTAGGATTCTGTTCAACACTCGTTACACTCTGAACTCCTCTTGATATGAATTCAAATCCTATTGCACCCGTTCCACTGAACAAATCCAAAACACTGACTTGTTCAAACTCGATTCGGTTTCGTAATATATTAAATAATGCCTCCCTTGCCATATCCGTCGTCGGACGAACAGGCAATCCCATTGGCGGACGCAACTTTCTTCCCTTAAACTCTCCCGATATGATTCTCATTGTTTTATGCTATCACAAGGAAATAGTTCTGCAGATTCACTTCATCAAACTCCATTCCCACTTTTATGTTTTCCATAGGATTTGAATAAGCAACATCTTTGACATAACGCCTTATCATCTTTATTTGCTCTGCGTCATAATCATCTCCTGTCAAAAGTAATTTCACTGCTTCCGTATCAATCTCGACTTGTTGCAAAAGAAACAAGAGGTTATATATCATATCTTCATTCGTAACGTAAGATATACTGTTACTGATCTTGAATTCGTTTCCTTTGAACAAAGCTACATCCAATATCTTTCCTCGTTTGTTTACAATCAATGTATTCTGTGAGAATTTTGAAACATCGTAAGCGTATTCCGCCAACACCTGATGAACAGAGCAATACTCAGCTTTATTTATCAGAACCTTCACTCCGCTGTATTTATGCATAGGATAAGCAAAGACACTTACCGCATCCAATTTCTCACTTACATTGGAAAGCACTATTTCATTTTCACATAAATTCGACACAGTCTTAAGGTAATCTTTGTTTTTCGATGCATCATAAAGTTTATATGGTATCCAAGTGTTTTTTTCCGTGGAACAGATCACTTTCATTTTTGCAAATCTGAACATCTTTATCCCTATAGAGTTAAAGCATTCTTTGACCGTGTTCATCACAGTAGGGATTGTTCCCGACAAATCGCACTCAAAACGCCCCAAAGCCACAAGTTTTTGACTATCGTTTCTTATTAGCGAAAAAGAAAATCCATCTGCATTCAAGCAAATGGACAATCTTGTCTGTGCAGAAACAATATCCGTTTCAACTTTATGAAGTTGCAATAGATTAAATGTCTCCATTATTTTAATGTTTCTTTTTATTCCCAGTTTCCATCAGTTACCGGTTGTTCCAAATCACCGACTTTCCAACCCGGATATTTATTCTTATTTTCTATTTCAGCCTTTCTGTTTACCACATCTTGTCTATCCATGCCGTAAGTATAAGTATCAATTGGAGCTTCCACCAAGAAAACAGATACTTCCACACCACTCTTATTTATTTTCTTTGCTTGCAATGTAAACACTTCCTTTCCATCTTTTGAATATGGAATATAACGCAAATCTTCTATCTTTTCTCTCGGAGTGATCAACTTATTCTCACCGTAAAGTTTCTCCAACGGTTCAACATATGTTGTATCCCTTCTCAAGAATCCTTGTTTCAATGCTTCTGCTTCAGTCATATCATCAGGCACAGTACCGAATTTTTGAACCATAGGCACTTTTCCCTCTTTCAAAAAAGCCATCATGGTGTCGAAATCATTACAAAATTCGCCCTTAGACAGCTTATACGTTTCCTGAATCACGCGAATATCTTTCAACTTCGCCACAACTTCATCAGAACGTCTGTTATACTCGTTATCAAACTTAACAGGGTGCATTATGCAATTATACAATACTATCGCCAATGCAACAACTCCGATACAGAGTACTACTGAAATAATCGTATTTCTAACTTTCATCTCTTTATTTATTGTTTTTATGTTTTTAATCCTTGTTTCTTTGACTTTGCAAAGTTAATTGTTTTGTTTGAATTCGCAATATTCTTTTCTGTTTTTTTTAGTTGTTTTGTTCAATGTGTTGTATTATAATATTGAGTTTTGGATCTTTTTCGAGCTCTTTCGCGAGTCGTTGAGCCATATACACACTTCTATGCCGTCCTCCCGTACATCCAAAATACACACTCAAATTCGAGAACTTCCTTTCCTTATATTTCTCCACGCTTTGCAAAACCATGGCTTTCGCATTATTAAAAAAGCTTTCAACCTCTTTTTCCTGCTCAAGATAATCAATCACTTCTTTATCCATACCCGTCATCTGCTTATATTGTTCATAACGTCCCGGGTTTGGAAGGCAACGACAATCGAACACAAAGCCCCCCCCGTTTCCACTTGTATCATGCGGATAACCTTTTTTGAAAGAAAAACTCTTCACATTCAAGGTTAGTTGATAGTTATCATTGGAAACGTTTTTCAATCTTTCACTTTCTATCATGCTTGAAAAGACAAAATCCAAGCAAGGCAAATTTAGCTTTAACCGTTTTTCCTTTTGCAGAAACGCAATATTATCCAATGCATACGGAATGCTTTGCAGAAAATGTGTTTTGCCTTGAAAATAACCTCGATAGCCATAAGAACCCATCGCCTGCATAATCCTTATATATACATAGGCGTAGAAATGATTTATAAACTCATCTCTATCGACGCTTATATACTTTGACAACTCTTCGATGTAGATTTCAAGCAATTCTTCTCTCAAACTCTGGCTAAGATTCGCCTTTGCATCATACAGCAACGAAGCGAGGTCATATTGTAATGCCCCTTGGCGTGCCCCCTGAAAGTCAATAAAATAAATATCGTTTTTATGCAGCATTATGTTTCTTGATTGAAAGTCTCTGTAAAGGAAGTAATCGCAATCACAATCCAACAAATAATCTTTCAATACTGCGAAATCTTCTTCCAAAGCCTCTTCTTCGAAAGGGATTTCTGCCAATTTCAAAAAATAATACTTAAAGTAATTCAAATCCCATTGAATACTCTGGGCATCGAATCTTTTTCTCGGATAAGCATTAGTGTAATCAAATCCCTTGGTTGCCTCAATCTGCCAACGCGGAAGAAGTTTGACAATCTTTGCGTAAACATTCTTGACTTCATCTTCGCTTGCTGTTTTGATGAATTGAAACAAAGTCGTATCGCCTAAGTCTTCCTGCAAATAAACTCCACGTTGCAAATCTACAGCAATTATCTTTGGAACATTCAATCCCCTATCTGCCAATTGCTTTGCATAATCCACAAAAACAATGTTTTCTTTCTCATCGGCATTGTAAGCACCAATGACACTGTTTGTGGCAGACTTCAAACGGAAATACTTTCTTGCCGATCCATGGGCTGACAAAGCTTCCATTTCATTAGGTTGTACTCCGTAAGTCTTATAAAACAAATCTTTAATTGCCCTTTCCATCAATCAATTTCTCTGCTATTAAAAAATCAAACGGCTGAGTAAGTTTTATATTCTCTTTTTTACCCTCAACCAACACTATTTTACCCCCGATTGCTTCAACAAGGCTTGCATCATCCGTAAATCTGCTTTCATACTCTTGCGAATAAGCTTTTTTGAGTAAAGAAAAATCAAAGCACTGTGGTGTTTGCACCAATTTAACCTTTGCTCTCTCGATTGCTTTTCCATCATATCGCAACGAATCTACGCAATCAATCGAAGCAACTGCTGTACCGCTCTCAAATGCAACCTCAAAACAACGAGCAAAAACGCTTTCATCGACAAAAGGTCGCACACCGTCATGAACAGCCACAAGAATTCTTCGCTCGCTTTGTTGAATCGAATCGACAGCCGCCTTAACCGAATAAAACCTTTCTGCACCTCCTTCAACGACTTTGTGATCTATATCACACTTATACAAATCACATAACTCCGTCCAATAATCCACACGTCCCTTTGGCAAGACTACGATAATTGAAGCCTCAGGTACAGAATCATGAACTTTTTTCAAACACTCCAAAAGCACAACGCTCTTTCCCAAAGGCAGAAACTGTTTTTCAAGTTCGGCGTTCATTCTTCGCCCGCTGCCACCTGCAACAATTATAACATACTTATCACAATCCTTATATGATAAGCATTGCATCGCCATAAGTAAAGAATTTATATTTCTTTTCTATCGCATATTTATATGCATTCATTATCAATTCATATCCTCCAAACGCCGCAACCTGCATCAACATAGAACTCAACGGAGGGTGAAAATTGGTAATCATTGCATCGGAAATAGCAAATTCATACGGAGGAAAGATAAACTTGTTAGTCCATCCGTTAAACACCTTAACTCTATTGTCGATTATTGCCGCAGTTTCAACAGCTTTCATTGAGGATGTGCCCACCGTGCACACTTTTCGACCGGCTGCTTTAGCGTTATTGATCATGCGAGCATTGTCTTCGTTTATTATCATCTGCTCGCTGTCCATTTTATGTTTAGTTAAGTCCTCCACTTCGATAGCACGGAAATTTCCCAAGCCACTATGCAAAGTTATAAAGCAGGTATCTATTCCCTTTATCTCCATTTTCTTAATCACTTCACGAGAAAAATGGAATCCAGCAGTAGGAGCAACAACCGCACCTTCATTCTTTGCATATATCGTTTGGTATCTGTATTCGTCCTCAGGCACCAAATCTCTCATGTGCAACAAATCATCAGGCAAAGGTGTATGTCCTAATTTTTTGAGAATACCTTGAAATTCTTCATTGCTGCCGTCGAACAAGAATCTCAACGTTCTTCCTCTCGAAGTTGTGTTATCGATTATTTCGGCAACCAATTCATCATTCTCTCCGAAGTATAATTTGTTTCCGATACGGATTTTTCTTGCCGGATCGACCAACACATCCCACAAACGGGTGTTTGCATTTATTTCCCTCAACAAGAAAACTTCTATCTTGGCGTTTGTCTTTTCCTTAGTGCCGTACAAGCGAGCAGGAAACACCTTTGTATCGTTAAAAACAAACAAATCACCTTCGTCAAAGTAATCAAGAACATCTTTGAAAATCCTTTCCTCGAACTCACCGCTGTCTTTGTGAACGACAAGCAATCTTGACTCATCTCTTTGCTTTGCAGGATGCTGTGCAATCAACTCCGTAGGCAGATTATACCTGAATTGTGAAAGTTTCATATCTGATCTATTTTAATTTTCTCTTATTTCGAATCGTTTTTATAAAAACAAAAACGTGCAAAGATACGACAAAAACAACGTTTTGTCAAGTTTTTCTTTTATCACACTCTGTTCCAAAACGATAAACAACGGTTATCATAACGGAAAACGAGCGTTCGCAAATGCAAAAGCAAGTCGAACGCTCGTTTTCCGTTACCTTATATATATAATGTATAAGGATAGAGATTCGAAACCTTATTTCAAAGATTTCTTTTCAAGAAATGATTTCTCAAAACAAAGAAAGATAAAAATAAAACGCTCGTTTGTCTAAATAAAATTAAGACTTACGAGCGTTTTTCTTACTTAAATTCTACAATTATCTCTATCCACTCATCGTTTATAGCTACATCTGATAAAGCTAAATGTTCAAGAACTTTTTCTAACTTTTCTATTTTGTATAGATTAACCGTTATTATCTTGCCATCTATCTTAACAACATTTTCTGGCAATGAAGAAATAAGTTTTGGCAACAGCTTTTCAATTGCAATTTCCATTAGTGGTTTGCAACTATATGTAAGCTCTATTTTATCAGAATACACATTCGTTACTTTCAACAAAGCTTCTACATTAGGCAAAAATGGAATACCGGCAG
The DNA here is from genome assembly GCA_045577535.1 of Candidatus Onthomorpha sp. Classification (GTDB taxonomy): domain Bacteria; phylum Bacteroidota; class Bacteroidia; order Bacteroidales; family P3; genus Onthomorpha. The sequence goes on along the minus strand of JAZNIO010000032.1, from coordinate 32,384 downwards.
AATATTTAAGTCTCAAAGTCTTTTCACTATCCTTGCTTATAGACAAACCTACTTTTGTTAAATCCTTTAACTTATTTTCTATTTCCTTATATGCTACTGTTAATTTCATAGATTAAAAACGATAAGTTCTACTTCTTATTCCTCTTTCGGTTTTTATTTCCTTTTTGCTTTGAAATTTCGCTTTCTTCCATTGCTTTTTCTTTCAACTTTGTAGAGATTTTTAGTTTTAATCGCTCATTTTCCTCAGCTTTCAATCTTTCCAATTCCTCTTTCTTTGCAGTCATTGCAACTTTTAGGTCATCGATAACAAAAATTGCATCTTTTCCATATTCACCAGCCTTTTTAAGTAACATTGAAAGTATAGCATTTTTAATTTCTCTACCAGAAAAACCATCTATTATTTCACTTACTTCTAATATTTCTTCATCTGTGAAAGGTTTTTCAATAGGTAAAAATGGAGGAAGAGAAACTTTGATAATTGCAGCACGTGCTTCTTTGTTTGGTAAGTCGAGTTTTATGCTCGCTAATATACGAGAATTAAATGCTTTGTCGAAATTAGTAACCAAATTCGTAGCAAACAAAACCACACCCTCAAAATCTTCAAGCAAAATCAACATTTGGCTACGCAAAGAGTTTAAAGCCTGCTCTGCACCTTGACTTACATTTTCAATTCTCTTTCCAAGGAAAGAATCAGCCTCATCAAAAAACATCACAGCATCTAATTCCTTTGCCGTATCAAAAGCCTTCTTTAAGTTTTTCGGAGCATCTCCAACGTATTTTGATTCTATTTCGGAATAGTTCAAGGCTAATAATGGCTTAGACAAATGTTTCGCAATAGCGTGTGCACACATTGTTTTTCCCGTACCAGGAGGTCCAAAGAAATTCAACACACTTCTTGGCTTGCTATCAACTTTCTCAAATCCCCATTCCTTATATATTAGTTCCTTTTGCTCAATTACATTTAAGGAATCAAAGATTTTTTTCTTAATCTCTTCGTCCATTATTATTTGATCAAAATCGTAACGAGGATTTACAGGAATAAATGTCGGCAAACCATCATTCGCAGATTTCTCTTCTTCTTTTGCTGTGTTCTCTTTCTTCTTAAAAGTAAGTTTTATTAAGAGTGTGTAATCAGATGACTCAACACTTATTTTTTGTGCAAGAAATGATTGCACAGCACTTAGAATTGAGTAACTGCCTTCTAAATCAAAACTTGCGTTATCCTCAATTTCTACAAATTTATCTCCAAATTCTTTGACCTCACAAGCCAAAGTAATAGAAAGCGTAGGGAATGCGTCCACTTTCTTTTGAAGAAAAAGACGCAATCCGCTTTCTAAATTATCTAACCAAAGAATCCTTTCTTCTGAAAGACTGCTTTTATCTATGTTATATTTCATATATTATCAGATTACAGCAATTAGTTGTCCTACTCTTAAAGAAGAATCTACTCCTTCGTCAGATTTAATTTCCATTTCCCCTGTTTCCTTCTCATTTACATCAAATATACCAACTTTAACAGCGTTTGCTTTTTTCTCTTTTATTTTTGCATAAACTGCTTCTTTGGCTTTTCTTGCGACTTCTTCTGCTATTCGTTGTGCAGTTATCTTTTTATAAATTTTAACACCAGCATAAATTGTTAAACCTGCTAATGCGGCTCCAGCAAGGAGTTTAAATATTGTTCCCCACATAATTTTATTTTTTATGATAATACAACTAAATCTTCATTACCTAAGACTTCACTTGTCTTTGCGTCCAATTCATCAGCTTCTATAAACTTTGCGTGAACGATTTCGTCTTTTTCTCCATCGTAAACACCGACAAACAAAGATTCTTTCTTGGTTGGCTGAATTGACAACATATCTTTCATTGCTGATGCTTTCGCTACAAATGGCACGTGTTTGTTTTTGTCTAAATTTAAGGTCTTAAACCAATTCACAACTTCTAAGAAATTTAAGCAACCTTCAATTGAAACAGTTTCAAATTCTATTTTCCACTCTTTCTTAAAGGCTTTTTTAATTGATTCTAAAAGTGTAGGTTTTTTCTTAAAGACTAATAAGGCTATTACTGCAACTATAACAACTGCTATTCCTATTATCAAATATGTATTCATATCTTTTTTCTTTTTTAACTTAATACCACTAAATCCTCATCACCTAAAACCTCACGTGTTTTTGGATCTAAAGCATCTGCTTCAATGAATCTGTTTTCTATAATTTCTTCTGTTGCCTCATCATAAACACCTTCAAAAATTCCTACATTCTTTTTAGGTGCTGTTTGTAGCATATCTTTAAATTGATTGCCGTTTGCAACAAATGGTACGTGTCTATTTTTATCTAATCTTAAACTTTTAAACCAATTTACGCAATGTGCAAGAAAGTTAAAGATACCATTGATAACAAATTGAAAGACTTTTTTAATCCAACTTATAGCTCGCTTAATTAATTCTGCGATTCCTGAAATTAGTCCCATAATTTTATTGTTTTTTAGGTTAATATTACTAAATCCGATTCAATAAATAAATTCAAAACATCTTGTTCTAATTGTTTGGCTTTAATGATTACGTAATGATTGTTTTCATCTGCCAATAGTTCTCTTCCTTTTCCGTAAGAAAGATAAACAAATGCTACTTTTTTATCATTGATTATTCCTTGTTGCTTAAAGGCTACAACCATATTCGCTCCTTTTACGATATGATTTTTTGCATATTGCAACATTTCTCTTGAAGTCAAGGTATCTACTTCATAAACTGTCATATTATCTTTTGAAGTAACGCTGATTTTCTTTAAGAAATCTGCCTTTGCTTGTTGATAATATTCTTTCATTTCTTGCTTTGCCTTATCCCATTCAGGCTTTACCTCATCTTTGATTTTTTCTAATTCTTCCGAATAATCACCTAATTTGTCTTTTGCTTCGTCCCACAAATCTTTTAAGTGAGATAGCAAATTATCTAATTGTTCGCTGTTAAACTTTGCCATGATTTTTTAATTTTTATGTTAATATTTTAACTTCTTTTTAACCAAACCATTCCCTCATTCTTTGAGGCATAAACTCCTTTCGTTGTTGTAGCGATTATTTCTGTGCCTGCATCGTTCAAATCAACAAACTCGCCGTACATCATTCCTTCGTATCTTAGTCGCCAAATACGACCTCCGTCTTTTGATATTTCTATTCTGTTTCTTTTTTGAGGGTTTATTCTTATCAAAGCCCCATTATGTGTAACCACCTGACTCATAATAATAAATTTAATGTTATTTTATACTCATTTTGATTGATTTGCCCAAGTCCCAAATGGCAATTTACTAATTTCTTTCTTTGACTTCAAGGCATAAAAAAGCGTGGGACTTTATTCTTATCGAAATGTGAGGTTCCGCAATTACCTAATCAACCAAATAAGAAAAAGCCCACGCTGTTACACGTGAGCGTTTTTCACTTATTTTTTGGTTGATTTTATGAAATTTTGCGGATTTCACATTTCCAAATATAAGCAAAAACGCTGTTTTATGCTGTATTAAAATACAAAGTCTAAATTATAATCTTTTTATTTGCCGTTTCCTCCTTTTTTAAGTTCGTTTCTAAATTCGGCTACAAAAATATACGAAAATTTTCGATTAAACAAAAATATTTTGGTTCTTATTTGGTTCTTTTCGCATTACGTTTTGTAATATTCTGATTTACTTTAAGATACGGTTGTCTGAATTTGCTGTTTTCTTTTGCTAATTAAATAATTCTCTCGCAAAGTTCGCGAAGAACGCAAAGGAAGTTCCACGAATCACGCGAATTTGCACGAATCTTTTTTGTGGGCTTTGAGTAACTTTCAAGCAACTTTCGGCTCACTACTCACTGCTCATAGCTCATTGCAAGCAAGGTTTGCGGACTTGTAAACTTGTAGTCCCGTTGTCTTGTTGACTTGCAGACTAATCAGACTTCCTTAAACCTTAACCATTCCTCCTTAAACCACTCTCAGACTTCTTTTGCGGAATGTTTCCCTTATTGATACCGGCAGTATCGCTAACTGATACTGGTAGTATCACTAACTGGTACTGGTAGTATCGCTAACTGGTACTGATAGTATCGCTAACCGGTACTGATAGTACCAATAAGCGGGAAAAATTTGATACTGCTTTTGCGAACTCTTTTGCAGAGTTTTCAAATCGGAAGTATAAGTAAAAAATACGCAAAGGAGGATTTGAGAAGTTCAATCTTTGCTTTGCGAATTTTGCGTCTTTGCGAGGATATGGTAAATAAAGATTCGAAAGAACGGCGATAATAATCAAGCAAATTTTTTCTTGATTTGGGTAAAACGAATCTTGATTTCAATAAAATGATTCTTGATTTGAGCAAAATGAAACAGCGTTTCAATAATTCAGAAAAAACGATCAAAAACAAAAAAAGGAGAATCGCTTTTCGCAATTCTCCTTTCATCATATTGTTTCTTTAACTTATTTTCCTACAGCAGCTTGTGCAGCAGCCAATCTTGCAAGTGGCAATCTGAAAGGTGAGCAAGAAACATAGTTCATTCCTGCTTTGAAGAAAAATTCCACTGATTCAGGATCTCCGCCGTGCTCTCCACAAACGCCGACCTTCAATTGTGGTTTTGTATTTCTTCCTCTTTCAACTCCCAATTTTACCAATTGACCAACACCTTCTTGATCCAATGTTTGGAATGGGTCTGCAGGCAATATCTTTTTCTCTTTGTATTCTCCTATGATGCTGTTTACGTCATCTCTTGAGAAGCCGAATGTCATCTGAGTCAAGTCATTTGTTCCGAATGAGAAGAAATCAGCAACCGTTGCTATCTCATCTGCAACCAAAGTAGCTCTTGGGATTTCTATCATCGTACCATACAAGTAGTTTATCTTAGCTCCCATTGCTGATTCAACTTCCGCATGAACTCTGTCGCAGATTTCTTTTTGGTGTTTCAACTCTGTAACGCTCACAGTCAAAGGAACCATGATTTCCAAGTGCGGATCGTTGCCTTCTTTTCTCAATTCTGCTTCTGCTTCGAACAATGCTCTGAATTGTGTCTCGCTTATCTCTGGATAGATTATACCAAGACGAACACCACGCAAGCCCATCATCGGATTGACTTCTTTTAAGCCTTCGATTCTTTCCTTAAGCTCAGAAACCTTTATTCCTAATTCTTCAGCCAATTGAGCTACCTTATCTTCTGTATGAGGAACAAATTCGTGCAATGGAGGGTCTATCAAACGGAATGTAACAGGCTTTCCGTTCATTACTTTCATCGTTCCCTTCACTGATTGTTTGATGTAAACTTGTAGCTCATTCAACCATTTCTTTCTTTCTTCGGTAGAACCGGAAAGAATCATCTTACGAAGGATTGCAAGAGGTGCTTCGCTGTTTTTTCCATAGAACATATGCTCTATTCTGAACAAACCGATACCTTCTGCACCGAACTTCAATGCTTGCTCTGTATCCTCAGGTGTATCTGCGTTTGTTCTAACTCCCATCGTACGATATTTATCCACTATTTGCATAAACTCTTGGAATAATGGATTTTCGGTTGCGTTAATCATTGCTACCTTTTCGTCATACACCAATCCCTTTGTTCCATTCAAGCATAAGATATCTCCTTCTTTGTATGTCTTTTCGCCAATTGTTACAGTCTTGTTTTCCATGTTGATTTGCAAAGCCTCACAACCTACAATACAACATTTACCCCAACCTCTGGCAACAAGAGCTGCGTGAGATGTCATACCGCCTCTTGCAGTCAAGATTCCGTCTGCTGCACGCATTCCCTCAACATCTTCAGGGTTTGTTTCCTCTCTTACCAACACATTGGCGATTCCTGCTTTTTGCAAACGCATTGCCTCTTCGCTCGTAAGGGCTATAACACCCAAAGCACCGCCTGGGCCTGCAGGCAATCCCTTTGCAACAACTGTGTGCTTAGCTTCATCTTTTGCATCAAGGATAGGGTGTAACAACTCATCTAATTGAGTAGGCGACACTCTGCGTATTACTTCTTTTTCATCGATTCTTCCTTCCTTCAACATATCCATTGCCATCGTCAAAGCAGCTACCCCTGTTCTCTTTCCGACTCTGCATTGCAACATATACAACTTGCCATCTTGGATAGTAAACTCAATATCCAACATATCGCGGAAGTTATTTTCCAAAACGGTTCTTATGTCGCAAAGTTCCTTATATGTTTCAGGCATATCCTCTTGCATAGACGCCAAATGCTTGTTTTGTTCGTTTTTGGTGTCATCATTAAGCGGATTAGGTGTTCTTATACCTGCCACAACGTCTTCGCCTTGTGCATTTTTCAACCACTCACCATAGAATAAGTTTTCGCCGGTTGCCGGGTTACGAGTGAAAGCTACGCCGGTTGCAGAGTTGTCTCCGGTATTACCAAACGCCATTGCTTGAACATTTACTGCCGTTCCCCAATCATCAGGTATGCCTTCAATACGTCTATACGCTACAGCCTTCTTACCATTCCATGATTTGAACACGGCTTTTATTCCTCCCTCCAATTGCTTTGTTGCATCGTCAGGGAATTCCACGCCAAGCTTTGTTTTGATTATCGTTTTGAACTCGGTAGCCAAGAATTGCAAATCTTCAGATGTTAATTCAGTATCTGATTTATATGATTTGGATTCTTTATATTCATCCAACACGTCATCCAATATTTTTCTGATTCCAACGCCATCAACAGGCTCGATTCCCTCTGCTTTTTCCATTACGACGTCTGCATACATCATTATAAGTCTTCTGTATGAGTCGTAAACAAATCTTGGATTATCGGTTTTCTTTATAAGTCCCGGAATTGTTTCAGAGCAAAGCCCTATATTCAAAACCGTATCCATCATGCCGGGCATTGAACTTCTCGCACCTGAACGACAAGATACCAACATACAATTGTCCTTATCGCCGTATTTTGTACCCATCACTTCTTCTGCTTTACGCATTCCTTCCCACACCTGTTCCATCAATCCTTCAGGAAGTTCACAATTGTTTTCGTAATAGTCGGTGCAACATTCTGTTGTAATGGTAAAACCTGCCGGAACAGGAAGTCCCAAAAGACACATCTCAGCCAAATTTGCTCCTTTTCCACCCAACAAGTTTTTCATGTCAGTTTTACCTTCCGCAGTCTTGCCTCCGAAGGTGTAAACATACTTTTTCGTCATCGTATCTAATGAAATTAATGAATAATATATTGTATCTGATTTATCTTTTCATGTTCTATATTTTCAACTCGTAAAAACGATTTCAAGTGTTCAAGTGTGCAAAGTTACGATTTTTTTAATTTACAACCCTTGTTTAGCCGTCATTTTTTCGTAAATAGATTCAAAAAACATATATTTTGAAATAAATTTTGCAACACAAAGAATCATTTCGACGGTTCTTTATTTCATTTTTACGAATCTTGATTTTATTTTTCCGATTTCGCCAACATACTCCATCGCTCCAATACAAGGCGGATCGTTTCTGTAATTTCCGTTTATGTCATAAGGAACGCCATAACTCCAAACACCATTGCCCGCACCTATCGCAGGAGATTCCGCCTGCAAACTCAAATCACCTTCAGCTGAATTTGAAAACAAAGGATCTTCATAAACACAAGCCATGAACAAATTTGGAAAATCATTATTCCTCTTTGTTTTCAGCAGACAGTTTTCAAAATAACAACGACTGATTCCCCCTTCCACAAAATCTATACCAAGTTCTTCCTCAGACAGACTTCCATATATTATGCAATTATAAAAATCCGCTTTATCTATCGGGCGATATTGCAAATTATTATTCACATCAACATAATAGTCATTCAAGAATAAACAAGGCTTAGTCCTTGTTCCATATTGCCAAAAGTTGGCAAAAGTACAATGAATGAACTCATAACTTCCTCCCATCGTCAATGCCAATGTGTGATTTCCCGTATTCTGAACGACAACGTTTTGTCCGATGATTTCGGCTCCTCTTGCATAAATTCCAATGTAAGAACTATTCTCTATTCTTGTGTTTCTGAGCGTCAATGTCGGGTTTTCATTCACACAAGTATCAACGAGAATACCTATGATGTTGTTTTTGATTATAACGTTTTCCAACAAATTATCTTTGCTTCCTGCAACGAATCTAACACAACCCCATTGCCCCGGCATGTTTGCATAATGTTCATCTTTTCTCATTGCATCGAAGACGACCGGTTGCCCGATTTCACCCATCGCTTTCAGCGTTCCATCCTTATAAACCCAAAATTCGGAATCTTTATTCAAATGAATATGCGTCCCCATACTCAAATTAAGCGTATAAGACGAATCAACAACACAATTACCTAAGATGATGTGTGGCTTATCGTTTTTCCAACTGATTTCGTTTCCGCTTACAATCACGCCACTCGCCTCACCACCTTCCTCAGCCAAAGAATACCAAATAGTATCGTAGCCACTTGAAGAAGCAGGATTTGAACTCAACAGATAGTGTGAAGGTTTGTGATAATAGGCATCTTGTCCGTATGCTTGCAATACAACTCTCTGAGTTTTGCCATTAAATCCGAATTGAATTTCATCTCCAATCAGCAGAGGGTTCGATTGATTGTTCGGATTAAGTTCCACCCTCACAAATATATACAGGCTGTCCCTCGCTCCGATTTCCACATTCCTAACCACCAAATCGTCATTTGCATCTACATTCAGTCTGAAAAAACTTGACGAACCATTTTTCAAACTTATGTAATCAATCTTCAGCGGTTTGTTTTCCTTGTTGTAAACCATCAGTTTTTTTGTAAGAGAGCCTATGGTTGTGAAAACGGTGTCGAAAGACAAAGTATCAGTGTCGAAAGACAAACTCACACCGCTACCACTTGCATATTCTTCTTCTCTGACACAGGAAAACAACAATCCGCAAGCCAGATTCAGAATAACAAAACCAAAAATCAGACCTCTTACATTAAACATCAGATTATTACTTTATCTCTATCAAAACGTATTTTCTGTTTCCCATTCCGAGTTTTGCCGCATAATCCAACTGAGACAAACCACTCTTTCCACTTTCTTTTAAGAAAGGATCTTCACACTTGTGTTGCTCTGCCACCAAATCGAAAGAAGCTTGATCAATTGCCACTATGTCATTCGAAGCCAGCATTCCGATATCTTCACAGAAAGGCTCAGGTGCACGTGATGAGCAATCACAAGACGCAGATATGTTTGCAAGAACGTTAATGGAAACCATAGGTTTTGTTTTCCAAGCAACGTATGCGTATTCCACCAATCGTTCCATGAAAGTACTGCCTTTGAGCTCCACTTGCTTTGGAGAAAACAACTTCAACGGGCATTCGGCAATACATTTCGCACATCCAATGCACTTTGTCGTATCTATGCTGATTCCTCCTTCAAGAGTCAAAGCCGCAGCAGGGCAGTTATTTACGCAATTTGAGCAACCAACGCATTTTTCCGGAGAATTTATTTGCGGAAAGTCAGTTGCGTGTTGAGCCATTTTGCCACCGGGAGAAGCAAAACCCATTGCAAGATTTTTGATTGCCCCACCAAATCCGGCAGATCCATGACCTTTGAAATGTGTGTATATGATGTAACGATCGTAATCCATGAAATGTTTACCCAATTTGACGTTTCGATAGTGTTTCAATCCCATCCCATCTGTCGGAATATCTATTTCGCCATCACTATCCAAAATATCTATCGGAGCAAACGTGAATCCGTGCTTTGCAGCCAAAGCAAGGTGTTTGTCGGTATAGCGTCTCTCGCCAACGTAAAGCACATTGGTTTCAACCCATGTTGCTTTCGTTTCTTTCATCAAAGGACGCGTCAATTCCGGATTAAGGAAATTCTTGTTCCCTTTCTCACCAAAATGCAATTTAACACCGATTCGTCCTGTCTTTTCCGCATTCAAAGCATTGTATAACTTCAAAACATTCTCGGGAGTTATCTCTCTGATGAAATAAACCACCGATACATCTTTCTGATTTTTGTAATCCTTGGAATCGATGCGTTGAGAGAATAAAGTCGTTCCAAAAACAAACGTCGCAATTAAAAGCAACAAACTTTTCTTCATAATATACAAAATTTAGTTTTCAAACAATAAAAAACGCACATCAACCCACAGACATGCAACTTGCAAAGGTAATAATTTTTCGTCAAACATCACTCTTGCAAAACCTTTATAAAACGATTTAATGTCAAAAAAATCGATTTCAAGACCGAAAAAGCATTCCATAGCAAAGCGTTTCCGAGCAGGAATTCGACGAAAGAGGCTTGCGAAACTTTGTTTGATATTTTTGTTTCTTGATTTCGAAAAATTGTTTCTTGATTTGAGTAAAATGTTTCTTGATTTCAGTAAACTGTTTCTTTGTTTTATCACACCGTTTTCATTCAAACGCTTTGCCTTTACAAAAAAGCATCGGATTATTTTCGATAACCCAATGCCGATTCTTTGCAACGATTCTGCCTTATGAGCTGATATTTCGCCTTTTATTTGTTTAGTTTTATTGCAGGCATATTTTTCGTTTGATTTACCTTGTTTGGTGTTTTTGTTTTCCTTGTAACAGTAGTGCCTTGTTTATCGACACCGTACTTGTTCCAAAAAATATTTTCTTTTTTGAACTTTTCCTTCGGTTCAACCTTCTTTTCAGGATAACCTATCGGTATGATATTTAACGGAATTACGCTTTCAGGTAAATTCAAGAAAGCACTCAATCTCTCCGTTCTTTCTTTCGAAGGATAGATTCCGCACCATACAGCACCCAATCCCATGGAATGAGCAGCCAACAAAAGATTCTCCGTTGCGGCACTGCAATCCTGCACCCAGAATTCACTTCCCTCTCCTTCTATTGCTTTTTTCAAATTTCCGCAAACAACAACTGCGAAAGCGGCTGAGGAAAGAGATGATGCGTTTGGAAATTGCTCAGACATCACCTTCAAAAGATCTTTATCCTCAATCACAATAAATTCCCATGGTTGTTTGTTCATTGCCGACGGTGCAGCCATTGCGGCATCCAATAGCGTCATTGACACTCTTTCCACATTGATTTTCTTTTCCGAAAAGGCTCTTACACTCGCTCTCGTTTTGATGTTTTTAAGTACTTCTTTACCGCGAATTTCTTCTTGCCCCATCAATCCGAATCCGAACAAACCTGCAAAAATTAAAAATAAGATAGATTTTTTCATAAGCATGATTTTTTATATTTTAACAATGAATTAACGTTTCAGATAAAAGTTTATTGTAACGTTTTCACAAATAAGTCCGAAGGAAACCCTGTTAGAACAAACAAAATTCTTACCTTTGCACGTAGAAACAAAAAAACATATTATCATGAACAACACATACAAAGCTGTTTCAGCTGAAGAAGCAGTCAAAGTCATCAAAAGCGGTGACCATATACACTTAAGCAGTGTCGCATCTGCACCTGCATGTCTTATAGACGCAATGTGTGCAAGAGGAAGAAACAAAGAATTCAAGAATGTTTACATTCACCACCTTCACACCGAAGGTCCGGCTCCTTATGCCAATGAAGAATTTGAGGGAATCTTTCAACACGATGCTTTCTTTGTGGGAGCAAATGTACGAAAAGATGTTCAAGCCGGCTATGCCGATTATATTCCAATCTTCTTGAGCGAAACACAAAAACTATATCGCGAAGGCTATCTTCCTTGTGATGTTGCAATGGTACAAGTCTGCCCTCCTGATGCACACGGCTATGTTTCATTGGGAACAAGTGTTGATGCCACTTTGGCAGCTGTTGAAGTTGCAAAAACGGTTATAGCGGTCGTGAACCCAAATGTTCCTCGCTCATTTGGTGATGCTTTAATCCCTATGTCGATGATTGACATCTTTGTAGAGGATTCAACACCTTTGATGCCGGCTCATTTTTCAGAACCTAACGAACAAGAAATTGCAATCGGAAAATATTGTGCCGAGTTGATAGAAGACGGAGCCTGCTTACAGATGGGCATAGGTGCTATTCCGAATGCAGTGTTGGCTCAATTAGGAAACCACAAAAATCTCGGTATTCACACAGAAATGTTTGCCGATGGCGTATTACCTTTGGTTGAAAGCGGCGTTATAAACGGTTCTAACAAGAAATTGGACAAAGGAAAGATGGTTTCGACTTTCTTAATGGGTAGTCAGCGAGTTTACGATTTTCTTGACAACAATCCAATGGTTGCAATGATGGACGTAGGATACACAAACGATCCGTTCGTTATTGCACAACAACCAAAGATGACAGCAATCAATTCAGCATTGCAAATAGACATCACAGGACAAGTTTGTGCCGATTCATTGGGAACAAAATTCTTCTCAGGAGTTGGCGGACAAATCGACTTCATTTATGGAGCTTCTCGTTCGGAAGGCGGAAAGGCCATAATAGCTATGCCATCGGTAACGAAGAACGGAATATCCAAAATATCACCTATTCTAACCCCCGGAGCAGGTTGCGTAACTACAAGAAACCATATTCATTGGTTCGTAACGGAATTTGGAGCTGTCAATCTATACGGAAAAAGCCTTCAAGAAAGAGCTCGTTTGCTGATTTCGGTTGCTCATCCTGACCACAGAGAAGAGTTAGACAGAGCAGCGTTTGAACGTTATGGTTCTCATTTTCACTTTGTAAACAAATAGAATCGAAGATACACTCTTTGTTATTCAAAATTAAACGTGTGGAAGACATCTTTCACACGTTTTTTTATTGTTTTGAACAAAACCTCTCTTTATTCTGTTTCAATACAAAACCAATTAAAACACCTGAAAAATGAAAACAAAATTTTTATTTTTAATTGCAACACTCTTTGTCGGAGTGGCAAACATTTCATGTCAAACAAACAAAAAATCAAACATGGACACAAGAACTATAAACAATCTCGACGTAGCCCGATTCATGGGTACATGGTATGAAATCGCAAGATATGAACACTCTTTCGAAAAAGGTATGACTCATGTCAAAGCAAGCTACAGTTTATTGCCCGATGGAACTATTCGCGTTCTTAATTCCGGAATGAAAAATGGCAAGAAAAAAGAAATCGAAGGCAAGGCCCGGAGAAAGAAAAACAGCGATTCAAACGGCAAGTTGGAAGTTTCATTCTTCCTATGGTTTTATTCCGATTATTTCATTTTTGAAATCGACGACAATTATCAATACGCCCTAATCGGCAGCAGCTCGGATAAATATCTATGGATTTTGAGTCGAACACCGCAACTTCCGCAATCAACTTTGGATAATCTGATTGCAAACATAAAGAAACGAGGATACGACACCGGCAAACTTTACTTCGTTCCACAGAAGTAAAAAAAACGCCTTAACGAAATCAAGAAACAATTTTCTGAATCTTTGTTTTATTTTTCTGAAATCAAGATTCGTTTCGAGCAAGTAAAAACATAGAAATTCACAAGCCGAAAATAATCTTCTCAACCCAAGAATAAGTTGCAGTTTATCCAAATTGCAACTTATTTTACGTTTTTTTGTATCTTTGCAACTCATATCAAAAACGGCAATACTTAAATAAAAACAATTGAATCGTGGGACGATTATTAGCAATAGACTATGGAACAAAACGTGTCGGCTTGGCAGTAACCGATTATATGCAAGTGATTGCGACGAAACTTGCAACTGTTTCGACAATCGACATATTCCCTTTCTTGAAAGACTATATGTCGCGAGAGGAAGTTGATGCCATCGTTGTCGGAAACCCGAAACAAATGGACAACACCCCGTCCGAATCAGCCAAAGCGGTCAACATTTTTGTCGATAACCTTGCAAAAGCATTTCCGGACAAAGATATATATATGGTAGATGAGCGTTTCACATCAAAGATTGCAAGTCAGACAATCGCACAATCAGGATTGAAAAAGAAAAAACGCCAAGACAAAGGATTGATTGACTCGATTGCAGCTGTTTTGATACTGCAAGACTTTATGCAAATGAAAAAATAAACAAACATATGATATTACCGATAGTAGGTTACGGAGCTTCAGTGCTCAAACAACAAGCAAAGGATATTACGAAAGACTATCCCGGATTGACGGAATTGATAGAAAACATGTTCACGACAATGTATGCCGCAAACGGAGTGGGGTTGGCAGCACCGCAAATAGACCTTTCGATTCGCTTATTCGTAATAGACGCAGAACCTTTCAAAGAAGCATATCCCGAAGCAGAAGGATTCAAAAAAGTATTCATCAATCCGCAAATCTTGGAGTATAAAGGAGAAATATGGAGCGACTTTCAAGAAGGCTGTCTCTCACTTCCGGACATACACGAAGACGTTGCAAGACCAAGCATAGTAAGAGTCAAATATTTAGATGAAACATTCACAGAACACGAAGAAGAATTCAGTGGCATCAGAGCGAGGGTTTTCCAACACGAATACGACCATTTGGAAGGCAAAGTCTTTACAGACAGACTCCGTCCACTGAGAAGAACTCTTTTGAAAAGAAAGTTGAACGACGTTGCTTCAGGAAAAATCGTTCCGGGATATAAAATGAAGCGACCACAAACAAAAAAGAAATAAACATGAAACGCATTCTGATACCTGCATTGGCATTCGGCATCTTCTTTTCCTGCAACACAAGCAGCAACCGCATGGAATCTGCCGAAGCAATCGCCGAAATGGAACACAAAGTCCTTACCGATGCACACAGCATCAAGCCCGAAACAGCCGACAGCCTTGTTGTGATGTATGAAAACTTCGTGAAAGAAAATCCGCAAGACACCTTATCTCCCGCATATCTGTTTCGAGCAGCCGACATACTTGCAAACAGAAAAGAATGTTTGAAAGCAATCGACCTTTTGGACAAATTGGTAAAAGATTATCCGAAAAGTTCATACGCACCCGAAGCTTCATTTCTCAAAGGCGTGATTTTCCAAGATGTATGTCTTAACAAAGAAAAAGCAGAAGAAGCATTCAACGAATTCATATCAAAATATCCGAACTCTCCTTTGGTCAATGACGCAAAAGGACTCTTGATATTAAACAAAGCCGAAGACGAATTCGAATTGATAAGACAATGGGAAGAAAAAGCCAAAGCTGAAAATCAATAAACCGAAACAAAAATTCGGAAATATAAAACAAAGAAATAAAAACACAAAACAAGCGTTCGAAAATGCAAAAGCAAGTCGAACGCTCGTTTTATTTGATTGTTATTCTTCAAATCTTAATTTAGAATCCCCAAAAAGCTCTGCGAATATCGGCTTGAAGCTCTTCTTGTTTTTCTTTTTCTTCACTTATTGCAGTTTGATAGCCATTATACAATTCATTAATATTCTCTAATGCCGGTGCAATGGCTTTATCCCATTTTTCTTCCCCTTTTTCTGTCAAATTAATATCTATTCTATCTTTATTTATTATCGCTTTGAACTCGTATCCGCTATTTAATTCTGTGAAAACATACATTTCGGTTTTTCCTGATGACTTTATCGGTTCGAATTCACTAAGAACGACAACTTTATTTTTAATTTTTTTCAATAAATTATCTATATAAACCATTTTTCTTTCGTTCAAAAGATACTTTTGTTCTTCTTCCGATAGTTTTGAGGTATCTTCATTCTTATTCCATTTCTTAACAAGTCCTTCATACTTGCTTAGCATCGTTGTTGCATCAGTTGCAAGATCTTCTTTAATCTCTATGATTGCATTATCGAAGTGTCTGAGGTCTTCTAATATTTGAACCGGATGGTATTTTTCAAATTCTGCAACGTAATCATAATATCTAAACCCGCTTGCAGTTATTTCACCTTTCTCCAATTGCTCTACCCAAGTTTGATAATTCGAATTATACTGCTCAACATATAGATCAAAGAGACTTAATTGTATTTTTACAAGTTCTTCTATCTCCTTTGCTTCATCTTTTGAAGGACCTTTACAACCAAAGAACAATAATAAAGAAGGAATGATAAAGGCAACCAATCTTTTAATTTTAATTGTTTTGTTCATAGCATTTACTTTTTAATTATTAAACATTTTATTTACTTTGTTAATATCGCTTTCTTTTCGTTTAAGTCTTTTATTTTTTTCAAACTATCATTTACAAATTCACCTTTGCTGTTTATATTCTGAAAGACTTTTGTTTGAAATTCCACAAACTCCTCTAATGTTTTATTATCATCTGAGTGCGGAATTGTCTCGAAATTCAAAGTTTCTTTATACTCCGAATACGCTTTTTTGATACGTTTCAGCTTCTTAGTTGCTTCCAATATCTTGGCATCGTTGCTTTCTATCTCGGCTAATAAAGATACACATCTTAAATATTTATTCTGATTATTCGCAAAAGTATTTAATCTCTCTGCCCAATCTCCATTATTACTCCAAGAGAAATCAAATGACTTTTTATATTCATTATATACCTTTTTCAAATGCTTATTGCCGGATTTTTTTTCTTTTGATAAATCATCCACAGTAGTAGCTATATCCGCAACATCTTGCCCTGTTGCAAGTCCTGTTGCAATTCTCATAGCTCCTTTTAAAAGAACACTATTTCCTGATATCGCTTCTATTAAAGAATTTTCTGTCTCGTTTATCAATTGTCTTTTCTTTGCAAACTTCAAAAAATCCTCTTGCATCTTTATTTTATTCTTGTATTCATCTATGATAGAGTTCAATCCGTTAATATCATCAAAAGGTTTTGACTCAATCGAGATTTCTTTTTCGTAGATTGGCAAAGCATCCGCACAAAGCAGACTTGCAACTTTTCTTATTTCTACATTATTCTGATTAAATGTTGCCATTTCATTTTTAGATAAATCGTCTATCTTATTACTAAAGACAACAAATTTTTTCAACAACTCTATATCTTGTTCCGTAATAGTATCGTATCTTTCTTTTACATATTCTGAGCGTATATTTTGATATGAAGATTTTATGTTATTATCCGTAATGTTATTGATGATATTTTTCTCTGAGTAATTAATTAGTTTGAAATAATTCTCAACTTTTTGTTTTTTGCGATTCAACTCCTCTTGTCTCTTCCTTTCTTCTTCCTGTCTTTTCCTTTCTTCTTCTAGTTTTTTCATTTCCCTAAAATATTTTTCCAATTCTTCGAAATTATCATTAGGGTCGATGTAATATTGTTTTAGTATTTCAAACTTTTCAGGATATCCGTTATTATTATTTAAATAATCAGTATCTAAATCATAAGTTTTATATTCTTTGAGATAAATAGTCATAGTTTTTTTTACCTCATCTAAAAAAATATTAAAAACAGAATCATCTGTAAAGTAATTATTGAATTCATTTGCATTGCATTCTCGAATAATCTCCTCGACAGGAGTAAATTTGATTCTTGTAAGTATATGAAATACATAATATGGAGGTGTAAGACGAGTGCCGTTTTTGTAATTTAGGTTAAAACGGTAATTGCTTACAATATCACAATTATTCTCAACGCCACAGTTAAAAATTCGTTGATCTCTAATCGTCGGTTCATAATCCTTTTCATTATAGATTCTTATTTCATTTATTCTAAATTTTGTTCTATAAAATACAGATACATCACCTGTATTTATATAATTATCCATCAGTTTCTTTAATTCTTCATCTAATTCATCAAACTCTCCGTTTTGACGAAGAAAAACATTTGTTACAGTCCAATTATTAATATACAAACCATCAACATTACCAGAATAAACTGCTGCTGTTTCATCATCTAATTTTTCAATAAAGTCATAAGTATCTCTTTCGTCTATCTCATGTGCATATCTGTCTGTTGTATATCCAATCAGAATTCCATTATCCCAACGCTCAAAACCATTACGGTCCTTGACATACTCCCAACTAGACACATCTAACATGTTTAAATCAATAGACTTTCTCCAAATACTATCTAATTTACCGTTATCATTTAATTTGCCTTCTATGCTTGATCTGTTCTCATTACCGTAATTGCAACAGTAATACCTATCTCCTCTTTTTATTCCATGCTCATAATAACACCTTTCTTCAATAAGACCAAAATCTTTAAACTGCCAACCATGTAATATCTTATTATCATCTTCATCATAATAATACCTTGTTCCGTTTTCCACTTTTATATCTCTTGGATCTATCCCTTTTAGGTTTGTTTGGCAATTAGCGGCAAAAGGAAACAAGAGCATTAAGCCGCAAAAAATATTCAATAAATGTTTCATGTCGATTTTCTTTTTTAAGTTTCTGTTTCGTTTTTTACATATTAAAGTACCATGTATCTAACTTATAATTTATCATATACTCACAGTTTCTTTCAACAGCCGTGATATACTTGGCATTACTGCCGTATTTGGGATTCTTCTCTACCTGACATTTTTGAGCAGAGCCTAAACGTTGCGTGCCGTAATGTGTTACATAGGCTACAAAAGCAGTGGACCGATTCGATCCGCTTTTATTTCCTCCCGTGTAAACTTCGATTCGAATTGTCGATGGCGTGCCATTGCTTTTTTGATTCGCAAGTTTAGCCGTACCACTCCAATAAGCAGAATTGTTTTTCAAGTTCGCAACTCCAATAAGGTTTGTTTCACTACCTGCAAGCTTGTTTGAATTATCATCATTCCCTGCAAAAGTTGTTGTTGCAGAGAATAAAAATGCCGACAAAACTGTTATTATAATCTTTTTCATATTGAAATATGTTTTTAATCTTTCTTTTTAATCTTGTCTTTGATAATTTTAACGAATTCTATCTTTGTTTTCGTTATTCATCTTTTGTAAACTTAAGTACCAGAATTACTATTACAAGAATAATTCCAAGTGCTAACAGCCACCACTTTACTTTCGACCAATAAACAATTCCTAAAATAATAAGAAGACCTACTACCATATACATAAGTATATCCCTCCAACACCCGCTTGCGAAAATAAGTGCTATAATAAAGATTGTTATACAAAATCCTATAAAAGTCCACATAATTCTATTTTTAATTTATTTAAATCATTTTACTTTTGCCCAAGTCCCAAATGGCGATATGTTATTTCTTTTTCTTTGACTTCAAGGCATAAAAAAGTCGTGGAACTTTTTTCTTATCGGAGTATGAGGTTCTCGACTACCTAATGTATCAAATAAGAAAAGCCCACGAGGATGAATCGTGAGCGTTTTCCGCTTTTCTTTTGATACATTGTATAAAATTGTCGAGATTTCATACTTCCAAAGTATAAGCAAAAACGCTATTTTATGTCGTTAAAATTTAACTAAGTCTGAATTATAATCTTTTTGTTTGCCGTTTCCTCCTTTTTTAATTTGGTTTCAGTTTACAAAAGCAAAGGTACAAAACTTTCATATACCGACAAAATTTTCTCTTTTCTTTTCCACGTATCACGCGAATTTACACGAATCTTTTCATTTCGGCTTTGGGCTTTGAGCAATGAGCAATGAGCTTTGAGGATTTTTTAAGCAACTTTTGGCTCATTGCTCTCTGCTCATAGCACATTGCAAACAAGGTTTGCGACCTTTGCGTCTTTGCGAGAAAAAGATACGTGCCGATTCGCGAGATACGTGGAGAAACCTGCGAGATTTGCGGAGACGTTTCCGAATGCTTTAACTTACTATCAGAATTTCTCCGGTAATTGATAATCCGATTATCAGCAAGTGATAATGGTATTATCTCTTTGTGATAATGTTATTATCACGCTGTGATAATCGGATTATCAAGTCGTGGAAAATTTTTGATAGCAGGTTTGCACTTTTTCGGACTTTAATTCGTTATTATTTTCAAAGGGTTATAAATACGCAAATCAAAACATAAGAATATGGAAATCAAGAATGTGAATTTTGAAAAGAGACCTTTGGGTTATTTGAACTGCTTAAGTGATGATTGTCCGCTTGCCGAAAAATGCCTGCGTCGCATTTCGGCAGAGTACAGCAAAGAGAACGATGAGTTTTTCAGGGTTGTGAATCATCGATTGTTTGATCAAACGAATTGCAAACACTATGTCGAGGATAAAAAAGTTGATATGGCTTACGGTATGACAAAGTCTTTTGAAGATGTGAAGGCGAAAGACATTGCACAAATGAGGAAAATGCTGTACAATTACTTCGGTCAGGCAGAATATTACCGCAAAAGAAATGCGTCAAAGCCGATTACGCCAAAAGAACAAGAGTTTATCAGGAAAGTTTTTGCGGACTTCGGATACGAAATCGCTTTTGATAAAATCGTGAAAGAGACTTTGTGGTAGAAAAAACTCAAGGAACGAGAAATAAAAAAGGGAAACCCTTTGAGGATTTCCCTTTTTGTTTTTATGAATCTTATGTTGGATTATTTATTCCATTCCATTGATGCCATTCTCTTGTAAGATTCGTAACGCCATTTAGCATTTTCTTCTGAGGCTGCAAATAATTGTGCTGCTTCTTCTGGGAATGCTTTCTT
The DNA here is from genome assembly GCA_045577535.1 of Candidatus Onthomorpha sp. Classification (GTDB taxonomy): domain Bacteria; phylum Bacteroidota; class Bacteroidia; order Bacteroidales; family P3; genus Onthomorpha. Next base: position 12,088 of record JAZNIO010000032.1, on the reverse strand, counting down.
CAATGAGTTGTAACGTACTTCTCCGTCAATGAATGCTTGGAATTTACTCCAATCTGGTTCTTTTGAATCTAATGTAAATGGATTCTTTCCTTCTGCTGCAAGCTCAGGATTGTATCTCCACAAGTGCCAGTATCCGCATTCTACTGAGCGTTTTCCTTCTTCTTGTGTTTTTCCCATTCCTATCTTGATTCCGTGGTTGATACATGGTGCGTAAGCTATGATCAATGATGGTCCGTTGTAAGCTTCAGCTTCTTTTAATACTTTTAAGTATTGTGCAGGGTCTGCTCCTATTGATACTTGTGCAACGTAAACGTATCCGTATGTTGTTGCTATCATACCAAGGTCTTTCTTACGGATTCTCTTTCCTGATGCTGCGAATTTAGCTATTGCTCCAACAGGTGTTGCTTTTGATGCTTGTCCTCCTGTGTTTGAATAAACTTCTGTATCTACTACTAATATGTTTACGTCTTCTCCTGATGCGATAACATGGTCAAGTCCACCGTATCCGATGTCGTATCCCCAACCGTCTCCACCGAATATCCATTGTGATTTCTTAACGATGAATTGTTTGTTGGCTTCTAATTCTTTGCATATATCGCAACCGCATTGTCCTAATGTTGGAACAAGTGAGTTGTAAACTTTTTGTGTGATTTCTGCGTTTTCTCTATTGTCTATCCAAAGTTGGAATAATGCTTTTTGGTCTGCTGAACAACATTCGCAAGTTAAGCCTCTTCTCATTAGGTCTTCAACTCTATCTCTCATTTTACGAGTTGCTGTTGCCATACCTAAACCAAATTCTGCATTGTCTTCAAATAATGAGTTTGCCCATGCTGGTCCTCTGCCTTCTGCGTTTGTTGTATATGGCATAGATGGGCAAGATCCTCCGTAGATTGAAGAACAACCTGTTGCATTAGCTACCATCATTCTTTCTCCGAATAATTGTGTGATAAGTTTTATATATGGAGTTTCTCCACAACCTGCACATGCTCCTGAGAATTCAAATAATGGTTGAGCAAATTGAGAATTCTTTATGCTCTTTCCTACTTCTACAAGGTTTGATTTGTAGGTTACGTTCTTTGTTACATTGTCCCAAACTTTTGCTTCTTCCATTTGTGTGTGTAATGGTTCCATTGTAAGAGCTTTTGTCTTAGCTGGACATACATCAACACAGTTTCCACAACCTGTACAATCAAGTGGAGAGATTTGTACACGGAATTGCATTCCTTCAAATTCTTTTCCTATTGCTTTTATTGTGGTTGGATTTCCTGCTTTTACAAGTTCGTCTGCTGTGAATACGAATGGACGTACTGCTGCGTGAGGACATACTAATGAACATTTGTTACATTGGATACAGTTTTCTGCATGCCATGCTGGAACGTGTGCTGCTATTCCTCTCTTTTCGTATTGTGATGTACCACAAGGGAATGTTCCGTTTTCTCTTCCTGCAAATGCACTTACTGGTAATGTATCTCCTTCTTGTGCATTGATTACATCTACTACGTTCTTTATGAATTCTGGTTTTTCTGCTGCTTCCTCGCAACTGCAACCGCATGTGCAAGCATCAGCCCATTCTTTTTTAACTTCTATTTTAACAACTTCTCCTCCTTTATCAACAGCAGCGTAGTTCATCTTAACGATGTTTTCTCCTTTCTTACCGTATGATTTGTCGATTGCTTTCTTCATTGCTGTTACTGCAAGTTCGTAAGGAATTACTTCTGCTATTTTGAAGAATGCTGATTGAAGGATTGTGTTTGTTCTATTTCCTAATCCTATTTCTTCTGCAATCTTTGTTGCGTTGATTATGTAGAAGTTGATATTCTTTTCTGCTAATTCTTTTTTAACCTTAGCACTTAATCTTTCTACTGTTTCTTCTGCTGAGAACATTGAGTTCAAAAGGAATGTTCCGTTAGGTTTTATTCCTTTTAATACTTCATACATATTCATATAGTTGAATACGTGGCAAGCAACAAAGTCTGGTGTTGTTACTAAGTAAGGTGAACGAATTACATTGTCTCCGAAACGTAGGTGAGAGCAAGTAAATCCTCCTGATTTCTTACTATCGTATGAGAAATATGCTTGACAATATTTGTTTGTGTTGTCTCCGATGATTTTGATAGAGTTTTTATTTGCTCCTACTGTACCATCTGCTCCTAATCCGTAGAATTTAGCTTCAAATGTTCCTTCTGTTGCCATTGATATTTCTGGTAACATTGGAAGTGAACGATTTGTAACGTCATCAACTATACCTACTGTGAATTGATTTACTGGTTGTGCTGATTTAAGGTTTTCTACTACTGAAAGGATTTGTGCTGGTGTTGTATCTTTTGAAGACAATCCGTAACGTCCTCCAATAACCATTGGTTTTTCTGTGCAAGTGCAAGATGCTATTGCTTCTACTACGTCTAAGTATAATGGATCTCCGTTTGCTCCTGCTTCTTTTGTACGATCTAACACACAAATTCTTTTTGCAGTTTTTGGAAGGGCTGCAAAGAAGTATTTTTTAGAGAATGGACGATATAGATGAACTGTTACTAATCCTAATTTTTCTCCTTTCTTAGCAAGGTAGTCTATTACTTCTTTTATTGTATCTGAAACGCTACCCATTGCTACTATTACGTTTTCTGCATCTGCTGCTCCGTAGTAGTTGAATGGTTTGTATTCTCTTCCTGTTAATTGAGAGATTTTTTCCATATAGTCTGCTACTATTTCAGGTAGTGCATCGTAGAATGGATTACATGCTTCTCTTGCTTGGAAGAATACGTCTGGGTTTTGAGCTGTACCTCTTGTTACAGGGTGTTCTGGATTCAAGGCATTTTCTCTGTAATTTTTTAATGCTTCTTGATCAACCAATGCAGCCATATCTTCTGTGTCTAAGGCTTCTATTTTTTGAATTTCGTGAGATGTACGGAATCCGTCAAAATAGTGCATGAAAGGAACTCTTCCTTTTATTGCTGAAAGGTGAGCTACTCCTGCTAAATCCATTGCTTCTTGAACTGATGCTGAAGAAAGCATTGCAAATCCTGTTTGACGACAAGCGTAAACATCAGAGTGATCTCCAAAGATTGAAAGAGCGTGAGCAGCTATTGTTCTTGCAGTAACGTGAAGTACGCCTGGAAGTAACTCTCCTGCTATTTTATACATATTTGGTATCATCAACAACAATCCTTGTGAAGCGGTGAATGTTGTAGATAAAGCACCTGCTTGCAAAGATCCGTGTAATGCACCAGCAGCTCCTGCTTCTGATTGCATTTCTACCAATTTTACTGTTTCTCCAAAAATGTTTTTACGACCGTTAGCCGACCATTCATCAACATATTCCGCCATTGGCGAAGACGGTGTTATAGGATAAATTGCTGCCACTTCGCTGAACATGTACGCAACGTGAGCACAAGCCTGATTACCGTCACAGGTCAAAAATTTCCTTTCTTTTGCCATTGCTGTAAATTTATAAATAATTCTATTCGATTAAAAAACAACTTTTCCATTTTTTATTTTCGTACCATCGAAAAGCACGACAACAAAGTGCAAAGGTAGTAAAAAAAAACGATTAGCAAAAAAATATTCATCAAATACAGAAAACAAATCCCCCGAACCGAATAACTGCTTTACGAAATCAAGAAAGAATTTTGTGAAACAAAGAAACAATCTGCTGAAATCAAGAATTAAAAAATCCAAACAAAGAAACAATTCAGCCTTATTTAGACAAATAATTCGGGAACATTATTCACTCAACCGAAAATATTGTCTAATTTTGCAATATGATAGAAAAGTTGTATTATACCATAGCAGAAGTTTCACAAGAATTGGAAATAAGTCAACCGACCTTGCGGTTTTGGGAGCGGGAGTTTGCTTCGCTCAGACCTTATCGCACTTCAAAGGGATTAAGAAAGTACACAAAACAAGACATCGAGTTTCTAAAACGACTGATCTTTCTCACAAAAGATTGCGGTTACACTTTGGAGGGAGCGAAAAAGATTATGAAAACTCAAAAAAGCACAAAAACAGACGCAATGGCAGAATTGGCATTCTCTCTCAACAAAATCAAAGACTTCTTGCTTGAAATGAAAACTTCGCTCAAGCAACCGACGGAAACAGAATGCGAAACAAATAATAACGAACCTGAAAAACAAATCACAGAATGAAAAAAAACATAGCCTTGTTGGCAGGAGGATATTCCGGAGAGTTTGAAATATCAATACGTTCCTCAGCTCAGATTGCCGAAAACATAGACAAAGAAAAATATAACGTTTATTTGGTGGTGCTGACTCGCGAAAGCTGGTATCACGAAACAGAAAACGGAAAAGTGGAAATTGACAAGAACGACTTCTCTCTTACAATCAAAGGCAAGAAGATTAAGTTTGATGCTGCCTACATCACGATACATGGCACACCGGGCGAAGATGGTTTGTTGCAAGGCTATCTTGACATGATGCAAATACCATATACAACTTGCTCTGCTTTGGTTTCGGCACTCACATTCGACAAATCGATTTGCAATTCCGTTGTAAGAGACTTCGGATTCGTGAACGTGGCTCGCAATGTCATTATTTCAAAAGGTCAAACTCTTGATGAAAATGAGATATTGCAAAATGTACAACTGCCTGTTTTCGTAAAACCTTCTGCAGGTGGCTCTTCAATCGGCATGAGTAAAGTCTGCAAAAAAGAAGACTTGATTCCGGCAATAGAAAAAGCCTTTTCCGTTTGGGGAAAAGTATTGATTGAAGAATTCATTCAAGGAAGAGAATTCAGTTGCGGAGTTTTGGAAACAGGCAAACAAGTAATGGCATTGCCGGTAACTGAAATCGTTTCAATGACTGACTTTTTCGATTATGACGCAAAGTACAACGGAAAAAGCAAAGAGCTGACTCCTGCTCCTATAGACAAGAATCTGTCCGACAGAATACAATCTCTGACAGAGGAAATATACAAAGCATTGCGTTGCAGCGGAATTTGCAGAGTCGATTTCATATACAACGAAGAGCAAGACAAACTCTATTTTCTTGAAATCAACACCACACCCGGACAATCCGAACAAAGCATAGTTCCACAACAAGTAAGAGCAATAGGAAAAGACACAAGGTGGTTGTATAACACCATTTTAGAACAACTAAATCTTTAATTCGATGAAGCGAATCTTTATTCTGTTTTGCATAATATTCGTTTCGTTTTTCTCATTCGCACAACCGAAAGTCAAAAACGTGATTCTGCTCATAGGAGACGGCATGGGACTGACTCAAAGCTATGCCGCATATCTGCATAATGGCGAAAAACTTTGTATGTACACTTTTCCGTACACAGGATTTTCTATAACAAGCTGTGCAAACAAAAAAGTAACCGATTCAGGAGCAGGAGGCACTGCTCTCGCAATAGGACATAAAGCCAACTATCAGGCAATCGGATTGGACGAATCGGGAAATCCCCACCCTTCTGTATTGAAATACGCTAAGCAACTCGGCAAATCAACCGCGATAATCGTATCTTGCGACTTGACACATGCCACTCCGGCAAGTTTTATCGCAAACGTGGAAAATAGAAATCAACAAGAAGAAATCGCATTACAATACCTGCAAGGACATTGCGACATTGCGATAGGCGGAGGTGCCGCTTACTTTGATGCCAAATCAAGAAAGGATAAATTGAATCTTCAAGACAGCTTACGCAAACAAGGATACAGCGTCGTTTATTCCGAAAAAGACCTTTACGATTGTTCGAATGACAAAATCTTCGCTTTGCTTGACAGAGGACATTTGCCCGAAGCGAAAAAACGAGGCGACATCTTACCAAAAGCAATGCAAAAAGCATTGGATATTGTTCAAGACAATGAAAACGGCTTCTTTATGATGATTGAGGGAAGCAAGATTGACATGGAAGCTCACTTGAACAGATACGATGCAATGATTGAAGAAGTATTGGATTTTGACCGTTGTGTTGAAATCGCTACAAAATTTGCCGAAACGCATCCTCAAACCCTTGTCATCGTAACGGCGGATCATGAAACCGGAGGCTTGACTCTGCCAGCCAAAAACAACGAAACGAAAGACAAATGGACAACTTTGAATCACACAGGTGTGCCCGTACCGATTTATGCCTTTGGTTCGGGAGCAGAAAACTTCACAGGAGTGATGCAGAATACAGACATAGCAAAGAAAATCTTCGATTTGATGAAATAAAACCTTGTTTCGAAAAAATGAAACTTCGATTCAATGAAACAAAACAAAGAAACAAAAAATTAAAACCAAATAACAAATGGATTATAAAGTAGCTGACATTTCCCTTGCTGAGTGGGGAAGAAAGGAAATTGAGATTTCAGAGAAAGAAATGCCCGGTTTGATGGCATTAAGACAAAAATACGGAAAAGAAAAGCCGCTTAAAGGAGCGAAAATCATGGGATCGCTTCACATGACTATTCAAACCGCTGTATTGATTGAAACATTGGTTGAATTGGGTGCAGATGTCAGATGGTGCTCTTGCAATATCTTTTCAACGCAAGACCATGCTGCCGCAGCGATTGCAGCAAGCGGAGTTCCGGTTTTTGCATGGAAAGGCGAGACAATGGAGGAATATTGGTGGTGTACCAACAAAGCGTTAAGTTTTCCTAACGGAGAAGGACCTGATTTAATAGTTGACGATGGTGGAGACGCCACTTTGTTGGTTCATAAAGGCTATGCGGCAGAAGACAACCCTGCTTTGCTTGACAAAACACCCGAATCGGCAGAAGAAGGCATAATTCTACAAACCCTTAAAGCCGTTCAAGCAGAAGACAATCAAAAATGGCATAACATACTTAAGCGTTTGAAAGGCGTGAGTGAGGAAACCACAACAGGCGTTCATCGTTTGTATCAAATGATGGAAAGAGGCGAATTGCTTATTCCTGCAATCAACGTAAACGATTCTGTGACCAAGAGTAAGTTTGACAATCTTTACGGATGCAGAGAGTCGTTAGCGGACGGTATAAAGCGAGCTACGGACGTTATGATAGCGGGAAAAGTTGTTGTTGTTTGCGGTTATGGTGATGTTGGCAAGGGTTGTGCAAGGAGTATGAGAGGTTACGGAGCCAGAGTATTGGTTACGGAAATCGATCCTATATGTGCGTTGCAGGCAGCAATGGAAGGATTTGAGGTAACAACGCTTGAAGATGCATTAAGCGAAGGAAACATTTACGTAACCACCACAGGAAATTGCGATGTCATTAAAGCAGAGGACATGGCTCGAATGAAGAGTGAAGCGATTGTTTGTAACATCGGACACTTTGACAATGAAATTCAAGTGGAACGCTTAGAGAAATGGGAAGGGATCAAGAAAATCAACATCAAACCTCAGGTCGATAAGTATATTTACCCGGATGGCCACTGTATTTACTTGTTGGCAGAGGGCAGATTGGTGAATCTTGGTTGTGCAACAGGACATCCGTCATTCGTAATGAGTAATTCGTTCACCAATCAGACACTTGCACAAATCGAACTTTGGACAAAAAATTACGAAGTGGGCGTTTATCGTCTTCCGAAGACATTAGACGAAGAGGTTGCAAGACTTCACTTGGACAACATCGGAGTTAAATTGACCAAATTGACGCAAAAGCAAGCCGATTACATAGGCGTGAGTGTCGATGGTCCGTATAAAGCAGACCATTACCGCTATTAGAAACACACATTAAATAAAGCGAAAAACGAAACAAAGATTCAGCAAATTGAAATCAAGAAACAATTTTTTCTTTTCAAGATTTATTTTACTGAAACAAAGAATCGTTTTTCGCTTTATGAAGTTATTGAAATATCAAACAAATAAACAATAAAATGAAAAACGTATTGGTATTGCTGAAAGGAGTATTCGTATATCGCAAATATGTGATGCTGAACATATTTTCAAATTCCCTATACGTTTTCTTTTCATTGTTTTCTTTCGTTTTGATAATTCCGTTCATCTCTGTTTTGTTCGGCGTTGTTGCACCGCCGATTCAATGTCCGGAATTTGCGTTTGACAAAGATGTGATCATGGATTACGTATCCTGGCATTTGGATTCGTACAAGCAAAGCCACGGAATCTATGCCTGCTTGTTTGCAATCGGCGGATGTTATCTTGTTTGCGTATTTTTGTCTGCTCTTTTCCGTTACTTAGGTATGTTTTTTCTTGCACCGATTCGTAACGGCATAACAAAAGATCTTCGAAACGCATTATACAACAAAATAACCACTCTTCCGATTTCTTTCTTCTCAACTCGCAAAAAAGGAGACCTTATCGCAAGGCTTACTTCCGATTTGGAAGAAATAGAATGGAGCGTATTGAGCAGCCTTCAGATGTTGGTGAAAGACCCTTTGATGGTTCTATTTTGCCTGATTACGCTCATTCTTGCTTCATGGGAATTGTTGTTGCTTGCTCTTGTCATCATGCCTGTTGCATATTTCTTGATAAACAAAGTAGGCAAGAGCCTCAAACGCAATTCAACCAAAGCACAATCAAAAATCGGAGCTTTGTTATCTCTTTGTGAAGAAGCCATAGGAGGATTGCGATTGATAAAGTCCTACAATGCCGAAAGTGTGATTGCGGATAAATTTTCCAAAAGCAACGATGAATATACCAAAACGGCAATCAAGGTCGCACGAAGACGCGAATTGGCATCGCCTTTGACCGAATTCCTTGCCATTTTTGCCCTTGTGTTTGTCGTAATCTTGGGAGGTACGATGGTGTTAAGAGGAAAACTCGGCCCCGAAATCTTGATTGGATTTACTCTTATCTTTGCTCGTATGATTGCTCCTTTGCAAGCGGTTTCCACAGCTTTCTATAATTTGCAGCGAGCTGAGCCTTGTGCAAAACGAATCAACGAAATACTCGATGCAGACGAAAAGATAATTCAAGCAGATAACGCATTGGTGTTGCAATCCTTCGAAAACGAAATCCGATTCGAAGATGTATGCTTCTCGTATGACGATAGCGAAACAAGGGTTCTTAAAAACATCAATCTGAAAATAAGAAAAGGCGAAACGATTGCCCTTGTCGGAGAATCGGGAGGAGGAAAATCAACCCTTATGGACTTGATTCCGCGTTTTGCAGACTGCACTTGTGGAAAAATAATGGTGGATGGAATCGACATAAAGCAACTTGACATCAATTCGCTCCGCAAAACGATAGGCTATGTCAGTCAACAAGCGATTTTGTTCAACGATACGATTTTCAATAACATTGCTTTCGGTTTGCCCGATGCCAAAATGGAAGATGTGGAAGCGGCAGCCAAAGCGGCGAATGCTCATAATTTCATAATGAAAACAGAGAACGGTTATCAAACTCGGCTTATCGACCGCGGTATGAGCCTTTCGGGAGGAGAGAGACAAAGAATCTGCATTGCCAGAGAGTTGTTAAAGAATCCCGAAATCTTACTTCTTGACGAGGCAACTTCGGCTTTGGACACTCAAAGCGAGTTTGTCGTTCAGCAAGCGATAGATGAATTGAGCAAAAGCAAGACCTGTATCATCATTGCTCACAGACTATCGACCGTAACCAAGGCCGACAGAATCATTTTGCTCGAATCGGGAGAGATAAAAGAAGAAGGAACTTATCAAGAGCTTATTCGACTCAACCAAAGGTTTGCAAGGCTTGTCGAAATGCAGACGCTATAAGTTCGAAACGAAGCATCGTAAAAACAAATGAAGAAAATCAAGTACATCTTTCTTGCATACATCACGGGAATCGCTCTTTTCAGTTTATTCAGACTTATTTTGGTTTTGGTATATGCCGCTAATCCAGAAAACATCGTTGCATTCGATTCGTTGCTTCTAAGAAGTTTTGCAATCGGACTTCAATTCGACACCAGCATATCTTGTTACATACTTTCTCTTCCTTTGATTGCCGAACTTGTAGCAGTGTTTGCAAAAATCAAATCTAAGGTTTACCATAAATCTGTGCACGTTTTGACATGCACATTGTTTTGTTTGGCATTTTTGGTTTCAGCAGCCGACATTCCTTATTTCAACTATTTCTTCAATCATCTCAACGCTTCGATTTTTTCATACTTCAATTCATTCGATTTCTTACTAAGAATGATTGTCGAGGAATCAAGCTATCTGATTTTTCTTTTTTTGTTTCTCGGAGTTTGTATCGGCTATGTATTTCTCATGAACTTGATTTACAAACACACTCTCGCCGAAGAAGAAAATCCTTTGTCTTATTTGAAATCCGTACCTCTTGCATTGCTTTGTCTTTTACTTTGCTTTGTCGGAATGAGAGGTCGTTTGGAAATGAAAAGTCCTTTGCGTATAGGCACGGCATACCATTGCAATGATCCATTTCTAAACTCCGTAGGTTTGAATCCTTCGTTTGTATTGATTAAAAGCGTGGAAGAAAGCAACAAAGCGGCGAATCGCAATCTCGAACTCATGGATTCGGACAAAGCAAACAGCATTTTCGAAAAACAGAAAGCAAGCCTTAGAGATCCTAAACAAGAATTGCATCTGACCAAAGGCACGAATGTCGTCCTTATAATAATGGAATCCATGTCTGCAGAAAAGAGCGGACACTTCAATCCCGAGAGTCGTCTCACTCCGAACCTGGATAAAATCGCAGACTCTTCGCTTAGTTTCGAGCAAGCCTACACTGCGGGAATCCACACCTACAACGGAGTTTATTCTACCTTGTTTTCGCATCCCGCATTGTTCGACAGACACAGCATGAAAGCAAGTCTTATTCCCACAATGGACGGTTTGCCAAATACACTTGCCGAAAAGGGATACCAAACTCTTTATTTCACGACTCACGATTCGCAGTTTGACAACATCGCAGGCTTTCTTTTCGCAAACGGAATCCAAAAGATAATATCACAAAGCGACTATCCGTCCGAACAAATCAAAAGCACACTCGGCGTAAGCGACCATGTAATGTTCGAAAAAGCCGTTTCAACGATTTCTTCACTTGATAAGACACAACCATTCTTCGTCTGCATGCTCACATCGAGCGATCACGGACCGTACATCTTGCCGACAGACATACCGTTCAAGCCCTCAAGCAAAGAACTCAAAGACCAAATGGTCGAATATGCCGATTGGGCGATTGGACACTTCGTTTCGATGGCACGAAAGCAGGATTGGTTCGAACAGACTCTTTTTGTCTTTGTTGCCGATCACGGATACGTAAAACCGGGATCAAGGTATGAAATGCCGTTGTCTTATCATCATACTCCTATGTTGCTGTATTGCCCGAAGCAAATCAAAGCTGAAAAAGACAGTTCTTTGGCTTTGCAAATCGATTTGGCACCTACGATTCTTTCGATGCTTATTTCCGATTATGAAAACAAAACAATGGGAATAGATTTGCTGACTCAAAGCCGCCCATACGCTTATTTCTGTGCCGATAACAAAGTCGGAGTGATTGACAATCGATATTTCTATATCTTCGATCGCCAAGGCGGAGAAATGCTTTACCGTTTGAACGATAAGGAAAAAACGAATTGCATCGAGCAAGAAAAGGAACGTGCCATTGAAATGAAGACCTACGCTTTCGGAATGATGCAAAAAAGCAACGATGTCTTGAAAAGCAAAGTCAGAAAGTAAGTTCCGATTCTTCTCTTGGGATTTTAGTTTTTTTTAACGCGAGGATTCGCGAATTTGTCGGCGGGTGCGAACTTGCTGTCAAGGATGTGATTTGTCAGGAGTTGAGTAAAAAGTTGTGAATCAAAGACTTAAGAAATTTTGTCCTGATTTTGGACATTTCAGACGCCGTTTCAGTGTTTTTAGACGGCGTTTGAGAGTTTTCAAACGGCGTTCAAAATTTTTCAAACGGCGTCCGGAGAATTTCAAACGGCGTTTGAATTTTCAAAAGTCCGATTTTAGCACTTTCGAACGCCTTTTCGGCATTTTTGAACGCCATTTCAGCCCAAAAACACGCAACTTAAAAAATGTTAAATTTAATGTTAATATTTCATAACGTCTCCGCGTATCTCGCGAATCTGCACGTATCTTTTTCTCGCAAAGACGCAAAGCACGCAAAAGAGGCTCCACGAATCTCACGTATCGACACGGATTTTTGAAATTTGACTACGGACAACGGACAACAGACAACGGATTGCCCGAGCGAGGAAAGAAAAGATTCGTGTAAATTCGCG
>JAZNIO010000031.1:0-15031 GCA_045577535.1 Candidatus Onthomorpha sp. | reverse complement strand
AAGGAAGTTCCACGTATCACGCGGATTTACACGAATCTTTTTATTTCGGCTTTGGGCTTTGAGCAACGAGCTTTGAGGATTTTTTAAGCAACTTTCGGCTCATTGCTCTCTGCTCATAGCTCATTGCAAACAAGGTTTGCGACCTTTGCGTCTTTGCGAGAAAAAGATACGTGTCGATACGTGAGATTCGTGGAGCCTCTTTTGCGAGCTTTGCGTCTTTGCGAGAGACTCATGAATCTTTGCGAGAAAAAGCTCCGTGCAAATTCGCGAGATACGCGGAGCCGACAAAAAATTTTAAGACTTTTTTATGTTAATTTCGAAAGTTGTTTTAACATTTGAAAATCTCGCAATTTCGGGCTGAAATGACGTCTGAAAACGGTGAAATCTTGTTCGATTTTCCGCAAACGGCGTTTTGAATTTTCGCAAACGGCGTTCAAAATTTTTCAAACGGCGTTCAAAATTTTTCAAACGACGTTTGAAAACACGGAAAAACCGCAAAAAAGTGTTAAAACTTGATAAAAAAGTGTCTAAATTTGAGACAAAATTTTCCAAAGTACTGATTCGTAATATTTTAGTTTCGTTCATATATTTCGCATATTTGAGTGCGGTTGCTCACTCGGCGAAAAATACGCGACGTATAATGTTAAAAAAATCGTGTTTTAACATTTCGGAACTCCAAAAAAGCCATGGACTTTTTTGGAAGACTACAAGACTACGAGACAGCAAGACTACAAGTCAAACTCTCGTCTTGTTGTCTCGTTGTCTCGCAGTCTTAAATTCTTATTATCTCGTTGACTTGTTGTCTCGTTGTCTTTATACTCTCTTCAAACTTGATTTTCGGACTGTGCGTCTTTGCCTGAATGTGCGGGATTTTGATATGCGGGATTTTATGCGTACCTTTGCAGTGTTGGAAAGTGTTTTGATAATGTTGAAAGATTTGGAGGATTTACGCAGACGGCTCAAGGGTGAATTGAGGTTTGATCGGATAAGCAGGATTCTTTATTCGACGGATGCGTCTGCCTATCGTGAAGAGCCTTTGGCGGTGTTTGTGCCTTGCGAAGACTATGAGGAGGATTTGAGAACGTTGTTGCGGTTTTGCAAAGACAAGGGTACGTTTCTCATTCCTCGGGCAGGGGGTACTTCTCTTGCGGGTCAGGTGGTCGGAAAGGGCATTGTGGTCGATGTGAGCAAGAATCTGAACCGCATCATCGAGATAAATGCCGAGCAACATTGGGTCAGAGTGCAACCGGGCGTGGTTTTGGAGCAGCTGAACAAGGCTCTGAAACCTTACGGCTTGTTTTTCGGTCCCGAGACTTCGACTGCGAATCGCTGTTGTCTCGGCGGAATGGTCGGAAACAACTCTTGCGGTCTGCATTCTTTGGTTTACGGTTCGGTAAGGGAACATTTGTCGGAAGCGGAAGTCATGCTGGCAGACGGAAAGAAAGTCGTGTTGAAACAGCTGAGCGAGGAGGAGTTTGAAAACAAGCTTTCGCAAGATGATTTGGAGGGCAGGATTTACCGACACGTCAAGGAGGTTTATTCAAATGCCGAGACAAGACAGGCTATTGCCGATTCGTTTCCCGACAAGGAGGTAAAACGTCGCAACAACGGCTATGCGTTGGATTTTCTCTGCGATGGAAAAGTGCCGAACCTTGCGAAATTGTTCTGCGGCAGCGAGGGAACGCTTGCTTTCGCCACCGAGTTGAAATTGAATCTCGTTCCGTTGCCTCCAAAGCATAAGGCGTTGCTTTGTGTTCACTTTTCGGAACTTCAAGACAGTTTCAGAGGAAATCTGATCGCCTTGCGGCATTCTCCAAGGGCTGTGGAACTGATGGACGACAACATTGTGGAAGCCGCATTCCGCAATCCTGCTCAACGAAAGAACACTTTCTTCCTCAAAGGCAGCCCGAAAGCGGTGCTGATCGCAGAATTCGCATTCGATGACGAGCTTTCGTTGCAACGATGTCTTGATGAAACAATTGCGGATTTTGAATCGGATGGGGCGGCTTATGATTTCAGTGTGGTGAAAGGCGAAGATATTGTCAGGGTATGGGCTTTGAGAAAAGCGGGACTTGGTTTGCTGACCAATGTACCGGGAAGCAAGAAGCCTGTGTCGGTGATTGAAGATACTGCAGTGGCTCCCGAGAAATTGCCGTCTTACCTTGCGGAGTTTCAAACGATATTGGAGAAATACGGATTGAGGTGTGTGTATCATGCTCACATAGCTACGGGTGAGCTTCACTTGCGTCCGGTGTTGAATCTGAAGGATGAGAAAGATGTAAGGCTGTTCAGAACAATCAGTGAGGAGATTGCGACATTGGTGAAGAAGTATGGCGGTTCGCTGAGCGGGGAGCATGGTGACGGAAGACTGAGGGGAGAATGGATTGAGCTGATGTATGGCGAGAGAGTTTACGATTTGATGTGTCGGATGAAGGCTGTGTGGGACGAGAACGGCGTTTTCAATATGGGAAAGATTGTCGGGACGCCTCCGATGGACGTCTGCTTACGCTATGAGGGGGCTTTGCAAAGACAAATCGATACTTACTATTCTTTTGACAAGGAGATGGGGTTGCAAAGTGCCGCCGAGCAGTGCAATGGTGCCGCCGACTGTCGCAAGAACAAGGATGCGGGCGGTCTGATGTGCCCTACGTTCAAAGCAAGCGGCGAAGAAACAGACGCTCCTCGGGCTCGGGCAAACATAATCAGGGAGGTATTGTCGTTCGAAGACGGTAAGAATCCTTTGGCTTCCGATTTGATAAAAGCGGTCCTTGACAACTGCCTCATGTGTAAGGCTTGCAAAAACGAGTGTCCCTCAAACGTGGACATAGCTAAGCTTAAGAGTGAGTGCTTACAGCATTATCATGATGCGAAAGGTTATGAGCTTTCTGTTCTGTTGCTGAATGCGTTGCCGCGATTGCAGGCTTTGGCGAGCGTTGCTCCCTTTATATATAATGGTGTGGTGTCTTGGAGTTGCACGGCTTCGATTCTGAAAAAGATAATGGGCTTTGCTCCCGAGAGAAGTTTGCCGAAAATCGGTGTGTGCAGATTTGATAAAGAGGTGAAGCGGTGTGAGAGAAAGGATTTCAAGAAAACGATTTATCTTTTCATCGATGAGTTTTCCCGATTCCAAGATTACGAAATCACAAAGACCGCAATACGTTTGTTTTCCGCCTTGGGCTACAAGGTAAAGCGGGCTCCGATAAAAGAAAGCGGCAGAATAGCCTTCAGCAAAGGGATGTTGAAACGTGCAAAGAGGCTTGCGGAAAAAAATGTCGGGCTTTTGACTCCTATTATCGGCGATTCTACGCCTTTGGTCGGCTTGGAGCCGTCGGCTGTCTTGAGTTTCAGAGACGAGTATCCCGATTTGCTTAAACGAGACTTGAGCGGATTGAACGCAAATGTCTTTCTGTTCGATGAGTTTCTTGCAAGGGAAATCGATTGCGGGAACATAGATAGAGAACTCTTCACTGACGAAAAACGAAACGTGCTTCTGCATGGTCATTGTCAGCAAAAAGCTCTCATAGGCACCGAGTTCATGGAGAAAATGCTTACTTTGCCACGCAATTACACCGTTGAAGTGATTCCAAGCGGCTGTTGCGGAGTTGCAGGCAGCTATGGGTATGAACGAAAGCACTATGAAATGAGCCGAAAGATTGCTCATAGCGTTTTAATCCCTGCTATCGAAAACGCAGACAAGGACACAATAATCTCAGCTCCCGGAACAAGTTGCAGAGAGCAGATCGGACATTTCTCTTCTCGCAAAGCATTGCACCCGATCGTCGTATTGTATAATGCTCTCAAGAAATAAAACTTTGGAAATATGAATAGGATTTATCACAAAATGCTTCGGTTAATCGATAAGTTTATGTCGAACAGATATATCCCTGCCTGGGTGGTGGCTTTCATCGATGCGGGGATAGTGATTTTCTCTGCGTTCGTCTCAGGCTTCCTTTTAGGTGCAAAAGAGGGCTGGTTCTCTTTCCCTTTCGACAGTTACTCGGGTCGATTCCTCGTTCTGACGATTGTATTATCGATTCTGTGTCTCAATATCTTCAAGATACACCGCAGCGTCATAAGATACTCGTCTTTCAGCGACATGATGAGAATTTTTCTCGCCATTGCATTGACTGCCGTCGTTATCTTAATAATCAATTTCGCCTATAAGTTGAATTTCGACAAGGATTTCATTCCCAAAGAGCTGATTTTGATAAATGCTTGCGTGTGTTACATCGGTTTGTTCATGTTCAGAATGTTCGTGCGTTGGCTTTTCGAGAAAGCATATAAGGCAGGCATAAATACGGAACTTAATACTCAGGTTATCATCTTTGGAGCAGGAAGAACGGGAACGGCAACGGCAAACACGCTTATGAGTGCCTCGCGTAAGTATTACATAAAGGGATTTATCGATGACGACACTAATCTTCAGGGAAAAACGATCATGGGACAGAAGATTTACTCCGGAGACAAGCAAGACTATTTGATAAAATACAAAGACGTGGATCAGTTGATTATTGCGACTAACAGAATTTCCACCGAAAGGAAAAACGAAATTTTTAGACTGTGCCATGCCAACAAAGTAAAGGTTCTGACCGTTCCTCCAATAAAAACCTGGACCGACGGAAAGTTGAAAGATAACGAAATCAAGGAAATCGAAATCGAAGACTTGTTGGGAAGAGCAGAAATAACAATCAACCGAGATTTAATTGAACAACAGATAAAAGGAAAAACAATTCTTATAAGCGGAGCTGCCGGAAGTATCGGCAGCGAAATTGTTCGGCAACTTGCAAAGTTTTCTGTGCGTTTGATACTCCTTGATCAGGCGGAAACGCCCATGTATTCTATAGAAAACGAACTTAATGATAAATTCCCGGATACTGAGAAGGAAATCGTCATTGCTTCTGTTACCGATGTAAAACACTTGAATGATATTTTTAATCGTTATAAGCCGGATATTGTTTTTCATGCTGCTGCATACAAACACGTTCCTATGATGGAAAGAGTGCCTTATCAGGCTGCGAACAACAACATAATCGGCACGAAAAACATCGCAGATATTTCCATGTCAAAGAATGTGGAAAAGTTTATAATGATCTCTACCGACAAAGCAGTGAATCCGACAAACGTAATGGGAGCAAGTAAACGCTATGCGGAGATCTACATTCAGCATTTGAACCTTCTACCCGACAATAAGACGAAATTCATAACCACTCGCTTTGGAAACGTTCTCGGATCCAACGGAAGCGTGATTCCTCGCTTCAAAGAACAGATTCAGAAGGGCGGTCCCGTAACCGTTACCCACCCGGAAATAACCAGATACTTCATGACGATTCCCGAAGCGAGCCGTTTGGTTTTGGAAGCTGCGACCATGGGCAACGGAGGGGAGATTTATCTTTTCGACATGGGGGAACCGGTCAAAATTCTCTCACTTGCCGAAAGAATGATAATGTTATCGGGGTTTCAACCAAACGAAGACATAGATATTGTCTTCTCCGGATTACGTCCGGGCGAGAAACTGTATGAGGAATTGCTGACAAAGAAAGAAGATATTCTGCCTACGTATCACAAAAAGATATTCATAGCCAAGCAAGAGACAATAAACTCAGAACATATAAACAGTTGCATCGAGGAATTGAAGAGTATTCTTGCTTCAAACTCTGAAGAAAGCGACATGTTGATTGTTCAGAACATAAAAAATCTGGTTACAACTTTCAAAAGCAATAACAGCATTTACGAAAAACTCGATACACAGAATGAAAAATAAGAGACTTCTTATAGTAGGTGAGCCTTCAAGTATCAACACTCAACGTCTGAAACAGATGTTTGAAGAAAAATTCGAAGAAATCAAAATTACAGAAAACATAGATTTCAGTTTCAAAAACCTATTCGGTGCTTTCTTCAAAGTGAAACGATTATTGAAACACTTCCGTCCTGATTTCATTGTATTGTATCAAGTGAACATAACGGCATTTGTTGCAGCCTTGGCAAAGAAAAAAGAAATCCCGACAATGGCTATTGCAATCGGAAGTGATGTTCTAATCATGCCGAAACGAGCTTGGATATTCAAAAAAATGCTTACTTATACTCTCAATCACTCTGATGCATTCAGTGCAAACACTCCTTATTTGATGGAGCAGATGAAAAGATATTGTAAAAAGGATAAGCCATCTGCTTTATCTCATCTTGGAATCAATCCAATAAAAGCAGAAAAAAAAGAAAACATAGTCTTCTCTAATCGTCTCCACAAACCATTATACAGAATAGGAAACATAATTCAAGCTTTTGCAACCTTTGTTTCGAAATCTGAATACAGTGATTGGAAATTGGTTGTTGCGGCAGAAGGAAATGAAAACAAACTGAAAGAGTTGGCAGACAGCCTCGGCATAGTGGAGAAAGTAGAATTTGTCGGTTGGCTTTCAGGGGAAGAAAATGCAAAGTATTATGCAAAAAGCAGAATATTTGTATCCATTCCTCAGAGCGACAGTATGCCGACAAGCTTACTTGAAGCTATGAGTGCAGGCTGCATTCCTGTGATTTCAGACCTTCCATCTTACCGAGGTCTTGTCGAGCATGGACGCAATGCCTTGGTGGTTTCGGACGAGGAAATCAAATTCGGAGATTATCTGCATAAAGCATTTGAACTCGACACTGAAGGTTTGATACGAAACAACAAAGTTTTCACAGACGAATTTGCCACCATAGAAAGCAATAAACAAAGACTGTGGGATTTGGTTGATAAGATAAGTTTGTAGATCTTTGATTCAGCAAAATGATTTGCGAAAAGAAAATATTAAATCAAAGAAATAAATTCCTGAAATCAAGAATTATTTCTGATATTCCTTGTGCAGGCTGATTACTTGATTATCAGGCCTTATATCAATTGCATATAAAGCAATTGGAGTTTTATAACAGCATCTGTATTGTATAAATCAATGTAATATTTTCCTAATTTCACATCTCTAATAAGAATTTTAAGTAAACAAATGGCGAAGCAAATTGCAAATATACTCACTTCTTGTCGCATTTTCGGCAGTATATTCTTACTGTTTCTTCCTATATCTTCATTAGAGTTTTATATCACATATCTCTTCTGTGGTTTTAGTGATATGATAGATGGATTTGTTGCAAGAAAGACAAATAGTAATAGTAGTTTTGGAGCAAAATTCGATACAGTTGCAGACTTTATTTTCATGATAATTGTTTGCTATAAATTGCTCCCTGCAATTCATATACCGCTGTGGGAGTGGATATGGATTATCGTAATTGCGGTTATCAAATTGAGTAATATTATTTGGGGGCTTATTAGAACAAAATCTTTAATATCTGTACATAGTATTCTTAATAAGGTTACGGGGTTCGTTTTGTTTCTTTTCCCTTTAACGATACAATTTATAGAATTAGAATATAGTCTTTTCGCAGTATGTTTAATTGCGACTTTTGCAGCAATTCAAGAAGGATACTATATTATAGCGGGAGATGAAACTATATAGGAGTATAAAATACTCATTTATCGTATTAAGTAACGGGAATAAAACAGCGTTTTAGAAAAATAAATCAAAGAAATAATCCTATGTAACAAAAAAAAGGGTTTCCGAATACTCAGAAACCCTTTTCCTTTCCACAAGTGCGGGTGAAGGGACTCGAACCCCCACGCCTCACGGCACCAGATCCTAAGTCTGGCGCGGCTACCAATTACGCCACACCCGCTTGAATTTGCGTTTGCAAAGATAGTACTTCTTTTGATTCTGACAAAATTTCGATCAACTTTTTTGTCCGTTTTTGCAAACGAAATTCTTAACTAACTCTATTTCAATCCCATTTTTTTAACCAAAAGAGGAGTGATATCTTCGCTATCTTCAGAATACCACAATATTCCATTGCTTTCGAAGATGTAAGAATACTTGTTCTCTTGTGCAACTTCTGCGACCACCTTCTTTATTTTCTCAAACAGACCGTTCATAAGCTCGGTTTGTTTGTTTTGTATGTCCAAAGATGCTTGTTGTTGGAAAATTTCCATTCTCTCCATGACACCTCTTATCTCATTTTCCTTATTCTTCTTCAAAAGGTCGGTCAATTGATCTTTCTTTGCCTCGTACTCTTGATATAATCTGGAGTACTCATCTTGCATGGACTTTAACTCTGTATCCAATTCTGTCGCATAGTTCTTCAATACTGTTTGAATGGAGTCTGCTTCCGGCATTCTCTTCATCAATTCGCTTGAATTAAAGTGTCCCAATTTCACTGATTTTTGTGCATACAAACTTCCTGTTAGCACACACAAAACTGCCAATACCAATACTTGAAATGTTCTTTTCATTCTATTTTTCTTTTATTTATTATTATTTCAGTTTGCAAAGATACGCTTTTTTGACGGACTAACGTTTCTGTGAACTTGTTTTGTAACCCAATTCAGCCAAAACAAGATCACTTATGTCAGTTTTGTTGTCAACATAAAGGATTGTTGCTCCTCCCGCTTTATCAAAAACAACGGAGTAATTCTTTTCTTGTGCAACTTTTTCAATTGCGTTGTATATTCTGTCTTGTATTGGCTTTACAAGTTCGGAACGTTTTTTTGCCAAATCACCATCGTTGCCGAATCTTTGTTTTTGAAGATTCTTTGCTTCTTTCTCGGCAGCTATGATTTCGTTTTCTTTTTGAGCTTTAAGATCTGCAGGTAAGATAACAGCCTCAGCTTGAAACGCCTTGTATAATCTGTCAACTGATTGGAATTTAACCTCGACTTCTTTCTGCCATTGAACAGAAACTTCTTCCAATTCCTTTTGTGCCTGCTTGTATTCGGGCACATTACTCAATATATACTCAGTATCAACACACGCATACTTTTGTGCATAACCGCCCAATGAAAGAACGGAAAGCAATAAAACAACCAAATATTTCTTCATATCCAAATTTGTTTAATTTATTTCTTTTAATCGATCGAACCATTTATAGAGAAGTGGAAATGAGATCCACTTCCCTTTGGAAGGCCGGGTATTTCATCGAAACCATAACCCCAGTCAATTCCTAATGTACCGAACATTTGCATAAAGATTCTTACACCAACTCCTGCAGAACGATACATCTTGAACGGCTCAAAGCTTTCGAAGTTAGCCCAAGAGTTACCACCTTCAAAGAATCCCAAAACATAAACCGATGCCATCGGGTTCAAGGTTATCGGATAACGAGCCTCCAAAGTGTATTTGTCGAATACGGTTGCTCCATCAGTAGGATTGAGAGATGTATTATCGTATCCTCTCAACGAAATCAACTCTCTACCATCCAAACTATAACCTGTCAATCCGTCTCCACCGACATAATATCTTTCAAATGGAGAATATCCAACTTCCTTATTATATTGTCCCAAGAAACCAAATCTTGCTCTTGTCGAAAGCACCAAATCATCAACTACATTGAAGTACCAAGCCGCTTTTATATTAACCTTGTAGTACTCTAACCACCTAAATCGCTCTGCAGCGGTCATTGATGAATAGTCTTTGTTATTAAACAATGAGTAAGGCAAAGTTAGTTGAGTTGAAAGTGTTACTTCCGAACCTTGACGTGGATAAATAGGTTGATCTATCGAGTTTCTGGATATGGTAAAGTTGTAGTTTATGTTGGTGGAAACGCCTGTCGGCATGGCAAATTTAGGGAAATTCTTTACGTTATATTGTTGGAATGTCAATCCTTGGCTGAATATGAAGTAATCGTCCGGCCATTTAAGACGTTTAGCCAAAGAAATAGATGCTCCGAATATACCCATATAGTATTCTCTCTGTCCTGTGGTGTTCCAATATCCGTCATCTTGGTACGAATAATAAACACCTCCCGTAAGAGATTGAGGTTTTCTGCCTCCCAACCACGGTTCGGTAAAGGATAAATTAACAAGCGTATAATACGTTCCATTGGTTTGCACTCTTAAACTCAACCTTTGTCCATCTCCTGTGGGGAAAGGCCTCCACGCATCTTTCTTAAAGAACTTTTGAGTTGAGAAATTTGTCAACGAAATTCCCGCAGAGAAGATTACCATGTTTGATCCCCAACCACCGGAAACGTCGAAAGTCGAACTTGTTTTTTCTTCTACTTGATATTCTATGTCAACCGTTCCTCCTTCTGCATTAGGCCTTATATCTGGATTTATTTTCTCCGGATCAAAATAGTTAAGTTGTTGAATCTCTCTTATGGAACGATAAACATTATCTCGACTGAAAAGTTCACCAGGGTAAGTCTTCAATTCTCTCATTACAACGTAGTCATTCGTTACCGTATTGCCACTGAGGGATACATTACCTATTCTTGCTTGTTTTCCTTCGTAAACTCTCATTTCAATATCTATGGAATCATTCTCTACTTTGATTTCCGTAGGTATTACTCTGAAAAACAAGTATCCATCATCCGTGTAAAGAGAATAAATATCCGTTCCGGTAGGATCGTATTGCAAATTTCTCTCCAACAATTCCTTGTTATATGGATCGCCTTTTTTTATTCTCAATCTTTTGGATAATTCTTCCGAAGAGTACTTTGTATTTCCTACCCACGTAATATCTCTGAAGAAAAACTTGTTTCCTTCATATATTTCCATATCTATCACGATTTTCTTCACAGGTTTCTTTTTCCCAAAGAAGTTTCGCTTGAATGAATCTATGATATAAACACTGTCTTTCACTATTTTGGCATCTCTGAATCCGTTATTATAATACTCATTCAGCACAAGCTTTTTGTCATCTTGGTATTCATCGTCAATAAAACGAGAAGATTTCCAAAATCTCCACCAACGCTGTTCCTTGGTATTTCTCATCTCGGATCTGACTCTTCGATCCTCTAATTCGGATAAAGATTCTTCCGATTTCCAACGCTTCCACCACAAATCGTAAAGCTTACTTGACTTTACCAAATTCGTGCTATTACCCGTTATGTTTATCTTACCGATGCGAATCTTTTCGCCTTTATCGATATGGAATTTTAAGAACACTTCATTTCTTTCACCAGTCGTATCTCTGATTTCTTCAATCTCTGTCGTAACCGAGTAATAGCCTTTGTCGGCAAAATGATCGTAAATAACGTTTTTACAATTTGTCTTCAGATTTTCTGTAACCACATCTCCGGCAGATATATTCATTTTTTCTTTTAGCTTATCTGCCTCCGCACGTTTAACACCGAGTATGTTCAATGCCAAAAGCCTCGGTTTTGTTTCCAATTTATATGTAAGGAAGATTGTTTTCCCCTCGACCTTCGAAACAAGTATTCTGACATCTTCAAAAATTCCTTGTTTCCATAACTTATCTATCGCAATGCTTATTTTATCGCTCGGAATGAATATTTTTTCTCCGACGGAAATTCCTGACAACAAAATCACCGAATTATGATCCAAGTGATCAGCTCCCACAATTTCTATCCCCCCTACTTCATATTCTTTGGGAGTATAATAATCTATATCTATCTTGTTGCTTTGGGCAAACGTGTTTATGCAAATAAAAAACCCAGAAACAAGTAACAATAATATTTTTCTAATATTTCTCATTCGTAAACAAAACATTACTTCAACAAAGTAAACGTACAAATTTATATTTTAATTTTATAAACCGATTATTTATCACTCAACTGCTCACTTGTCTTACCGAAGCGTCTCTCTCTGCCTTGATAATCCACTATGGCTTCATACAAACATTCTTTTGTGAAATCCGGCCATAGGGTTTTGGTAAAATACAATTCGGAATATGCCAACTGCCACAACAAATAGTTACTCAATCTATACTCTCCGCTAGTTCGTATCAGCAAATCCGGATCCGGATATGTCGCTGTCGAAAGATGTGCGGATACACACTCCTGATCGATTTGTTCCAATGCCATTTCCCCGCTCTGAACCTTGGAAGCAATATTTTTAACCATTTCCGTAATTTCCCATCTTGAAGAATAATTCAAAGCAAGTATAAGAGTCATACGTTTATTTCCTTTAGTTCGCTCCATGCATCCCAACAACGCCTTTCTTGTATCAGCAGCTATTTGTCCGACATCTCCAATACACTCCAAGCGTATGTCATTCTCCATGAGAGTTCTTTCTTCGCTTGCAATGGTTGTAACCAACATAGACATCAATGCATCAATCTCATCTTTGGGTCTGTTCCAATTTTCCGTGGAAAAAGTATATAACGTAAGGTATTCAACACCCAATTCGGCACATGCTTCAGTTACCTGCCTTACTGCATTAACCCCATTTCGGTGACCAAATACTCGTTCCTCACCTCTTTGTTTCGCCCACCTGCCGTTTCCGTCCATGATGACAGCTATATGCTTAGGTAATTTCTCTCGTATGATGCAATCTTTCATTTCCATATAAATAACATCCAAGTTAGCAATACTTATGGCGATTCGCACATAAAACAACTTGCAAAGTTAATTATTATTTCGCACTCTGCAAATAAATTATGTCTTTTTTCGAACCTTTTACGTTTACTTTTGCTCCTATATGAGTTTTTTCGTACCTTTGCAGACTCAAATTAAAAAACCTTTTATGAAAAAAGCACTATTGTCAATCTGTTTTGCTGCAATCTCAATTGTTTGTTTTGCACAAAATAACGAGTTCTCGCTAAAATTCAACACGAGAGCCGATTTCGATTACGAATACTTTGATAACAATAACATTAACGACCGAATTGGTTTTGCAGGAAAGTTCCTTAACATAATGTTAGACGGAAAGATCAATGACAAATTCGAATATCATTGGCGTCAAAGACTAAATCGCACAAACTTTACTTCGAATTTCTTTGAAGCAACCGATTGGGCATATCTTTCTTACCATATAAACGACAATTTTTCCCTTTCAGCAGGAAAGCAAGTCGTAGCAATCGGAGGATTTGAATATGATTACGCTCCGATAGATGTTTATTTCTATTCTGATTTCTGCAACATCATGCCTTCTTGTTATGAGTTTGGAACATCACTCACATGGGGATTCATCAAAGGACAAGCCTTAACCTTCCAAATCAGCAATTCGATTTTCAAACAACAACCTTTCGACGGGCTTTTAGCCTATAACTTTTTATGGAATGGCAACATAACTGATTTTTGGAAGACTTTATATTCTGTAAACCTTATAGAATACAATCGAGGCAATTATGTAAATTACATAGCCTTAGGAAACCAATTCTATTTTGGTGATTTTGTCATAGACCTTGACTATACAAATAAATACATTGACGGTCAAGAAAACTTCTTTTCAGATTTCACCTTGGCAACACAAGTAAAATATCAATTACCTCAATTAAATATTTTCGCAAAACTTTCTTTTGATCAAAACAAATCAGAATATTCACGTTTTGTTTCTCCTGATTATTGGACAATGACCGTTGCTCCGGGAACAGATTACATGCTTTATGGAGGTGGAGTTGAATATTTCCCGATCAAAAACAGCAAAGACGTAAGACTTCACGCAATAATATCTTCAAATAACAGAGAACCTGCAAATCTATTCCTGAACGCAGGTATCACATGGAATATGAGAATTAAATAAATCAATAAATTCAGAATACAGAATGAAAAAAACGACAAAGCAAACGCTGGGTGCGTTACTATTTTTAGTGATACTCATCGGTGGATTCCTTGCTTTAGGAAGCAAAATGGGTGCATCAAACATGTTGAAAACAATAATGAACACAGCACATGACCTTTTGCTTAACACCGTCTTTTACCTTATGGGTATAACAGTATTGACGGGAGCACTAAGTAAGCTGTTCTCGGAATTTGGTGTTGTAGCCCTTTTGGAAAAGCTACTAAAACCATTGATGAGACCTCTTTTCAGACTTCCGGGTGTGGGAGCCTTAGGAGCAGTTATGACATTCCTTTCTGACAATCCTGCAATCATTTCTTTGGCAAAAGATAAAAGTTTCAGCAAATTCTTTAAGAAATATCAGTTAGTTTCATTGACCAATTTCGGAACAGCATTCGGAATGGGCTTTGTTGTAATCATCACAATGGTTGGCTACGGAGAAATTACAGGAGCATTAGTCGGATTGTTTGGAGCCTTTGTTGGAAGTATTATTTCCACAAGAATTATGCAAAGATCCGTACTTAAAGCATATCCTGAAATGGATTCGCCTGTGATAGAAGGAGAAAGCAAAGAAGAAGTTGCAGAAGAACAAGAAGAGAAAAAAGAAAGCCTTTTCATCAGAGTAATGAACGCGATATTAGATGGAGGTAAGAATGGTGTTGATCTTGGTTTGCAAATAATCCCCGGTGTTTTGATTATTTCAACTCTCGTGATGATGATAACCTTTGGACCAAAAGATGCAGCCGCAGGCTATGCGGGAGTAGCATACGAAGGAGTTCCTATTTTACCTTGGCTTGCAGAAAAAATAGATTTTGTATTCAAATGGTTATTTGGCTTTGAAAGCATGGAGTTAATCGCATTCCCTATGACAGCTCTTGGTGCAGTTGGAGCAGCACTTGGACTTTTACCAACCTTTGCAGAAAACGGAATTTTAGATGCAAACGCAATAGCAGTATTTACTGCAATGGGAATGTGTTGGAGCGGTTATTTATCAACTCACACCGCAATGTTAGACTCATTAGGTTATAGAAAACTTATCTCAAAAGCACTTTTAGCTCACACTATCGCAGGTTTATGTGCCGGAATCATTGCACACTGGACATTTGTTTTGGTAAGTCTGTTCTAAGAAAATAAGAATCCGTTTCGTAAAATCAAGATTCAATTTCACGGAACAAAAAACAAATTTCATAAATCAAGGAACAAAAAAAACGCAAGGCTTGTTTCATACTCGCCTTGCGTTTTTCGTTATTTACACCTTGCTTTTCTTGAGTCTAACCTACGATAAACTTTTTCTTAACCAAGCCTTTGTCGGTTTTGATTCTTATAAAGTAAGTGCCAGCTTGATATTTACTGATGTTTAATTGAAGAGATTTTGAGTTCGATTCTTTACGTTCGATAAAGCGATTCATAACATCAAACACCTCAATGCTTAAAATATTGTAATCAGACTTTATGTTCAAAATTTCATCCGCAGGAATTGGCGATAGTTTT
>JAZNIO010000030.1:0-106521 GCA_045577535.1 Candidatus Onthomorpha sp. | reverse complement strand
TAGAGCAGGTGAACACCTTTTACCATTTCGAACAGAGAAGTTAAGCCCTGCATCGCCGATGATACTGCTATACCAAGTGGGAAAGTAGGTCGCCGCCGGATTAAACAGAGAGCTTCGCTGAAAAGCGAGGCTCTTTTTTTTTGCCGTTTTGTGTCTGTGAGTCTATAAGACTACGAGTTTAAGGTTTAAGGTTTAAGGTGGATTTTGTGGTGGAAGGAGTTTTTGATAGTATTTATAGTTGCAATAGAGATTATAAAAAAGGCTGAAAGTATGGAAATAGAATCAGCCTTTTTGTTTTTAAGAGAATATTCATTGAAAAGAATTTAATCTAAAGAATCGGGTTCATCGTCATCTTCATCATTATTAGTTGAAAGAGAATTATCAAAAGACAAGAAAGTTTCTAAAAAAGCTCTTTCCTTAAAAAAGTAATTAGGATCATCGATTAATTTATCTTCTATAAAATGTAAACCGAAATTAGCGTACTCTTCCATAGTTTGCATAAGCATACGGACAGCCTTATCAGAAGAAATATTACCCTTTTCCAAAGCGATGAAATCAATATCAGTTCGAGCAATGAGAGCGATGAAAATATACTCACGAAGTTTAGGATAAGGCACTCTATTATTAGACTTATTTATATTACCCCAATTTTCTATTTCCCAACCAAAAGATTTTCTTTTCGTACTATCATTAATTAGAGGACGCCTTTGATTAAAATACAGACCTATAAAAAAAGCGACAATAAAAATCTCATATCCCGCACCGAATATTTTACCTCTATCCTCACGCAAAGAAGTCTCACCCTTTTTATAATCACAGAATTTTTTAAAAATAGACTCTTCATATCTTTTTTCCCAAAAAGGATTACGTGAAGCCCAAGTATTATATAAATTTTCCTTTATCTTTATCATAATATATTATTTAATTTTTTTAGCACTTGTTTGAATAGTAGATAAGTCCTTATCATCAAAAGGAGTTACCTTTTCAATTCTATAAACAGAACAAGTAAGTTTATCAATAGTCTCAAAATCCAAAGACTTATTACCTGTATTTTTATCAACGTTGATTAAATCCTTTGTTACAATGATACACTGCTTATCAATATTATCAATAACATTATAAAACGTATCCTCCTTGAAACCACCAAAAGAAGAAGTAGGAGCATCGAAAATAAGAGGATAATCTTGCTCACGTTTCAAAGTAGTAATACGAGAAATAGCGAAAAGAACAGACATATACATAGTAGTTTTCAAAGCACCGTTAGGATTTTCAATACGCAGACCATTATCACTATGAAGCTCAATGCGAGCAGAATTATTATAAGTCTTTATAATTCTAATAATACCGTGAAAATCATTACGATTTAATTTAGCCAAATAATCATTCGCTTCCTCTTCAAGCAATTGAAGAAATTGATTAATATTCTTTTCTTTCGCATTAGCAAAAGCCTTTGCAATCTTTTCAAAAGTAATATGTACGCGTTTATAAATCTTAGACCAAGAGCCACCAGGTTCAAGTTGATTTCTTTGTTCTAAAATTTCATTTCTTTCCTTATCTTTAAATTGTAACGTAGTTGTACGATTTTCAAGACGCTTTTCAGCCCTACCCTTGGCCTCAAAGAATCCACGTAAATCAGAAAAGTTAGTTTCAAGTAAATCAG
Source organism: Candidatus Onthomorpha sp. (assembly GCA_045577535.1). Taxonomy (GTDB): domain Bacteria; phylum Bacteroidota; class Bacteroidia; order Bacteroidales; family P3; genus Onthomorpha. The sequence goes on along the minus strand of JAZNIO010000030.1, from coordinate 104,861 downwards.
CAGATAAACCTGATTGAATAATTAAATCGTTTAGTTCATCTTCAGCCTCTTTCAAATCATCTTCACATTTACTTAACTCAGACTTTCTTTTAGAAATAAAAAATAACTCATCATTTATATCATTTTTTATTTGTGCAATATTTTGTTGTTCATCTCCACTTAATCTAATAAGTCTATTAAGAAGATCTTCTATGAAGGAATTTGGAAATAATACGGCTTGCTTTTCGGATTCATTACTAACTTTATTTTCTATATGATTTAAATACTCTTGTAATTTATTTTGCATAAATTCGTAAGCTTCTGAACCTTTAGGAGCAGGACGTCCACAAACCTTACAAACTTCATCATTAAGCATTTCTTTCATTGTAGCCTCATCAGGTAAATTCCAAGGTAAAGGAACAAATTTTCTCAATTTTTCTATTTCTTCTTTTTGTGTCTCTTCTTTTGCAATACGTACTATTTCTTCTTTTTCAAGTTTTCGTTTTTCTTTACTTAAAGCAGATACTTTTGTTGAAAACTCGTTAATGATAGATGAGAAAGAACATAAAATCCAATGTCTATCTAATAAATTTGTACTATAATTACATATAGTTTGAGCTTTTAATTTAGCACGTTTATCTCGTAATACTTTTACACGTTCGTTTATTTTTTGATAATTTTCAGCTATTTCTGCTTTACTTTGTAATATTTCCAATTTTTCAGAGAAATCAGAAATACTATTTTTCTTATTCTCAATTTCTTTTTTTATTTCATTAATTTCTCTTTCTATATTGCTTAATTTATAGTTTAGTTCATTTGCTTGTTTTGAAACTTTTTTATCGTTAGTTAATTCTCTATTAGCAGCATTAGCAGATTTCTGTTCAAAATTAGCTGTCATTTCAACAAAATCATCAAATTGTTTAATACCAGAAAAAGTATCAACTAATGTTTTTAGAGCAGTATCATTATCAAATACATTAAGTTCATTTTCTCCTTTAAATAAGCAATATTTACGAATAATAGGTTCAAAGCACATATTCAATAATGCTTCTCCTCTCATTTTATTTCGTTCACTTCCATTAATAAAATAGCCTTCAAATCTATAATCTCTTATGCGAATATCATCTTCTGAAACTTTCTCGAAAGTGAAGCATTTTTCAATTTCTTTTTCTCCATCATGTTCAAAGGTAATGCAAACAGAAACTTCATCGGTTTCGCTAATTTCTAATTCTGATTTTCTCTTTTCTGAAATATGAGATAGTTTCTTGTTTTCAATACTTGTGTCAAACAACCATTCTAATGCTTCAAAAAAAGTAGTCTTACCATCTCCATTATCACCAATTATCAAAGTTAAACCCTTTGATAAAGAAAAATGATTAACACCATAGTAACTACGAAAATTCTTTATTGTTATATCTTTGATTATCATATATACTTCTCTTTTAGAAAATTAAAAATCTCTTTGTATATTTCATTTTCTGATACTTTTTGTTCTTTTCTTTCTATAATTCTTGCAATAACTTGAATTATAGCATTGTTAGAACCTAATGCTTGTGGTAATGATTGGTATTTATTAGGATCAAATTCTCCAAATTGCATTAGTTCTTCATCTTCAATTATCGCTTGCAAAATTTTATCTCCATTTGTTTGATACATTTTCATACATATTAGTTAAATATTGATAAATTATACTTGTTCAGTACATCTTGTAATTCATTAACAGTGTCATTAAGATTTTCTGATAACAATGCAAAATCTCGAACACGTTTTAATTCATTTTCAATAAGACTTTTTTCTAAACGGAAACAATCTTCATTGAATACATTATCAGGAACTACAATTAAGTCGTGAATAATTGCATTTTGTTTATCTTTATGTGTTCTAAGTACACGTCCTCTTCGTTGAATGAATTGACGAGGATTACCCGTACTTGCACAGAAAATAGCTAATTCACTACGAGGAACATCAACACCTTCATCTAAACATTTCATAGAGGTTAGAACATTGATATTTCCATCAGCAAAACCTTTTAGCATTTCATCTCTATCCTTTGATTCAGATGTAAATTGTCTAACAGTAATATGAGAATCTAAATCACGAACAATAGAAGTGTATTCATCTATAAGGTGTTTTGTGTCTTCATCATCAGAATAAACATCATATTCATCAAAAATATCTGCTGATTGATCATCTGGTCTATTCCCCTCTGGAACATAAACTAATGTATATTTAAGTTCTCTTTGTTTTGTAAAATAATCTTTTAATATATTCTTAAAAATGATTTTTTTATTTTCAGCTTTATGAATTATTTGTTTGCGAATAAGCAATAGTGTTTTTAGTAACTCTTTACTATCATTATCTTCTTTATTAAAAACTTTGGCAATTTTTAAGGAAAGTTCAATATACTTTTCCATTTCATTGCTTGTTAGTTTGACAATATGAGGATAATAATAATAACGACATAGTGCGTTATTTTCAATAGCTTCTCTCATAGAATATTCAAAAGTATAAGATTGTGTACAACCAAAAAACTCCATTAAACGATTGTTTCCTGTTTCATCAAACTGTCTTTCAGGAGTTGCAGACAATCCAATTCTTCTAAGATATTTTATTTCAGATAATCGACTTATTATTCTACCACTTCCCATATTGTGAGCTTCATCGGCAATTAACAATAATTTCTTTTTAGGTAGTAGATTTAAATCAATAAAATTATCAGATTTAATAAAAGAAGCATAAGTAGATATTATTATGTAAGATGTTTTATTTTCCGGATTAGAAACCTCTATCATTTGTATGTTAGCCAAGGATTTTTTCCATTTATTACTATATTTAGAACAAACCTTGATGATATTACTAAACTTGAATTTTAAACATTCTTTTTCCCATTGTTCTAATAATGTAATAGTAGGAACAAGTATTAAGGCTTTATAATACCCATTACTTTTGTATATTTCAAGCAAACAATTAAGTGATGTGATAGTTTTACCTGTTCCTGTTGCCATTGCAAACAATCCTTTTTGTTTATTTTGTTTCCAATTTTCAAAAGCTAATTTTTGATAATCTCTTGGACCACTTGAATAAGGAAAAGTAGGAATTGATTCTTCGTAAAGTAGTTTGTAATCCTCTTTTTGATTAATTTTTTCAATAATAGCTTCAACTTTATCCTTTGCTTTACAAAGAGCTTTTTCAACAAAAGGGGAGTTCTCTACCTTAGAATCTTTTTTTATAATTTCATATTCAGCTTCAAGTAAATCTAATAGAGATTTGTTGTTAGTTATGTTAATTATTTGAGTTTTTATATTTTCGGCTGAAATATAAGATACGTTCAAATCTTGTTCTGAGAAAACTTGTTCAAAATCTTTTTTTATAACATCTATTTTTGCTTTCTCAATTATTCCATCCCAATCACAAGAAGCAGTTAAACTTTCAATATTATCAATCAATGCCGCTTTTGAAAAGTTACATGAACCATCAAATCCGATAGTATTTAACCCATCGGAGAAAATTCCTGATTTGGTATGAGATATACCAATACTATTTTTAGGAGAGATTATTTTGATTTCAATTCTATCATTACGAATTAACCAAGATAAACAATCGAAAAAATGTTTGTTTCTTTCGGAAAGAGCTTCGTAAATACTTTTAATATCAGACAGATCAAAAAAAGGAATATCATCTATATTGTTTTCGCCATTTATTATAGCTGTTTTATCACACTCGGTTAATATATCATTTATGATGAGTCTCATCTTTCCACCATTATATAAGAAAGTGGCAAAGCCATTAGCAAGTATGCTGATAGCAGAAGAAGAGAAGAATCCAAGCATTAAATCAAACTGTGTTGAATTACATAAACAATCTGAGAAGAAACCAACAGGTTCCCACTCTGTACGAGATTTAAAACGCCTATGATTTGGTAAAGATATATCTATTTTTAACATATTATATAAAACAATTCGCACAATTTATTTCATCATCATCAAATAAATCAATAAGTAAACCTGATGATTTTGAATTTAAGTTTTCCTGTTTTTTTATGTAATCTAATTTTATTTGTCGTACCCTTTCTGGATTGCTTAATTCAGCAAGTGTTTCTCCTTGTATCCAAGTGTAACCATCTTTTTCATACTCCATAGATTTTTTATAAAGTTCAGGGTGTTGTTCCAAAAGCCAAATCCATTCTATTCGTTGTTGGAAAAAACAAAAATAACAACCTGAACGACTCCTACTATAAGTTCCTTTCTTACCATCAACTTCAAATTCAATAGGAGTATAGTAAGCAGGTATTCCTACACCACTTTCTTTCAATATTCTAAAAATATCATCTTTAACAAGAATATCTTCGTTATTGATAAGTGGAAATTCAGAAAGTTTTCCAACAGGATAATCGGTAGTTTTTAGAAATTCAAAAACTACTTTATTAAAAGTTTTTATGTTTAAGTCTAATAAGGCATTTAATTTCTTACTATAATAGAATGATTTATTAAGAGGGGTTAATACAATTTCAATTGCTTCATCAATAATATCATTTGAAGCGGACTTTTTATATAAATCAGCTATTTTAGTTATATTATCATTATGAAGAACCTTTTGTATAACATCTACACTCCATATATTTTTTCTAAAAGGGAAGATAGCTTGAATATTAGGTTTGGTTGAAACATACCCTTCTCTATCTTCATCTCCCCTTATCCCAACATAAGATATAGTAGGAGTATCTCCAACAAATTTTTCAAATTCTGCTAACTTCATTTTTTGAGTACACCACCTCGCTTGCGGAGAAGGTAAATAGCCACCTGACGCTTTTAGAAAATGATCGAAAGGAGTAGGTTCTGGACTCCCTTCTGCCGCTTTTAGACGTTTTATTTTTCCAAGAATAGATTCAAGATTATCAACGAGTTTTTCGGTTTCGGTAAGTTCACAACCTGTATCTGAATTATAATACTCTATTGCAAGTTCAGGGTACAATTGTTTTAAATAGATAGCCAATGCTGCACTATCTTTACCCCCAGAAATACCTAATACATGTCTAACTTTGTTCATCTTTAAACTTCTTTTTAAGAATATTTAGTAATGCATAAGCATCTATTTCATCATCTCCAGATAATAATTCATTGATTTTGTTTTCAAGTTTTGTTGCTTTGTCGGATTTTTGTTCATTAAGATGAATAATTTGTGGAGAAATAGAGCCTTTATTAGATATTAACTCAACTCTGATGAAATCATCATTAGATTCAAAACCTTTATTACTAATATCAATATATTTTTCAAGTTCTTTAAATGAGTATATAAGATTATCAATCAAATAAGATTCTTCTTCATCTAAGATGTTTTCTAATTGTTTGTCTAAAATTACGTAAGCTAATGATTGATACCAATTTTTTTTGTCAATTGCATTTGATGTAATTCGAGTAAGTATAGTTTTTTGTTTATCTGTTAGAAGATAGGTTTTTATACAAGAATATCTATTTTCTAATTCTATTTTGTAGGAACTAAATTCATTAGATTTTAAATTCAAACTTGAAATTAAAGCTTTTTCTATTCTGTTTATTAGTTCAGCATAACAAGATCTTAAATCTCTAATTGCATTTTGGAGTAAATCTACATAAGTTTTTAAAACTTCATCATTGTTTATTATATCAACGTCTTTGAAACCTAAGGCGTGAGGTAAATCTTCAAAAAAAGTTTTTTCTGGATCTTTTGCTTTCGCAATAACATTTCTAAATTGAATAGTAGTCTTTTTTAATTTCTTTGTATGTTTTGCATAATTGCTTAACTTATTATAAAATATTAAGAACGGTTTAATAGTATCAATAAGTGAAGAAGTTGTGAATTCATCATCTTTGTTAAGTTTTACAATTTCTCTGTATCGATTAAATAAATCTAATTTTACTCCATCAATATTAAAGGCTTTAACAAGATAATTTGTCGGATTCTTTTGTAAAATATCAAGTACTTCTCTATTTATATTTGGAATAAAAGTTCCATTATCGCTATATAAAGAAAAATCATTCTTTTTTATAATTAAAAATATAGGAAGCCATAAATCAATAAAACCTTGTTTTAATTTTAAAGGTCGAGATTTAAGCAATTTAATAAGTTCTCCAAGTTTACGAGGCTTTTCTTTACTACTTTCTAAAAAATCTTCACATGTTTTCCATAGATTACTAAAAGAACTGTCTTTGGGTTCTAAGAGTTCATAACTACCAAGGTGTTTTCTGTGAATTTCTGTTTTCCTTAATAAAGTTAAGAATAATGTTTTTTCGGGAGGAAATTTGTTTTGTTCAAATCCAAGATTACAATCAGAAGAATATTCTAATAAGTGGGTTAATAAATTAATACGAGCCAACGACATTACGCTACTTGCCTTGTGTTTATTTATCAATTCATTTATAAATGTAGGAGTTGCGTAATAAATTTCATCACAATTTTTAGATAACCATTTGTTTAAATGAGTTTTTGAATTGATACTAATTTCTTCTCCTTTGTAAATCCAAACTATATTGTCGTTATAACTATATAATTCGTTTAAAACATTAGCGTTTAGTAAACTTTTTTCATATTCAATTAACGCTTTTATTTCCTTGTGAGCAACCTTATCTGAACTATCAATAATGTTTTGAATGTAGGTTAATTTGTCGAGCATCCAAATGTTGTTAATGACTTTATCAGATTGTTTAAAATAGACATATATTATAGCTTCTTCAACATCGGCTGTTTCTTCTTTTAATTGATTTAAAGATAAATCTTCATTAAAAATTAGATTTATATAACCATCTATTTCATTTATAGGCTGACACTTTATAGGTTGATTAGATATTACATATTCAAAATAACGAGGAGTTCCTTTTTTGAAATATGTTGCGTTTGCAAATTCTAATGGTAAATTAAAACTACGTAATAATTTTTCAACAATATCAGAAGAACGAGGAACAACTCCACTCGCTTTTAGTAATTCGCCTTCAATATTAACATCCGTTCCTTCAAAAAGCATATACTGCGATTTGTATTCAGCATAGCGAATTATTTTGTAATTATTTAATAAATCAATTACTCTTTCTGCATTTTTTATCCCTAAGGCATATTTTGCATATATAGATAAATCTTTTTTTGTTATCTTAATTCCTGCATTTCCAAACAAATTAAGCATTCCAATTGTTTTTATTAACAAAGAAGCATCTGTAAGGTCATTTCCATTAAACAAACTTTCTGCTCTTTCAAGTGATACTTTTATCCCTGTCCATGTTGCAGAATCGGAATTTACCTCGGATAAATATGAGTGGAAATTATAAATATCGTAATCATAAATATTAGCTAAATTAAATGTAGTGTGTTCTGTATCTTTAAAATCTTGAAGAGAACCTCTGCCATTCGCTTCAAGAAAAGAAAAAAGTGTTCTTTCATTTTGTCCATATCGTTGTATAGATAGTGTTAATGCTTGTGCAGAAAACAAATCCATAGGATAAAGACTCTTTGCAGTTGCAATATCTATTGATTTACTTGCAAAGTTTGTTTTAATAGCAAGATGATATAATTTGTCAAAATCTTTGTTTAATTGTTTTCTTGGATTAGAGTCTATTCTCTTTGATGCAAGTTGTAGTAATTGTTCAACAGGTTCGTTAAATACTATTTCTTTAAAACGTCCCTTGACTTTATTCCATTCTTGTCGTTGTGATTCAGTTAAATTGTGTGCGTAAGAATTAAAATTCTGGTGCAGTGTGGTTAGTAATATTGCATTTCTTTTTTGATGATTTATAAATTCAGTAAATTTTTGGAAAAAATAAAGTTCTCTCTCTGGTTCATTCTTAGAAGCGTATTCTAAAAGTTTGCCAAATTCGTCAATTACAATAAAAACAAATTCTTCCTTTTTCGTACATGAAGAAATCAATTCTTTAAGGTTATCAAAGATGTTGTTTGTTATGTTTTTAAAAGGAAGACTATTCGTAAGAAGATTATGCAATGGCATATAATCTCCTACTATTTTAAAAAAACGAAATTTTTTAAATTTATTAAATTGTCCGTTGTTACGAATAAGAATATTAGAATTGTTTATAAGGCTATCTTCTAATGCTAAAATAAAATTAGATTTACCAGTACCGTAAGAACCTATTATGTTGAAAGAATGAATGCCTGATTCAAAAGAATTAACAATGTTTCCTACAACATTAAGTGCGTTTTGAGTGATTATATATTTTTGAGAATCAAAACTACTATGTTCAATATTTATAGATGGTGTATAATTCATGTTATTTATCCTATATAATAATTTTTAAGTACTTCATCTTTTGATAATTCTCCTTTGATTTGTAATTCTTTTATACCTGCTACATCAGAGAATACCAAGATTCCAGAATAATCAATACACAATTGTTTTATGATATTTAGTAAATCGTTGTTTGTTAAACAAAAAGTTAAAGCTAAATCTCTCATCATTTCAAATGAAATACTATTATTGTCTTGAAACGAATGGAGTAATGCGTATAAAAATATTTTTGGAGGTACGTTAGTTTTGTTTTCGTAATTAAATACAAAAGTTCCATCTTCTGTTTCTCGAATTAAATTTAGTTGAGCAAAGATTGTGTTGCTATCTTCAATGTTTGAAATTGATTTATTGTAGTAATTGTGAATTAAAACATTGATGTCTTTTTTTACAGTATTTTCATTGTAGATGTTTTTGTAGCCTGCATTATCAAAACATAGGTGTTTTATGAAATTTTGTAATTTATTTTTTTCTATTATGTTACGTTGGCTATGGTAGTCTATGAAAGTTGTTTTATATGCTGTTGCGTGATTCGTATTTACTATAAGAAAATGTAATAGATATAAAGAACCAATGTCTTCAAGAAAGGGATCAAAACCATTTTCACTATCAAATAATTTGTGAGCAATATCTTCTAAATCTCCATCTTGATTTAAAAGACCAAAAGCTTTCATATAATATTTGATAGAAGCAACCATATTTTTGCCAACTCCTAAATGAACGACAGCTTCCTCATCATTGAAATTATATTTTTTTACAACAAATTCATAACCTCTTTTTAGCCAATGTAATTTACAAGAAAATGTTTCGTGTCCTGAGAATATTGGTTTTGCCATATAGAAATAAAAAATTAAATTCTAAACTTAAATATTGGCAAAGTTACGATTTTCTCCTTAAAATACAATAATAAATGTATATAATTTCTCTTGAAAATCAACAATCAAACAACCCTCAAAATTTTTCTTTGCTTTTTTCTTTTTTTTCAAAGAAAAATTTTGAGGGTGTTTTGAAAGGGAAAATTCTATGAATAATACTCTGAAAGCAAAGCTTATTTCAACTCCATTAAAATAGGAGTTTTCACAGTTTTTACCTCTGTCATAGGAGTTTTGTTTAATTGCTCAAAAATAACAATTTTGTTTTCTCCTTTTTTTAGCCAAACGCCCGGAATATAAAGCGTTTGTTGAGGACCAACTTGCCAATAACGACCTATGTTGTGCCCGTTGATAAACACAATCCCTTTTCCCCAATCGGACATATCAATGAAGGTGTCTCCCGTTTCGTTAAGAGAGAAAGTACCTTCATAGAAAACGGGACAATCTTTTAAACGATTTGCTTGCGAACTTGGGTTCTTTAACACATTTCTACTACCTAACTTAGAAAAATCGGGCATTTCATTCATTGGCAGTTGATACATCTCCCATTCACCTTTGATTTCCTCTCCCGCAATGGTGATTGGGATGATTATTCCTTTTGTATTGTGAACAATTTCGCTGCCATAGTTTATGCGTCCCATATTTTCCACCAAGATTTGCAAGGTTGCATTGAAAGGAATGTTGATTTCCATTTCGTAGGTCTGAGTGTTGCGATTTAGTTCTCCAACCTTTTCGCCATCAATGTAAATTACAGCATAATCACGCAAGCCATTTATAGCAAGAGTTCCACTGATTGGGTGTTTGAAATGACGAGAATAAAGCACATAACCATAACCTTGATTCAACTCTTCAAAAGTCTTAGGATTATCTCCAAGAACGGGTTTTATTAAAGAAGAATAACCCAAAACATCTGCTACTTTATCTAACTTGATTGAAGGAATTTCGATAACAGGCATTGCAGAAGGCACAGCAGGAATATCTTTTACGTATTTTTTCATAACATTACGAATAGAATCATACTTTGCTGTTGCCCAACCTGCCTCACTTATAGGAGCGTTGTAGTCATAACTTGTCAAATCGGGTTGAATATCACGTTTTTTATCATAGTTTGCACCACTTGTAAAACCGAAATTAGTTCCACCATGCACCATATAAAAATTAAAAGACACATCATTTTTCAAATATTCCTCTGTTTGACGTGCAAGACTTGAAGCATCGGTTTGAGGAAACGGCTCAGCCCAATGAGATAACCAACCGGAATAAAACTCAGCCACCATATAAGGACCTTGATTATTGTGATATTTATTGACAACCCTTTTCAAATTCTCAATATTGCTTTCACCATTTGCAGTAGGAAGAGCATTAGGAGTGCTGCCACCCTCGAATAACCAACTGCCATCGGAAGTAAACATAGGGACATCAAAACCCGCATCAATCAATTGCTGTTTTATTTTTGCATTATAGGCACGATGCTGTTCTAAACTAATGTCTGTACGTTGAGCAACGTAAGAACCAAATTCGTTTTCGCATTGAATCATTATGATAGGACCGCCTTTTGTACATTGCAAATGACCAACTTCCTTGAAAAGTCTTTCAATATAAAGCTTAGTATATTTCAAAAACTGCTCGTTATCGCGGCGAATTTCCATGCCTTCAATGTTTTGTAACCACCAAGGATAGCCTCCAAACTCCCATTCGGCACAAACGTATGGCCCGGGACGAAGAATTACCATTAAACCCTCTTCTCCCGCAATTTTTATGTACTCTGCCAAATCCTTATCACCCTCAAAATCCCATTTACCTTGCTCTTGCTCGTGCCAATTCCAAAAAACATAAGTAGCAACAGCATTTAAGCCCATTGCTTTCATCATTTGAAATCTATGACGCCAATATTGGTGTGGAATACGCGAGTAATGCATCTCTCCCGAATAGATTGGAGTTGCTTTACCATTCAAATAAAAATCACCATCCTTGATTTCAAAAGATTTATTCTTTTGAGCAAACAATCCAAATGGCAATAACGCCAAAAATAGCAAAAGGTAAGATAACTTTCTCATATAAAGATTCTGTTTACACTTATTTATATCGGCACAAAGATACGAATTTTTTACCATAAAGCCTCTTTTCAAAATTCAAATTCTTAATTTCCATATTGTTACACCTTGTATGACAACAATATTTCAAAGACAGAAATAAGTATAATGCTGTTGAAATTTTTTGATACAAAGAACAACGAGCGTTAGACTTGCTTTTTGAACTTGCGAATGCTTGTTTTATTTTTATGAAACTTGATTTGATAAAAATGAATCTTTAATCTGATTTTTTCTTTCTTGGTTTTATTTTGAAGATATTTTGAGAGGAAAAAAATACTCTTTATTCAGGTATGAATAATTTTTAGTTTGGTTTTTCTAATGCTTTGCACCGAGGTTTTGACCATTAGACCTAAAACTTAAAAGAGTGAAAGTATTGCCTGCAATGAAATATGGATTAGTTGCTTAAAAAGATGATAAATATTTTGTTAAACTGAATTTAAAATGTAAATTTGCAAGCATAAAAATAATTAAACCTGTCTAAAAATGTGGAGTAGTATATAAAATGTTTGCCATATTCTTTATTTTTGTCTAAAAGACGCATTTAATTTCTACTATTGTCCATGAGACTATAAGACAGCGAGACAAAGCCTTCAAATCTGTTAAATGCTGTTTAATTTGTTCGAATCTTAGGGAATAGATTTCAGAAATCAAGGATTAAAACCGCAAAACCAGGCTTTTCAGAAATTATCACGCCTATGATAATCTTTTATCACGCCGATGATAATTTTTTCTCATGCCTATGATAATTTATTATCACGCCGATGATAATTTTTTCTCATGCCTATGATAATTTATTATCACGCCGATGATAATTTTTTATCAACAAGGAAGAATCATTTGAAAAAAGATTTTCAAACTCCGTTTACAAGCTTTCTGCTCATCAAATCAAAGACTTATCAAGGTAAATCTTCGTTTCATGGAATTGAATCTTTGGTTTAATAGATTGATTCTTTGAATTAGAAAATTGAATCTTGATTTCAGCGAAATAAAACAAAGAATCAGAGAATTGTTTCTTCGTTTTATTTTGTTGGTATTTTGAGAGGAAAAAATACTCTTTATTCAGGTATGAATAATTTTTTGTTTGGTTTTTCTTGGCTTTTCGTCTTTTATTGCTAAATTTGCATCGGCATTTCCAAAAGTCGGGCTTGGTTGAACGATTGCTGCAAATGCTTGTTCTAATTAGTTAATTCAATGGTCTGATCCAAAAGTTGAACTGATGGAAAAGAGGATAGGTACGATCAGTATTGTGATTCAAGAAAGAAACATGGCGGAAAGGGTGAATAAACTCATCTCCGACTATGGCGATTTCATATTGGCTCGACAGGGTTTGCCCTTTGCCGACAGGGGAATCTTTATCATAACGTTGATAATTGAAGCTCCGATGGATAAAATCAATACTTTGACCGGTGCTCTCGGACGTTTGGAAAATACAGAGGTAAGATCTATTTTGTCGAAAATAAAAAACGCAGAATCATGAATATAGAAGAAAGAAACAAAAACTTTATAGATAGAGACAAACTCTATGGTTTGATTGACGGCAAGAAGCCTTCGCAAATCGAACTCGATGATATATTGAACAAAGCTTTGAAGTTGAAGGGATTGGATTTGTATGATGTTGCGGCTTTGCTAAGGGTTGAAGATGCGAAACAGATACATCAAATAATGGAGTGTGCAAAGACAGTGAAGGAAGCTATTTACGGCAAACGTCTTGTGCTTTTTGCTCCAATCTATACCGGTAACGTGTGTATGAATAATTGTACGTATTGTTCTTTCAGAAAAGATAATCATTTGATTAAGCGTAAGATTCTGACTATGCAAGAGATTGCCGAAGAGACTTCTGCTTTATTGAAACAGGGACACAAGAGGGCGTTATTGATTTGCGGAGAGAACAATAAGAATGGTACGGATTATATGGTTGAGGCAATAAGAACGACTTACGGAGTGAGGGAACGCGGTGGCAAAGACTACATAAGACGTATCAATGTCGAGCTTGCACCGATGGAAGTTGAGGATTTTGCTCGTTTGAAAGCCGAAAAGATTGGTACTTATGTTTGTTTCCAAGAGACGTATGACCAAGTGAAGTATAGCGATTTTCACCCTGCGGGAACTCCTAAGGCGGATTATTTATATAGATTGACGGTTATGGATCGTGCTATGGAGGGTGGTGTCGATGATGTGGGAATCGGTGCTTTGTTTGGATTGATTGACTATCGTTTTGAGGTGCTTGCGATGATTGAACACGCAAATCACTTGGAACGTTGCTTTGGTTGCGGTCCTCATACTGTTTCTGTGCCGAGAATGGAACCTGCAATCGGAGCTCCGACTGCTGAAAACATTCCTATGCCTGTCAGTGATGACGACTTCAAAAAGTTGGTAGCGATTATCAGAATTGCGTTGCCTTACACCGGAATCATACTTTCGACTCGTGAAAGCGACGCTATGAGAAATGAATTGATAAAATACGGCGTCAGTCAAATATCTGCGGCAAGTAAAACGAACCCCGGTAGTTACGCTCATGAAGAAGAAGGAACGGGAACTCAGTTTTCGACAGGAGACCACAGGACTTTGGAAGAGGTGATTGCGTCTTTGGTCGATGCAGGTTACATTCCGTCTTTCTGCACAGGCTGTTATCGTAAGCACAGAGTGGGAGGGGATTTCATGGATCTTGCAAAGCCGGGCTTGATTAAGCAGTTTTGTTTGCCTAATGCCATGTTTACGTTCAACGAATATTTGCAGGATTTTGCTTCGGAGCCGCTTCGATTGAAAGGAAAGGAACTTATAAAATCCATGTTTGCCGAAGTAGGTAAGCCTGACTTGCTTCCGAAGATTGAGGATAACCTTTGCAAGATTGATAACGGCGAAAGAGATATTTACTTCTAAGATTTATTTGAACACCTTTTGATATTTGTATTATAAAATCAAAAACGGCGTGTCTTCGAATCAAGATACGCCGTTTTGCTTTGTTTATGTGTTTTGTTCTTTTCTCGTGTTATGCAACTATGTTGATGATTTTCTTAGGTACAAAAATGATTTTCTTCACTGTTTTGCCGTCTAAGAATTTTTGAACGTCGCTATTCTTCAATACTTCTTGTTCTATGGTTTCTTTTGTCGCATCAAGAGGAAAATCGATCATTGTTCTGGTTTTTCCATTGATTGAAACAGGGTATTTGAAACTGCTTTCCACCAATACGCTTGGGTCGAAGAGCGGAAATTTTGCAAAACTTATACTTTCTTTATGACCGAGTTGCTCCCAAATTTCTTCGCAAATGTGTGGTGCAAATGGTGAAAGAAGTATTGTAAGCGGTTCGATGATTTCTCGTTTGTTGCACTTCATCGCTCCGAGTTCGTTTACGCATATCATAAACGTTGAAACGGCTGTGTTAAGTGAGAATCGTTCGATGTCTTCTTGTACTTTCTTTATCGTCTTGTGAAGAGTTTTTAGTTCTTCTTTTGAAGCTGCTTCTTCGCTTATGTTGAGTCGGTCTTCTGTGTGGCTGAGCAACCAGAATTTTCTAACGAATCGGCTTACGCCTTCAATGCCTTTGGTGTCCCAAGGCTTAGATTGTTCGATTGGTCCAAGGAACATTTCGTACAATCTCAAAGTGTCGGCTCCGTATTTCTCAACTAAGTCATCAGGATTCTGCACATTGTAAAGACTTTTGCTCATTTTCTCTACTTCGCTTCCGCAGATGTATTTACCGTCTTCAAGTTCAAATTCTGCTGTTTCAAACTCTGCTCTCCACTTACGAAGACCTTCGATGTCTAAAACGTCGTTATCAACAAGGCTTATATCGACATGGATCGGGTCTGTCTCGTATTGGTTTTTCAGATTCAAAGATACATATTTGTTTGTTCCTTTGATTCGATAAACAAATTGGCTCTTGCCTTGAATCATTCCTTGGTTGATGAGTTTTTTGTAAGGTTCGTCTTTGCACACAACGCCTATGTCGAAAAGGAATTTGCAGATAAAGCGTGAGTAAAGCAAGTGTCCTGTTGCGTGTTCGCTGCCTCCTACATACAAATCGACGTTTTCCCAATATTCGTTCGCTGTTTTGGAAACAAATTCTTCGTTATTATTCGGGTCCATGTAGCGAATGGAATACGCATTTGAGCCTGCAAAGCCCGGCATTGTATTATAATCGTAACGGAATCCGTCTTTGTTGCACCAATTCTTTGCTCTTGCAAGTGGAGCATCACCGTTTTCTGTCGGTAAGTACTTATCTACTTCAGGCAAACGCAAAGGTAGTTCGCTTACTTCTAAGCCATGAGGGATTTCATCTTTGTAATAAACAGGGAAAGGCTCACCCCAATATCTTTGACGTGAGAAAATGGCATCTCTCAATCGGTAGTTGGTTGTGCCGAATCCTATTTTCTTGTCTTCTATATTTTGTATAGCGGCTTTTATTGCTTCGGTTACATCTAATCCGTTCAAGAAATCGGAGTTTATCAACTTACCTGCTTTGCTTTCTTTGCTTTCTTGCCAAGTGTCGGTGTTTGATTCCTCTTCTCCGTTTGGTACTACGACTTGAACGATTGGAAGGTTGAATTTGCGAGCAAAGGCAAAGTCTCTGCTGTCATGAGCTGGTACTGCCATCACTGCACCGCTTCCGTATCCTGCAAGCACATAATCTGATACCCAAATCGGGATTCTCTCTCCGCTAAATGGGTGAATGGCATAGCTTCCTGTGAAAACACCGCTGACTTTCTTGACTTCACTTTGACGCTCTCTTTCACTGCGGTTTTTTGCCCAAGCAACATATTCTTCCACTTCTTGTTTTCTGTCGGCAGTTGTGAGAGATGAAATCATTTCGTGCTCAGGACAAAGTACCATAAAAGTAACTCCGAAAATTGTATCGGCTCTTGTAGTGAATATTTCTAAGGCTTCGCCGTTTTCTGTCTTGAATTGAAGGCTCGCTCCTCGGCTTTTACCTATCCAATTTCTTTGAATTTCTTTTATGGAATCTGTCCAATCCAAATCCTCTAAGCCTTCGAGCAATCGCTCTGCGTATGCTGTGATTCTTAAACTCCATTGACGCATTTTCTTTCTTTCAACCGGATAACCGCCTCTTACGCTGACTCCGTTTACAACTTCGTCGTTTGCAAGCACTGTGCCTAATTCGCTACACCAATTAACCATTGAGTCTGACAAATAGGCCAATCGGTAGTTCATAAGCAAGTCGCTCTTTTTCTTTTCGTCGAAAGAGTTCCATTGTTCTGCGGTAAAGGTTTCGCAATCTGAGTGTGCAACGTCTAAGTCTTGATTTGAGGCATTTCCTTTCTTTGAAAAAATTTCTTCAAGCTTGGAAATAGGAAGTGCTTTCTTTGTTTTGTTGCAGTAGTAACTGTTGAATAATTGCAGGAATGTCCATTGTGTCCATTTATAGTAGCCTTCATCGCATGTTCTTACTTCTCTGTCCCAATCGTATGAAAGTCCGAGTATGTCAAGTTGTTGTCTGTATCTATTGATGTTTTGTTCTGTTGTGATAGCTGGGTGTTGCCCTGTTTGGATTGCGTATTGCTCTGCCGGTAATCCGTAAGAGTCGTAACCCATTGGGTGTAGTACGTTGAATCCTTGCAAACGTTTGTAGCGTGAAAAGATGTCTGAGGCAATATATCCCAAAGGATGACCGACGTGAAGTCCTGCTCCTGATGGGTAAGGAAACATATCCAAAACATAATATTTAGGCTTGCTTGTGTCTGTTTCAACTTTGAATGTTTTGTTTTCAGCCCAATATTTCTGCCATTTTGATTCGGTATCTCTGAAATTGTAATCCATATCTGTGTTATTGTTTTAATATCAATTCAACTATGTTTTCCACGTGTTGGGTGTGTGGAAACATATCGACAGGTCTTATTCTTTCTATGTCGTATTTTGTTTTCAATAAAGTGAGGTCTCGTGCTTGTGTTGCAGGGTTGCAGGATATGTATATGATTTTGCGTGCGTTGGTTGCCAATATTTGATTGACTACGCTTTCTGCCATGCCTGCTCGCGGTGGATCGGTGATTATGACATCGGGTTGCCCGTTTTCTTTGATGAAGTCTTCGGTCAGAATCTTCGCCATATCACCTGCGTAAAATACTGTGTTGTTTATGTTGTTGAAATCTGAGTTCAGACGTGCGTCTTCAACGGCATCTTCAACATATTCCACACCTACAACTTTTTTAGCCATCGTTGCGACATAGTTTGCTATGGTTCCGCATCCTGTGTATAGGTCATAAACGATGTCATCTTTGGTTATGCCTGCAAATTCTGCTGCTTGGTGATAAAGTCTTTCGGCTTGTGCGGAATTGGTTTGGTAAAAGGTTTTTGGTCTTATTTTGAAGCGTAAATGCCCTTCGCCATCAAAAGTTGTCATTACTTCTTCTATGTGGTCTTTACCACTATATAATAAGATGTCTTGGTCGCCAAGGGTGTCGTTAAACTTCTCATTGACGCAATACATTAAAGATGTAATTTGTGGAAACTTGATTTTTATTTCTTCAAGCAAAGGAAGAATTTCTTCACTCTGCATTGCAAAAACGACAACGACCATTAAATCACCTGTACTGCTTGTTCTGATGATTAGGTTTCGCATCAAGCCTTGATGATTTCTTATGTCGTAGAATGGAAGTTGGCGATTACGACAGTATTCTCTTAAATGATTTCTTATCTCATTTGAAGGCGATTTTTGCAATCCGCAATATTCTATCTCTAATACTTTATCGAAGAAACCGGGTACGTGAAAGCCGAATGCACCTCTGTCTTCCTCTGTTTTGTCGTATTGTTCTTTCCAACTTTTTGTTGAGAATGTGTATTCTAATTTATTGCGATATTCTTTTTGATTTTTGGAAGGTAAAATCGGAAGCATATTGGAACAATCCAAATGGGCAATTCGTTCCAAATTGTCCTTAACTTGTTTTTGTTTGTAAAAGACTTGGCTTTCGTATTTCATTGTTTGCCATTTGCAACCTCCACAAAAGGTGAAATGTTCGCATATTGCAGGAACTCGAAGCGATGAATATTTGTGAAATTTTATTGCTTTGGCTTGAGCAAAGTTCTTTTTCTTGCGGTAAACTTCCAAATCAACCACATCTCCCGGGACAACAAAAGGGACGAACACAACCATGTCATCCACTTTTGCTATACAGTTTCCTTCGGCAGCCGCTTCCAATATTTCAACTTCTTCGAACAATAATCTTGTTTTTGTTTTTTTTAACTTCATTGTTTGTGTGATAAAATTAAAAAAAAGAAGCATTGGAAAACCTCAATGCTTCTCGCAAATATCTCTCGATTTTGTTCTCTTGATTCAAGAGCAGTAAACTATCTTTCGTCAGAAACGGTTAGTTTATGTCTGCCGTGAGCTCTACGAGCAGCTAAAACTCTTCTACCATTGGCCGTTGCCATTCTTGCTCTGAAACCGTGCTTGTTTACTCTTTTTCTGCGTGAAGGTTGATATGTTCTTTTCATCGTATGTTTATTTGTTTTTGAGGTGCAAAGGTACGACTTTTTTTTAGATAAGCAATAATTGGAGAACTTTTTTTTGAATTTATTCGATTTTTGGCTCGTTTTAGTCGCAGAGAATGAGTTTTTTTGTACTTTTGCAACTTGTATTGATTTTGGGAATTGAAAAATAGTAAAATTCTTACGAGATATTTACCATCGAAACGGCATGGATAAAAAATTGAATGACATATTGGAAACTGCGGAATCGGAAGTCGATATAATGAGTCTGATAAATATTGAAAGGCTTATAGAGAAGTATCCGTATTCTTCTGTGCTTTACGCTTATGCGGCAAAGTTTTCGATGATTTTGAATAATCAAAATAAGGATAAATATCTGCTTTTGGCGGCGGCATATGTTGCCGAACGTTCCGCTTTGAAGAATTTTGTTGAACAACCTTTGAAAGTAAAAAAATCAATCAAAGAATCGGAAACACAGATTCAAGAACAGATTCATCAAAACAAAGAATCGGAAAAGAAGACGTCAAGCATAATTGATGAAATAAATAGTTATAGAGAACCGGATTTGTCGGATAATCCTACGAAAGAAGAAGTCAGAAAACGTTTCTTGAAGATAGAACCGATTGAAATCAAGGTGAATGAGGACGAAACAGAAGGTTCGACAATAGAAACGGTGATTAAACGTTCGGCAACTGCAGATTTCAAAATCGTAACTGAAACAATGGCTCAAATATACTTGAAACAAGGAAATAAAGACAAGGCTTTGCAAATTTATCGTCAACTTTTGGCTGATAATCCAAAAAAAAGTGTTTACTTTGCAGACCGAATCAAAGAGTTGGAACAAGAATAAATAACACAAAAAATAGAATTAAAAATGTTTGTATTTGTAACAGTATTGATTATCGTGGTTGCCGTTTTGTTGGCAATAGTTGTATTGGTTCAAAATTCAAAAGGAGGTGGCTTGGCTGCTAATTTTGCATCTCAGAATCAAGTTATGGGAGTGAGAAAGACTGCCGACTTTTTGGAAAAAGCCACTTGGGTACTTGCATCAGCGATGTTGGTTTTGTGTCTTGTTGCAACAGCATTCACACCCGGTAAAACAGATGTGGAGAACACTAATGGAACACAATTGGATCCTAATGCGATAAAAACAGCGGTGCCTGCACAGAAAGCACCTGCGATTCCTGCAGCACAACCTGTGGAAACACCAAAGGCAAATTAAAATAGGAAACAATAGAGATTGAAAAGGAGTAAGTCGAAAGTGGCTTGCTCCTTTTTTTCTTTGTTTTGTCTGAAATAACTCTTTGTTTCGGTAAATTGTTTCTTGATTTCGCACAATTCTTTCTTTATTTTACTCGCTTATACCTTTGTTTTGCTCGAACTAATCGCTGTTTTGTACGTCTAAAATGCATAAATGAACATAGTTTACTTTTTTTAATCAGGTTTTTTCTTGAAATGGATTGCCGATTCGTTGGAAAGTTGTATCTTTGAACTCGCAAAATATTTAATGAGATAATAATAAAAAAACATAAAAACATGACACAAAACAATGTATTGAAAGGTTTGAAACCTGAAGGCGTATTCAGATTTTTTGGAGAAATATTATCAGTTCCACGACCTTCGAAACGAGAAGAGAAAATGACGGAATATTTGATGAATTGGGCAAAAGAAAGGTCTTTGGAGCATGAAAGAGATGAAATAGGTAACGTAATAATTCGCAAACAAGCCACATCGGGAATGGAAAACAAGCCATGGGTTTGCTTACAGTCGCATATAGATATGGTTTGTGAGAAAAACAGTGACAAAATCTTCGATTTCGATAAAGATGCCATTGTTCCGGTTTTACAAGGTGAGTGGTTAATGGCTGATGGTACCACATTGGGAGCAGATGATGGCATAGGAGTTGCAACAGCTCTTGCAATATTGGACGCAAACGATATAGAACACGGACCGATCGAATGTTTGTTCACTGTAGATGAAGAGACCGGTTTGTCGGGTGCAAGTGCTTTGAGTCCCGATGCTTTGAAAAGTAGAATATTGCTTAATTTGGATTCAGAAGATGAAGGAGAAATATTCATAGGTTGTGCAGGCGGAATAGACACTTTGGCAAAATTGCCGTTCGATAAGGAAGAAACTCCTGCCGGTGCTTATTTCAGAATATACGTTAAAGGATTGAAAGGCGGACATTCGGGAGATGATATAAACAAAGGCTTGGGTTGTGCAAATAAATTATTGAACCGTATTTTGTGGGCAGCCGATAAGGAAATGGATATGAGATTGGCAACATTTGATGGCGGAAATCTTCGCAATGCAATAGCAAGAGAAGCATACGCAGATGTTGTTGTGATGGAACAAGAGGCAGAAGATCTGAAATCACTTGTTGAAAGATATGCTTCTGAATTGAAATACGAGTTCAGAACCACCGAACCGGCAATGCAAGTCGGCATTGAAACTATTGCAAAGCCGGAGTTCGTAGTCGATATGTTGAGTCAGGATAATTTGCTTAACGTATTGTACGCATGTCCTCACGGAGTGTTGGCAATGAGTAGGGAAATACCCGGATTTGTTGAAACTTCAACCAATTTGGCAAGTGTAAAAATGCAAGAAGATCACTTCTTTATAACAACATCTCAGCGTTCAAGTCTTGAAAGTGCAAAAGATGCGGCAGCAAGCAGAGTTGAGAGTTGTTTCTTGTTGGCAGGTGCCGATGTGGAACATACAGATGGTTATCCGGGTTGGAGTCCTAACACAGACAGTTATGTATTGAAAGTTGCTGTTGAATCATATAAGAGATTATTTGGAAAAGAACCGATAGTGAGAGCGATACATGCAGGTTTGGAATGCGGTTTGATAGGAGAGAAATACGAAGGAATGGATATGATTTCTTATGGTCCTACGCTTAGAGGCGTACATTCACCGGAGGAAAGGCTGGAAATAGCAACCGTTGATTTGTTTTGGCGTCATACATTGGACATTTTGAAAAACATCTAATCGATTGAGTGATATAAAATAAGTAATTAAAAAGTAGAAACGATATGTACAGATTGGGAACAAAACACATAGTTATAGCAGTTGTAGTGTTGCTTGCTTTTGTTGGTATTGCAATGTTTGGAATGCCTATTTATAGAGTATGGTCTCAAGAAATGAGAGGTAAAGCTCAACTTGCAGAAGCCGAACAAAACAGAAGAATAAAAATAGAAGAGGCAAGAGCCAACCTTGAAGCAGAGAAACTTAATGCCAAAGCAGAAATAGAAAGAGCAAAAGGTGCAGCGGAAGCAATAAAGATTGAGAATGGTACTTTGACTCAAACATATATTCAATATCTTTGGGTAAGAAATCAAAACAATCTTAATGAGAAAACGGTGATTTATATACCTACCGAGGCAAATCTTCCTATTTTGGAAGCAGGTCGCAGAGGTGGCGGATTGCCAACAACTCAACAGTAAAATAATTAGAAAAACTATATAAACAAATAAAGAAATGTTTGCAAAAGAAACTTACATCCAACGTCGTAAACAATTAATGAAAGATGTGAAACACGGCGTTATTTTAATGGTTGGAAATGGTGATAGTCCTTTTAACTATCCTGCTAATGTTTATACATTCCGTCAAGATAGCACGTTCAGATATTTTTTCGCTCATAACTTGCAAAACCTTGTCGGAGTCATAGATATAGACAATCAAGAAGAGTATTTGTTCGGAGAGGATGTTGATATTGAAGATATAATATGGACAGGTCCTGTTCCAAGTATGAGAGAAAGAGCTCTGGAAATAGGCGTTGAGAACAGTGGAAACATAAACGATTTGCGTAAATTCTTGGATGCAGCCATTTTTGCAGGAAGAAAAGTGCATTTTGTGCCACCTTACAGAGCTGAAAACGTGAATTTCATTGCCGAACTTTTGCATGTAGATCGTAATTACGTGAAAGCATACGTTTCAGTGGAGTTAATTGCAGCTTGTGTAAAGCAACGTTCAATCAAGAGCGAGGAAGAAATTGTTGAAATAGAAAAAGCCATTGACACTGCTTACAATATGCACACTACAATGATGAAAATGGCTGCCAAAGAAGGAACATATGAATATGAAATTGCAGGAATGATGGAAGGAATGGCGTTAGCCGGTGGCGGACCTGTGTCTTTTCCTATCATTTTAACGACTCACGGTGAGATTTTGCACGGACATGATCATTCATTGCAAATAAAGAAAGGTCGTATGATTGTTTCCGATGCAGGATGTGAGAATCCGGAAGGATATTGCTCGGACATAACTCGTTCTGTTCCTGTTGGAGGAAAATTTTCAAGCAGACAAAAAGATATTTATGAAGCAGTGCTTTCTGCACAAACGCTTGTACCGAGTTTGATTGCACCGGGAGTAAAATATTCTGAAATTCACATCGCAGCAGTTACGCGTTTGGCAAGTGCATTGAAAGAGTTGGGCTTGATGAAAGGCAATGTGCAAGATGCAGTTGCAGAAGGAGCAATGGGAATGTTTATGCCGCACGGATTAGGTCACATGATGGGCTTAGATGTTCACGATATGGAAAACTATGGTGAGAATTACGTAGGCTATGATAAGAAAAACGTTCGTTCAACTCAATTCGGATTGGCATCGCTTCGCTTAGGTAGAGAATTGCAAGAAGGATTCGTTTTGACCAATGAGCCGGGTTGTTACTTTATTCCTGCATTGATTGATAAGTGGAGGGCGGAAAGAAAATGCAAAGACTTTATCAATTATGATGTTGTCGAGCAATACAAAGACTTTGGTGGCATAAGAATCGAAGATGACTTGCTTGTAACAAAAGATGGCTGCAGATTGCTTGGTAAATACATACCAAAGACTGTTGCAGAGTTGGAAGAGGTAATGTCTTAAAATGAAACGATTTATTTTATTGATGATACTGCTGAGCGTAAATATGGTTTACGCTCAGTTTGTATGGACTGACAGGGTTTATTCGCCGCTTATCAAAACCGTATGTTTGGAAAGTAATCATGAACACATGTATTTGCCTATTATGTACGTGAATGAGACAGGTGGATTGTGGCTTTCGTTCGATGAAATATCGGAAGAGACACACCGATTCGAATATACCTTTGTTCACTGCAACAGTGATTGGACGGAAAGTTCGTTGGAATATACCGATTACATAGAAGGATTTGAGACAGCTTTGATTGAGAACTTCGCCAATTCGTTTAACACTCTTCAACGCTATGTTCACTATGAGCAAAACCTGCCAAACGAAACCACACGCTTAACAAAAAGTGGTAATTACGTGCTAAAAGTTTATAAAGAAGGCGAACCCGAACAAGTAGTCTTCACAAAGCGATTCTATTGCTTGGATAAAAAGGCGGTAGTCTCAGCTTCAGTCATGCAGGCTCGCGATCCTTTCCTCAGAAACAATTCTCAAGAAGTTGATGTCAGGGTTTTCTCAACGTCGGGTTTGAGTTTCGATAATCCGAGAGAACGAATCAAATTGTCGATTCAACAAAACGGTCGCACAGATAGCCAAAGATTTTTGCCGTTAAGCGAAGATAAAGGTGTGGAATTGGTATTCAATTTCAGAAAAGAAAACATTTTCGATGGCGGAAACGTATTTCGAACGTTTGATTTCACATCTTTGCGACAGAGATCAAACTTTGTGTCGAATATAGATTACATTGGCGGCGAGAATATAGTAAGACTGAGAGAGGAAGTGTTGAAAGCCAAATCTCCGTTTGTGTCTCAAGATGACTTGAGGGGAATGTATCACATCAGAAACGAATTTGATGACAATGCTTCTTTGTGCAGTGATTATGCATGGGTGTATTTCTATCTTCCGATGCCGCTTTGTTTGGAAGGAAACTATTATGTAATCGGAGATCTGACTGATTGGCGTTATTCAGATCAAAATAAATTCGTTTTTGATAATGAATTGAATCAATATGTTCTTCGATTGTTTTTGAAGCAAGGTTATTACAATTATCAGATTCTTTATTTGCCTTATGGTTATACGCAGGGTTCTTACAAGGAAGTTGAAGGAAATCATTCCGAAACAAAGAATCGTTACAATGTTTTCTTGTATTACAGAGAGCCGGGGAATGATTATGATTCGTTTATAGGATATGGAAACACCGAATACATGTATTAGCACTTTGTAATAAGCATTTGATTCTACAAAACATAAAAAACAAGAATTACACTTGCAGTATTTCTTGTTTTTTTTGTGAAAGCAATTAGGCTTGTAAAGCTATAAATTCGTATCTTTGCACATTAAAGCAATAGAATTTGAAAAGGATAATTTGTTTCTTCGTTTCGTTGATTTGTTTCTTTGTTTCATTTTCACAGAATCAAGCAACGATTTACGGGATTGTCAAAGACAGTCTTCAAAATGGTCTTTCCCCTGCCAATGTCGGTGTTATAAATTTGTCAAAGCCCATAGGAAGCACCACAAATGAGCAAGGACGATTTTCTTTGAATGTTCCGGCTGACAAAGAGTTGAAGTTGGTTGTTTCTTATGTAGGATACGAAACACAAGAGCATACTTTGGTTCTGAGTAAAGGGGAAAAGCGAGAGTTGGAATTTGTTTTGAGTTTTGCATCATCAACATTGCCTGTCGCTCAAGTCAAAGGAGATTTTTCTCGAGAGGAAGGGCTGACGCGTATAAGTTCGCAATGGGCAAAGCATGTTGCAGGACCGATCGGAGGAGTCGAAAGCTTGTTGAAATCTATCGGAGGAGTGTCGTCGAATAATGAGCTTAGCAGTCAGTATAACGTAAGAGGAGGAAATTTTGATGAGAATCTGGTTTACGTAAACGACATAGAAGTATTTCGTCCTTTCCTTGTGAGAAATGCACAGCAAGAAGGATTGAGTTTTATCAACTCCGACATGGTTTCAGACATAGTTTTCTCTTCAGGAGGCTTTGATGCAAAGTACGGAGATAAAATGTCGTCGGTGTTGGACATAAAATACAGAAAGCCGCAAGAGTTTTCAGCAACGGCATCCGTCAGTTTGTTGGGAGCAAATCTCCATTTGGAGCAAGCCATAGGCAATAGATTCACTTATCAGCTCGGATTCAGAAACAAGAATACCAAACACTTGATTTCCGCCATGGATACAGAAGGTGATTACTTTCCTTCGTTCAATGATTTGCAACTTTACGCAACATACGACTTGAATGAAAAATCGGAAATTGCCTTTTTGGGAAACGCCGCCTACAATACCTATAACTTCATTCCTCAAAACAGGGAAACATCTTTTGGAAACGTGTATGAGATGTTAAAGTTGAAGGTTTATTTTGACGGACAAGAATTGGATAAATTCGCATCATTGTTCGGTGCAGTCATGTTTACGTACAATCCATTTAAGGATTTGCAACTGAAACTCATTGCTTCCGGATTTGCAACCGATGAAAGAATAAATTACGACATACAGGGACAATATTGGTTATCAGAAACAGGCTTGGGATATGGAGATGAAGAAGGTTTGGAACGAGGAATAGGGACGTATATCGAGCATGCAAGAAACCATCTCATTGCAAACATTTACAATATCGAACATAAAGGATACAGATTCTATGATGAGGGAAAACTGACTTGGGGAATAAAATATCAAAGAGAGCTTATATATGACAGAGTCAATGAATGGAAGATGGTGGATTCGGCAGGTTATGCAATACCATCAACTCCTGATATTCCGGGTGTTTATGACACGGTCTCGTCTCCTGCTTTGCAAAATGTGTTTAAGTCGAATAATGAAATAGAGTCAAACCGTATCAATGCTTATTTGCAGAGAGATTGGAAGAAATACAGCAAAATAGGAAATTGGTACGCAAATTTAGGTGGACGTATCATGTATTGGGATTTCAATAATGAAGTATTCGTTTCACCGAGAGCAAGCGTAAGTTTCACACCTGCAATAAACCGTGATTTGTTATTCAGATTCGCAACCGGTATTTATGCACAGAGTCCTTTCTATAAAGAATTAAGAAATGAGAAAGGTGAAATAAATCCCGATATTCGTTCACAAAAATCATGGCATATCGTGCTTTCGTCGGATTGGAAGTTTACAATGCTTGACCGACCTTTCAAACTGATGGGCTCGATTTACTATAAGTATATGTGGGATTTGATTCCGTATCGCGTAGACAACGTTCAATTGCGTTATTCTGCCCAAAACAATTCCGTCGGATTCGCAAAAGGAATAGATGTTCGTTTGTATGGCGAATTCATAAAGGGAATAGATTCATGGCTATCTTTGTCTTTGATGAACACAGAAGAAGATATAAAAGGAGATAATGCAGGATATATTCCACGTCCTACGGATCAACTTTACAATATCAATATTTCGTTTCAAGATTATGTGCCAAAGATGCCATATCTTCGAGTTTACTTGAGTTTTAACTATGGAAGCGGTTATCCGTACGGAGCTCCGAATTCCGAACGTTACCTTCAAACAAATCGAATGCCTGATTACTTACGCTGTGATATAGCTTTCACTTTCCGCATCAAAGATGAAAATTCAGCATGGGCAAAAAACAATTTCATGAAAGCCTTTAAGAGAATCTGGTTTAACGTGGAATGGTTTAACGTTTTCTCAACTAAAAATGTCATCTCTTATTTTTGGGTTGCTGATTATTCGAACAAATACTATGGAGTTCCGAATTACTTAACGCCATCTCAAATAAATGCAAAATTGACTTTGGAATTCTGATAATATGACACAGTGATGAAAAAAGTACCTTTGTTTTCAGATTATTCGTTTCAACTACCATCGTTTGATGTCGAAAATCTATCGATGTCAAACGGAATAAAGCTCAATTGTTTCCCTGACATAGATAGCGAGGTCGTAAGATTGGAATTTATATTTTCAAACGCCGGAAGCAACAATCAAAGAAAGTTTTTCTCTGCTGCAGCAACTGCGAATATGCTTACTGAAGGCAGTGGCGATTTAACAGGGGTTCAGATTGCTGATAAGTTGGATTATTATGGTGCGTACGTAGAAAAATCCGTCGATAGGGAGAGTTGCTCGATTGTTTTCTATTTTTTGAGCAAGTATTCCTTGGATTTGTTACCGCTTATCGAAATGATAATAAAACAACCTCGCTATTCGGAAGAAGAATTTGAGATTTACCGCAGCAAACAAAAGCAATCGTTTCTGTTGAATAACCAAAAGACAAACATGATTGCCTACAAGAAGTTTTACAAAACAATATTCCCTCTCTCAAATCCTTTTGGCAAATTTGGCAATTTTGAAGATTATGATTTGCTGACAGTAGACGATGTCCGGGAATTTTATGATGATTTTTATTCTTATAGAGATTGCGAAATATCTATTGCAGGCAATTATTCGGATTGTTTCATCGTTAAATTATTACATGGTTTCGGCGATGAGAAATGGGGAAAAGAAAAAACTCAACAGCCGAATCTGTGTTATAACATGGAGTATCCTATGGCTCAAACAATATTCGAACATAAAGAAAAGGCAGTTCAAGCGAGCATAAGGTTAGGAAACATAACTCTAAACCACACACACGAAGATTATCATTCGTTAAAAATTCTCATTGCTTTGTTCGGAGGGTATTTCGGCTCACGTTTGATGACAAATATCAGGGAAGAAAAAGGCTATACCTATTCAATAGGCTCTTATATCATCTCTTATAGAGATTGTTCTGTGCTTTCAACAACGGCAGATGTAAGAGCAGAAAAAGCAAGGTCTGCAATAGATGAAATAGGTGTTGAAATAGAAAAACTGCATAATGATTTGGTCGGTGAGCAAGAACTGATTGTGTTAAAGAATTATTTGTTGGGAGATTGCCTAAGAGGATTGGATGGTGTTTTTGATTTGGCTGAGAAGTTTTCTTTCATAAGAAAATACAATCTTCCTTTATCCTATTTCAATGATATTCAGAATGCTATTTTGGAAATAAAGCCTGAAGATTTGCGAAACCTTGCTCAAAAATATCTTGATTTTGAAAAGATGACCAAAGTCATTGTTTGCGACAAGGTATTGCTTGAATGATATAAGCAGATTGCTGTATGAGAAGAATGATTTGTTTTTTGTTGGGATTGCTGCTTGGATTCTCTTCATTTGCACAGAGTTTTGAAATATTTTGTGCAAGTGTCGATGAAGAGGGTAACGTAAGTATTTCTTTCCAACCGCAAACAAATCCGGAATTTCTTGAGTATAGGATTTTGACATGGGACAATGCAGCGTCGGATTATGTAAATCACGATGTCATTTCAGACGAGACACAATCTGTTTACACAGATGGAACGCAGCAAGCGACACTTGGCGTTGTCAGATACAGAATACAGGCTGTCTTTTCTTCGGGACAGATTCTTCAAGACGAGATAGAAACCATTTTTCTTGCCGTTGTACCAAATCAGAACAATACGGTGAATTTATTTTGGAATGAAGTGAGAGACGCAAACAATGATGAGGAGATGTCGCATCGTTATAACGTTTACAGAAAACGCAAATCCACTGATACGGATTGGAATTTGGTGGGAATGTCTTCAGAAAACACCTATGTAGATACTTTGCCTCAGATCTGTAGTGATACGATTTGTTACGCTGTGGAGTTGGAAGATGAAAGCGGATGTTTGAATCGATCGAACCAACCTCAAATTTTGGTTGGCGATACTGAAATACCGAACAGTCCGATTCTTCAATCCGCTACGGTGGATCTTGATTCCCAGATTTTGAATCTTGAATGGATTCCATCGGATTCTGATGATGTTTTCGGATATGTTGTTTGCGGTGGAAGCCCTTGCATAGCCATTGATACGATTTGGGGAGCGGATGCTTCGAATTATGAATGCACTGATTGCGATATCGAACAACAGAATTCTCTTGCTGTGATGGCGTTCGATACTTGCTTTAATACGAGCCTCAGAACCGAGACACACACTAATATGGTTTTGATATGCAATAGTGTTCATTGCTCCGACAAAATTTCTTTGGCGTGGAATCATTACGATAACTTTGAAACAGGACTTCAACACTACAATATATATTCCCGTAAAGCGAGTTCAACTGCTTTTAACCTTGAAGGAACAACTCAAAACAACAATGCGGAAATTCAAATCGATATAACGGAAAATCGATATTCGTTTTATGTGGAAGCGATTTCAAATGATGGAATAATGGCTAAGTCAAACATGGTTGAGGTTGACTTAACCGCTGCACGTCAAGTTGAATTTATAGAAATAAGAAAAGTATCGGTTAGAGAGAATAATACAGATATCGACTTGGAGTTTTATGTTGATGCTTCGCTTCCTGTTAATTTTTATCGTTTGGAAAGATCTGTCGATGGAGGTGCTTATTCTCTTGTTGCCAATCTGCCTTATACGGGAAATAATACTTTGACTCATACCGATAGGTTGCCGACTTCTGCCGTCGAACACTCATATCGTTACATTTTGTCGGCTCCGGACGAATGTGGTCTGTCGTTCAAACAATCCGAATCCGTGTCTCCGATGCAGATGACTTTGAAAAATACCGATCCGACTACCAATATGTTGAGCTGGACTCCTTACTCGGGTTGGGAAAACGGTGTGGGATTTTATGAAATCTATCGTTACTCGCAAGGAGAGACTGTTCCGTTTCAAGTAGCCGTTACTTCAGATAACACATATACGGATTACTTGGAAGAGAATCTGTCTTCATCCGACCGAACTTTCTATTTCGTCAAAGCAAACGAAGATGGTCTCGGTAGAGACAATAAAATACAATCGGCAAATTCAACTTTCGCTTATGTGATTCATGAAACCAAGATATTTATTCCAAATGCCATTACTCCGAATGAGCCGGATAACAATGTTTTTAAGCCGCAATGTCATTTTATTCAGCAAGGCAGTTATCGCATGAGCATATTCGACCGCTATGGAGCTTTGATTTTCATGACCGAAGACTTGAATGAGGGTTGGAATGGCAGTTTTAAGGGAGAGTATTGCAAGCAAGGAGTATATATATACATGATAGAATTTGTCAATAGTTTAGGAGAAAAAGAGACAAGAAAAGGTACGATAGCTCTGATTGAGTAACGAAAAACATGAAAACAAAAATGAAACAGATAGAAACTATATTGAGTCCGGCTTTATATCCGTTCAGAAAAATGAATGGCTCACATATTTGTGTCGTAATAGATATTCTGAGAGCCACAACTTCGATTTGCACGGCTGTAAACAACGGAGCAAAAGCCATAATCCCGGTTAAGACAATAGAAGAGGCAAAAGAGTACAAGGATAATGGGTTTCTTGTTGCGGGAGAGAGAATAGAAAATACGTTTCCTTTTGCTGACTGGGGTAATTCTGCACTGGAATTTACTCGTCAAAGGGTTGAAGGAAATGAAATAGTGCATTCGACGACCAATGGCACGGTTGCAATAGCTCTGGCTAAAGAAAGCAACCCGTCGAAGATTGTCATAGGAGCTTTTTCTAACCTTTCAGCTTTGTCAAACTACCTTTCAGAGCAGGGGAAAGACGTTCAATTGTTTTGTTCCGGCTGGAATAATACAGTGAGTTTGGAAGATATGACATTTGCAGGAGCTTTGGCTGACAGGCTTATTCAAAGCGGTAAGTTTGAAAACAAAAACGATTCCACACATTCGGCAATTGCTGTTTGGAATTTGGCAAAAGATGATTTGCAAGGCTACATGGAAAAAGCATCTCACATACATCGTTTGCGGAAACATGGAATGGACGATGTGTTTGATTATACTTTTCAATTGGATACTTGCAATGTTGTTCCGGGGCTTGAACAAAAAAAAATCATTAACGTTATGCAATAAACAGAATGTAAAATGCGATATACAAATGTTAAATAAATTCAGTACAAACTAAAAAACAAAAAAGAAAATGAAGAAATTATTCGTTTGTGTCTTTGCTGCGGTATCAATGTTCTTTGCAGCAGACGGAGCAATGGCTCAGAAAATCGGTTTCGGTGCAAAAGCAGGTTTGAACCTTTCAACTTGGAATGTTGATGATTGCGAATTCAAACCCGGATTTCATGCAGGTGTGTATGCGAATATAAAAATCAATAAAATGTTCGCAATACAGCCGGAAGTGTTGTACTCAATGGAAGGTGTAAGAATTTCGGAAGACGAAACTCAAACAGTGTTGGGAAAAGAGTATTTCATGAATCTAAGTGCTACAACTACGACTCACAGACTTAATGTCCCTGTTTTGTTGCATATAACTCCGATTCCGCTTTTGACAATCGAAGTAGGACCTCAATTCGGTTTTAATTTGGCAATGTCAAACAGAGAAAAACTTGAAACAAACGTGCCGGGAGTGCCTGAATATGACGAAACAGCAACTGTGGATAGCGATGTGTATAATATGTTTGAGTTTGGAATCGCCGCAGGTTTGAAAGTGAATTTGGCAGGCAATATTTCATTGGGGGCAAGATACGTTTACGGACTTACACCTTTGCTCGGAGATGTTTATGATGGCTTTGTAGAACAAGAATACGGCACAAGCAATTTAATGATCAGCTGCAGCTTCGGATTCTAATCAAGATTAAAGTTGATAAAACAAAGAAAGGGAGGCGATGAGTCTCCCTTTTTTCATATCCGTTCCTATTGTCGAACAATCGAATCAAAGATGCAATTACATCGTTTGAGCAAGATAACAATATCTTTAAGCCACAATGTCATATAAACAACGATGCGAAAGCTATGATGCCGGTTAAAACAATTGAGAAAGCAAAACAATATAGGGATAAAGTATTTCTTGTGGCAGGAGGGAGAATTGGGGATACTTTTTCTTTTGCCGATTGGGGTAATTCTGCATTGGAATTTATCAAAGAAAGAGTTTGTAGAAATGAAATAGTGCATTCGACAACCAATGGTGTGGTTACAATAGCATTGGCTCAAGAAAGCAATCCTTCAAAGATTGTCATAGGAGTTTTTTTCAATATTTCGGGTTTGGCAAACTATTTGATAGAATAAGGAAAAGATGTAAAAATGTTTTGCTCAGGCTGGAAAAGAAGTTTGGTTTTGAAGATATCGTGTTTGCTGGGGCATTGGCTGAACGCCTACTTCAAAGCGGTATGTTTGAAAATAAAAACGATTCCACACATTCTGTTCTTGCTGTTTGGAAACAAGCAAAAGATGATTTGCAAGGCTATATGGAAAATGCATCACACATACACCGTTTACGAAAACACAAAATGTATAATGTGTTTGATTATACTTTCAGGATAGATACTTGTGATGTCGTTCCGGGGCTTGAAGACGAAAAAATAATTAACCTTATGCAATAAACAGGGTGCGAAGTGCGATATATATATGTTGAATAAATTCAGTATAAACTAAAAAACAAAAAAAAGATGAAAAAAGTTATTGTATGCATGCTTGCAGCTGTTTCAATGCTGTTTGCATCAGAGTACGTGAATGCTCAAAAAGTAAGCTTCGGTGCAAAAGCCGGTTTGAACCTTTCAACTTGGAATGTTGATGATTACGAATTCAAACCCGGATTTCACGCAGGAGGTTACGCTAATTTCAAGCTCAACAATATGTTTTCAGTGCAACCTGAAGTTCTTTACTCAATGGAAGGTACTCAATATAAATTTGAAGAAAGTAATACCATATTGGGTAAAGAGTATTATGCAAAAAGTACCTCTACATACACAAATCACAAAATAGCAGTGCCTGTTATGTTGCAATTTTCTCCAATTTCAAGATTTACAATTGAAGCAGGACCGCAATTTAACTTTAATATGTTCGTGTTTATCAAAGGAGAATTTGAGACAAACATTCCTGGAGTAAGTAATTACTCGAGAAATAGTAACACGGAAGCTTATAATGTATTAGAATTTGCTGTTGCTGGAGGCGTGAAATTTGATTTGACAAATAATATGTCGATAGGTGCAAGATATGTTTACGGCGTAACACCCCTATTTAGTGAAGTTTGGTCAGATGGTGAAATATCGGAAACTGTAAAAACAAGCAATATAATGATAAGTTTTAACTACGGATTTTAAGAATATTAAAAACATAAAACAAGGGTGGTATCATGAGTAATACCACCCTTGTTTTATTAGAAAAAAACGTCGTTTTAATTTTCCAACTCTTTGTTTTATTTTTCTGAAATCAAGAAACAATTTACTGAAATCAAGAATTAGAAAATCAGGACTTGATTTTGTTATTCTCCTTTCAAGCGATAGAACATAAATCCCAAGAAAATGCGGGGGCCATGTGCGAAATCGTCCTGCGGATTGTTGAGGTTGATAAGATAATCTGCCTTAAGGGTAAGTCTTATCTTGGAGTTGACGGCATATTCCACGCCCACAAACGGAGTAATAGCCAAAAAGGAATATTCTCTGAAAGAAGCATTGTTCTCAACTATGTAATCATCTGCGTATTTCTCGCTAAGAGTGAGATTTTTTGTGTTTCCGCCTCCGACCAAAAGCCCTGCGAATGGAGCGAATCTTTTAATCTGCCAAATGCAATCAACCAACAATCCGCCCCAACTTGTAGATGCATAACTGCCGTTTGAATTGTATCTTATGTCTGAAACATATCCTTCACCACCAAATCGTAAATGTTTTCCGAAATGCAGACGTGCCGCTCCTCCTATGCCGAAAGGAAAACCCTTTATCTGGTTTTGCGAGATTGAATGATTGTTTGCGTTTGTCAATTCAAACGTTCCGCTTTGCAAATAACCACTATGTATCATCATTCCGCCTGAAAATCCGCTGTAGTTAAGCTTTCCCTGAGACATTGCAAAACCCGAACTCAATATTACGAAGGATAATACCATCAAAATCTTTTTCATAGCTTGATAGTTTTCGTTTTTATTTATTTCTTTCGACGACTTGTCGTCTTCTTTTCAACAACAGGCTGATTGACGATTTGTTCAACAATCTTATCATCTAATTCCTCTGCTTTGTTTTCCTTAGGAATTTTGTAATTTTTGCCATTATATTTAATGTAAACCCCATATCGTCCTTCCAATAACTCGGCTCCGCAAGCGAATGTCTTGATTGCTTCTTGTTTTTTAGTCTCTCCGCTGACTATAGCAATGGCTTGCTCTGCTGTTATCTCGCCTGCATTTACTCCTCTTGGGATTCGGAAATTGTTTTCGTCATATTTGATGTACATTCCGTAGCGTCCGTATGCCAAAGTGATGTCTTTGCCGTCTTTTGTCGCAAGAACTTTTCCCACAAGTTCGGTTTGTTTGTCTTTTTTCTCAATCACTTCAACGCATTGTTCGATTCCGACTTCCAATGGGTCGATTCCCTTCGGTAGAGTGTAGTTTTTGTCTTTGTAACTTATGTATGCTCCGAACCTTCCGTTGTTTGCGATTATTTCATGCTCGTTTAAGATACCTACAACACGGGGAAGACGGAATAAATCCAAAGCCTCTTCAAGCGTTATGGTATTTATCGATTGTGTTTTTTTCAATGATGCGAATCGAGGCTTTTCTTCGTCGGATATTTCGCCAATTTGTATCATTGCTCCAAAACGTCCTATTTTTGCATAGACGTTTTTGCCACTTGCGTTGTCGATTCCAAGCAGTCTTTCACCACTTTCTTTTTTGCTTTCTTTGGTTGCTTCAACTTCTTTGTGGAATGGAGTGTAGAACTCTTTCATCATGTCCTGCCAACTCTCATCTCCTTGAGCTATTTTGTCGAACTGCTTTTCCACTTGTGCGGTAAAGTTGTAGTCGATTATGTCTGTAAAGTGTTCAACCAAGAAATTATTTACTACGGTTCCTATATCGGTTGGGTGGAGTTTGCCTTTTTCGCTGCCGAAGTTCTCTTTCTCTTTATTTTCTCTTATTTCGCTTTTTTCCAACAATAAAACGCTTATCTCCCTTTGTTGAGACGGCGTGTCTTGTTTGTCAACGTACTCTCTCTTTTGAATAGTCGTTATGGTGGGAGCGTAAGTCGATGGTCTGCCTATGCCTAAGTCTTCAAGCTTCTTTACAAGCATCGCTTCGTTGTAGCGAGCCGGTGGAGTGGAATGACTTTCTTGTGCTTTGGAATAAAGATGTTGCAATACCTCTCCTTGATTTACTTTCGGAATTATTGAATCCGATGTTTGTTCTTCGTTGTTTTCTTCCTCTCGTGTAGGAGCATAGACCTTCATGAAGCCGTCGAAAAGAACTACTTCCCCGCTTGCTTTGTATTTTTCTTCACGAGAAGAAATCGCAATCGTTATATTGGTTTTCTCGATTTTGGCATCTGCCATTTGTGATGCCAAAGTGCGTTTACGTATCAAGTCATACAATCTTTGAGATGCAGGATCGGCATCTATGACTTTTTGAGAAAGTTGCGTAGGTCTTATTGCCTCGTGAGCTTCTTGGGCACCCTTTATCTTGTTTGTAAATTTCCGTATTTTCAAATACTCTTTGCCATATTCGGATTCAATAACTTCTTTAGCCTGAGCAAGAGCCAAATCAGATAAATTAACAGAGTCTGTTCTCATGTAAGTAATGTATCCGGACTCATAAAGACTCTGTGCGACGGACATTGTTCTCGATACAGACATTCCAAGTCTTTTCGAAGCCTCTTGTTGAAGCGTGGATGTGGTGAAAGGAGCCGACGGAGATGTTTTGCCGGGTTTCTTTTCCATTGTTTCAACTGAGAAAGTTGCTTCTTTGCAATCGTTTAGAAAATTCAAGGCTTCTTCTCGTGTATCGAATTTTTGGTTTAATGATGCAGAGATATGCTGTCCATCATCGGTGATAAACCCGGCTTTTACTTTATATTGGGTGTTTTGTTTGAAGTTTTGAATTTCTTCTTCCTTTTCAACAATCAGACGAACTGCGACACTCTGAACTCTACCCGCAGATAGAGCCGGCTTAACCTTTTTCCACAGAATCGGAGATATTTCATAGCCGACGATTCTATCTAAAACCCTTCGTGCCTGTTGAGCATTGACTAAATTGATGTCAATATCTCTTGGATTCTGTACGGCATTGAGAATGGCGTTCTTTGTAATTTCGTTGAAGACTATTCGTTTTGTCTTCTCCGGATCAAGTTCAAGAGTTTCCTTTAAGTGCCATGCAATTGCTTCTCCTTCACGATCCTCATCGGAAGCAAGCCAAACCATGTCTGCTTTTTTAACTTCTTTTTTTAATTCCGCAACTACCTTGTGCTTATCTTCGGAAACGATGTATTCGGGTTTGAAATTATTCTCTATGTCTATGCTTATGTTTCTCTGAGGTAAGTCTCTGATGTGTCCGTAGCTTGATCTGACCACAAAATCCTCACCAAGAAATTTTTCAATTGTTTTTGCCTTGGCAGGAGACTCGACTATAACTAAATTTTTTGCCATCTTGTTGTTTTTTCGAGCCGCAAAAGTACAAAAAAACAATTAAACAATGTGATTAAGCACGCTTTTAATTCGTGTATGCTTGCTTTGGCTTTAGCGGATTTTGATTTCGCAAAGATGAATTCAAGAATAAAAAAAACGTTTCTTTAATTGCCAATATCGGAATTTTGCATACCTTTGCAGACTTATTGAAAACAGATTCTGAAATAAAGATTGAACGTTGTGGAAATGAATGAAATCAATTTGGGGCAGACCTTTAAATTCATAAAGCGAAATTTCAAAGTTTTGGCTGTAACATTTGTCGTTTCAGCACTTGTGGTAGCGGGAATAACTCTTCTGATGCCTAATTACTATAAGGCACAGGTGTTGTTGATTCCAAGTGATACAAACTCGATTTCAAAAGGTATATTGAGCAATTTTGACAATGTCGATCCGCTTAATTATGGCAGTGCATCGGATTGTGAATACGTTTTGGATATAATCAACAGTAGTCGTGTCGTTGGTGCGGCTTGCACAAAGTTTAACTTGGCTGAGCATTACGGAATCAAAGCAGAAGGCAGAGAATTGGACGAAAAACTCGGTCGAAAGCTGTATAATAACATAAAGGTCAAACGTACGGAAAATTTAGGCATAAAATTAACCGTATGGGATACAGATCCGGAATATGCAGCCAATATAGCGAATTTCATGGCTCAAGAAATCGGAACGGTGAGAAATGAAGCGAAAAAAGTAAAATACGATTCCATTTGTGCCGTAATCGAGAGATCGAGAAACAGAATTTTGACGGAAATAGATATTTTGTCGGATAGTTTGTCCAAGATGAGCAAAGAATACAAGATTTACTATCCTGACGGAACCAGTGAGAGGTTTGCACAAGAGTTGGCTAAGCAAGTGGCTGCGGGAAATGCGGCCTCAGTGGCTCGTTTGGAAGCAAAAATGTCTGCAATAGAGGAAGCCGGTGCAAAAATTGCCAATTTGAGAGATCAATTGGTAAATAAGAGGGAATCATTGAGGCTTTGGTCTGATCATTTAGAAAGAGCTAAAGTTGATAGAGAAGCACAAATTCCGGTGGAATTCATAATCGAAAAAGCCACTCCTTCATATTCGAAAGACAAACCTAAGCGTTCGATAATCGTTCTTGTGTCTGCGTTGTCTTGTACTTTATTGGCTTTGTTTGTTTTGGTGATTAGAGAAAGAGAAAAGGAAAACAAGGCTTGTTAATGAAGGCATTCGATTCGGCAGATAGGCTTATCGAAAAAATAAAATCTGTATTTAATTCTTTTTTTTGCAGATTCAGTGATAACACAATGACGTATCTTTGTGTCGGATTGTGTTGTGCATTGTTTATAGCAGGCGGTGTGTATTGTCTTACCTATGAATATTATGTTTATGCTTTGATTCCTGTCATTCTTTTCGGACTTTTGTTTGTCGTAAAACAGTTCAAGAATACTTTTCTTTTGATTGCATTGCTCACACCTTTGGCAGTGAATATGAGTTTCAAAGAAGTGGCAATCAGTATTCCTTCCGAACCGATTCTGATTATTGTTTTATTATTGTTTTTATGGGAACGGTTCTTTACGGGTAAGTATGAAGGGAAGGTGTTTTCTCATCCTATATCAGTAGCTGTAATAATCAATTTGATATGGACGCTTATCACATGCCTGACAAGTGAAGATATATTGGTGTCTTTCAAATATCTTTTGTCACAGTTGTGGTTTATAATTCCGTGTTTTTATTTGCCGGTTGTTTTATTAAAAACTCCAAACAAGATAAACGCATTTGTCGGCTTGTATACCATGTCGCTTTGCATTGTTATTTGCATTGCAACTGCTAATTTCGCATCACATGGATTCTCTTTCGACTTTGCACACTATTCAATGCAGCCTTTTTACAATGATCACACTGCTTACGGAGCGGCAATTGCCTTAATGATACCGCCAATGGCTTATTATATGTTTTATGGGAAAGATTTGGGATTCGGAAAGTTGAAGATGGCGTTTGTGATTTTGTTGGTTGCGATTTTGGTTTTAGGTTTTGTATTATCTTATTCTCGTGCTGCATGGTTGAGTCTTTGTGCCGCGTTAGGGGTTTGGGTATTGGTTAAATCGAATATAAAATTGAAAACTCTGATATATTGCGGGATAGTTTTGTGTGTTGTTGTTGCTTTTTCATGGGGAAGAATCATGGGAGCGTTGGAAAAGAACGATCAAGACTCTTCGGGAAACATGGCAGAGCACATAAGTTCCATGACAAACATATCAACAGATGCTTCGAATGTTGAAAGATTGAACAGATGGGCTTGTGCATTGGAAATGTTCAAAGAAAAACCTGTGTTCGGCTGTGGCCCGGGGATGTACACGTTTCTTTATGGCGCTTATCAGAAATCTTACAATCTGAGTATTATAAGCACGGATTCGGGAGACCTTGGCTCAACTCATAGTGAGTATTTGCGACCCCTGTCCGAGCAAGGCTTGATTGGTTTGTTGACAAATACGGCAGTGTTCGTCGTAACCTTTGTCATAGGAATCAGGGCTTACAAAAGAACGGCAAGTAAACTGCTTTCAAATCTTGCATTGTTTGCAGTGATGGGATTAACCACTTATTACGTTCACGGATTTCTGAATCAATTTCTTGAAACAGATAAATTGGCTGTGCCTTTTTGGGGAATGACCGCCATTATAGCTGCGATAGATTTGTATGCCGCCAAAAAAGACGAACAAGCCAAAGAAGACGAAAAACAAACCTTGATTTCGGAAACAGGAAATCAAGAAACAATGAAATAGAATAAAGATATAATTTATCGAAATAAAGAAATATTAAACAGAAACTAAAATAAGGAGAAAGGAATATGGCAAATTTTTTCGCTAAATTTTTCGGTACTAAATCACAAAGGGATTTGAAACAATTGAATCCCATATTGGAAAAGTGTCTTGCTGCGTATGATGAAGTTAAAAACTTGACAAATGACGAACTAAGAGCCAAAACAGTTGAGTTTAAGACCAAGATAAAAACTGCTGTTGAGAATGAGCAGAAACAAGTTGATGAATTGAAGCTGAGAATAGAGCAGGAACTAAACATGAACATTGAGGACAAACAGCGTGTCTATACTCAAATTGAAGAATTGGATAAGAAAATATACGACAAAACGCAAAATATTTTAGACGAACTTCTTCCCCAGGCGTTCGCTGTTGTAAAGGAAACAGCAAAACGATTCACCGATAACGAAAAAGTTGAAGTAACTGCAAGTGAATACGACAAATATCTTGCAGCAACAAAGGATAATGTCAATATAGTCGGAGATAAGGCTTATTATGACAACAGTTGGATTGCCGGAGGCACGATGATAAAATGGAATATGGTGCATTACGACGTTCAATTGATAGGAGGAACGGTTTTGCATCAAGGAAAAATCGCCGAGATGGCCACTGGAGAGGGAAAAACTTTGGTGGGAACATTGCCGATTTACTTAAATGCTTTACCTGGTAAAGGAGTGCATGTCGTAACTGTAAATGATTATTTGGCAAAACGTGATAGCGAGTGGATGGGAATGTTGTTTGAATTCCATGGTTTGAGTGTTGACTGCATAGATAAGCACGAACCGAACTCTGAAGAGAGACGTAGAGCTTATAATGCAGACATTACGTATGGTACGAACAACGAATTCGGTTTTGACTATTTGAGAGACAATATGTGTAGCAACACAAAAGAAATCGTTCAAAGAGAACATAACTATGCTATTGTCGATGAGGTCGATTCTGTT
The DNA here is from genome assembly GCA_045577535.1 of Candidatus Onthomorpha sp. Classification (GTDB taxonomy): domain Bacteria; phylum Bacteroidota; class Bacteroidia; order Bacteroidales; family P3; genus Onthomorpha. The sequence goes on along the minus strand of JAZNIO010000030.1, from coordinate 64,194 downwards.
TTGATTGATGATGCAAGAACGCCGCTTATTATTTCCGGACCTACACCAAAGGGCGACGATCAGGAGTTTGAGAGATTTTGTCCGGTGATTGAGAAAATTTACAATGCACAAAAGCAACTCGTAACTCAAATATTGGCATCTGCAAAAAAAGAACTGACTGCAGAAAATCGTACTCCGGAGCAGGAAAGAGAAGGTGGAGCATTATTGCTTCGAGCTCATCACGGATTGCCTAAAAACAAGGCTTTGATAAAATTCCTATCCGAGCCGGGAATGAAGGCATTGCTTTTGAAGACTGAAAACTTCTATATGCAGGATCAAAGCAAGGATATGTACAAAATAGACGATGAATTGTATTTTGTCATAAATGAGCAACATAATTCCATAGAATTGACTGATAAAGGTATGGATTATCTTGCTAAATTGGGTGAAGATCCGAAGTTTTTCATGTTGCCTGATGTCGGAAGTCAATTGGCAGACTTGGAAAAAGAGAATCTGTCAGCTCAAGAAAAGGCTGAGAAAAAGGAACAGATAATGCAAACCTATGCAGTGCAATCCGACAGAGTTCATACCATAAATCAATTGATGAAAGCTTATGCTTTATTTGAAAATAACGTGGAATACGTCGTCATAGACAATCAAGTAAAAATTGTAGATGAGCAAACAGGACGTATAATGGAAGGAAGACGTTATTCAGATGGCTTACATCAAGCGATAGAAGCAAAAGAAAGAGTAAAGGTCGAGGCTGCTACTCAAACGTATGCAACGATCACGCTTCAGAATTACTTTAGAATGTATTCCAAACTTGCAGGTATGACCGGTACTGCTGAAACCGAAGCAGGGGAATTATGGGATATTTATAAATTAGACGTAGTCAGTATTCCGACCAACCGTCCTGTCATAAGGAAAGACAATGACGATTTGATATATAAAACAAAGAGAGAAAAGTTTGCTGCGGTCATTGCCGAGGTTGAAAGATTGATAGGAGAGAAACGCCCTGTCCTTATCGGTACAACTGATGTTGAAACATCTGAATTGCTATCCAGAATGTTGAAGCAAAGAAGAATCGAACATCAAGTTTTGAATGCTAAATTGCATAAAAAGGAAGCGGATATTGTTGCTCAAGCCGGTCGTGCCGGAGCTGTAACTATTGCAACCAATATGGCAGGTCGTGGTACCGATATCAAACTTCAAGAAGGTGTAAAAGAAGCAGGAGGATTGGCAATCATAGGAACGGAAAGACACGAATCAAGGCGTGTGGACAGACAGCTTAGAGGTCGTTCAGGACGACAGGGAGATCCGGGAAGCAGTCAGTTTTTTGTTTCGTTGGAAGATAAGTTGATGCGATTGTTCGGTTCAGACAGAATGGTGAAAGTGATGGACCGTCTCGGAATTCAAGAAGGAGAAGTTATTCAACATTCAATGATGACAAAGAGTATTGAAAGAGCTCAACGCAAAGTTGAAGAAAATAACTTCGGTATAAGAAAGCGTTTGTTGGAGTATGATGATGTCATGAACAATCAAAGAACGGTTGTTTACACAAAAAGACGCAACGCATTGTATGGCGACAAGTTGGCAATCGATATTTCAAACATGATTTATGATACTTTGGAAGTCATGGTTGGAGACTACAGAGACGATTACGAAAACTTCTCTTTGGAATTTATAAAGGTGTGTGGATTTGAGTGTCCTTTGACAGAGCATGAGTTTAACAAAAACAAAGTCAAAGACAATGTGGAAAGCCTTTATTCAAACGTGTATTCATATTATAAGGAACGTCTGGAAAATGTAAGCAGACTTGCATTCCCTTTTGTGAAGAACATATATGAGTCGAAAAATTATCGTTACGAAAACATCGCTTTCCCGATAACAGATGGCAAACGTACGATAACGGCAATCGCTCCGATAGAAAAATCTTATCAAACCGAAGGAAAAGAGATCGCCTTGTCGGTAGAAAAGAGTATAACTTTGCAAATAATCGATAATGCTTGGAAAGAACACTTGAGAGAATTGGATGATCTTAAACAATCAGTGCAAAATGCGTCTTATGAACAGAAAGACCCGCTTTTGATTTACAAATTCGAATCTTTCTCTTTGTTTGAAAAAATGCTTTCTTCGATTAACAAAGACATAACTTCGTTTTTGTGCAGGGCTTCTTTGCCTATTGCGGACCAACAGCAGGTAAGGGATACGGAATTACCTAAGTCGGATAACAGAAACATACAAACATCACGTCAAGAGGCAACTCCGAGACCTAATAATCCGAGTGCACAACCGAAACCACAACCTGTGCATGTTGAAAAGAAAGTGGGACGAAATGATCCTTGTCCTTGTGGTAGCGGAAAGAAGTATAAACACTGTCATGGTAAAATGTTGGAAGAATAATTTGGCGGATTCAAAAATTGTTTGTAATTTTGCAAACTCAAATTTAATAAATAAATAAAATTAATTATGGTAAAACAGTACGAAACCGTTTTCATAGTAACTCCCGTTTTGTCTGAGGATCAGATAAAGGAAACGGTAAAAAAGTATCAGACGTTATTGACTGATAATGGTGCAGAGATAGTTTACGAGCACAATTGGGGAATGCGTAAATTGGCTTATCCAATCCAGAAGAAAACCACAGGATTCTACTATCTCATAGAATTCAAGGCAGAAGGTGATGTTATAGCAACATTGGAAACTGCATACAAGAGAGACGAAAGACTTTTGAGATTCTTGACTGTGTCATTGGATAAACACGCTATTGCTTACAACGAGAAGAGACGTGCAAACGGCTTGAAGAGTCAGCAAAAGGCATTGGCAGAACAAAAAACCGCAGAATAACCTTAAAAAAAGAAAAGAAATGGCTAACGAAACAGAAATAAAATATTTGACACCGATCGCTGTAGAGACGCAAAGAAAGAAATATTGTCGTTTTAAGAAGAGCGGAATTAAGTACATAGATTACAAGGATGCTGATTTCCTTTTGAAATTTGTTAACGAACAAGGTAAGATATTGCCAAGAAGAATCACAGGAACTTCAAACAAATATCAAAAGAAAGTAGCACAAGCAGTTAAAAGAGCAAGACATTTGGCTTTGATGCCGTATGTAGCTGACTTATTAAAGTAATAAAGGAGGTACATCTATGGAAGTTATATTGAAACAAGACGTTAATAAATTGGGATACAAAGACGAGATAGTAAAGGTAAAAGACGGATATGCCAACAACTATCTTATCCCGCAAGGATACGCAGTTATGGCAACTGCTTCAAACAGAAAAATTTTGGCTGAGAACATCAAGCAAAGAGCTTTCAAAGAAGCAAGAATAAGACAAGAAGCTGAAGAATTTGCAGCATCATTGGCTAAGATAGAAGGCTTGAGAATTGCAGCAAAAGCAAGCGAAAGCGGAAAGATTTTCGGATCTGTCAATACTATTCAAATAGCTGATGCGATAAAAGCACAATTCGGAATCGAAGTTGACAGAAAGAAAATATCTATAATAGGCGATGCGATAAAGGAAATAGGAACACACAAAGTTGTTGTTTCAGTTTTCAAAGACATAAAGCCTGAAATAGAATTCGAAGTGTTCGCAGAATAATATTGAAACACATAATGAATGATACAGATGGAGGTAAATCCGAAATGATTTACCTCTTTTTTTGTAGAAATAAATATCCCACCCGATTATGTTGTCGAAAAACGAGTTGAAAAGCCTGATTAAATACAAACAAGACAAGTATCGCAAGCAAGACGATTTGTTTGTGGTTGAAGGAGTGAAGCTTGCCGAAGAGCTTTTGAAGTCTGATTTTGAGATATTGGCAATTTACGCAACTCGTTCGTGGATAGACGAAAACCAAAACTTGATAAAGCAAAATCAAACACCAAATACAAAATCGGTAAATAATATATCCGTAAATTACGATAAAGATACCACCTTAGCGAAATCAAGATTTACGAAAACGAATTCAAGAATCGGTAAATCCTTTTCAAGAAACAAAAAATCGGATTCAAGAATTGGTGAAGCAGAACAAAGTATTGATAAAACCTTTCCGCTCAATGAAATAACCGAAGAAGAGTTGGAGAAAATCAGTCTGTTGTCGACTCCGAACAAAGTTTATTGCCTTGCAAAAAGACAAAAAAACACTATGTCTTTTGCCGAAAACGGACTCAGTATTGTTTTAGACGGAATAAAAGATCCGGGAAATCTCGGAACGATAGTTCGATTGGCGGATTGGTATGCAATAGACAAAGTGATTTGTTCGAAAGACAGCGTTGATATTTACAATCCCAAAACCGTTCAATCGACTATGGGGTCGATTTTTCGTGTGAATGTGAGCTATGAAAATTTGAACGAGTTTTTTGAAAGCCTGCCGCAAGACTATCCTATCTATGGTTCGCTTGTCGAATGTGGCGAAAATATTTATAGAGAGCAACTTACAGAGAATGCAATCCTTGTTATAGGCAGCGAATCGCACGGAATAAGTCCGCAAATCAGAAAATATATCACGCATAAAGTCAATATACCGAGATTTAAGCAAGGAAACGCACCCGAAAGCCTTAATGCGGCAATCGCAACCGCAATAATGATTTCCGAATTCAAACGTACGGTTTTATAAAATTAAACTCACTTTCTTATTATTTTTGAAATAGTGGAAATATTTTTTTTAAGTATTTTCTTGCTATTTGAATAATTGTTTGTATCTTTGGCACATCAAAAATAGTATGTCTTATGAAAAAGGTAGCTTTTCTTTTATTTGTTTTGATAAGTGTGATAAATACACAAGCACAAATTGTTTCTGAAATAAACGATGATACGTTGACTGTTGTGCAATATGATACAGTGGTTTTATATCATCACCCTGATTATGAGTCTTGTAGTATGGATGTGTGGAATTATACTCTTCCCGATGCTTGTTTTGGTCCCGGGACGTTGGAAGAGTATTATTCAAAATTAGTAAGAGCGATAAAACCCGACGTAACATTTTATGATAGTGCGTGGGGGTGCGAAATAACATATGGTCCACAGGATTTAGCAGGTAGTTTTTTTGGAAAAAACAGTTATGTGGTGCAGGCTTATGCTCAACCGTTTCATTTGGATTCCAGTGTTATGGTGATAGGTGCGGCGGCTCAAGTTGTGGGTGAAGTTTATGGTATGGAGAAAAAGATATATGTAACAACGGAAAAACATAACTTTGAACCTATCGCTTGGGGGTATGTTTACCCTGCTTATTTGCAACCGGGAAATACTCGATACAGTATGGGGCACTATTTGTTTTATAATCCTGTTGAGTTGAAAGACTTTTTTATAGTTGCCGAAACCTACTATAATCAGAGTGATACGGCAAAGCGTTGGGGAGCCGGTATGGCTTATCCTTACTTGAACTATAATGCAACATTCAGTATATATGATACAGTTTGGAAAGATACTATTATAGGTTGTCAGGGCTCTGAATCTCCGTGGTTGAAAAAGGATAATCAGTGGGTAAGGTTTGCAGATGATACCGTTTATACTTATGTTCAGAACAGTACATTGAATTTTTGTCCGATAATAATTTTGCATCCGTCATCAAGTGCTTTGTCCGGTGTGAGTTTGGATAAGACTTGCAGTGTCTTTCCTAATCCTACGGAGAATTATGTTACCGTTCGGAGTAATTATAAGGTGAAACACTACGATTTGTATGACGAAAGCGGAAGATTGATTCTAAGTGAAGACTGTAACGCTCACGAGTTCCCGATAGATTTACGCACATGTATTGTCGGAAATTATGTGTTGAAAATTCGGACATCCAAAGGTGAAGTGGTGAAAAAGATAATCAAGAAATAGAAATCAAATCATAGAGTTCCGATATTTGAAAATTGTACCGCTGTTTTGAAAATCGTTTCTAAAAACAGCGGTTTTTGTTTTGTGCTGTAAAGATTTTGTACTGAACAAACTTTGTTTGGTATTCCGATAAACGAAGATTATTTACTACCTTTGCAAAATATGAAAAAAGTATTTGTTGCAATAGCGGTTTGTTTTTTGTTTGCGGCATGTGCAAAGATTGTTACGCCGAGCGGAGGTGCGATTGACAGAATTCCTCCCAAGCAATTGAAATCTTACCCCGAACAAAACAGCTTGAATTTCAAAGAAAGAGAATTCGTAATCGAGTTTGACGAGTACGTAGTTTTGGATAACGTGATGCAGAACTTGCTGGTTTCTCCTCCATTGAAAGTAAAGCCGGAAGTGAATGCAAAATTGAAGAAACTATATGTAAAAGGTTTGGATTCTTTGGCTGAAAACACCACATATATATTTGATTTCGGTAATTCGATATGCGATTTCAATGAAGGGAATCGCTTGAATGGATTCAAGTATTCTTTCTCTACGGGCAGCCATATCGACAGTCTGATTTTCGAAGGCAGAGTGCTTGAAGGCTTTACAATGAAACCGATCGCCGATAAGTATGTTATGCTCTTCAAAGATACGTTGTATTCTGCTCTTTATGACAATGATTGTTCGTACATCACAAAAACAGATAGCAATGGTTGGTTCGCATTTTCAAATATAGCGAATAGTGATTACAGAGTTTTGGTTTTGGATGATAAAAATCAAAATAAAAGATATGATTTGCCTACAGAAAGTATCGGCTTTTCTGAATATGCGGTAAGTTCTTATGAAAAAGATAGTTTGAATATTGAAAAGAAAAGACGTAATCTTGTTTTCTATGAGCAGGTTACAGATACAGTTCAAAAGGTTGTTATATCTAAATTTTTGTCAAAAGGTGTTTTTGTGCTTTCGTTTGCGAATCCGTTAAGTCAAGAAGCGAATATCGATATTTTTAATAAGGATAAAACAGGTGAGGTTTTGTTTGAATATTCCGAACAAAGGGATACGGTTTATGTTTTTTCTTGTTCGCCGTCGGGATTCGATACTTTGAACATCAAAATAAAAGACGGAGTGTATGAAGAGGAAATTTCTCAGGTTAATTCTGTGAAAGGAAAGAAAAAAGATGAGACATCTTGCTTTGGATTTGAGCTTCTCAAAAGGGATTCTGTGGATTATTATAATACCTTGTTGTTAAAAACTGCGCTCCCTTTGAAAACAAAAGATGTCTCGGCTAAATTGATAAATGAAACCGATACTGCATCAATAAAACTTTTGAGTGATGAATTTCGTCGTTTGTCTTTGCCCGATGGTTTGCAGGAAGGGAAAAAATACAAGCTTGTTGTAGATAGTGCAAGCGTGGAAAATATTGCAGGAGAAAAGAATTGCGAATTTTCTTTGGATTTCTATTTGACGGAAAAAACGGATTACGGTCAATTGCTTTTGAATTGTACGGACAGTCTTTTTGCAAGCATTCCTCATTTGTTTTATCTGTGTGATGTGAAGTCGAATGTATTGCAAGTGATTCAAACAGAGGACGGTCAGGGTGAGGTGTCGTTCGAAAATATCAAAGAAGGAAACTATAGGGTTAAGTGTGTACTTGATGTAAATGGCAATGGAAAATGGGACGGAATGGATTTCGGAAATGCCAAACAAGGAGAGAAAACAGCTGTGTTTGATAAGGTGGTAAGCATACGCAGATCTTGGACAATGGAAGAAAATTGGAATATTTTATGGTAAAGATGCTTGTCGGTTAAATAATTGTTTGTATCTTTGCACCCTCAGATTAATATATAAATAGTAAGAAAATGGCAGTAAAAATCAGATTGCAACGTCATGGTAAGAAAGGAAAACCTTTCTATCATATCGTTATTGCGGATGCTCGTGCAGCACGTGATGGAAAGTTTATTGAAAAGTTGGGTACATACAACCCTATGACAAATCCGGCTACTATCGAATTGAACATAGATAGTGCTTGCCAATGGTTGAAAAACGGAGCGCAACCAACAGATACAGTAAGAAACATTCTTTCTTACAAAGGTGTGTTGTTGAAAAGACACTTGCAAATAGGCGTTGAAAAAGGTGCAATAACACAAGAAACAGCTGATGCAAGATTTGCAGCATGGTTAGAAGAAAAAACCAAGAAAATAGAAGCTAAAAAGGCATCTTATGCAAATGCAGCAAAAGAAAATGAAAAAGCAACGTTAGCAAGAGAAACTGAGCTTAAAGAAGCAAAAGCTGCTTTGATAGCTAAGAAAAGAGAAGAGATTGCAAAGGCTAAAGCTGACGCAGAAGCAGCGGCAAATGCTGAAGCAAGCGAAGCTCCTGCAGAAGAAACAGCAGCACCTGTTGAAGAATAATCAACTTTCGACAGTGTTGTGAAACAATGAAGGAAAGGCGTGTCAAATTTTTGTTTGACACGCCTTTGTCATACTCAAAAGTATAGAAGATATTCTCTGATTCCGACATGATTGATTTTTTTATAATCGAGTTGGAATAATATATAGAACAAATCAGGAAATATTTCGTATAATGTAAAAAAGGAATATATGGCTTTAATGAAAAAAGAAGAATGTTACTATTTGGGAAAGATAACCAAGCCCTTCGGATACAAGGGTGAGATGAATGTTTTCCTTGATGTGGATGTGCCGGAAGAATATGCGGAATTAGATGGCGTTTATGTAGAAGTGAACAAAAAACTTGTCTTATATGAAATTGAAAGTATAAGAATCAATGGCAATAAGGCTGTTTTGAGATTTGTCGATGTTGAAGGAGAAGATGTGAGTCGCCTTATAGGACGTGATCTTTATTTGCCTTTATCGATGTTGCCGAAATTGGAAGGTAACAAATTCTATTTTCATGAGGTGATAGGCTTTGAGGTAGAAGACGAAGAAAAAGGAAGAATAGGTGTTATCGCCGGCGTTTATGAGAATACAACCACCCCATTGCTTTCTGTGGAATTTAATAGTAAAGAAATACTTATTCCTGTTATCGACGAGGTTATTGTAGATGTTGATAGGAATGAACGTTTGATGAAAGTCAAAGCTCCAATGGGTTTGATAGATTTGTATCTGAACTGATTTTTATCGTAAAACAGTAAATTTTTATCGAAAAACGACAAAAAAATATCGAAAAACGATAAAATATTTGGTGGATACAAAAAATGATTGTATATTTGCACCGTCAAAAATCAAATAAATATGAGTGTGAAGAAGAAGATTAAGGAACTGAAAACAATAAAGTGCTTCTTCGATGTTACTTTGGTGGCATTGTTGCTGTTTATTGCTTCATTTCTGTTTTTGTCTGTTTGGGATGTAACTCAAGGAGGAAAAAATGTTGTCGGATTTGCACTCATAAAAGGAACGGATGCAGATACGATAACCTTGGATGGAAATATTGAATCTGTGATCGATGATGTTGAATTCTCATTGCATCCTGACGGAATCAAGGTTTATTATGATGTTTCTTCGGAAGAGCATAAGGCAATCTTTATTCTTTGGAAGATATTGTACTTGTTGTCCCTCAATTTGAGTTTGTTGTTTTTGCTTTTTGTGCTGTATCAAATCAGAAACATAATAAGCAGCGTTTATCGCATGAAAAAATCAGATGACATCAAATTCAGCGAGTGTGTTTTCTCGCGTAAAAACATTTTGAGACTGAGATACATTGCTTACGGTTTTATTGCGATGCCGTTCATCGAACTTTTGAATTATTATTTGGATAAGATATTTTTGGAAACCTATATAAAGATTGCAGACGTGAGCGTTTTGCCTGTAACAGGTGTGAGCAGTATTTCGTGGGAATATATTTTCGTGGGCTTGTTATTCATTGCTATGATAGAGGTGTTTAGGAAGGGAGTGAGTTTGCAAGAAGAAAATGATTTGACTGTTTAGAATGAAAGGACGTAACGAGATGGGAATAGTGGTAAACTTAGATGAAATGATGGCAAAAAGGAAGATGTCTCTCGGAGAGTTGTCTTCGAAAGTCAATGTTACGCCTGCGAACATGTCTATTTTGAAAACAGGTAAAGCCAAGGCGATTAGATTCTCGACACTTGAAGCAATATGTAAGGTTTTAGACTGTCAGCCGGGCGATATTTTGGAATACGAAGAAGAAAATCAAGTAAATAATAATAATATTTAAGTTTAACAAACAAATTATCAGCTATGAGAAACAGAGTTTTTTTAGCGTTGGTGTTGTGCCTCACATTGGTTACAACAGGATTTGCTCAAAACAAGAAGGCTGCAAAAGTTAATCTTGAAGAGCAAATAAAGTTAAATGGAAAAGTAAGAACCGGAAAATTGGATAACGGACTTACTTATTTCATAAGGTCAAACAACAAACCTGCAAACAGAGCAGAATTTCAAATTGCGGTGAATGCCGGTTCTGTATTGGAGGAAGCAAACGAGGTAGGTTTGGCTCACTTTACCGAACACATGAATTTCAACGGTACTAAGCAATTCCCTGCAAACACAATGATAGATGAATTGGAGAAAGAGGGTATCGTATTCGGTAGAGAGATAAATGCTTACACCGGATTTGACCAAACAGTTTACATGGTAACGTTACCTACCGACAACAAGGAGTTGTTCGACATGGGATTGAAGATTCTTGACGGTTGGGCTTTTGGAGCGTTGATGACAGGTGAAGAAATCGACAAAGAAAGAGGCGTTATCATCGAAGAATGGCGTATGAGCCAAGGAGGAAGCGAAAGATTGAGAGCTAAAACTTGGGGAACCATGTTGAAAGGTTCAAAATACGCAGAAAGACTTCCTATAGGAACATTGGAGAATCTTCAAAACTTCAAATACGAGGACATAAGAGGATTTTACCAAAAGTGGTATAGACCGGACAATATGGCTGTTATAATCGTCGGAGACTTTGATGCAGACGAAATGGAGCAAAAAGTAATCGATTACTTTACTATGACACCGAAGCCATGTGCTCCAACCGAAAGACCTGTTTACAGCATCGATGACAACAAAGAGCCACTTGTATGTGTTGCAACAGACAAAGAAGGAACTTCTACTCAGATTCAAATGTTCTACAAGCACCCTGCAAAAACCGTAAAGACTTTGGGAGACTTCCGTGAACAATATTTGGTTTATGGATTATTTGAAACAATGTTCAACGAACGTTTATCAGAACTTGGAGAAAAGAAATCATGTCCTTACATGCAAGCCGGAGCAGGTTATGGTGGATTTTTGGCACGTCCTGTTGCAGCTTACCAAATGTATGTTGTAGCAAAAGAAGGCAAAGTCTTGGATGCGTTGGAAACAATGATGATGGAAAACAGACGTCTTCAACAACACGGATTCTTGCAAACAGAATTGGATAGAGCAAAAGAATCATTGCTTGAACAATATGCAAGAGCTGCAAAAGAAGAATCAAAAACAGAGAGCGGACGTATAGCATCCGAATTGGTTGATTACTTCCTTGACGAAGTGCCTATGCCTGGTGCAATATTGGAAAACAAATGGGCTAAAGCAATGATGGACGACATCACATTGGAAGAAGTAAATGCACTTATCTCCAAGTGGATGACAGAAGAGAACTTTGTTTGTACAATATCAATGCCTGAAAAGAAAGGCGTGAAAGTTCCAACCGAAGAAAAAGTTCTTAAACTTATCGAGAAGTGTAAAAAAGCCAACACAAAGGCTTGGGTTGACAATGTTAAGACAGAGCCATTCCTTGCACAAGAACCAAAAGGTGGTAAAATAGAATCAACAACCAAGAATGAGAAATTTGACTACACAGAATATGTTCTTTCAAATGGAGCAAAGGTTGTCGTAAAGAAAACAAACTACAAGAACGATGAAATTCTTACTCACGCAGTATCAAACGGTGGAGTTTCAATGTACGATGATAAAGACGTAATCAATGCTTCTTTTGCTGCAAGTATAGTTGACGGAAGCGGTATAGGAAACTATGACCACAGCCAATTGATGAAATTCATGAAAGGAAAAACATTCGGATTGACACCTTCAATCAACGAGTTGCAAGATGAACTTTCAGGAAGTTGCTCTCCAAAAGATTTCGAAACACAATTGCAATACATGTATATGTTCTTCACAGCTCCAAGAGTAGATAAAGAAGTGTTGGCAAGCGAAGTTGATAAATTGAAAACTCAAATCAACATGGTGAAAAACATGCCGGAGTTTGCATTCCAAGAAAAATGGATAAAATCAATGTATCCTAATGACAAGCGTACAATCATGATTCCAACAGAATCACAATTGAAACAATTGAATGCAGACAAGATGTTGAAGATGTTTAAGGAAAGATTCTCAGATGCATCAGACTTTACTTTCACTTTTGTAGGAAACATAGACGAAGCAACAATGTTGCCATTGATTGAAAAATATATTGGCGGACTTCCTTCATCAAAAGGAAAGAAAGCAGAAAACTGGAAAGATCGTTCAAAAGCCTTTGCAAAGGGTGTAGTAGACGAAACTGTATATGCAGGAGAAGCTAACAAAGGTTTAATGACCATCACATTCGAAAATGATTTTGATTGGAACGATCGTCTTGCTGTAAACGCCTTGAACAACATCTGTTCAATCAAACTTACAGAGACAATACGTGAAGAGTTAGGCGGAACATACTCTCCTTCATTCTCTTTGTCATACGAAAAATACCCACAAGCAAAATCAACAGCAATGTGCTACTACACTTGCGACCCTACAACAGTTGACAAACTTACAAATGCCACATTCGAAGTACTTGACAAGATCGTTGCAGAAGGACCGACAGAAGTTGACTTGAATAAAGTGAAAGAGCAATTGATACTTGAGAGAAAAGGAAGAATGGAAAAGAACGGCTATTGGTTGGGTCAGATAATCGGTTCCAGATTCTACAAATACGAAATGCAAACATTGGAAGAGTATTCTGCAGCAGTAAACGCTTTGACAATAGAAGACATAAAGGCAGTTGCGGCTAAGTATTTGAAACATGACGGTTACGTAAGAGTATCTTTGAAACCTGAATCGATGAAACCTGCGAAATAATCTAAATCCGAAAAAAATCTATAAACGAAACGGAGGCAATGTACGTTGTCTCCGTTTTTTTTGTCTATCTTTGCAACGGCTAAAACAAAGATATGGATAAACAAAACGGCATCAACGCAAAACTATTCCCCAAGAAAAACGAGCTGTCCCAAAACAAAGATATGCGGGCAGGCTGGGGAATAAAACTACCCCTTGTTTTCTCGATACTGAACTCCGTCATGATAATGGCATTCGGGCTTTCGGGAATTGCATTCAAAGGATTGATAACAGAATCCTTGAGCGGAATGCAATACCCCTCCTGGACATATTTCTGGAAAGAAAATCTCTTGTTTTATTATCAGGCGAATATAATGTATTTCGTACTTTTATTTTTGTTAAGTCTGCTTATGACCTATTCATGCGTGCTTATGTGGAACGGACACCGCACCGGAGTCAATCTTTTCGCCTTTGCAAAGTGTGCAGGCTTGACCTTGCCGATGCTCTTCTTCGGATTGCGAGGCGTAGTCGTCGGAGACATAATGTTGGCACTGCTTTTCATAGCCTACTACTACCTTTATATGTTCCGCCACCTGATTCATAACAAAGAAGAATAAATTTCTGATTCGCTTTTTTTACTTTGGCTTTTGGCTTTTAGCCTTTGGCAAATTTCAAACTGCGTCAGCCGAAAGCCAACAGCTAACAGCTAACAGCTAACAGCCAAAAGCCGACAGCAATTCTTCTTTCAAACTTTTAAGCTTTCTTAACTTGAGGATTCGCGAATTTGTCGGCGAGTGAGGAATTGCCGTCAAGGATGCGATTTATTGGGAGTTTGTTATAATGTTGAATACCAAAGGTTTAAGAAATTTTGTCCTGATTTTGGACATTTTAGACGGCGTTTTGCTCTATTCAAACGGCGTTTGAATTTTCAAAAACCCGATTTTCGACCTCTCGAACGCCTTTTTGACATTTTCGAACGTCATTTCAGCCCTAAAACACGCGACTTAAAAAATGTTAAATCTGATGTTAAAATTTCATAACGGCTCCGCGTATCTCGCGAATCTGCATGGAGCTTTCTTTTTTTTACTTTGGCAGTTGGCAGTTGGCTATTGGCTAATTTCACACTGCGTAAGCCGAAAGCCAAAGGCTAACAGCTAACAGCCAAAGTTTATTTCAAAAGATTCGTGTAAATCCGCGTGATACGTGGAAAAGAAAAGAGAAAATTTTGTCGGTTTTCGAAAGTTTTTTACCTTTGCAAGCAGATGATTGTTTAACGGTTAAAACAAATGATATGAAGACAAGAAGATTTTTTGCTTTGATTGCTGTTTTTGCAACTTTGTTCGCAAGTTGCGAAGAGATTATTGACGATTTAGGAAACGGAACGGGCAACACAGAAAGCAGTACGGAGAGCTTTGTAGTAGGCACCGAGACCAATACGACGCAGGGCGGAACCGAGCCGGAGGAAGAAACGTTGGATTTTGCGAGCTTTACGTGTTTGCAAACCTTGACGGGACATTCCGATAGAGTCGATTGCGTGGCATATAGTCCCTATTGGGATCGCATAGTAAGCGGTTCGATGGACGGAACCATTAAGCTGTGGGACGCAAACAACGGAGCATGTCTTCGAACCTTTGAAGGACATTCGGATTTCGTTAATTCGGTTTGCTGGGATCCCGACGGATATTTTTTTGCGAGCAGTTCGAGTGACAAAACCGTTAAGATATGGCACGCAAACAACGTAGCATATCTTCGAACCTTGGAAGGACATTCTGATTACGTGCTATCTGTTTCATGGAGTCCCGACGGAAGATATTTGGCAAGTTGTTCGGGAGATAGAACCGTTAAAATATGGGATGCAGAAAGCGGAACATGTCTTAGAACCTTGGAAGGACATTCTCATGGCGTTATGGACGTTTGCTACAGCCCTGACGGAAGATATTTGGCAAGCTGTGGAGAAGAATGGATCGGAGGAGGAATTATTGGAAAGGTATACATATGGGATGCAGAAAGCGGAGCATGTCTTCGAACCTTTGAAGGACATTCCTCTTACGTCGAATCCCTAAGTTGGAGTCCCGACGGAAGATATTTGGCAAGCGGTTCGCCTGACAGAACCGTTAAAATATGGGATGTGAACAGCGGTGTGTGCATTCGAACCTTGGAAGGACATTCCGATGGCGTTGCGTCCGTGAGCTGGAGTCCCGACGGAAAATATTTGGCAAGCGGTTCGGTGGACTCAACCATTAAAATATGGGACGCAAACAACGGTGTGTGTATTCGAACCTTGAGTGGACATTCGAATCTTGTAACTTCGGTTTGCTGGACTCCCGACGGCACAAAAATTATCAGCGGTTCAACAGACGAAACCGTTAAAATCTGGGGCATGGAGTAGCTCTCTAACCCCCTAAATGGGGGGACAAAGGGAGCAAGAAGAAGACAAAACGAGCGTTCGACCTGCTTTTGCATTTGCGAACGCTCGTTTTGTTTTTGCCAACAGCCAATAGCCAACAGCCAAAGTTTATTTCAAAATATTCGTGTGAATCCGCGTGATACGTGGAGCTTACTTTGCGATTTTTGCGACTTTGCGAGAGATTTTCGTATCTTTGCATCGGAAAGCCGGGAGTTCGTGTTAGAATTCGCAGGCGATTTCCCTCTTTAATGAAAACAAGGGGCGGAATGCTCCGACAAAGAATTGAAGAATCATGACAAAGGAAGAGAAGAACCAAACAAACGAAGAGAAAATCCAAACGAGCGAAGAAAAGAAATACTTTGCGTTTATATCATACAGCCACAAGGATAAGGATGCGGCGAAGAAGTTGCAGAACTTCATACAGGGATATAAGATTCCTGCGAAGTTGGAAGACAGACCCGACTTGCCGAAAAGAATCGGCAGGGTCTTTCGTGATGAGGACGAATTGGCAGGCGACGAGCTTACACCGCAGATTGAAGAAGCCTTAAGGCAGTCCCGTTATCTTATAGTCGTGTGTTCGCCCAATTCCGCCAACTCCAAATATGTCAATGAGGAGATAGAATACTTCAAATCCTTGGGCGGAGAAACCAAAATCCTGCCTTACATAATCGCAGGCAAGGCAACGACGGACGAAGACCCCGATTGCTGTTACGCACCCGCACTCAAAGAGAATCAAGAGAAATATCAGATAGTCGGAGGCGACGCACAGGAAAACGGAGCCGAAGCCGCATCGGTCAAACTCATTGCCGGAATGCTCCGATTGGAGTTCAACACACTCTACGACCGCTTTCGAAAAGCCGAAAAACGCAAACGAAAAATCGTAATCACCGTTTCAGCCACCTTTGTCCTGCTTGCAACTCTCGTATCCTTGATTATATTCAATCAGAACAAAGATTTGAAAGAATCAAAGTCCGTTATCCTTGCCGAGAACGCAATGAACAGAATCGAAAAAGGAGATTATTTCGGAGCAAGACGCACTGCTTTGGAAGCGATAACCTTGTCTTATTCTCCCGAAGCGGAGAGAGCCTTGCGTCAGTCTTGGGAAAGCAATTCAGGAATCTTGGAAGGACATACTTGGAAAGTCCATTCTGTATGTTTTAGTCCAGACGGAAGATATTTGGCAAGCGGTTCGGAAGATAAAACCGTTATAATATGGGATGTAAAGAATGGGGAAAAAATAAAAAACTTGAAAGGGCATTCTTCTTGGGTTACATCCGTAAGTTGGAGTCCTGACGGAAAGTATTTGGCAAGCGGTTCTTCATATTTTCCAGACGGAGGTAGAGCTTTGGAAGAATTGTTTATATGGGAGGTAAAAAGCGGAGAAAAACTCAAAACCTTGTGTGGAAATAATTATAGTGTATATTCCATTAGTTGGAGTCCTGACAGCAAGTATTTGGCAAGCTGTACAGAAACATATGTCGTTAATATCTGGGACGCAAAGAGCGGAGAGTGCATTCAAACCTTGGGAAGACATTCGCATAACGTAGAATCGGTTTGCTGGAGTCCCGACGGAAAATCTTTAGCAGGTGGTGGACGTAATTGGGAAGTAGATGAATCCAATGGAATCGTAAATATATGGGATGCAAAGACTGGAAAAGTACTTCAAACCTTGGAAGGACATTCGGATGACGTGGAATCGGTTTGCTGGAGTCCCGACGGAAAATATTTGGCAAGCGGTTCAGGGGACGAAACCGTTATTATATGGGATGCAAAGAGCGGAGCAAAATTGCAAACCTTGGAAGGACATTCTGATGACGTTAATTCTATTAGTTGGAGTCCTGACGGAAAATATTTAGCAAGCAGTTCGTCTGAGTGGAACGGTGATAAATACAATGGAATCGTTAAGCTGTGGGACGTAAATGGCGGAGAGTGCATTCGAACCCTTACAGAAGATTCTTGGAGCGTGAGTTCGGTTTGTTGGAGTCCCGACGGAAAATATTTAGCAAGCGGTTTAGGAGTCGGAAACGTAAAATTATTGGATTTATATAAAAAAAAGAAATATTCTATCTTGGATTCAATGCCTGTAAACATTTATTCAAGAGATTTAAGTCCTGACGGAAAATATTTAGCGAAAGGTTCAAATGACAAAACAGCTATTATATATGATGCAAAGAGTGAAAAAAAACTAAAAATCTTGAAAGGTCATACTGAAATGGTTGATGCAATAAGTTGGAGCCCCGATGGAAAATATATAATCAGTGGTTCAAGAGATGGAATCGTTAAGTTATGGGATGCAAAGAGCGGTTTGTGTCTTCAAACCTTTGATGGGCATAATGGAGAAGTTGATTTCGTAGGTTTTACATCGGACGGCAGAAAAATAATAGCAGAAACTTTCGAGGGTGTAATCCTGCAATGGGATTTTCCTCCTTTGGATGAGCTGATCGAAAAGACGAAAAAATGGGCAGGAAAGTAAAGCCCCGAATCCCACGTTTTACTTTGGCTTTTGGCTATTGGCTTTTGGCAAAATTCACACTGCGTAAGCCGAAAGCCAAAGGCTGACAGCCAACAGCCAAAGTTTATTTCAAAAGATTCGTGTAAATCCGCGTGATACGTGGAGCTTCCTTCGCGATTTTGCGACCTTTGCGAGAGATTTTTGTCATTTGGTTGAAATGTCGTATCTTTGCACTTTGATAAATCAAGATTATGGGATTTGAAACTATAGGTCTTAAGCCGGAACTCGTAAAGGCAGTAGGGGATTTGGGATTCGAGAACATGATGCCCGTACAAGCCGAAGCGATTCCTTTGCTCTTGGAAAAAGATTGCGATCTCATCGCTTTGGCACAGACAGGTACCGGCAAAACGGCGGCATTCGGGCTTCCGCTGATTCAAAAGCTCGACCTGACAAACAAAAACACCGAAGGACTGATCATTTGTCCTACTCGCGAACTCTGCATTCAGATTGCGAACGATTTGAAAAAGTATTCGAAATATCTCGAAGCTTGTGAGGTGATTCCGGTTTACGGAGGTGCGAGCATCGAAATGCAGATCAGAAATCTGAAAAAGGGAGCTAAGATAATCGTTGCAACGCCCGGAAGAATGAATGACTTGATTCAGAGAGGTAAAGTCAAACTTTCTTCGGTCAGATACGTCGTTTTGGATGAGGCTGACGAGATGTTGAACATGGGATTCAAGGAAGACTTGGACGCAATCCTCGACCAAACTCCCGCAAGTCGCAACACATGGCTTTTTTCCGCCACCATGCCGAACGAAGTCGAAGAGATAGCAAACAATTACCAAGACTCGCCGGAGCGAATCCAAATCGGAAGCCGCAATCAAGGCAGTAACAACGTGCGACACTTCTATTACTTGGTTCACGCCAAGGATCGGTATTTGGCACTCAAGAGAATAGCGGATTATTACCCCGATATATATGCGATAATCTTCTGTCGGACAAAAGTAGAGACGCAGGAAGTGGCTGATATGCTTATTCGCGACGGCTACAACGCCGACAGCCTGCACGGAGACCTTTCTCAGGCTCAACGAGATCACGTCATGAGTCGTTTCCGTCTGAGAAACATTCAAATGCTCGTTGCAACCGATGTGGCGGCAAGAGGTTTGGATGTGAGCAATCTTACTCATGTGATAAATTATAACCTTCCCGATGAATTGGAACAGTATGTGCATCGTTCGGGACGTACAGGCAGAGCCGACAAACAAGGTATTTCGATTGCGATTCTCAACCTTAAGGAAAAGTATAAGATAAAAAACATAGAGAAACTCATAAAGAAGACATTCGAAAAGGCTGAGATACCGACCGGAAAGCAGGTTTGCCGCAAACAACTCTTCAATATGATAAACAAAGTCGAGCAGACGGTTGTCGATGAGGAAGAGATAGGGGATTTTCTGCCCGAGATAGTTTCCAAATTGAGCTGGTTGGATAGAGAGGAGCTTATAAAGAAGTTCGTTTCTTTGGAGTTCAATCGTTTTCTTGACTACTATAAAGGTGCTCCGGACTTGAATGTGGACGATACAAAGCCGGAAAAGAAAGATAAGAAGACAAAAGACAAAAAGAACTCGAAGAATGACAAAGGCGGAATGACGAGAATGTTTATTTCGTTGGGCAGACGCGACCGCATTGTCCCGCAAAGAATAATCGCAATGATTAACGACGCAATGCCGAGAGAAAGAGTGGAAATCGGAAGGATTGACATAATGGATAACTTCTCTTATATCGAAATCGGCAGTCGTTGGGTGGAGGATCTGATGTTTGCTTTGGAAGACAAATTCGTTAAGGGCAGACAGATAGTGTTTGAGCCTGCGGAAGCTAAACGAAAGAAAAGTGATGACAGAGAGCGTCGCGGAAGAAATGCTTCAAAGAATAAAAACAGCGGATTCAAGAATAAAAACAACGAATCAAAGAAAGAAAAATCTAAAACAAAGAAACGTTAAACTCAAAACAAGTATAAAATTATGGCACATTTGGTAGCACCTTCTTTGTTGTCGGTTGATTTCTGCAATATGGGCAGAGACATCGATATGTTGAACAAAAGCGAAGCGGATTGGCTGCATCTGGATATCATGGACGGCATGTTCGTTCCCAATATCTCATTCGGACAACCTGTTGTCAAGCATATAAAGAAATTATCTCAAAAGCCGCTCGATGTACACCTTATGATAATGGATCCGGATCGTTATTTCGAGGATTTCAAGGCTTGCGGTGCGGATATTCTTTCGGTGCATTACGAAGCTTGTACGCATCTTCACAGAAGTCTGAGCAGAATCAGAGAGTTGGGAATGCAGTCGGGAGTCGTTTTGAATCCGCATACGTCTGTCGGACTCTTGGAAGACATTCTGCCGATGTGCGATGTGGTTATGCTGATGAGCGTTAATCCGGGTTTCGGCGGGCAGAAATTCATAGAAAACACCTATGAGAGAACTTCACGCTTGAAAGAAATGATAGAAAAGAAGAATCCGTATTGTCTGATCGAGATTGACGGAGGTGTAAACACACAAAACGCAGAACGATTGTACGAATGCGGAGCCGATGTCTTGGTTGCAGGCAGTGCAGTCTTTGCTTCGGAAAATCCTATGGAGACTATAAAACAATTGAAGTTGATTAAGTAAAAACAAACGTATGGGATTGTTCGGTTTGTTCTCGAAGAAAGAAAAGAAATTGAAGGAAGCGATTGATTTGAGCGTGCTTCACACCGATGTACACTCGCATCTGATACCGGGAATCGACGACGGCTCGCCCGATATGGAGACTTCGATTGCCTTATTGAAAGATTTGGAAAGTTTAGGCTTCAAAAAAGTAATCACGACTCCTCATGTCAAAGCCGAGGTCTTCCCAAATGACGTAAACGAACTCGATGAATTGTGTGAGAAATTGAGGCATGAGGCAAAGATGTCGGGAATCGGATTAACCATAGAGGTGGGAGCAGAGCATAGAATTGACGATGATTTTCATGAACGTTTGAAATCGAGAATGTTTAAGACGTTTTGCGGAAATCATCTTTTGATTGAGTTACCGTTTTACGCTCCACCGATGGGCTTGAACGAGTATTTGTTCGAATTACAGCTTGCCGGATATAGATTGATTCTCGCTCACCCCGAACGATACTTGTTTTGGTATAAAGATTTCGAGAAATTTGAAGAATTAAAAGACAGAGGAATTTTGTTTCAGCTCAATACGATGAGTCTCGGCGGCTATTTCGGAGATGAAGTGTATGGTTTGGCAAAACGCCTCGTTGAAGAAGAAATGATAGAACTTTTAGGGACTGATACGCATGGGGCAAGGCATATCGAGGCTATAAGGAACACTTTGCACAGTCCTGTTTTGGATAAATTGATTAAGTCAGGAAACATTATAAACAGAAGATTTTAGAAATGGAAACATTGAATGCAATAAGTCCGATTGACGGAAGATACCGCAGATCGACAGAAAAATTATCAGATTACTTTTCTGAAGCGTCTCTAATCAAGTATAGAGTCAAGGTAGAAGTGGAATATTTCATCGCTCTTTGCGAATTGCCGCTTGAACAATTGAAAGATATTCCGCAAAGCAGCTTTGAGAAGATGCGAGACATTTATAGAAATTTCTCTCTCGAAGATGCAAAAGAAGTAAAGGAAATAGAAAAGACAACCAATCACGATGTCAAAGCGGTGGAATACTTTTTGAAAAAACACTTTGAGGCATTGGGATTGGGCGAACACAAGGAATACATTCACTTTGGCTTGACTTCTCAGGATATAAACAATACTTCAGTTCCGCTTTCTTTGAGAGATTGCCACAATGATACTCTTTTGCCGATGTTGAATGAGGTTTTGGAAATCCTTTCTCAAAAAGCACAAGAATGGAATAACGTTCCGATGTTGGCACACACACACGGACAACCTGCATCTCCGACTTTGCTCGGCAAAGAACTGCAGGTGTTTGTCTATCGTTTGCAACAACAATTGGCGTATTTTGATGCCATTCCTTTCTCTGCAAAATTCGGTGGAGCAACAGGAAACTTCAATGCTCATAATATCGCATTTCCTCAATATGATTGGGTGAATTTCGCCAACGGATTCTGCGAAAGAATAGGATTGAAACGTTCTTTGTTTACAACACAAATTGAAAACTACGACAACTTATCAGCATATTTTGATAACTTACGCCGTTTGAATGTGATATTGCTTGATTTCTGTAGAGATATGTGGCAATACATTTCGATGGAATACTTTAAGCAAAAAATAAAAGAAGGAGAAGTCGGCTCTTCTGCAATGCCTCACAAGGTTAATCCTATAGATTTCGAAAACGCAGAAGGTAATTTAGGTTTGGCAAATGCAGTTTTGACACATCTTTCTTTGAAGTTGCCGATTTCAAGATTGCAAAGAGACTTGACAGACTCAACTGTAAGCCGCAACATAGGCGTTCCGATTGCTCATACCATTATTGCGTTGAACTCAATCATTAAGGGAATGAACAAAATCATTCTTAACCCGCAAGCATTGGAGAGAGACCTTGAAGAAAACTGGGCTGTGGTTGCAGAAGCTTTGCAAACGATTTTGAGGAGTATGGATTACCCTAATCCGTATGAAACTTTGAAGGCACTGACTCGTACAAACGCCAAGATAACCAAAGAAATGATTGCAGAGTTTATCGATACGCTTGATGTTGACGAGCAAACAAAACAACGAATGAAAGCCATAACTCCATCAAACTACGTCGGAGTTTATGGAAACAAGCTATAGATGCAGACAAGCAACGATAAAAAAATAACAAAACAATATCTGAAGCCATACATTGGGAACATAGTGCTTTACTTCGTTCTTATGTGTATGGCTACAGCCTTTTCGATTGCTTCGATTCTTTCGATAAGCAATTTCTTGCAAATACTTTTCGGAACGCAACTTGAACAGACTGCAAACCCTTCCGAATTAGAGAAGATTCTAAACAGCATTTACTGCTACTTTATCGCATTCGGCAAAGAAAAAGCTTTGTGGATTTTTGCCGGATTGATATTCGGTATCTATTTTCTCAAAGATTTGTTTACCTATTTTGCGAATTATTTCATTGTTTCCACAAGGGCGAAAATCGTTCGCAACATGCGAAATGATTTGATTAAGTGTTACACAAGTCAAAGTATAGCTTTTGTGAATCGATACAAAAAAGGAGATTTGCTTTCCCGGCTTAGCACTGATTTGGTTGAGTATGATCAAAACGTGTTGCAGGGAATGCAATCTTTGGTTTCAGTTGTGATAAATGTGGTTCTTTATTTCGCCGTCCTTCTTTACATGAACTTCTCTCTTACATTGACGTCTCTGATAGTTGTTCCTTTGATAGGGGCGGTGGTTTCTTTCATTTCACGGAAGTTGAGAAAAAGTTCCAAACAAATGCAAAGTGAATCCGCCGAATTGATTTCAAGATTGGAGGAAACGATTTCAGGATTGAGAATAATAAAATCGCATACTGCAATTGATTTTGTTTGCAAAGGATTTGCCAAATTCAACGAATCATATACCCGATTGAGGACAAAAATATATCGAAGAGTTGATTTGGCTTCTCCACAGAGCGAATTCTTCGGCAATTGCATGGTTATAGGAATATTGTTGTTGGGAACGACTTACATAATTTCAACACCTCCGCAAATGAGTGCGGATTTCTTTATAGTGTATCTGATAATCTTTACCCTTATAATCAAGCCTGCAAAAGATTTTTCTACGTCTTTGTACAACATAAAGAAGGGGCAGGCAGCCGAATACAGAATTGCCGAAATCATTTGTGCAGAAAGAATTGCAGAAAACGAAAATACAGATTTCAAACTTGAAGAAAAAATCGATTCGATTGAGGTTACGGATTTGTCTTTTGCATACAATCAAACCGATGTTTTGAAAAACATAAATTTGAAATTTGAAAAGGGTAAGCCGACTGCAGTGGTAGGACCGAGCGGAGCAGGAAAGAGTACATTGATAGACTTGTTGCTGAAATTCTATACGCCTTCAAAGGGTGATATTACTTACAATTCGGTATCTGTTTCGAACATATCGGGAGTTGAAATAAGAAACCACATTGCTATTGTTTCGCAAGATACGGTTTTGTTTAATGATACGGTAATCGATAATCTTAAATTCGGAAACGAAAATTGCAGTGAAGAAGAGGTGATTCAAGCTGCGAAGATTGCAAAAGCCGATGAGTTTATCTCTGAAATGGAAAATGGTTATCGAACTCGGTTAGGGGACGGGGGAAATACTCTTTCCGGCGGACAGAAACAAAGATTGTCGATAGCAAGAGCAATATTGAAAGATGCGGATGTGCTGATTCTCGACGAGGCAACTTCGGCTTTGGACACCGTAAGTGAGAAATATATTCAGCAAGCAATAGACGAGCTGAGCAAAGACAAGATAATAATCTCAGTTGCTCACAGACTTTCGTCCATAAAGCACTTTCTGAACATAGTTGTTTTGAATGACGGCAGGATTGTCGAGAAAGGCAATCATCAAGAGTTGATCGAATTGAACGGATTGTATGCTTCGCTTTGTTCGATGCAACAGATGAAATCCTAAGCTTTAGTTTCGTAAAAATAAAACAAAGAAACGTTTTAGCGAATCAAAGAAAGAATTTTCTGAAACAAAGAAAGAAAAAAATGAAATCAAGAATCATTTTTCTCTTGCTTAGAATCGTTGTTTTTTCAGTAAAGAGGCCTAAAATTGAAACAAAAAAAGGATTTTGCAGTATAATAAAGTGTGTGGGCAATATTAAGAAAAGGAAATCTTAACTGCTGATAAACA
The DNA here is from genome assembly GCA_045577535.1 of Candidatus Onthomorpha sp. Taxonomy (GTDB): domain Bacteria; phylum Bacteroidota; class Bacteroidia; order Bacteroidales; family P3; genus Onthomorpha. Next base: position 39,688 of record JAZNIO010000030.1, on the reverse strand, counting down.
AGAGTGTTAAGAAAGTTGGTTTTTGAAAATCATTAAAAAGTGAAAATAAAAGCACGTTATTTGCATAATTTTTTGTAATATTGCCAATTCAAAGTAAGGAACTAAAGTTTAGTCAATAAGCTATATAAAACAGAGTATGAAGAAAAAAATATTGTTTCTTGTGGTTGCTGTTGTGAGCATTTGTTTCGGAGCTCAGGCTCAAGATCCGCATTTCTCACAATTTTATGCAAATCCGCTTTATACCAACCCTGCATTGGCCGGAACGGCTGTTTGTCCGAGATTTTCTTTGTCATACAGAAATCAATGGCCGGGTTTGGATGCCTTTAAGACGTTTACGGCGAGCTACGATCAGCATTTCGATTTTTTGTCAGGCGGTATCGGTGCGATGATTATGAGTGATGCACAAAGCGATTTTTACAGAACAAACACTGCAGCTTTGATTTATTCATTGAGATTGAAGTTGGCAAGAGACGTATTCTTTAACATAGCAGCTCAAGCGAGCCTTACAAATCGTAGTTTGGATTGGGATCAGTTGGCGTTCCCTGATATGATAGATCCTCGTTATGGATTCATTTACACAACTATGGCAGAGAGACCGGGAGATTTATCACACACATATTTCGATGTTGCAGCCGGTATGGTTGTTTATGGGGAAAATTGGTTTGTCGGAGCATCGGCAGCCAATCTGTTGAGACCTGACGATGGCTTTATGTCATATAATCGTATTCCAATCAGGTTTACAGCCAACGCAGGTATGAGATTTAATTTGGCAAGAGACCAAAGAAGAACCAATGCTTTCTTTGGTGCTCCTATAATATCACCTAACGTGATTTATAGCTATCAAGGAAATTTCCAAATGATAAATTATGGTTTGTATTTGGATTGGAGTCCGTTTATAGTTGGTGCTTGGTTCCGTCAATCCATTACTTTCGACAATTCAGACGCACTTGTATTGATGTTCGGTGTGCAACATAATTCGTTCAAGATAGGATATAGTTATGACATTACAGTATCCAAGTTGTCGAATGTATCGGGCGGAGCTCACGAAATAACACTTGGAGCACAACTTCCTTGTCCTGAAAAACGTAAGAGAGTAAAACCGATCAAGTGTCCTTCATTCTAATGGAGTGCATTCGGAATAATAAATACAGTTATAAAGAAAAACAAAAACAAACAAAAATATGAGATTAGTCGGAAAAGCAATTCTTGGTTTGAGTGTTGTAGCCCTTTTCTTCGGCTGCAAGAGTAAAGAAACGTCTTCAACGACCGGTTGGAACTTAGATGATCCTGCTTGGGGTGGATTTGAATCTGCAAAAGTAAAAGAACAAGCAACTCCTCCCGGAATGGTGTTTATTGAAGGTGGAGCCTTTGTTATGGGATCCATGACAGACAATGTGAGATACGAATGGCACAATCAACCTAAAAAGGTTACTGTTTCATCGTTCTATATGGATGAATGCGAGGTAACAAATCATGCATACAGAGAATACCTTTATTGGTTGAACAGAGTGTATGGCAATGATTATCCTGAGGTTTACCAAAGAGCACTTCCTGATACTTTGGTTTGGAGATCTAAATTAAGCTATAATGAACCAATGGTTGACTATTATTTCCGTCATCCATCTTGGGCTGATTATCCTGTTGTGGGAGTTAGCTGGGTTCAAGCTTCAGATTATTGTACTTGGAGAACAGATCGTGTAAATGAAATGATATTGGTTGAAGCCGGAATATTGGAAATGATAGATCCTGACCAACAAGGGGACAACGTGTTCACAACCGATGCTTACTATGCAGGACAATACGAGGGTTATGTTAAGGAAGACTTGGAGGATTTGAATCCTAACTCATCCGGAACTCGTAAAGTACAACAAGAAGACGGTATTTTGTTGCCACGATTCAGACTTCCGACCGAAGCAGAATGGGAATATGCTGCATTGGCGTTGGTAGGAAATACTGTGGATGAAAGAATCGTTGAACGTAGAATCTATCCTTGGAACGGTCATATCACAAGAACGGCAGATAAAAAGTACTATGGAGAAATGCTTGCTAACTTTAAGAGAAGTCGAGGTGATGCAATGGGTGTTGCAAGTGCTTTGAACGACCATTGGGAATACACAGCTCCTGTAATGTTTTATTTTCCTAATGATTATGGTCTTTATAACATGGCCGGCAATGTTTCAGAGTGGGTTATGGATGTTTACAGACCAAACACGGGATTAGATGCAGAAGATTTGAATCCATATAGAGGTAACGTGTATATGACAAAGGTTACGGATAGTGATGGAATGATTGCAGAGAAAGACTCTTTGGGTAGAATATCTTACAGAGCCGTTACAACAGAAGAATGTATAAACAGATTGAATTACAGACAATCTGATAATATAAACTACTTAGACGGAGACTTGGCTTCACAATTGACCGATGCTTGGATAACCGAAGGTGGCGAAGAGGGAGCAGAGGAAGAGGTATTCGAAGATGAAGGTGAAGAAGGTTACGAAGGCGAAGCTAAAAAGTCTGAAACAAGCGGTATGTACGACTATGGCAAGACTTCAATGGTGGATGACAAAGCCAGAGTGGTGAAAGGTGGCTCTTGGAAAGACAGAGCGTTCTACCTAAGTCCCGGACAAAGAAGATATTTGGACCAAAACGCAAGTACAAGTTGGATAGGATTCCGTTGTGCTATGGATAGAGTTGGTGCAAGAGAACAATAGATTTTTTGAAATTTGAATATGAATGCGAGGTTTCCGAAAAGAAATCTCGCATTTGTTTTTTTAGCAATGTTTGTGCTGTGATTCGAGTAACCAAAAAGAAGCTTCAAGAAAATGACCCTGCCTTTCGGAAAATCATATCTTGATTTTATTTGAACAAATCTTTGTTTTAGATAAATAACTCTTTGTTTCATTTTCTTGAAATCAAGTTTCGCTCGAATGAAATCAAGAAACAATTTCCCGTTTCTTTGTTTTATCGGAATGATTATTTGATGTATTTAATCGTTTGTTCGATATGAGAGTTTGAACCTTATTGACGTGCTTCGGTTGTGCTTTTTGGAGGGAATTGTTCTTCGACTTGCTCAATCGAAAAGGCTTCCGAAAGTTTGAATTCACCGATTTTTGTGCGACAAAGTGCCGAAAGATAGGCTCCGCTGTTTAGTTTTGCTCCGAAATCTCTTGCAATCGAACGGATATAAGTGCCTTTTGAACAGCGTATTCTGAAATCCACTTCGGGAAATCTTATACCTGTTATTTCAAAGTCGTAAATGTGTATCGTTCTTTCTTTGATTTCGACTTCTTTTCCTTCGCGTGCCTTTGTGTAAGCTCTGACTCCGTTTATTTTCAGTGCGGAAAATATAGGCGGAATCTGACTTTGTTCTCCTATGAAGGCTTTTGCAGTTTCATATATCAGCGATTCGTCTATGTGTTCCGTGGGATAAGTGTTGTCGATTTCTGTTTCCAAATCATGACTCGGGGTTGTGGCTCCGAGATGTATCGTTCCGGTGTATTCCTTTTCTTGAGCCTGAAATTCCTCTATGCGTTTTGTGAATTTGCCTACGCATAGGACAAGCAAGCCTGTAGCCAAAGGATCGAGCGTACCTGCATGTCCTATTTTTATTTTTTTGACATTGAAATGCCTTTTCAGTATATACTGAACTTTTTTCGTGGCTTGAAAAGATGTCCAAGTGTATGGTTTATTCAAAAGGAGATAGCCTCCTTGCTCAAGGTTGATTTCCATTCGTTAAACTTCCAAAGGGATTCCGCAAAACATCAATATGATGATAACCAAACCAACAATTATTCGATAATAACCAAAAGCCTTGAAACCGTATTTTGTAAGGAAATCGATAAAAAACTTGATTGCCAGAATCGCAACAATGAAAGCAACTACGTTTCCTATCAAAAGAGTAAGCCAATTCTCGCTTAATAATTGCATTCCTGTGTCTGAGGTGAATGCTTGCAACAATTTGTATCCGGAAGCTGCGGCCATGGTCGGTACTGCAAGGAAAAACGAGAACTCTGCTGCTGTTTTGCGAGACAATTTCTGCGTCATACCTCCGACGATTGTTGCCATTGAGCGGCTGACTCCAGGAATCATCGCAATACATTGAGCCAAACCTATCATAAAACTTTTCTTATAGGTTATGGTTTGGTCTTCTTGCGGTTTGTTAAACCATTTGTCTGCAAACAACATAAAGACTCCACCGATTACAAGCATAATCGATACCACCCAAACGTTTTCCAAAAAGCTGTCAATCAAATCTCCTGCCAAGAAACCTATAACCGCCGCAGGTAAAAAGGCAACTAATAACTTCCAATAAAAGCCCCATGTTTGAAAAAAGCGTTTCCAATACATTACAAGCACGGAAAGTATCGCTCCGAATTGAATGCATACGGTGAAAAGTTTGACAAATTCATCGCTTTTTACGCCTAAAATTCCCTGAGTCAAAATCATGTGTCCTGTTGATGAGACAGGAAGAAATTCTGTAAGACCTTCGACTATTGAAATGATGATTGCTTCAAGTGTATTCATGTTTTATTTCTGTTTTTTCATTATTGCAAAAACTTCGATTGCCAATCCTCCGACTATAAACAAAGGAGCCCACAGCATTCTTCTGCTATTGAACAATGCTTCGTTGAATTGATCCGGATTATCGCTGCCTCCACCGCTCAGAAGTATGTACCCGATTGCAAGGAATGCCAATCCTATTCCCATGATTATGTAATTCGTTTTTCCGAATACAAAATCTCCTTTTTCAGTTTCTTTGGTTTTGTTATCTTGTGTTTTAATCTCTTTTTTTGATTTCATGATTTATTTTGTTTTTTACTTGTACAAACGACTGCTATTCAAATTCATGCTTTTTCTAACTGCTCTGAATGTGAATGTAAATGAGAGAAGAACTCCTAATATTATGATGGTGCTTCCTATTGCTGCATATACTATGATGTGTTCTTGCAAAATCAAACCTTTGATTGAAGAATAAATCCAATACAACAAGCCTGCCAACAAACAATCTGCGAATACAGCACCTAAAAGTCCTAATAACACGCCATGGGAAACAAAAGGTCTTCTGATGAATCCGGGTTTGGCTCCGACCAATTCCATAGAGCGAATTTGCAAACGCTTGCTGCTTATCGTGAGTCTTATAGTGTGATTTATGAGAGTTATTGCTATGAAAAGCAAACAAAGAAATAGTATGAATATAAAGGCACTTACATTATATACAACATCGTTTATGTCGGTTATGAGGTCGTGCCGGTAATCTACAACATCGACTATGTCTTTTGCTTCAACGGCTACGATGAATTGTTTAATCTCAGAAATGTTCAAAGCTTGAGCTTTGAGGTTTACTTCAATGGAAGACTGATACGGATTCACCGAATCCAAAACGTCAAGATGGTCTTCACCCATCACTTTGCTCATCAGCTGTGCCGCTTGTGTGGAAGAAATGTACGTTGTCGTTTTTACCTTGGGATTTTTTCTGATTTCGGCTTCCAATTCCTTGGCTTGCTGTTCATCCACATCAAGATTCAGATATACGATGAAAGAAACCTGCTCTTTGATTTGCTGACTCGTTGTGTAGGTATGGTAAACGAACAACATTATAAAGCCTAAAAGAAACATTACGAGTGAGATGCTTAAAACTGTTGAAAAGTTTGCACTCCACAGACTAAAAGACTTGTTTTTTCTTTTCATACTCCATGTCAATAAATATCGGCAAAGGTACAAAAAAAGCTACTTATCACAAAACAAAACTTGAAGATAGATATTTTTTTTGTAGTTTTGCGTTTCAAAAATGTTGCAAGGTGGAAATATTTGTTGAAAAATTCGGAGGTGCTTCCGTAAATTCGGCAGCGGCTGTAAAGAACGTTTTGTCGATATTGAGAACCGAATCGAAGAAACGAATGGTTGTCGTATCGGCTATGGGAAAAACCACAAATTCTCTTGAAAGAATTGTGAATATGTGGCACAAAGAAAAACGTGTAAATGAGAAGGAATATGACTCTCTTTTGTCATACCATTTTGAAATAATAAAAGGTTTGTTTGAAAATGAGATTGACAGGAATGCTTGTGAGAGTTTGGTAGGGCTTATAATTGAAGAGAGTCGTGCAAAGTTGATTACGATAAATCCGAACGACTATGACTTCCTTTATGACAGCATTGTATCATACGGAGAAAAGATTTCAACAACTATTATTTCTGCATACATGACGTCTATTCAATATTTCCATAAACACGTTTTTGCACAGGATTTAATCAAAACGGATAATGCCTTTCGTAAATCCGAAGTTTTATGGAAACAAACTCAAGATTCGGTTGAGCAAAACCTGATTCCGCTTTTTTCAAACTTTGATACAGTTTTGACGCAAGGCTTTATCGGTTCCACCAAACAGGGTTACACAACAACTCTCGGCAGAGAAGGCTCTGACTTTTCTGCGGCTGTGTTTGCTTATTGCTTGAATGCGAAAAGTATGACAATATGGAAAGATGTTGCAGGCTTGATGAACGCTGATCCGAAGCGGATGAAAAATACTTGTCTGCTTGAAAGAGTGCCGTATAAAGAAGCAATAGAATTATCCTATTACGGAGCCTCTGTCATTCATCCCAAAACGATAAAACCATTGGAAAATAAGAATATTCCTTTGTTTGTGAAAAGTTTCAATGCACCAAAGAAAGCGGGTACCATAATAGAAAATTGTTCGGAACTTTTGCCTGTTGTGCCAAACTACATCTTTAAGGACGATCAGACACTTTTGTCAATATTTCCCAAAGACTTTTCTTTCATTGCCGAAGACAATATATCCACTATATTCGGTGTGCTTTCCAAATTCGGAGTACGAGTGAATATGTTGCAGAATTCAGCATTGAGCTTCTCTGTTTGTTTTGATAGAAATGACAATGTTTTGTCTGACATAATAGAAACTTTGCAAGAAAGTTATGTCGTCAAATATAACAACTCTCTGAAACTTGTTACGATACGTCATTATCAAAATGATTCGATAGAAAATGCGATCGACAAGTCTTGTTACAATATTCTGATTGAACAAAAGAGTCGTATGACTTTACAATGTTTGATTGAAGACAAATCCGATTTTTGTAAGTAAATCTTTAATCGAAGGATAAAGTTTCTTGGATAGAGATTCGATTTTCTCTTTCGATAGCCACTCCACTCGTTCTATGCCTTCTTCTGTCTGAGGTATGGGTTTCTCTGTGTCTTTTGAAGACATGGAATACCAATGTGTTTCTTTGATTTCCCGTTTCCCATTGAGAATATATGTATGATAAGTTGTGCCGAGGTATTCTCCGAGTTTGATGTTTTTAATACCTGTTTCCTCTTCAACTTCTCTTACAGCCGTGAAATCCAATTCTTCTCCAGACTCTCTGTGTCCTTTAGGTAAATCCCAGTGTTTTGCTCTGTAAATAAACAAAAACTCATTCTGTTCGTTTTGAACCAAACCTCCTGCGGCTTGAACAAATTTCAACTTCTCTATTGCTTTGAGAAAAACTTCTTTTACGCCTAAATTTTTAACAATAATTATGATATTTTGACGGCAATTTTCGTTGAAAAAATCTGAAAAATTGATTGAATTTATGGTTTCCGGAGAGCATTTTATCAATTTGCAGTTTGACTCCGAAAAATCCAAGGATTCGTCATTTAATATGCAAATCCTATTGTATTTATTGAAAATGTTGTATCTTTGCATCATGATTTTGAATAAAGAAACAGCTAAACAAGCAGCTCGATTTTTGTTGCAAATTAAAGCAATAAAATTGAATAATGAAAGTCCTTTCACTTGGGCTTCCGGAAGAAAGTCGCCGATTTACTGCGACAATAGAGTAACTTTGTCTTACCATGAGATAAGAACATTCATCTGCGAACAATTCGTTTCGATCGTCGAAGAATTGTATGAAAATGTTGATGTGATTGCAGGTGTTGCAACAGGCGGTATTCCGCAAGGAGTATTGGTTGCACAAGCTCTTGGAAAGCCTTTTGTGTATGTGAGACCTGAAGAAAAGAAACATGGTTTGGGTAATAAGATTGAAGGAGATCTTAAAAGCGGACAAACAGTTGTGGTAATCGAAGACTTGGTTTCCACAGGTAAAAGCAGTTTGCTGGCAGTTGATGCTTTGAGAGATTTCGGTTGCACCGTGAAAGGTATGGCTGCAATCTTTACCTATAATTTGGAAGCGGCAAGACAGGCTTTCGAAGACAAACAAGTGTCGCTTAATACGATAACCGACTATCATACATTGATAGATGTGGCGGCTGAAGAGAAGTTTATCGCACAGCAAGACTTGTCTTCTTTGACCAAATGGAGGGAAAATCCTGAGCAATGGTCGGAAGAAAGAATGAAATAATCGAATTGTTTAATCTAAAAAACGAATACGGGCGTTATAATGCAAATGTAACGCCTTTTTTAATTGAATGATATGGTCAAAGTAGAGAGTAAAAATACGGAAATAAAGAGAAATGTTGAGTTCGTCTTCGATTACATGAAGAATTTCTCTAATCTATCACTCGTAGCCAATGATAAAATCCAAAATTTCAAAGCAACAGAGGATAAATGCAGTTTTACGGTGAACGGAATGGGGGATTGCGGATTGAGAATGCTTAATCGGATACCTTACGACAAAATAGTAATAACGAACGATACGGAAATACAATCATCGCTTCCTTTTAATTTTATTTTGAGTCTTGATTTCGAAAAGACGGAACCTTACAAATGTAACGTCAAGGCAACAATCGAATTGGATGTTCCTCAGATTGCGGCAATGATGATAAAGAAACAGTTGGAAAAAGCCGTGAACACGCTCATGGAAGGCTTGAAACAGAGAATGGAAATGATAATGTAAATTCTTGTTTTCGGAATCTTGTCCTCGGCATTAAAAAAACGAGAAAATGAATCTTTGAATCGTTTTGCCGAAACAAAGATTCGCAAAAATGAAATCAAGAAAGAATTTTTCGAAATCAAGAAACAGCAATCGTAAACAGCAAAAGCAATATTTGCATTTGTAAATGGTTGAATGTCAAACAAAGATATAAAGATGAATATCGAGGCAATAAGAAAGGAATTTCCTATTTTGAATGAACAAATCAATGGAAAACCTTTGGTGTATCTGGATAATGCGGCGACAACTCAGAAACCTAAATGTGTGATTGAAGCAATGAGTGATTACTATCAGCATTACAATGCCAACGTTCACAGAGGTGTTCATTCCTTAAGCCAAATCGCCACCGAGATGTTTGAAAAGGTGAGAGAGCAAGTAAGGAAGTATTTGAATGCAAACAAGACGAGTGAAATCATATACACGAGAGGAACGACCGAAGGTTTGAATCTCATTGCCGAAACACTGACTCAATCAATGCAAATCGGAGATGAAATCATTCTTTCCGAAAGCGAACATCACTCAAACATCGTTCCATGGCAATTGGTTGCGGAAAAACGCGGATTGAACATAAAAGTGATTCCGATGAATGAGCAAGGAGAGTTGCGACTCGATGTTTTGGATGAATTGATTTGTGAAAAAACAAAAGTAATCTCGGTTGCACAGGTATCGAATTCGCTCGGGGTCGTTCATGATTTGAAAACAATAATTTCGAAAGCAAGAAAAAGACTCGGAAATAAGATAAGAATCATTGTCGATGGGGCACAAGGCATAGTGCATTCAAAAGTCGATGTTCAGGAACTTGATTGCGATTTCTTTTGTTTTTCAGCCCACAAATTGTATGCTCCGATGGGAATAGGGGTTGTTTATGGCAAAGAAGAGATTTTGGAAACACTTCCTCCGTATCAAGGAGGTGGAGAAATGATTAAAGAAGTGAGTTTCGATAAAACAACATTTAATGTCGCTCCATACAGATTTGAGGCAGGTACACCTTCGGTTGCGGATGTCGTAGGCTTGGGAGCGGCTTTGCAGTTCCTTGAAAGAATCGGTTTGGATGAAGTTTTTGCTCACGAAAACGAGATAATGACGTACGCACAAGAGCGTCTGAGTGCGATAAACGGCGTGAACATATATGCGAAAAACGCACACAAAGCAGGCAGTCTTTCATTCAATGTAGGGAATGTTCATCCTTTTGACGTAGGAACGCTTTTGGATCAGTTGGGAGTAGCAATCAGAACAGGGCATCATTGTGCACAGCCGGTGATGAAGCATTTCGGAATACCGGGAACGGCAAGAGCTTCGTTTGCTCTTTATACCACAAAGTCGGAAATTGATTCTTTGGCAGAAGGACTTGAAAAAATCATTCCCATCTTAATGTAATGATTACACCTTATGGCAGATAGTTATCTTACCATAGAGAAATATACCGAGGGAATCTACAAAGAAAAAGGCAGTAAGTTTCTTGCGTTTGCATATCCTGTGAATAATCAAGACGAGATAAAGCAGATATTGACCGATTTGAGGAAGAAATACTACGATGCCACACATCATTGCTATGCTTACATATTAGGATTCGATAAAGAGGAGTTTCGCATGAATGATGACGGCGAACCATCTTCCACAGCCGGTAAACCGATATACGGACAACTGCTTTCAAATAATCTTACCAATGTTTTGGTGGTGGTCGTTCGCTATTTCGGGGGAACGAAACTTGGAGTCAGCGGACTGATAAAGGCATACAAGGCAGCAACTGCCGTATGTCTGGAAGCAGCTCAAATTGTTGAAAAAAAAGTCATGCGATTGTATGAAATATCTTTCGGATATGACAAAATGAATGCAGTAATGAGTTTTTTGAAACAAATGAACGCTCAACAAAAACATCATTCTTTCGACAATGAATGCAGTATTGAAGTTTTGATAAACGAAGAAAATTGTAACAAATTCGAAGAAGAGATTTCTAAAATTTCAAATGTTAAATTTTGCTTTTTAGGAAAGTCATAATTGTTCATTAAGTGAAAAAAATAAAACGTAATTTTCTGAGAATCAATCTTTGTTATTTGTTAAAAGAATGCTTGAATCATTGTTGAAAAAACTTGCTTAAAAATTTTTTTTAATTGATTTTTTTTCGTATAGAGGGCAAAAAGCATGATTAAAGACTGATTTTGCACTGCAATTCAAGTAAGTAGAAAATTCTTGCACGGTTCTAAAAATTTTGTCCTAAAATTGGAAAGAAAAAATCGCGTTTCTTTACAAATAAATTCTGAAACTTGCAAAATAAAATCGATAAATATTTTACACAATAAATTGTATAATTTTGCTCTGTCAAAAGTCGGACGGGTCATGTTTTGATGTTGGCGATTAAAGTGGTGTTTGATAGATATTTATCTTAATAGAGGTTGGTGTTTTGGTTGAATCATGCGGATATGACCCGGATTAAAAAAATAATAACAAGGATTGAAAATTATGCAAAAGGACTGTAATGAAGTGTGGCAAAATTGTTTGGAGTTTATCAAAGATATTCTTCAAGACAAACACGTATTTGATACATGGTTTCTTCCATTGGAGCCACTAAAACTGCAAGATAATACCTTGACATTAAGGGTTCCGAGTCAGTTTTTTTACGAATGGTTGGAAGCTAACTACATCGGCGAATTGCGTGCAGCCATTAAGAAGGAGCTTGGTGAGAATGGTCGTCTTATGTATTCGACAGCGGTTGACAGCACTACGGTCGGACAAGATGTTACTTTACCATCGAACAACAGATTGGCAACTCAAAACAATCCGACAGCCATACCGATGAACATGGATACAGATGTGAAAGATTTTCCCAATCCTTTCGTCATTCCGGGACTAAGAAAGGTTAAAGTGAATTCTCAATTGGATGAAAATTATTCTTTTGATAATTTTGTTGAAGGAACATGCAATCGATTGGCTCGAAGTGCGGGTTATGCCGTTGCCCAAAATCCCGGAAAGACTGCTTTCAACCCATTGTTTATTTATGGAAACGTAGGATTGGGTAAAACACACCTTGTTCACGCCATTGGATTGGAAACAAAACAACGTTATCCCGATAAAACCGTTCTTTACATCAGTGCAGAGCAATTTTTTCAGCAATATCTCGACAGCGTAAAGAATAAAACGACTAACGATTTTCTTCAATTCTATCAAATGATGATAGACGTCTTGATTATAGATGACATACAGTTTTTTGCAAACAAACAAAAGACACAAGAAGTTTTCTTTCAGATTTTCAACGGTCTTCATTCTGCAGGCAAGCAACTGATAATCACATCCGATAAATCGCCGGCAGAGCTTTCGGGATTGGAGCAGAGAGTGATATCCCGCTTGAAGTGGGGTTTGAGTGCGGATTTGCAAATGCCCGATGCTCAAACGAGAGTGGAAATCATAAAACGTAAATTAAGGAAAGACGGAATCAACACAATGCCCGAAGATGTCATAGAGTATTTGGCGTATAACGTAAGCACGAGTGTCAGGGAGTTGGAAGGCGTTTTGATTTCTTTGTTGTTCCAAAGCTCGATCAATAAGTCGGACATAACGATAGAATTGGCGAAGGAATTGATAGATAAGTTCGTTAAATCTTCGGCAAGAGAAATGTCGATCGAATATATTCAGAAGGTTGTGTGCGATTACTTTTCGATACCGGTCAGTGTCATGCTTTCCAAAACTCGAAAGGGCAATGTCGTTGCCGCCCGTCATATTTCCATGTTTTTGTCTCGCAAACACACAAACAATTCTCTTGCTATAATCGGTTCGAAATGTGGAAACAAAGACCATGCAACGGTGCTTCACGCATGCAAATCGGTGCAAAACAGCTATGAGACCGACAGACGTTTTCGTGCCGACTTGGATGAAATCGAGAGATTGATAAACGAATAGAATTACATCATAATCAATCGTTTTAATTTGTTAAGGTTTGTCATTTGACAAGCCTTTTTTTGTGAAAACCGTTTTTTTCACCGAGTCTTTTCGTCGTAAAACCATATCTTTTCGTTGCCAAACCATACCTTTTCGTCGTAAGTCTTTATGTAATGGTTGTCAGACCGGGGTTTAGTGAAAATTAAACCCGGGTTTAAGAAAAATCAGACCCGGGTTTGGGAAAAATTAAACCCGGGTTTGAGAAAAAACAAACCCGGGTTTTGATGACAAGAAGCAGAAGCTTTACAACGAGATGCAGAAGCTTGGCAACGAAAAGCTATGGTTTGGCAACGTTCAGAGAGGGTTTTGTCGCAGTTATGTGTGAAATCCAAATAAGAAAATCGGTGCAAATAAGTCTGATTCACAGCAAAATATGCCTGAGGTCAATCTTCGAATTTCAAATATGCTTTATGATTTCGGCAGAATGAATCTTTGTTTTGATTTTCTCTTTCTTTGATTTGGAAAAATGTTTTTTGAAAAGAGTCCGGGCGGATTCGCTTACGAAAAAATCAAAGGCGGCATTCGTTGGAATGAACACCGCCTTTGATTGTTATTGTCTTGATTTTGAATGTTTCCTATTCGTAGATGTCTCTTACGACTCGTTTTGTGTCGGCATCTTTTTCGTCTTCATACCAATGTTCTTTGTCTTCGTATTCGATTTTTCTGATTTCGGTGTATTTGATGTCCCAAACGTCGTAAACGGTTCTTTTCGTCCAATTGAAGTATTTGTCTTTTTCGTATTTGTAATAATATTCGATTGTTCTCTGTCCGTTTTCATTCACTGCGATTTCCTCGGTCATGTAGTTGTGTTGGTCGTATTTGTAGTTGTATGTAAGAAGTCGCTTGTCCTTTCCGTTGTACACTTCTTTGGTTTCGAGAAGTCCCTTGTCGTTGTATGAATATGTTTCTCTGCGGGTTTGTTTGTCGTTTCTGATGTTTGTTTTCTCTATGAGGGTGTGGTTGAAGTCTCTTTTGTATGTTACTTTGTCAACGTTCTTGTTGTAAGAGTAGGTGGTGATTGTGTAAATCAGACTGTCTTGAGGGCCATAAAAATATTCGGTTGTGCGACATTCGCGGTTGTTGTCCGATGCGATTATTTGCTTTATTTGTTGTCCTTTCTTGTTATACTCATAGCTTTCTTTGCGAACAACAGTGTTGGCTCCGCCTCTTGATTGAGGATATTCGACCGTTGTGATCTCTGCGATGCGTCCAAGATAATTGTAGCTGTATTCGGTAATCGAAACAATCTTATTATTGGATTCCATGAGCGTTTCTTTAGACAATTGTCTGTTGTTGTCATATTCGAAGACCGAATAACGATCTTTTTTCCCGTCTATGTAGTTTACTCTTTCGGTTAATTGACGTTCGGCATTGAAAATCAAATTGTAATCTTCTATAAAACTGGTTCGTTGATTCTTAAGAGCCGAATCCGATTCGAATTTCATGTATCTGACTTGTTTGGGATAGCCTCTCAATTGATAGTTCTCCGTTGTGTGAGGAGTGATTTGGGAATAAGTGTTCCAAGTTGTCAATAAGGCTATTGCCAATAAGAATTTTTGTGTCTTTTTCTTCATATGCGGTTATTCTTTTTTCGTTGTTTTGATTTACAAAAGTAATATTTTTCTGCCAAAGAAAGATACATTTCCTTCTTTCATTTATTTTTCATGCTTCTTAATGCATTCTCTATTTTGTCCAATTGTTCTATTTTTCCGACATCAAACCATGCCAAAGCATCGTGAATAAATGGTAAAATGAGGTTTTGTTTTGCAATCTCAAGATATTGATCGATAATCGAAAAACTGCCGTTCATTGTAAAGTAATTAAAGATTTGCGGTTTGATAAAGTGTATTCCGCTAAATGCATATTTGTATTTCGGACTTCGGTTTTCAATCAGAGTCGTTGTATTATTGTTTTCGTTGTCCCTTCCGCAGAGATTCATATTTTCGTCAAAAAGCAGATGTCTGCTACTCTGCCTTTCGCTTACGCAAATCAAAGAAAGAGCATTTTGTTTCTTTAATTCGTTTTCGCCTTTCTTGAAATCGATGTCGCTGATTATGTCAACATTGTGAAGCAATATGGGAGTTGTTTTTGTGAAAAGCTTTTCTGCTGCGAGCAATCCTCCGCCTGTGTCGAGCAATTCGTCATTTTCATCGGAGAAATAAATATCGGCATTGTAGTTTTGACGTTTCACATAGTCGTGTATTTGTTCCCCGAAATGGTGTGTGTTGATTACTATGTGCTTTATGCCGAAAGAAATCATCTTTTGAATATTTCTGTCAAGCAAAGTTTGTCCAGCAACCTCAATCAAGGCTTTCGGTTTGTTGTCTGTAAGAGGTCTGAGTCGGGTGCCTTTACCTGCGGCAAGTATCATTGCTTCCATTCGGATTATTGTTTGTTTTCGGATTTTTTTGCATTTACAGGATATTCCACTCTGACGTGATAGATGCTTTGTAACTTCTTTTTAAGAATCGTTTTTATCTTATTGACGTCGCGGAATGTGATGTCGGAATTGGAGAATTGGTCATCGGCTATTTGTGAGTCTATGATTCCGTCAACCAGTTTTGAAATGCTTTCTTCGGAATGGTTCTTCAGACTTCGCGATGCTGCTTCCACGCTGTCGACCATCATAATCACTGCAGTCTCTCTGCTGAAAGGTCTCGGCCCTCTGTAAGTGAATGCTTGTTCATCAATAGGCAGATCGGGAAATTCTGCAAGTTGTTTGTTGTAGAAAAATTTTGTTTTGCTCGTTCCATGATGAGTGCGTATGAAATCCACGATTTGTTCGGGTAATCCATATTTTTTTGCCAATTTAACGCCGTTTGTAACGTGTGAAATTATTACTTGTGCAGATTCTTCATAAGTTATCTCGCTGTGAGGATTGAATCCGGTGTTTTGATTCTCGACAAAGAACATCGGAGTCATTATTTTGCCAATGTCATGATGCAAAGCTCCTGCACGGGCAAGCATTGCGTTTCCTCCGATTTCGTGAATCAAATCTTCTGCTATGTTAGCCACTTGAACGCAGTGTTGAAACGTCCCCGGTGCTTTTGAAGACAATTCTCTGAGTATTTTGGTGTTTGTGTTGGTATAGCCGATCAGCGAAAAATCACTTAACAAACGAAACATTTTTTCCAATAAATTCACAAACGGAACAGCAAATAGAATCAATATTGCATTGAGAGCAAACATTAAAAAGCGTTTCCATTCGAGGTGATTCAATTCCATGTTTTGCAGAAGTGAAGTTGCAATGTATATAAGTGCGTAGCTGACAAAGATAAACAAACTTGTGAGCAAAAAATTCGAACGTTTGTCGGAATGTTCTATGCTTACAATTGCCATCATTCCTGCAATCAGTTGATAGAAAACAAATTCAAAACTGTTTGGAACGGCAAAACCTATGATGATTATGCTGACCAAAAAGACGTATAAAGCAGTCTTTGTATTAAAAAATGTTCTGATTATGATAGGAGTAAGACACAACGGAACGGTGTAAATATATTTTGGATTGATTTGCAGAACACCTGCAGTGATAAGGCTCATGAATAGAATGACAAAAAGAATAAGTGAGATTTTTCTGTTATTCAGATATGCTTCTTTGTTGCTGTGATTTATGAAAAGCATCATTGCCGTGAGTGCAATCACGACCAATAGAAATTGTCCCAAGATAATGGTATATTGTTTGGTTTTTGAAATGTTTTGCCCTTCGTATTCTCTTTTCAGAGATGAAAGAATCTGATATTTATCCTCAGTTATCTGTTCCCCTCTGCTGATTACAAGTTCACCGGTGTAGATAAGACCCTTGTTGTCTGTTATTTCCTGTAATTGGCTTTGAAGAACCTGTTCGGTGATGTCTTTATCCAACCGAAGATTTGCTTTCAATTGATCCGTTGCAATTTTGATTAAATCGCTTTTGTTTGCCAGATTGCTGTTTTCGATGCTTTGAGACATTTCTTCGGTTGCTTGTTTCAGAGTAAGGAAAGCATCAACTTCATATTCTTGAGCAATGTTGTTTTCCAGCAAAACAATGTCATTTTGGGTGTTTTGACTGACATTTTGCAATATTCCTATGGAATAAAGTTGCTGTATTTTATCGGAAATGAATTTAATGGCTTTTGGATCAAGTGTGTTTTCGTTTTTTAGTTCAAAATCTTTGATTGCAGATCGTTCGAATGCGGTATCCTTGATGAAAAACAGCTTTTTGTTTTTTTCTATCTCAGCTTTGTCTCGTTCTATTTCGGCAGAAGTTTTTTTAATTGCAAAATCGATGGGGGAAATCAAGTTTTCATGTTTCCAAAATTGACCTTTGGTGAATTCATATTTGAAAGACGATTTGGTAGGAAACATAAGCACGATGATAAGTGCAGTTAACAAAACTTCCAAAGAACGTCTTACGATGATAATTGTTTTATTTACTTTACTCGACTTTAGTTTCATAAGGAGCGATTTATCTTTTTTGTAATTTTTTCGTCAAAGCGGAACAGAAAATGAAATCATTGAGTTCGTTATTCTCTGTTTCCAAAATATTTTGATTGTTTCCCTGCCACCAAAGTTTGCCCTCATTTATGAAGTTTATCTTTTCACCGATTTCCATAACTGAATTCATGTCGTGAGTGTTGATAATGGTTGTTATATTGTACTCATGAGTGATTTCCATTATCAATTTGTCAATCACGATTGAGGTTTGAGGGTCAAGACCTGAGTTTGGCTCGTCACAGAACAAATATTTGGGCTGTGTTGCTATTGCTCTGGCGATTGCAACTCTCTTTTGCATTCCGCCACTCAGCTCAGAAGGCATCAATTTGTTGATTCCGGCAAGATTGACTCTTTCCAAACAAAAATCAACTCTTGCTTTCATTGTTTTGTAATCAGAACGCTGAAACATTCTTATTGGGAACATTATGTTCTCTTCAACATTCATCGAATCAAATAAGGCACCTCCTTGAAACAACATGCCGATGTCTTTCCTCAGATTCACCTTTTCTTTTTTTGAAAGCTGCCTTAAAATTCTGTCATCAAAGTGAATGAATCCCTCATCCGGAAAATGGAGTCCGACCAAACACTTCATTAAAACAGTCTTTCCGCTACCGCTTTTGCCAATGATAAGATTACATTTGCCGTTCTCAAATTCCGTCGATATGTTTTGCAGAACCTGTTTATTGTTAAAAAATTTCGATACGTTTTCTACTCTTATCATAAGCTACATGAACAAGTTTGTTAGAACCAAATCAAAAATCATTATCACAATACTGCTTTGCACCACAGCCTTTGTCGATTGTATTCCCACTTCAACCGAACCTCCTTTGAGTGTATAGCCTCTGTAAGACGCTATTGTCGAGATTATGATGGCGTTTACAAAGGTTTTTACTATCGCAAACACCATGTCGATGTTGCTGTATTCCAATCTCATTCCCTCAATGTAGGCATGCATCGAAAGCGAACCGATCATCAATGCTCCCAATGCTCCACCAAGAATCGCTATGAATATGCTTAAGATAATCAAAAGCGGAAAGAAAATCATTGAAGCGATGATTTTGGGCAGTATAAGGTAAGATGCGGTATTCACACCCATCACTTCAAGAGCGTCTATCTGCTCACTGATTCTTTGCGAGCCTAATTCGGAAGCAATGCGTGAGGCACATTTTCCTGCCAAAATAAGAGATATGATTGTAGGAGAAAATTCCAACATTATTGTTTTCCTCGAAGCGAATCCGTAAATCCAATCCGGATAGATAGGGTTCTCCAAATTCAAAAGCAATTGTATGACGACAGCCGCTCCGACAAAAACCGATATTATTGAAACAATGGGTATGGAATCCAATCCCAAGACCTTCATCTCGAAAATCAGTTTTCTGTAAAACACATGAAAGTTTTGTGGTTTTCGAAACGCTTCTTTCATGAGAAGAAGATAGTTTCCGAATTCTTCAAAAAAGTGTTTGATGGTTTTCATTTTATATTTCAGAATCCTTGTTTTTGATTTCGAAAGTTAATTTTTTGTGTTCTTCGTCTGAATCTATGCTTATTTCTCCGCCGTTTTCGTTTGATTGTTCCAAAAGCAAATCGCTGAGCGGTGTTTCTATCATTGTCTGTATTCCTCTCTTGATAGGTCTTGCTCCATATTGACTATCTTCGGTCTGTGTTATGATAAGCTCTTTTGCTTTCTTAGAAACATTCAAATCATACTTTGATTCGCTCAAGCGTTTCTTTAATTCGTTCAACTCCAAATCAACAATTTTTATCATGTTTTCCGAATTCAGGCTGTTGAAGAAAACAATTTCATCTATTCTGTTCAAGAATTCCGGTGAGAAGGTCTTTTTCAAATCTTTCTCAATCACACTTTGTTCCAATGAAGCCATGTTTTTTTGTACTGTTCCTGTGGAAAAACCGACTCCTACGCCAAAATCTTTCAACCTTCTCGAACCTACGTTTGACGTCATTATGATTATGGTGTTCTTAAAGTCGGTTCGACGTCCTGAAGAGTCGGTCAGATGTCCTTCATCAAGTATTTGAAGCAACAAATTGAAGACATCGGCATGCGCTTTCTCGATTTCGTCAAATAAAATAATGGAGTAGGGGTGTGTTCTGACTTTTTCGGTCAATTGTCCGGCTTGTTCATAACCTACATAGCCGGGAGGTGCTCCTATAAGTTTGGAAACGCTGAACTTTTCCATGTATTCGCTCATGTCAAGGCGAATCAAACTATCTTGAGAGCCGAATAAATATTGTGCAAGTTTTTTTGCGAGTAATGTTTTGCCGACTCCTGTTGAGCCTATGAAGATAAAACTTCCGCTTGGACGATTCGGATCCTTCAAACCGGTCCTTGCTCGTTTTATGGCTTGACATACCTTCTCCACTGCAAGATTCTGTCCGATTACTTGTTCGGAAAGAACAGCCTGCATATTGATAAGTTTTTTCTTTTCGTTTTGTTCGAGTTTTTCTATGCTTATTCCTGTCGATTGTGATATGACAAGAGCAACATCTTGTTCGCTTATCTCTTGCGGATTGTCTGATATGGAACTTTTTAATTTTTCTTGCTCTTCTTGAAGTTTGATTTGCAAGGCATCGATTTTGTTTTTGATTTTCAAAGCCTGCTCAAACTCTCGCTTTATTGCGTATTGGTGCTTCTCCTTCTTTGCTTCAATGAGTGATTTCTGAATATTCTTAATCTCTTCGGGGACTTTATATCTGTGGATGTGCTTATTGGCACCCACTTCGTCCATTATATCTATTGCTTTGTCAGGAAGATTTCTATCTGTTATGTATCTGTCTGTCAGAGTTACGCAAGCCTCAATCGCTTTGTCGGAATAAATCACGTTATGGAAAGATTCGTATTTTCCTTTTATGTTTTTCAGAATATTGATTGTTTCATCTATGCTTGTAGGTTCAATAAGTATTTTCTGGAAACGGCGTTCCAAAGCTCCGTCGGCTTCGATGAATTTTCTGTATTCTTCAATCGTGGTTGCTCCTATGCACTGAATCTCGCCGCGAGCCAAAGCCGGCTTGAATATATTCGAAGCATCTAATCCGCCTTCCGAATTTCCGGCTCCCGCAATCGTGTGTATCTCGTCTATGAATACGATTATATCTTTGTTCTTCTCAAGTTCGGCAATCAGATTCTTTATTCTTTCTTCGAATTGTCCGCGATACTTTGTGCCGGCTACGACTAAAGCCAAATCTAAAGTGTATATCTTTTTGTCCAACAAAGAAAAAGGTATGTTTTTCTCGGCTATGCGAATTGCCAGTCCCTCTGCAATGCTGCTTTTTCCGACACCGGGTTCTCCAATCAAAATAGGATTGTTTTTCTTTCGACGAGACAATATTCTGCAAATATGATCTATTTCCCTATCTCTTCCAATCACGGGATCCAAATCACCATTCTCCGCAAGTTTTGAAAGATTCTTGCCAAAGCTGTCGAGCATCGGTGTTGCTGAAGGCTCTTTTGTAAACTCCAAACGAGTGTTTAACAAAGGTGGTTGAACATTTGCCGAATCGGAATTATGCTTTTCGAAAGCTATCAACAAATCTACGTCTTTGTTTGATTCGGAAGGAATGATTTGGTTTTGAGAAGATGTTGTGCGTCTGTATTTTTCGAAAGATTCATACGTGATTCCGAATTCTCTAAGCATTGTTGCGATATTGGAATCTTTGTAATGCAGAATAGCGGAAAGAAGATCCTCACTTCCTACTTCTTTCTTGTGAAATTTCAAACTCTCCAAATTCGAAATCTTTATGACCTTTTCTGCTCCATCGCTCAGTATCATGTTATCCTTGTCTGCAATGGTGTCAAAATCAGATTCGGATTCTTTCAGATATTGTTCGATTAAGATTTTCAATTGCTCACAATCGCAGACCTGATTCAAAAAAATGCCTGCCTTGCATTGCCTGATTCGTAAAATGGAAAGAAATATGTGTTCGGTTTCTATGCGTTCCGAGTTCAATCTTACAGCTTCTCCGTGACTGTTTTTAAGTATGTTTTCTGCGTTTTGGCTTAATTTGAATTCCATTTTATATTTGCTTTAACCCTTACTTTGTAATAATCCGATACAGAAAACAAAAATAATCGTTTTGCATGATATGGAAGAAACAAAATCGGCTTTTGTTTCAACATCTTTTTGTTAATCTTTTTGTCGGTTTAGTTTAGCAAAGATGAAAGATTGGTTACGATCAGTTTGACGCTCATTGCCAGGAGTATTATACCGAAAAACTTTCTCAGAATATAGATTCCGCCCTTTCCAAGCAGCTTTTCCATCAAATCAACCTTCTTGATGACAAAATAAACGATTAACATATTGAGAGCAATTGCGATTATGATGTTCAATGTCGAGCATTCGGCACGAAGCGATAGGCATGTCGTGAGCGAGCCTGCCCCTGCTATCAGAGGGAAAACAAGAGGCACTATTGTCGAACTTCCTTCAGGAGAATCGTTTTTGAAAATCGTTATGTTGAAAGTCATTTCTATCGCAAGGGCTATGAGAACTATTGCTCCGGCTATTGCAAACGATGGAATGTCTACGTTGAAGAATTTCAGCAATGCCTCACCCATGAAAAGGAACAGAACAAGCAGAATAAAGGAAACAAGAGCCGCTTTGCCCGAATGAACTTTGCCGCTTTTCTGTTTCAAATCCAATATTATCGGTATTGAACCGGTTATGTCTATGACTGCAAACAATACCATGAATGCCGTCATTATTTCTTTGATGTCAAAACTTCCCAAATCCATGTTTTTGTTGTGTTTTAATGTTTGTTTGTAAATAATTGTCCGGTTTATACTATATAACTCAGACTTTTGATTTTTGTTTTATGAAATCAAGAAATAATTTAACGAAATCAAGAATCATTTTACTGAAATCAAGAAACAATTTACTGAAATCAAGTTTGGATAGAATGATATTTTACTGCATGAAAACAAAGCGAACTATGTTTGCACCCATTTGAAGAGCCTCGAGATGCTTTTCCTGTGTGTCGTTATGCACTTCAATATCCTCCCATCCGTCTCCGAGATCGCATTCGTAAGAATAAAAACATACCAAACGCCCTTCGTATATCAAACCGAAGCCTTTTGGATTTTTGTTGTCGTGTTCGTGAATCTTTGGCAGACCGTTTGAAAAGGAAAATTTCTGATGGTAAATCGGATGATTGAAAGGTAGTTCGACAAAATCACATTCGGGAAGCACTTTTTTCATTTCTCGTCTTATGTACGGGTCTAAGCCATAGTTGTCATCTATATGCAGGAATCCTCCCGCCAAAAGGTAGTTTCGCAAATTTGTTGCTTCATCTTGCGAAAACACAACATTGCCGTGTCCTGTCAGGTGTACGATCGGATATAGGAAAAGTTCGCTGCTGCCGACTTCAATCGCAGGGTTGTCCGCATCAAGATTGGTTTTGAGTTCTTGATTGCAGAATTTGATCAGATTGGGTAGGGAAGTGGGATTCGCATACCAATCTCCTCCGCCTCCGTATTTGAGAAGTGCAATGGAATTTTGGGCATTGGTTTTGCTGTTTTCAAGCACCGGAAAGACAAATGCAAAAAGCAGCAACAGTTTTTTTAAGTTTCTGCACATTGTTTTCAAGAATTGATAAAATGAATGCCTTGCAGAGCGTATAGAGCGGCTGTTTCTGTTCTCAGTCTTGCTTCTCCGAGCGACAGAGGTAAGAATCCCTTTGACAGAGCGTAAGAAACCTCTTGTTCGGAAAAGTCTCCCTCGGGACCGATCAAAATAATGACATCTTCATTTGGCGAATAGGCTTCTTTTAATTTCAATCTGTCGTCTCCGCTGCAAGTTGCAATGAATTTTTTACTTTCTTTAGCTTCATCGACTATTTGTTTGAAATCTTTCAAGTCATTTACTACAGGAACGAAAGCTTTGAACGATTGTTTGACCGCTGAAATCACAACCTTTTCAAGGCGTTCGGTCTTTATGTTTGTGCGTTCGCTGTATCTGCTTTTGAACAAAGAGATTTCGCTTATCCCCATTTCTGTGGCTTTTTCTGCAAACCATTCCGTTCGAGCATTGTTTTTGGTCGGTGCCATTGCGATATGAATGCGGTAATTCCTTTTGTCGTAAGTAGGAATCTCTGTTTTGACAACACAAAGACAAGCTCCGACGACTGCTTGTATTATTTCCGCTTTATAAATATTGCCCACACCGTTTGTGAGCAATATTTCGTCTCCCTCTTTCATGCGAAGAACCTTCACGCAATGGGAAGATTCTTCTTTATTGAGGCAATATGTTTGTTCGGGATCAAGATCCGGTGTGTAGAAAAGGTGCATAGCAAATTTCTACAAAGAGATTACCAAACCGAATTCTGCAAACGGATCCAATGAATCTTTGTGTTTCAAATCTGTCATTTCGATTGATTCGTCAAAACCGCCGTTTATGTATGCTCCGTTAAAGTCGTCTTTGTATCCCATTTCGTATGCAACTCCTGCATTAAACTTTAATTTCATTCTTGGTGAGATGTCTTGCATGAAACCAAGCTTTGCTTTTGCTGTAGGTATGAAACGAGTAACTTTTATCTCATCAAAATTCTTCTGAATGTAGATTATGTCATCCAATTCAAAGTCTTTTTCGCCTATCATCATGTTTACGCCGGCGTCAATACCGAAAAAGATGCTTGTTTTTTTGAAATTGTAATGTATGTTGGCGTTCAGCATCAACGGAACATAGGTATAAGATTTCAATCTGTCGATTATGATTTCGTGTCTCGCACCTTCGGCAACTCTTTCCACTGAAGCACCTCTGTAAAACAAAACTCCGCTGTAGCCACCGAAAGATGTGGTGAAATTAGGGTTGGTTTTCCAATGACGCAATTTGTATTGATAAGCAAGAGTCAGCCCTGCACCAAACGGATTCGTGTTTACATAGTTCTGAGTTATCGTATAACTGCCTGCAATGTTGATTGACAAAAGGTGTTCCGGCACATGGCGATTCCATTGTGCGTATCTCCAATCTGGAGTCTTGATTTCAGTCTTTATGGAACTTGAATTCGAAAAATCGTTTCTTGAATCTGTCGTAGCGTTTGTTGAATTGAAAAACATCAACAAGGCAACCATGGTAATTATTCTTTTCATCAGTGTATCCTTTTTTGTTTTTACGAAATTGAAAGTCCAAAATTACAAATAAAAGCAATACAAACAAAATTTTTTCTGTTTTTTCGTCATATTTTTACTTTTTTTCATTGAAACAAAACATTAAGAGTGCTTTTTTCGTTTTAATCAGAAGTAAATAAATAAAAATAGGAAAAACATGAATACAAGAATAACAGAATTGTTTTCAATAGACTTTCCTGTGATTGCAGGAGGTATGGTATGGTGTAGCGGTTGGAGATTGGCGGCAGCAGTAAGCAATAGTGGCGGATTGGGTTTGATAGGAGCGGGTTCAATGTCGCCCGAATTGCTTGCCGAACACATCGAATCATGTCGCAAAGCCACCGATAAGGTTTTTGGTGTTAATATTCCGTTGATGAATCCCAATAGTGCAAAACACATAGATTGCGTAATAGAACAAAAAGTCCCGGTAGTCTTTACTTCAGCCGGAAATCCGGCTCTTTATACACAAAGACTGAAAGAGGCAGGCTGTAAAGTGGTTCACATAGTTGCAAACGAGAAATTTGCACTCAAAGCTCAAAGTGCAGGTTGTGATGCCGTGGTTGCAGAAGGCTTTGAAGCAGGAGGACATAACGGTAAAGAGGAAACAACAACCCTTGTGTTGATTCGCCAACTTGCCGATGTGCTTCAAATACCTCTTATAGCGGCAGGAGGAATCGCAACCGGAGAACAAATGGCTGCCGTAATGGCTATGGGAGCCGACGGAGTGCAGGTAGGAAGTGCTTTCGCCGTTGCAAAAGAAAGTTCGGCACATGAGGCATTCAAGAAAGCAGTTTTTGAATCGAAAGAAGGTGAAACCAAGTTATTCATGCGTAAACTCTCGCCTACGCGATTGCTAAAGGGGAATTTCTTTGATCAAATCGCCAAAGCGGAAGCAGAAGGTGCAAGTTCCGAAGAATTACTTTCAATAATAGGAGTAGGAAGAACAAGAAAGGGAATGTTCGAAGGAGATTTGGAAGAGGGTGAATTGGAAATCGGACAAGTTGCTTCAATGTTGAATGAAGAGAAAACGGTGGAAGAAATTTTTGAATCTTTGCGTCAAGGTTTTATAAAGGCAAAAGAACGTCTCCAAAAAATGTAATAAAATCATGAAAAGCCCTGATTACATATTCGAAGTAAGTTGGGAGGTTTGCAATAAAGTAGGCGGAATACACACTGTTGTTTCCACCAAAGCAAAATCTCTTTACGAAAAATTCGCTTCAAATTATATATTGATAGGTCCTGATGTTTGTAAAGACGAAACAGCCTTTCATGAGTTCGAACAAGAAGATTTAATGCTTCCTTATTGGGTTGAATATGCACGAAACAAAGGTTTGAAGTTTCGTATCGGCAGATGGAAAACATTGGAAGACCAACCTACCGTGATATTGGTTGATTTTACCCAATATTTTAACCAAAAGGATGAAATCTTTGCAGAATTATGGACTGAGTATTCTTTGGACAGCATAACCGGAGGTTGGGATTATATCGAGCCATGTTTGTTTGGTTATGCAGCGGCAAAGGTAATTGAAAGCTATTACGAGTTTTATTTTGATGCAGGCAACACTGCGGTGGCTCAATTTCACGAATGGATGACCGGAAGCGGGATTCTGTACCTGAAAAAGAGATGTCCGCAAATTGCAACTGCATTCACGACTCACGCAACAGTGTTAGGAAGAGCCTTAGCCGGGAATCGAATGCCTTTATATGGTGCTTTGGAGAATTATAACCCTGATTCGATAGCCTCACAATTTAATTTGAGAGCAAAGTATTCCTTAGAGAAATTATCGGCACAGCATTCCGATGTGTTCACTGTTGTAAGCGGAATAACCGATTCGGAATGCAGAAGATTTTTCGGCAAAAATGCGGACTTCATTACTCCTAATGGTTTTGAGAATTCAATTGTGCCTGATGCCGAACAACAAAACATCATAAGAAAGAGAGTAAGAGAAAAAATATCTTCGGCACTTGCCGCACTGACCGGCGGAAAGCCTTCGGAAGATGCTTTGTTCGTTTTGAATTCAGGAAGATATGAGTTCTACAATAAAGGAATCGATGTATTCATAGAAGCACTTGGTAAACTGAATCTTGAAAAGAGTGAAAAGAAAATCGTGGCTGTGATTGCCGTTCCTGCACATCATATTGCTCCGGCCTTGAATCTTGAAGAACAAAACAAAGAAACAATTTCTCAAAATCAAGATTCGCTTGAACGAAATCAAGAAACAATTTCACGAAATCAAAATTCGGATTCATATCTCAAATATACAACTCACAGACTCTTTGACAGCGAAAACGATTCCGTTGTCAGAAAGCTGAGGGAATGCGGTTTGGATAATTCGGAAGCTTCAATGGTTAAAGTGCTTTTTGTTCCTTCCTATCTGAATGGGGCAGATGGTGTTTTCAATGAGGAATATTTTGATTTTCTTCAAGCGTTTGACTTGACTGTATTCCCATCTTATTACGAGCCTTGGGGATATACTCCGATGGAAAGCATAGCTTACGGAGTGCCAACTTTGACAACAACTTTGGCAGGTTTCGGATTATGGATGCAGAATAAAGTTTCGAGAGGTGAAAACACCATTAGGATAGTTCCGAGATCAGATTCTGATTTTGCTCAATGCGTCAATCAGGTGGCAGAATGCATAAAAGAATACACCGAACTTTCATCCGAAGAAAGAAAAACGATAAAACGTCAATGCAAAACTTTGAGTAATACCATCGTTTGGGCGAAATTGGTCGATAATTATTACAAAGCGTATGATTTTGCTTTGAACAAAGCGGCTCAAAGACAAGATGCGTTCAATCATAAACAAGCCGTGTTTGAATGTAGCGGCAATATGCAGACACAGAGTTTCGATACGGCACATTGGCGTAAAGTATTATTCCGTCAGCAACTGCCAAAGAGATTGTCAGGACTTGAAAAGCTGAGTCAGAATCTTTGGTGGAGTTGGAACAAAGGGGCATACGAATTGTTTGAAAGCATAGATCCGGAAAAGTTTGCTTTGTGTGACGGAAATCCATTGTCGCTTTTGGAAAGCCTTTCGTTGAATGATGTTGACAGACTTTTGAAAGATGAGGTCTTTTTGGCTGAAATGGACAAGGTGGAAAAGGATTTCGACGCTTACATGCAAAAACCAATGTCTTCAAACGACGAGATGATTGCCTATTTCAGCATGGAGTATGGAATAGATGACTGTTTGAAAATATTCTCAGGAGGATTGGGAATATTGGCAGGGGATTACCTGAAGCAGGCTAGCGATTCCGGAAGAAACATAATAGGAATCGGTTTGCTTTATCGCTACGGTTATTTTACTCAACGCATAAGTCATCAAGGTGAACAACTGTGTGAGTACAATGCACAGAAGTTTTCGCACCTTCCACTCAAAGCAGTGAGAAATTCAAACGGGGAATGGTGTAAAGTATCTTTGACTCTACCGGGAAGAAACTTGGAGGCGAAGATATGGAAAATAGACATCGGTCGAGTGCCTCTTTATTTGCTTGACACGGATGTTGAAAGCAACAATGCCGAAGACCGAAACATAAGCAGCAGACTCTACGGAGGAGATTCCGAAAACAGGTTAAAGCAGGAGCTTTTGTTGGGAATAGGCGGCGTAAAGTTGATAGAAGAACTTTCTTTGCCTGTAAGTCTTTATCATAACAATGAAGGACACGCAGCCTTTTCGTCATTGGAGAGAATGAAACAATATTTGCAAAATCACAAATATGGTTATGCTCAAGCGAAAGAGTTAGTCCGTGCAAGCACTCTATTTACCACTCACACGCCTGTTGCAGCCGGACATGACATGTTTGAAGAAGGATTGCTTAGAGCATATATGGGATATTTTGCAGAGCGTTTGACAATATCATGGCAGGAATTTATGAATCTCGGACGCATGGTTGAAAACGATGGAACCAAGTTTTCGATGAGCGTTTTTGCAATGAATTTTTCCGGACAGGTAAACGCAGTCAGTCTTATCCACAGAGATGTCAGCCGAAAGATGTTTGCTCCGCTTTATAAGGGCTATTTCCCGGATGAATTGCACATTGATTATGTTACAAACGGAGTTCATAATCTTACTTGGACGTCTCAATCGTGGCAAAGGCTGTATCGTGAAGTCTTTTCAGAAGAATACCTTTCCGATGTCTCCAATTCGGATTATTGGAACAAAATAATGTCGGTTGAAAACTCGGTTTTGTGGGAATTGCACAAAAAAGAAAAAGAATCGCTTGTTGAATTCATAAAAATGAGACTTCAGAAGGAATATGCCATAAGGGCGGAAGAACCGCGGGTTTACTTTGAGACGATAAAGAAATTTGATTCGAAGAAACTGACTGTTGGATTTGCACGCAGATTTGCAACATACAAAAGAGCAGATTTGTTGTTTTCTAATCTCGATAAGCTGAAAGAAATTGTCGATAAGGGTGTTCAGTTTGTTTTTGCAGGCAAAGCACACCCTCAAGACAAAGCAGGAGCAGATTTGATTCGAAGAATAATCGAAATAAGTCGCATGCCGGAATTTTTAGGCAGCATTATATTCATCGAAAACTATGATATGTCGGTTGCCAAACGCTTAGTTAGCGGAGTAGATCTTTGGTTGAATTTGCCGACACGTCCTTTGGAAGCATCGGGAACAAGTGGCGAAAAAGCGGTTATGAATGGCGTTGTGAATTTTTCTGTTTTGGACGGATGGTGGGCTGAAGGCTACCGAGCGGATGCAGGTTGGGCATTGCCGAAAGAAGTAATCAATCCGTCGAATGACTATCAGAATGCCTTCGATGCTCAGATGCTGTATGATGTTTTCCTAACCGAAATCATTCCAACTTACTATCAGCGGAATCAAAACGACGTAAGCGACAAGTGGTGTGAAAAGATGAAAAACACAATTGCGAACATAGCTCCGCATTATACCATGAAGAGACAATTAGATGACTATTACGACAAGTTCTATTCAAAAATGATTGTTCGCAAACGGCTTTTGGATAAAAACGATGCTTCGCTTGCCAAGGATTATGCTTTGTGGAAGCAAAATGTATCCAAGTGTTGGAATTCTGTTCAGCCGATTGAGTTCAAATATCCTCACTCCGAGAGAGAAGCAATGAGCGTAAGAGACGAATTTTCTTTGGAAGTAATTTTGTATATCGCTGAATTGAAAGCATCGGAAGTAGGAGTGGAGTTGATTATGGCAAACAAAGAAAACGAGCAAATCACGACTTACAGCGACATAATACCGTTTGAGTTGATCGAAAGCAGAAACAAAAAAGCTCGTTATAGAGTTCTGATAAAAGCACCAGCAGCAGGAGTTCATGATTATGCCATAAGAATCTATCCGCATTGCGAGTTGATGCCGCATCGTCAGGATTTCCCGCTCATGAAGTGGATTTGATGACAACCAATCTCAGTGCCTTCATTCGGTGATTTGAATTGTAAGAATCGCTGTTTGAAGGCAATTTTTTCTTTTCAAGAACCATTTTTCCGAAACTTTGTTTCCATTTGTAGAAACAAAGAAATTTTTCTTTGTCTTTGCATTCACTATGAATTAAATTGCTATCTTTGCAGTCAATTTCAAAAAACGAGTCGGCGAATATGCAAATAGTAACATTGACAACTGATTGGGGATATACCGATCACTACATAGGTGTGGTGAAAGGAAGATTGTATTCTGCGATTGAAAATGTCAATGTAGTGGATATAACACACAACATAAGAAAGTTTGATTTGCTTTCGGCGGCTTTTGTTGTCAAGAATTCGTGTTTTGAATATCCTGAAGGGACTATTCACATCATCGATGTGGATAGCTATGAAACGGTAAAAAAAGAAAGAGAAGACAAAGACAGAACTTTCATTGCCGTTAAGCATAGGGGACAATATTACATTTGTGTCGATAATGGGTTGCCGTCAGCCGTGTTTGAGGACGATGAGGTTGAGATCGTGCAAATTTCTTCTTACAACGAATCCAATTATTTCACATTTGCGGCTTTGGATTTGTTTGTAAAGGTGGCGAAAAACATTGCCGTATCAAAACGAATCGACTTTTTGGGAGTACGAAGAGAAGGTTTCGTGAACGAAATCACCAAACAATATCCGATAATTCAAGACAAAAAAATCATAACCGAAGTAACGTATATCGACGGTTACGGAAACGCATTTCTGAATATAACAGATGAAATGTTCAAATCAGCTTTGAACGGACGGAAATTCAAGATAGTTATAGACAGACGAAGAATCATCAATAAATTATCGCAATCCTATGCCGACGCAAACAGATTTGACGACGTATTGCTTACAGTCAGTTCGACAAAAGCCTTGCAGCTTGCGATAAACAAAGGAAATGTTCAAAAGTTGCTTGGATTGAGAATAGGAAGCGGCATAGTCATTGACATACTTTGAGGATAAGCCGGATTGTTTATTTGTTTTGCCTTATGAAATTGCTGATTTGGTTGATTGCTTCCACCGATCGAAGTGTTTGACAGTCGGTAAGAGAACTTTCAATTCCCATCACCCTGTTTTCTTTCACTGCATTAAGCTTGTTGTAAGGAGGAGTCGATACAAACCTTTTCAAATCTTCTTTTCGCACAATGATGAAATCGGGTTGTCGGGCAAAGATTTCTTCCTTTCCGATAGACCATCCGTTCAAATCTTTCGCCATGTTTTCTCCACCTGCCAAAGAAATGATGTCATTGATGAAAGTATCGCCTCCCGCAGTGTAGTCTCCCATGTCTCCGAATCCCACAACGTAATACACAATCGGCTTTTTGTCTTGTGGAATCAGCTTTTCGATGTCGGTGATTTTTTGTTTCATGTCATTGATAAGGCTGTCGGATAATTTCTCTTCGCAGAAAATTTCGCCCAACAAAGAAATCGTCTCATAAACATCGGTAACCATTCGTCTTTCAGGAAGACATACCACATTCAAACCAAGATTCTCCATTCTCTCTACCATTTGCCGCGAAACCATTGAGGCAGTGAATACCACCTCCGGCTGTTGTGCCACAATCATCTCAATGCTTGCATCGCTGATTCCGCCCATCGATTTTATCTTTTCCGCTTCCGGAGGATATAGGCAAAAATCCGTTCTTCCGACAAGTCGATTGCCTTGCCCGATGTCAAACAACAACTCTGTGATTCCCGGAGAAAGGGAAACTATTCTCTGAGGTTGTTTCTTTATTTGCTTGTCTCTGCCATAGTAGTCTTGGAAAGAAACATAGCTTTCCGTACTAAGTTCTTTTGTGTTTTTGTTTTGGCAAGAAAAAAACAGTATGCCGCTAAGCAACAATAATATATGATTGAATCGAAATCTTTTTGCCATAGTCTGAATCTGTGTTGTAATTTTACGCAAAAGTAAGAAAAAACTCATAATCGTAAACCCTAAAAATTAAATCTTTGTTTCGTTCGACTGAAATCAAGAAAGAATTTTCTGAAATCAAGAAAGAAATTTACCAAATCAAGAAAGAAAAACACCAAAAGAATATGCGGATAACGGAAAATGTGTTATATTTGCACCTTTGAAGACAAAAAGAAAACGTAATATGAAAAGCACAAAATATTTTTTCGGATTGGCATTGTTGTTTCTTGTTTTGGCAAGCGGATTTGAGGTTGAAGCACAGCGACGCAACAAAGCACCGCTCGTAAGATTGGGTTTCAGAGCAGGATTCAACATGAGCGATTTGACATCCGCCAAAGGATTGGACGTTTACAATGGTTTGGCATACTATGACGAGCAATTGAATTACATAGGCTTTACAGACACAAAACCTTTCAAGTATGGATTCAACGCAGGTTTTGCAATGCAGGCACAGTTGTCTGATGCGTGGTTTTTGCAAGCAAATTTGCTTTTGACAACCAAAGGATACAGATTGAGTACTCAAAATGTTGATATAGACGCTTCTGCAAACTATATTCAGATTCCTGTGGACATAATGTACAAATACGAATTGAGCGACGACTGGCGAATATTCGCTTCGGCAGGAGCTTATTTCGGAGTCGGTTTGTTTGGATTCACTGATTTTGAAGACCATTACGGTGAAAACGAAAAGCCGAGAGGACAGCACTTAAACGCAAATCAACCATCTTTGGACCCTGAAATGGGTGCTCATAATTTGATTTGCTTCGACCCGACCGTGCACGGACAAGTTTATTGGAAAGACAGAGACGACACATTCGCCACAGACGGCACCTGGGGTGTGGACGCAGGATTGCAATTCTCGCTTGGATGCGAATATAAGAGCTTTCAATTGATGTTGACTTACCAATACGCTCTTACTCCTTTCTACGATTATTCGAAGGATTTCTCAAAACGATACGATCAAAAGGGAATGGACTACTCCACTTCTTTCGAATACTTCGACATAACAGCACCTTCGTCTCCTCATCAGCACCTTATATCCATCAGTTTAAGCTATTTCTTGGACAATTGGAACCATGGAATACGCTGGTAGGCATTTGATTTTCTTGATACAATAAAGCCGATTGATTAATCGTTATATCGGTATGAGAAAAGCGTTATTTTGTATAGTCGTATTTTTGTTTGGCGTAACCGAACTCTATTCTCAGCATAAGGACAGCGTGGATTATGGCGACATAAGTTTGTCTGCAGGTCTTATGATGGGAAGAGATTTTTGCGGAGAGCCGTTTTACATGGATAATGTTTCGGTCGATTATGCCAAATGGCTGACTCCTAAAACGGGAATCAGATTGGGAGCGGACCTTGGCAACGTTTCGTCTCATCTTTTGAGCAATTGCGAAGACAAAGCACCCTATGCGAGAACCCATCGCAGAGTTGCGGCTCACGTAGGCTTTGATTATTTGGTCAATCCCAAGATGCTGATAAGCGTAACAGCCTTTTTCGATAATATAAACTTGAACGGAATCAATCCACACTTGGGAGCATCGCAACTATACACCAATGGAATAAATGCGAACTTTACTTACAAATTCTCAAACGAAAGTTCGTTGAAATTATCTCTTACTTTTGTAGAATCAAACAACCCTATGATGTTTTGTCATCCTATGTCGATGCGATACAATCCTTATATGTTTGCATTCCCTACTTCTTTCTGGCAACCATAATGCCGTCTCGTATCGGCAGAATCAGAGAATCGAATCTTGGATCTTTGCTTACAGTTTCGTTAAACAGCTTTATCGCTTTTGTTTCTTTGTCTGAATCTTTCACAGGCAAGACTACTTTTCCGTACCAAAGGATATTGTCGGCTATAATCAAACCTCCGCTTCGCAAACGTGAGACACATTTTTCGAAATAGGCGGGATAGTTTGCTTTATCAGCGTCTATGAAAATCAAATCGAAGTCTCCCTCGATTTGGTC
This sequence comes from Candidatus Onthomorpha sp., assembly GCA_045577535.1. Classification (GTDB taxonomy): domain Bacteria; phylum Bacteroidota; class Bacteroidia; order Bacteroidales; family P3; genus Onthomorpha. The sequence goes on along the minus strand of JAZNIO010000030.1, from coordinate 5,968 downwards.
AATGATTTCCATCGCGTTTCCTATGTGTAGCTTTATCCTGTCTTCGTATCCGTATTTTTCGATTGTCGAAAGAATGAAGTCTTCCAAGATCACATCTTTTTCAATCGTGTGAACAACACCGCCATCTGCCAATCCGTCAGCCAAACACAAAGTTGCGTATGCCGTAAACGTGCCTATCTCCAAAACATTCTTTGGTTGAACGAGCAGAGACAGCACTTTGAGCAGATTACCCTGCCAATTGCCGCTTATCATATTTGGTTTGAGAAAACGCAAATGAGTTTGTCTGTCGATATATCTTAGAGCCTCGCTTTCCTTGCTTGTATGCTCTTTGCAGTAATCCTCTATCCGTTTATCCACAAAAGGATGTATCTGTTTCTCCATAGCTTTACATCGATGTTATCTTGAATTCCACACGTCTGTTTTTTGCTCTGCCCTCGTCGGTCGAGTTGTCGGCAATCGGTTGTGTCGCTCCGTAACCCTTATACTTCAATCTGCTTTTGTCTATTCCCTTTCCGATAAGATAATCGTAAACAGCCTTGGCACGATTCTCACTCAGCTTTTGATTATACTTGTCTTTACCTTTGCTGTCCGTGTGTCCCGAAAGTTCAATCTTCATTTCAGGGTGAGCAGACAAAATATCGGTAAGTTTTTTCAGTTCCACAAAACTCTGAGGCAACAAAACGCTTTTGTCAAAGTCAAAGAAGATATTTTCCAAAACAATAACCTGACCGACTTCATAACGTTTCTCATCTTTGGTTTTGGTAATTGTGATTTGCTTTTCAACGATTTCTTGTTTCGGTTGGCAGGTTAAGCAATACAATTCAACGTCGTCGATATAGTAATAAGCACCCGGAAGAATCTCTTTTAGATAAGAAGGATACAAAAGATTGCTTTGTTCTGCAGGATAGAAGTTACCGATAGTCAGAAAGCGTTCTCCACCTTTTGCAACGAACTCTCCCTCTATCAATTGCCACTTTTCAGTATCCAAAAGCGGACGATCGAACGGGTTTACGACTTGTGGAGGAAATATCTTAGAGATTTTCTGTTTTATACCGTTGGAATAAGTCGTCTTGTCGTTGTTTGTGAATAATTCTCTGGTGTTATCTTGTATTCTTTCTTGAGTAAACAAACCTCCGATCGTAGCTACGGCTCCCCAACTCATCTCTGACAAACTTACCCAAAAGCTTAACTTGTATCGTTCGCCCTCTTGCAGTGTTTCTTTCAACTCTGTCTGAATGTATTCCCTGTAATCGGTTTTTGAAGTGTAGATTCCGACCATCGCATCGCCGCTGTGCGGATACTGATAGCCCAATTTGTTTTTCGGAACCTGACATTGACGTCCTCCGCAGGGGTGATAATAATCCGAAGAGCCGCCTGTAGGTTGCCACCACGCATCTACTTCGGTCATTTGCCCGTATGGCTCGATTTTTTGCGGACAAGCCGAATGCTCTTCGAAAGAGCTGTTGTATATCAAATTAGCTTTCGGTTCACTCTGAGCAAGAAGCGATTTTCCGAAATCAAGATTCAGTTCGCTCAAATCAAGAATCATTTTACTGAAATCAAGAATCGTTGTAGCGAAACAAAGAAAGAAAAAAGTAGAAGCTATCTTAGTAAATTTTCCCATTTGTTTTTGTCTTCTGCATTAAACCATTGTATCTCTTTATCCTTGCAAAACCACGTCATTTGCCGCTTTGCGTAGCGTCGGGTGTTGATTTTGATTGCCTCGACAGCCTCTTCGAAAGTCGTTTTGCCGTCCAAATATTCGAAAACCTCTTTGTAGCCGACCGAATTCAAAGCCTGCAAATCCCTATATTCGATCAAACTCTTTACTTCCTCAATCAAACCTTGCTCAATCATCAAATCCACACGCTTATATATCCTATCCAAAAGTTCTTCTCTTTCTCTGCGAATACCGATTTTAACTATCTCGAAATCCCTTTCTGCTTTGCGGTTGTTGCGATAAGAAGAGAAAGTCCTGCCTGTTTGTCTGCATACCTCCAAAGCACGAATCAATCTTATGTGATTTTGTTTATCGACAATCTTCCAATACTCCGGATCTTTTTCTTGCAGTTCTCGTTGAAGCGGTTCGATGCCTTGAGTTGCGAAAAGCTCGTTCAATTCACTTCTTATTTCGATGTCGGCATCCGGAATCTCGTCCAAGCCCTCGCATACAGCCTTTACGAACAATCCGCTGCCACCTGTGAGCACCACATCCTCATGACGCTCGAACAAACCCTCGATACATTTCAGTGCATCCTGCTCATAGCGTGCCACATTGTAAGAATCCGTAACCGAAATGTGGGCAATAAGATGATGAGGCACCGTTTCAAGCTCCTTAATGCTCGGACGGGCAACACCGATGTTCATTTCCTTATAAAATTGTCTCGAATCCGCAGACACAATCTCAGTGTTCAGCAACTTGGCAATGCGAATGCTTTCCGCAGTCTTTCCGACTGCTGTAGCCCCGACAACGACTATCAATCTCTTTCTTTTCATCAGCGTTTCAAACCTAACTTTTCGGCTTCCGCATACAAGAGAGACAAAGCCGCATCCCTCTCATTGGGAATTTTTCCGTCCAAAACAGCGTCCTTGATTATCGTTTTGAGAATCCCGATCTCCCTGCAAGGAGTCAGATTGTAGATTTGCATGATGTCTTCTCCGTTTACAGGCGGCTGAAAGTTCCTTATGCGGTCTTTTTCCTCAAGGACAATCATCTTTTGCTTGACGATCTCGAAATTTTGCATGTATTTGCGAACCTTATGAAGGTTTTTCGAAGTGATGTCAGCCTGACACAGCAACATCAAATCATCGATGTCGTCTCCCGCATCAAACAACAAACGTCTCACAGCAGAATCCGTAACCACGTCCTCAGCCAATACGATCGGGCGAAGGTGAAGCGAGACCAATTTCTCGACGTATTTCATTTTCTCGTTCAAGGGTAACTTCAACCGACGGAAGATCGGCTTTACCATCTTGGCACCTTTGAGTTCGTGTCCGTGGAATGAAAAACCTATCTTCTTGTCGAAACGCTTGCAAAACGGCTTTCCGATGTCGTGAAGTATCGCAGCCCAACGCAGAAACAAGTCATCCGAAACCTTAGACACGTTATCCAAAACCTCCAAAGTATGTTTGAAATTATCCTTATGCGTTTTCCCATTCATATCTTCAGCACCTTTGAGGTTCGAAAGCTCGGGAAAAATAAGCGAAAGCAAGCCCGATTTGTCCAAAAGCCTGAATCCCATCGACGGATGAGCGGACAGAATCATTTTGTTGAGCTCTTCGATGTTTCGTTCCATGGATACGATTTCTATTCTGTGGGCATTGCGTTTCACAGCCTCGAAAGTATCGGGATGAATCGAGAAATCCAAACGCGCCGCAAAGCGAATGGCACGCAGCATCCTCAAAGGATCGTCCGAAAACGTTATATCAGGATCGCAAGGCGTCTTTATAATGTTTCTTTTTATGTCTCCGATGCCGTCAAACGGGTCTATAAGCTCCCCATATCTGCTTTCGTTCAGACAAATCGCCATTGCATTTATCGTAAAGTCGCGTCTGAGCTGATCATCTTCAAGAGTTCCGTCTTCCACAATCGGCTTTCGCGAATCGTGAGAGTAGCTTTCCTTTCTTGCACCCACGAATTCCACCTGCCAATCCTCGTCTCCCTCATTGAAATGCACCATTGCCGTTCCGAAGTTCTTGAAAACCGAAACTTTGGAGTGCTTTCCGATACGCTCACTCACCTTTTTCGCAAGTTCGATGCCGCTTCCGATCGTTACAATGTCGATATCCTTACACTCACGTCCCATTATGCTGTCGCGAACAAAGCCTCCGACAACGTAAGTCTCCAATCCCGCCTCGTCAGCCGTGCGACCGATAAGCTCAAACACAGGATAGCATAATTTGTCTCTCAAATTCGTCATACTGCAAAATTAAACAAAATCTCCGAAACCAAGAAACAAAAGAACGAAATCAGGAAGCAAAAGAACGAAAAAGCGTCCGAAAAACAAAGAAAACGGACGCCAAAAAATCAAAAATGAAAATAAAAAAAATTAAGCCTTGTTTTCAAATTACAAATCCTTACTCCACGCCCCAGATTTTAACGGTAAAGTCTCCTGAACCGCTGACTATTTTTGTGCTATCGGGACTCCAACTAACGGAATAGACGCCATCGGAATGTCCTTTCAAGGTTTTGAGTTTTTCACCGCTCTTTGCATCCCATATAATAAGGGAATTGTCTGTTGAACCGCTTGCCAAATACTTTCCGTCGGGACTCCAACAAACGGATTCGACCCAATGGGAATGTCCTTTCAAGGATTTGAGTTTTTGACCGCTGTTTGCATCCCATATAATAAGGGTATAGTCTGCTGAACCGCTTGCCAAATATTTTCCGTCGGGACTCCAACAAACGGAATAGATGTTAAGGGAATGCCCTCTCAAGGTTTTGAGTTTTTCACCGCCGGTTGCATCCCATATAATAACGTTTTTGTCATCAGAACCGCTTGCCAAATAATTTCCGTCGGGACTCCAACTAACGGAACCGACGCTATTGGAATGTCCTTTCAAGGTTTTGAGTTTTTCACCGCTCTTTGCATCCCATATAATAAGGGTTTTGTCTGATGAACCGCTTGCCAAATACTTTCCGTCGGGACTCCAACTAACGGAATTTACGTAAGAGGAATGTCCTTTCAAGGTTTTGAGTCTTTCACCGCTGTTTGCATCCCATATAATAACGGTTTTGTCCCCTGAACCGCTTGCCAAATAGTTTCCGTCGGGACTCCAACTAACGGAATAGACGTGCCATGAATGTCCTTTCAAGGTTTTGAGACTTTCACCGCTGTTTGCATCCCATATAATAAGGGTTTTGTCCCATGAACCGCTTGCCAAATATTTTCCGTCGGGACTTGCGGCAACGGAATAGACGTAATCGGAATGTCCTTTCAAGGTTTTGAGGCAGGCAGACTTGCTTGTATCTTCTTTTGTCGCCGTTTCAGTAGTATTAGAACCCGTTTTGATAGTATTAAAGATGATTGCAACAATAACAAAAGCCACAAAAATACCATAAATCCAGCCTGAATTTTTCTTCCACCAAGCTTTGCGTTCTGCTTTTCGTATTTCCGCTTCTGCCTCTCGGCGTCTTGCTTCTTCTTCTATTTGTCTGCGTTCCCTTTCTCTTCGTTCGGCTTCTCTGCGTCTTTCTTCGGCTTCGGCTTTCTCTCGTGCTATGCGTTCTGCTTCTGCTTTCTCGGCGTCCAAACGTGCTTGCTCATCTTCTTTTTGCTGTATTCGCTCAGGGAAATTAACTTTCAAAATATCGAAAAGGTCTCCGAAATAATTTTCGGGGTTTCCCGGAAATGCGTCAAGCCAATTCAAATTATTCAAACGGTATCTTTTACCTTCTCCATACTTGATTGAATTTACTCTGAAAGGAATTACTACACATCCTTCTTCGAATGCAAGATTTATCTCGCGTGTTGTCTCTTCGGACATGTTGCTTGATTCTGTGTGAACGTACACCAAAACTTTTGAGTCTTCGATTCCTTTTTCTATATAGGGTGCCCAATCTTTTCCCTTAGGAACATCGCGATATGCAACAAAGCATCGCAAATTTCTCTCTTCGAGATAATGACACATAGCTTCGACCAATTTTTGGTCTTTGCTGGAATAGCTTATGAATACGTCGTATAGTTTTTCTTCCACTTCGTTTTGTGTTTAGCTTGCAAAGTTAGGAAAAAATCATATACCGACAAAATTTTCTCTTTCCTTTTCCACGTATCACGCGAATCACGAGTATTTTTTCTCTCGCAAAGTCGCAAAGTCGCAAAGTAAGTTCCACGTATCACGCGAATTTACACGAATCTTTTCATTTCGGCTTTGGGCTTTGAGCAACGAGCTTTGAGCAATGAGTTGTGGGCTTTGAAAATAATTTAAGCAACTTTCGGCTCACAGCTCCCTGCTCATGGCTCACAGC